>NZ_JAVDTM010000005.1:0-384672 GCF_031455855.1 Mycoplana sp. BE70
GGCTTCTCGCAGCATTCCGGCGTCGTCATCTGCTGCGACGGCTCGGAAGATGCGGCCCGCCGCATCGAGCGGGTGCTGTGGAACGACCCGGCCACGGGCGTCATGCGTCATGCCGATGCCGGCTATGACATCGCGCTCGACTGCGCCCGCGAAAAGGGCCTGCGCCTGCCGGGCATCCTCGGCAACTAATCGACCTCGATGCCGCGCATTCCGAAAGGATGCGCGGCATCGACCTTCTGTGTCTGCGAAATGTGGCATCTACGGTGAAAAGATCATGAGTGATCCGAACTGGACCATCCTGAGAAGCGCGACCGACTACAAGCGCATGCCGTGGAAGAATGGCGGCGGCGAGACCGTCGAGATCGCCGTCTTTCCAGCCGGTGCCACCGTCGCCGACTTCGACTGGCGGATCAGCATGGCCACCGTCGCCAGCGATGGCCCGTTTTCCTCCTTCCCCGGCATCGACCGCACCCTTTCGATCCTCAGCGGCGACGGCATGGCGCTTGATATCGAGGGCCGTTCGCCAGTGCGCCTGACCGGCGCCGACGCGCCGCTACCCTTCCCGGCCGATGCGGCGACGTCGGCAACCCTGCTCGGCGGCACGATCACCGACCTCAACGTGATGGCGCGGCGCGGCACCTTTTCCCACACGGTCGCCAGGCTGCAGCTTTCCGGCTCGGCACGCCTCAACAGCGATGCGACTGTCACCATCATCCTTTGCCACCGGGGCGACGTGACGCTGACGGTCGGCGATCGCGAAGTCCGGCTCTCTGCGCTCGATAGCGCAATCGCGGCGTCGCCCGGCGACATCCTCCTCTCCAGCGTGGCGCCCGCCGAACTCTTCGTCGTCGAGATCCGCGCCTGCGAGGCCAAACGCGGCGACACGAGCGAACTCTCTGCCGCCTTTCTCGACGAGCTCCGTTCCATTGTCGGCGCAGCGAACCTGAAGACTGGGGACGCGATCGCCAACATCGACTACGGCGTCACCGCCGGCAATCTCGGCACCACCGCCGTCGCCCTGCCCGGCTCGACACAGGAGGTCGCGGCCATCGTGAAGGCTTGCGCGGCGCATGGCGTGGCCATCGTCACCCATGGCGGACGAACGGGCCTCGTCGGCGGCGGGCTCTCCACGCCCGGCGAACTGGTGCTGTCGACCGCGCGCCTGAACCGCATCGAGCGGCTCTCGCCCGTCGAGCGCGTCGCCGTCGTCGAAGCCGGGGTGACGCTGCAGTCCTTGCAGACAGCGGCCGCCGAACACCGCCTCGAACCCGGCATCGACCTGCCGTCACGCGGCTCGGCGACGATCGGCGGCATGGTGTCCACCAATGCCGGCGGCATCACCGCCTTCCGCTACGGCGTCATGCGCCATCGCGTGCTCGGAATGGAAGCGGTGCTCCCCGACGGCTCGATCTATTCGGATCTGACCCGGGTGGTGAAGAATTCCGCCGGCTATGATCTCAAGCATCTGTTCATCGGCGCCGAGGGCACGCTCGGCATCGTCACCCGCATCGCCGTCAAGCTGGAGCCGTTGCCGGCGGCGACCGCGACGGTCCTGTTCGGCCTGCCCTCGGTCGAAGCGGCGCTCGACACCGCCCGCTTCGCCTTCGACGTCCGCTCCGGTCACCTGCGCGCGGCCGAGGCGATCTGGAACTCCTACTACCGCCTGACCGCCGGCCACCATCAATGGTCGGCCACCGGTTTCGCCCCTGACCATCCGATCAACCTGTTGATCTCGCTCGGCGGCGCCGACGAAGAACAGTTGCAGGTGGAACTCGAGCGCCTCTACGAGCAGGTCGTGGAAAAATATCCGGAAACCTCGGCAGTCGTCGCCACGTCGGGCGCGCAGGAGGCAGACCTGTGGCGGCTGCGCGAGGACACCGACCTCATCTATCGCCAGCATCCGGCCGCCCCCTCCTATGACGTGTCCGTGCCGCTTTCGGAAATCGACGCCTATGCGACCCGCTGCGTCGCCGAACTGAAAGCCATCGATCCTGCCCTTGATCCCTATCTGTTCGGCCATCTCGCCGACGGCAACCTGCATCTCGTCCTGAATGCCGCGGGCGCGGACATGACACCGGAGAAACTGGCCGCCGTCGAAGCGGTGCTCTACCGCGACATCGTCGCCATCGGCGGCTCCTTCTCGGCCGAGCACGGTATCGGCGCCAAGCGGGTGCATTCGCTGCGCGACACCGCCGATCCGGTGAAGCTGGCGCTGATGCGGCAGATCAAGGCCGACCTCGACACCGCGGCCATCCTCAACCCCGGCAAGGTGATCGACTAAAGACCCGCGCTGAAAATCAAAACGCCGCGCCTTCCGAAAGAAAGCGCGGCGTCACTGCTGAACACTGACCTTTCGCTGTGCGAAGTGCGCTTTTTCTCTTCTCCGTCATGCCGGGCTCGACCCGGCACCCAGCGCACTCAAGTCCTTGAGCGCGACTCCAGCGCCACGGAGCGGCGCTGCTGGACCCCGGATCAAGTCCGGGGTGACGGAACATGGAGCCTCGCTCCAAAAACAGACAATTCTCCCAAAAGGCAAACGCCGCGCTCCCCTCACAGGAAGCGCGGCGTTTGCATGTGGGCAGGCGGCGCCGGAACCCGGCGCCGGTGTGCTTCAGTCCTTGAGGACGCCTGACTTCCTGGCGACCCAGCTCGCCACGTAGTCCATCAGCGCCGGCGACAGGCAGTCATAGGGTTCGAGCCCCAGGTCCTTGAGGCGGGCGCGAACGCCGTCCATGTCGGACGGCTTGGTGCCGGACTCGATGATGGAGGACACGAAGGCGGCGAAGGTCGGCTCCGGCCAGCCGCTCTCCTCGAAGCGTTCCGGGTGGATGAAGTCGAGGCCCTGGAAGGCATGCTCGCGCTCGACCGGGCCGTACATGTGCACGCCGCACTCCTTGCAGGCGTGGCGGCGGATCAGCGCGTTGGGATCGACAATCTCCAGCTTGTCGCCGTTCTCCAGCACGGTGATGTTGTCATGCGCCGTGACGGCGACCACCGAGAAGGCGGCGCCTTCCGGCTTCCAGCACTTGGTGCAGCCGCAGGCGTGGTTGTGGGCGATAGCGCCCTTGACAGCGACTTTCACCGGCCGGTCGGCGCAGGCGCAAACGAGCGTCCCGCCGCCGAAATCCGCCCGTCCCTTCTTCACCCCGCCATCGACGGCGGGGTGTATCGATACCTGACTTGCCATTGCTCTTCCTCCTCCTTGCAACAATTGCGAACGGCGCCGGCGCGTGTCAGTAGACCACCACGCCGCGAATGCTCTCGCCCGAATGCATCAGCTCAAAACCCTTGTTGATGTCTTCGAGCGGCATGGTGTGGGTGATCATCGGGTCGATCTGGATCTTGCCGTCCATGTACCAGTCGACGATCTTCGGCACGTCGGTGCGGCCGCGCGCGCCGCCGAACGCGGTGCCCATCCAGTTGCGGCCGGTGACCAGCTGGAACGGACGCGTCGAGATTTCCTGGCCGGCGCCGGCGACGCCGATGATCACCGACTTGCCCCAGCCGCGATGCGCCGATTCGAGCGCCTGGCGCATCACCTTGGTGTTGCCGGTGCAGTCGAAGGTGTAGTCGGCGCCGCCGATCAGGTCGCCGTTGCGCTTCGTCATGTTGACGAGATGGGGCACGATGTCGTCACCGACCTCCTTGGCATTGACGAAGTGGGTCATGCCGAACTTCTCGCCCCAGGCCTTGCGGTCGGGATTGATGTCGACGCCGATGATCATGTCGGCGCCGGCGAGCCGCAGCCCCTGCAGCACGTTGAGGCCGATGCCGCCGAGGCCGAAGACGATCGCCGTCGAGCCGATCTCGACCTTGGCGGTGTTGATCACCGCGCCGATGCCGGTGGTGACGCCGCAGCCGATGTAGCAAATCTTGTCGAAGGGGGCGTCGGGATTGACCTTGGCGACGGCGATCTCCGGCAGCACCGTGTAGTTGGCAAACGTCGAGCAGCCCATGTAGTGGTGGATCTTGTCCTTGCCGATCGAGAACCGCGAGGTGCCGTCGGGCATCAGGCCCTGGCCCTGGGTCGAGCGGATCGCCGTGCAGAGGTTGGTCTTGCGGCTGAGGCAGGAATAGCACTCGCGGCATTCCGGCGTGTAGAGCGGGATGACGTGATCGCCCTTCTTCACCGAGGTGACGCCGGGGCCGACGTCGACGACGATGCCGGCGCCCTCATGGCCGAGGATCGCCGGGAACAGCCCTTCCGGATCGGCGCCCGACAGCGTGAAGTCGTCGGTGTGGCAGATGCCGGTGGCCTTGACCTCGATCAGCACCTCGCCGGCGCGCGGGCCCTCGAGCTGTACGGTCATCACTTCCAGCGGCTTGCCCGCCTGAACGGCGACGGCGGCGCGTACGTCCATGGTTCTGGTCCTTTCATGTCTAAATGGGTGCGGCCGAACAGGCGCACGAAAGAGCATCCGGCTGGCGGATGAGTGAAATCGATGTTTGCTCCGCGTCAATGCTGGCACGGACAGGGATCAGACGGCGGGACGAGGATCGCCCCGAAACCGAGCCGCGGCGATCCAGGCCGCGGCAAACTCAACGCGATCGTGTCTGATAACGCATCAGGCGGGCTTCCAGCATCCTGACGAGGCTGATCAGCACAAGGTTGATGATAAGATACAGCGCGCCTGCGATGGCGAAAACCTCGAAGATCGCATACGTCTGGCTCATCAGCCGTTTGGCGTAACCGGTGATTTCCAGCACGGTGATCGTCGAGGCCAGGCTGGTGCCCTTGACGGTCAGCACGAGCTCGTTGCCGTAGGCCGGAAGGGCCTGGCGGATCGCCAGCGGAAACTGGATGCGGCGGAAGCGCAGGAACCGCGACATGCCGCTGGCCTGTGCCGCCTCGACCAACCCGGCCGGAACCGACATCAGCCCGCCCCGCAGGATTTCCGACGTGTAGGCAGCGGTGTTCAGCGCCAGCGCCATGGTCGCGCAACGCGTGCCGTCGCTGATCACCCACCAGAACATCTCGCTGTTCTTGATGAAGGACAGTTGGCCAAGGCCGTAATAGAAAAGGAAGAGTTGGACGAGCAGCGGGGTGCCGCGAAACACCATGCTGTAATATTTCGCAAAGCCAGACAGGAAGCGGTTCTCCGACAACCGCATCAGCGCCAGTCCGAGCCCCAGGTGGAAGCCGATCAGAACGGAAACGGCCGACAGGAAGGCGGTGACCGACAGCCCTTTGAGCAGGACCGGAACCGCGCGTTGGATGAGTTCGAGTTCCATCGGTTACTTCCTTGAACGGACCTTGAGGAGGCGCTCGGCCCGATCGAAACCCGCCTGGCTGACGAGCGTGATCATCAGATAAACGACTGCCGCGATGAGATAGAAGATGAAGGGGTGCCGTGTGGATCCGGCTCCGATGAAGGCGGCGCGCATCAGTTCCTGCAGCCCGACCACCGAGACGAGCGCGGTATCCTTGATGGTGACCTGCCAGACGTTGTTCATGCCCGGAACCGCGATCCGCAGCATCTGCGGCATGATGATCCGGCGGAAAATGCGCCAACCGGAAAGCCCGAGCGCCCGGGCAGCCTCGATGTGGCCATTGGGAATTGCCGCCAATGCGCCACGAACCACTTCGGTCGAATAGGCGCCTGAAATCGCGCCGATGGCGATCACTGCGATGATGAAGGCATAGCCGCTGTCGGCGAGCCCCGCGTAGCCGAAAGCGGTCGCGACCCTGGTGACGAACTCCACCGAGGAGAAGAACAGCAAATAGATGATCAGCAGTTCCGGCACGCCGCGCACCACCGAGGTATAGGCGTCGACGATAAAGTTGAGCGGGAAGACCCGCCCCCATTTGATGAGGCCGCAGGCGATGCCGACGACCAGGCCGGCCAGCATGGCGGCCGTGCCCACGGCGATCGTGATTGCCGCGCCTCGCAGGATGGCGCCGACCCAGCCGCCTTCCCAAACTTGCCAAAGACCGAATTCCATCAGATCGCCTACGCCTGCTTCATGCCCGGAAAAATCAAGGTGACGGCCCCGCGCGACCCGCCGGCGGCACGCCCGGTTGGGCGTGCGCCTTGAACGCGCGGGACCAGTCGCAGTCGCTTACTTGCAGGGACGGGAGATGTCCGTCTTGAACCAGGTCTCGCTGGCCTTGCCGATCGAGCCGTCGTTGACCAGTTCGCACAGCGCCTTGTCGATCTTCGCCTTCAGCTCGGTGTTTTCCTGGGCGATGCCGACGCCGATACCTTCGCCGAGCGTCGCGTCGGAGGAGCTGGCAATCTTGACGTCGACCAGCTGGAAGTCCTTGCCGTCGGGCTTGGCGAGGAAATCCTCCAGCGCCGAAGCGTCGGAGAACGCGGTTTCGATACGGCCGCTGGCCAGGTCGATCTGCATCTGGTCGAGCGTTTCGTAGGTCTTCAGATCGGCGGTCGGGGCGTTCTTCTCGAGGTAGTGGGCGTGGGTCGTGCCGGCCTGGACGCCGACCTTCTTGCCGTCGAGCGCCTTGATCAGCGTGTCGAAATCATGGATGCCGGCGAGGTCGGAATTCTTCGGCGCAACAAACACGTTGGCCAGTTCCGCGTAACCGTTGGAGAAGCTGATCTCCTTTTTGCGATCCTCGGTGATCGACATACCCGAGATGATGATGTCGAAGCGCTTGGCCTTCAGCGCCGGGATGAGGCCGTCGAAGGCCTGGACGACGAAGTGGCACTTCAGCTCCAGCTTGGCGCAGAGCAGGTTGCCGACATCGGCGTCGAAGCCGGTAACGTTGCCGTTTGCGTCGGCCATGCTCCACGGCGGATAGGCGCCTTCGGTGCCGATCGACAGTTCCCCTTCGGCTGCGTACGCGCTGCCCATGCCTGCGGCAAGGAACGCGACCAGCGACAAGACTTTCAGTTTCATGTACTCACTCCCCTTTTGAAAACTCATGCCTTCACATTGACCGGGCTCCTCACCCGGATGCTTGAAAGCGCGCCGACCTCAGAGCGTACGGGCCAGAAACTGGCGCAGACGCTCCGACCGCGGATTGGCGAACAATTCCGCCGGCGGACCTTCTTCCTCCACCTTTCCCTGGTGGAGAAATAGAATCTTGTGGGACACCTCACGCGCAAACTGCATCTCGTGCGTGACGAGGATCATGGTATTGCCCTCTTCCGCCAGTTGACGGATGACGCGCAGCACCTCGCCGACCAGTTCCGGGTCAAGCGCCGAGGTCGGCTCGTCGAGCAGGATGACCTTGGGACGCATGGCCAGCGTGCGGGCGATGGCCGCGCGCTGCTGCTGGCCGCCGGACAATTGGCCGGGATACTGGGCGTGCTTGTCGGACAAACCGACCTTCTTCAGCAGCGCGTGGGCATGTTCGATCGCGTCGGCTCGGCTTTCCTTCAGAACATGCAGCGGCGCCTCGATGATATTTTCGACCACGGTCATGTGCGGCCAGAGATTGAAGTTCTGGAACACCATGCCGACGCGGGCGCGGATGCGTTCGACCTGCCGCATGTCGGCGGGCATCGCACCCCCGTCGGCGGTCTTCTTCATCTTGATTTCTTCGCCATCGATGATGATGCGGCCGTCGTTCGGCTGCTCGAGCAGGTTGATGCAACGCAGGAAGGTGCTCTTGCCGGAGCCGGACGAGCCGATCATCGACACGACCTCACCGGGCTGCGCCGAGACGCTAACGCCGTTCAGCACTGTAAGCGGGCCGAAGCGCTTGCGGATATCGCGCACCTCGACCGCAGGCCTCTCACCGGCCTTCGGCTCGGCAGGAGCCGGGTGCGCGACGGTGGCGGCAGCAGCGGCAGCGGCGACGACCGGCTTCTCTTCGCCTGCGCCGCCGACCCGCTTCAGGTCGGCGAAGGCACGATCGAAATAGCCTAGACTTGCGCTAAGACAGTTGCGTTGCCAGTCCGGATCTTCGGGGATGAAGCCCGATCGCAGCGTCGCCTTGATCTTCTGGCCGAGCGGACTGTCGACCTTGCCGAACAGGTGCAACCAGTTGTCGGCTTGCACCGCATCCGACATCACTTTGCCTTCCAGCGTCCCGCATTCGACGACGAGCGGCAGAACCCGGGCCTTCGGCATCGCCTTGCGGACGGCTGCGGAGACATATCCGGTCGCCGTCGCGGCAATGCCGGTGTCGGTGGTGGCGTTTTCGCCGGTGACGACGACGGACAGCGCCGGGCCAAAGATGCCACTGCCCCATGCCAGGCCGGCATGATCGTTCTCGGCCACCGACAGCAGCGCCGGATAGCCATAAGGGCCGGCGCCGGTGTGCAGGTCGAAGACCACGACGTCCGACGCCTGCTGCGCGAAGGTCGCCAGAATGTCGTTCAGCGTGCGGTTCGACCAGACCGGGCCGTTGCCACCATAGAACAGGCCGTCAGAGAATTCGTACTGACCGGCCTCGATGATCGGCGCGAGGCCGGCATAGCCGCCATTCGCCTTCATCGCCGCGGCGAGCGCCTCGTCGGCCTTGCTGCGATCCGGCCCTTCCCACTCGTGGCAGACGAGCGCGGGGTGGAGGTCGACATAGCGGGCGTTCTTGGGAGGACCAGCCTGCCAGTCGATGAAATTGCGATTGAGGTCGACATTGTCTTCGTTGACGCGGCGCGACCAGGCCGTACCCCAGGGATTGATCAGGTGGATGACGAGGACCGCCGTGTCGTCGGGAAGACGCCACGGACAGTTTTCGGCAAGCCAGGTCGACTGGCAGGCCGAGCCGAACTGGCCTTCCACGCCGTGAGTACCCGAAATCAGCACCATCAGTTTCGACGCGTCGCGGCGGCCGAGAAAAGCGACGTCGGTGGCCAGATGCTCGCCACCCGGGCCGTTCAGGGGATGAGAGTACTCGTGAAGTTCAGCACCGGCCTTCTGTGCAGCGGCGAGGAAGCGCGCGCGCAGGGTCGCATAGTCAACCGAGTAAGTCGTCACGGGGGGCATTTGATGCATGCGAAGCTGTCCCAAGTTAAAAAGCTGAACAGGCATTTTTGCCTTGTTTAGGAGTTCCCGTTTTTTTAATGGTTATAGGAGCTCCCCATATATGTCTATACATTTTTGGCGGCGACCCGTAAAATCTATGGGGAGGGCGGTTTCTCCGGGACTACAAGCGATCAACTACCGGGCGCCCCGCAAGCCGCGGCGCTTTTTCCATCCGGAAGGTGTAGGATCGTTCTCCTGTCGTCGACCGGCACCTCACCAGGGGGTCGGCCGATACGGTGCTGCCGCGGGCGCGTATTCAGTCAATCCTTTTGGACGTCGCGGAAGCTTTCGATCTCCTCTGGCTCCTTCTCGTCCATGTGCGTGATATCATCTCGCGCCTTGCCGTGCGCGAGCAGCAGTTCATCAAGCTTTGCGTGAATGGCCTGTGTGTCTCGGTGCTCAGCGCGCTGGATCAACAGCGTCATCGACCACGTGGCGAGCGTGGCAACACCATGCCACCTCAGCGTCTCAGGGCTGAAGACCAGCCATCCGAACGTATAAATGGTAACGATCACGAAAGCCGATGGACGAGCTGTCCAAGTGCCCAATTGCGTCAAAAGGGATTGCCACTGCATCGCGCCCTCCATCCATTGTGGAGCCGCAATCCGTACCAAGCGTTCTAGTTCCACCTGATTGCCTGGAATACGGGCAGGCACGCTCCGGCGCCGGCGCGGAAGTCTGCAGGTACGTTCCCTCTGCAGGTCGAAACTTTTCCGCGGAACGGAAGTTTTTCCGGCATTGTCCATGGAGAATGACGATGCAGGGCCTCCGCCACCTATTCACCACCTTCGCAAACCACGTCTCCGAGTTCTGCGGTAGACCCGGCACCTTCATGCTCGCGCTCACGAGCGTCGTGGTGTGGGCGGTCACGGGACCGCTGTTCGGTTACTCGGACACCTGGCAGCTCGTGATAAACACCTCTACCACCATCATCACTTTCCTGATGGTCTTCATTTTGCAGAACACGCAGAACCGAGATGGCAAGGCGATGCAGGCCAAGCTGGACGAATTGATACTTACCAGCAAGGCTGCAGAGAACCGTTTCGTCGGCGTCGAGCGCCTGGAGGAAAACGAGCTCCGCAACCTCAGCCGCGTGCTCGCGGACCGCGCGGAGCGGATGGAAGCGGGCAAGGACGTCGACCCAATCGACATCCCCGAAGCGCTTAAGGATAGGCCAGAGCCGCCGCCTGAAGATGCAGGAAAAGCGAACGGTGCGCGGACAAACGAGGGCTGATGGCCAGCTCTCCTACATGCCACAACACCATGCCGGGCTATCGCGTCGCCATGCGGCCGCGGTTCGACGTTCAGATACGGGCTACGCAACGACGCTCTTCATATGCCGCCAATAAGGCTGGCGGCGGCGCGAAGATGCGCTACCAGCGCTTCCCGATTGTTCTGCATGCGGTAAACGGGGCCGGCAACCGCAAGCCCGAAGCGGCGCCCTCCTGTCTCAACGGGGACACCAAGTCCCATGACGTCGGGCGTCGATTCCGCAATATCCTCGCACCAACCGCGAACGATCGATGCATCAAGTTCCGCGGCCAGTTGGCCTTCGTCCTTGGTCAGCTGCTGATCGGGAAAATAGCGCAATCCTTGCAGGATCCCGGCCCGTTCCGACGGTCCGTAGCTAATGAGGATAGCCTTACCGCTTGAGGTCATGTGGATCGGCCGTCGCTCGCCGACCTTGGCGAAATAGCGAATCGGGGCGGTGGACTCCACCACGTCGACGTAGACGACGTCATTCTGCTCGCGCGCCGACAGCACGGTCGTCTCGCCCGTCGCCGCTGCGAGCGCCTGCAACTGGCCGTGGATGCGCGCCGTCAGCGGATCTCCGTCCATCGTCGCGCGGGCCAGCGCGAGCAGTCGTTGCGTTGGGTAGTAGCCGCCCCTCGGTTTCGTCTCGTAGAGGAAGCCCCGGCTCACCAGCGTCTCGATGATATTGAAGGTGCTGGACTTTGGTATCCCCAGCGCCTGGGACAATGCCGTGAGCGTCAGCGGCGACCGCTCCCGTGCATAGATCTCGAACAAGTCGAGGACATTGTCGATCTGTCTGACGCGCATGGAACCTCCGCAGGAAGGCGCTCTATGACACTTTTGGTTCGACGGTGCAATAGTTCAAGTACGTGAACTTTTGCACCTGATACTGAATTTGTTTGACACCGGCAGCGCCGCCCCATAGCGTTGGCATACAAGGGCGCAAGACCCTGGAGGGGAAAATCGGGAGGATGCATGGCCGAAGACATAATCCTGTCTTCCAGTGGTCTGACGAAGGAATTCAAAGGCTTCATCGCAGTAGACGGCGTGGACATAAAAGTCCGACGGGGCACGATCCATGCCCTGATCGGGCCGAATGGCGCGGGCAAGACCACCTGCTTCAACCTGCTGACCAAGTTTCTGAACCCGACCCGCGGAACGATCACCTACAACGGCCAGGACATAACCCGTCGGAAGCCCGCCGACATCGCCCGGCTCGGCCTGATACGCTCGTTTCAGATTTCCGCCGTCTTCCCCCGCATGAGCGTGCTTGAAAACGTCCGCATCGCCCTGCAGCGGGGACGGCGGGATTCCTTCGCGTTCTGGCGATCTGAACGGGTGCTGGATAGCCTGAACCACCGCGCCAGTGAGCTGGTCGAAACCGTGGGGTTGGCCGATTTCATGGGCACGATGGCCGGCGAACTGTCCTACGGTCGCAAACGCGCGCTGGAGATCGCCACCACGTTGGCGCTCGACCCGGAAATGATGCTGCTCGACGAGCCGATGGCCGGCATGGCCGCAGACGATGTTGATCGGATCACCCAGGTGATCCGTCGCGTCTCGCAGGACCGGACCGTGCTGATGGTCGAGCACAACCTGTCGGTCGTCTCGACCCTGTCCGATTTCATCACGGTGCTCGCCCGCGGCAAGGTCCTCGCGGAGGGTACCTACGCGACCGTCTCGAAGGATCCGCGCGTTCTCGAAGCCTATATCGGTGCCGGCCATGCATAGCGCTGCTGCGACTCAACCTGCCTCGGCAGCCACGGATACACTGCTCGCCGTTCGCGACCTCAACGCCTGGTACGGCGAATCGCATGTGCTCCACGGCATGGCGTTCGACGTACGCGCCGGCGAGGTGGTCACCTTGCTCGGCCGCAATGGTGCGGGAAAGACGACCACGCTCAAGGCGATCATGGGCGTGATCGAGAAGCGCCGCGGCTCCATCCGCTTCAAGGACAGCGAACTCGTCGGCCTTGCGTCGCGCCACATTGCCAAAAAGGGCATTGCCTGGTGCCCGGAGGAACGCGGCATTTTTTCGAGCCTCGATGTCAGGGAAAACCTGATGCTGCCGCCGGTCGTGGCGCCAGGCGGCTTCACGCTCGATCAGATCTTCGAACTCTTTCCGAACCTGAAGGAACGGCTGCACAGCCAGGGCACAAAGCTTTCGGGCGGCGAACAGCAGATGCTGGCGATCGGCCGCATCCTGCGCACCGGCGCACGCCTGCTGCTTCTGGACGAGCCGACAGAGGGCCTTGCGCCCGTCATCGTCCAGCAGATCGGCCGCATGATCCAGAAGCTGAAGTCGATGGGCTTCACCATCATTCTGGTCGAGCAGAATTTCCATGCCGCCGCAACCGTTGCCGATCGCCACTACATCGTCGAGCAGGGACGCGTCGTCGACGAGATCGCCAACGCGCAGTTGGAGGCCAACATGGGCAAGCTTCATCGCTATCTTGGCGTCTGAAATCTTCGTTTAACACAGGGAGTGAGGAAAAATGAAGATCGGAAAACTAATCCTGGCCGCAGCCGCGGCGGCTTTGATGTCTGGAAGCGCGCTCGCCCAGGACAAGATCGACGTGAAGCTCGGCGTGCTGAACGACCGCTCCGGCACCTATGCCGACCTTTCGGGCGAGGGCTCGGTCGTCGCCGCGAAGATGGCGGTCGAGGATTTCAAGGCGGCGGACAAGGGCATCAATGTCGAGGTGATCTCCGCCGATCACCAGAACAAGCCGGACATCGGCTCGAGCATCGCCCGCCAGTGGTATGACCAGGATGGCGTCGACGTCATCCTCGACGTCCCGACGTCGTCGGTGGCGCTTGCGGTCGCCGAGATCACCAAGGAAAAGAACAAGATCTTCATGAACTCCGGCGCGGGCTCGTCCGACCTCACCGGCAAGGCCTGTTCGCCCAACACCGTCCACTGGACCTATGACACCTGGGCCCTGGCCAACGGCACCGGCAGCGCCATGGTCAAGGCGGGCGGCGACTCCTGGTTCTTCCTGACCGCCGACTATGCCTTCGGTCATGCGCTCGAGCGTGACACCGGCGCAGTGGTCGAGAAATCCGGCGGCAAGGTGCTCGGCAACGTCCGCCACCCATTCCCGGGGCAGGACTTCTCGTCCTTCCTGTTGCAGGCGCAAGGCTCGGGCGCCAAGGTCATCGGCCTGGCAAATGCCGGGGCCGACACCACCAACGCCATCAAGCAGGCGGCCGAATTCGGCATCGTCCAGGGCGGACAGAAGCTCGCTGGCCTGCTGACCTTCGTCACCGACGTCAAGGCACTCGGGCTGAACACGGCCCAGGGCCTGGTACTGACAGAAGCCTTCTATTGGGACCAGAACGACGGCACGCGGGAGTTTTCCAAGCGCTTCGCCGAGCGGCACGGCGGCGCCATGCCGACCATGGTACATGCCGGCGTCTACGCCTCCGTCCTGCACTACCTGAAGGCGGTCGAGGCCACCAAGGGCAAGGATACCGCTGCCGTCATGGCCAAGATGAAGGAGACCCCGTCCGAGGATCCGCTGTTCGGCAAGGGTGAAGTCCGCGCCGACGGCCGCCATGTCCACGACATGTATCTGTTCGAGGTCAAAAAGCCCGAAGAGTCCACAGCCGAGTGGGATCTCTACAAGACGGTCGCTACCATTCCGGCGGCGGAAGCTTTCCGCCCGCTGGCCGATGGCGGCTGCAGCCTCGTCCAGTAACGTCGAGCCCCCCCTGCCCGGGGGCATCCGCTCCCGGGCCTTGCTCTTTCCGGAACACGATCCGATGGCTGAAATTTTCAGTATTCCGTCCGCTGCACTCTACGGTCAGTTGCTGCTCGGCTTCATCAATGGTGCGTTCTACGCAACCCTGAGCCTCGGCCTCGCCGTCATCTTCGGACTTCTCAACATCATCAATTTCACCCACGGCGCCCAATACATGATGGGCGCATTCGTCGGCTGGATGCTGCTCACCTATCTCGGCATCGGTTACTGGCCGGCCCTGGTCTTGGCGCCGCTGATCGTCGGGGCCATCGGCATGGTCATCGAACGGACGATGATTTCCCGGCTCTACAAGCTCGACCATCTTTATGGGCTGCTTTTGACCTTCGGCCTGGCTCTCATAATCGAGGGCTTGTTCCGCAACGGCTACGGGGTGTCGGGCCTTGCTTACGCCATCCCGCCGCAACTTTCCGGCGGCGTCAATCTCGGCTTCATGTTCCTGCCGCTGTATCGGGGCTGGGTCGTCGTTGCCTCGCTCGTCGTCTGCCTCGCCACCTGGTTCATAATTGAAAAAACCAGACTTGGCGCCTATCTTCGCGCCGCCACGGAAAATCCGACGCTCGTGCAGGCGTTCGGCATCAACGTGCCGCTGCTTGTCACGCTCACCTACGGATTTGGCGTCGCGCTTGCCGGCTTTGCCGGCGTGCTGGCCGCACCAATCTACGCGGTTAATCCGATGATGGGCTCAAACCTCATCATCGTCGTCTTCGCGGTCGTCGTCATTGGCGGCATGGGCTCCATCCTCGGCGCCATCGTCACCGGCTTTGCGCTCGGCCTCATCGAAGGCCTGACCAAGGTCTTCTATCCGGAGGCCGCCGCAACGGTCATCTTCGTCATCATGGCCCTCGTGCTGCTCGTGAAGCCGGCCGGGTTGTTCGGTAAGGAGGGCTGACATGAGCGCCAAGGCAGAACCTGTGAGCGCCGACGCCATCCTTGTCGATCGGCCCACCCGCAATAAGCGCCTGCACATGACGGTCTTTCTCGCTCTTGCGGGCCTGCTCCTGATCGCGCCGAGCCTGTTTTACCCGTTCTTCCTGATGAAGCTTCTCTGCTTCGCGTTGTTTGCTTCCGCCTTCAACCTGCTTTTGGGCTATGGCGGTCTCCTGTCGTTTGGCCACGCCGCCTACTTCGGCATGGCGAGCTATGTTTCGGCACACGCCGCTAAAGTCTGGGACCTTTCGCCGGAACTCGCCATTCTGGCCGGCACAACGACCGCGGCCGCCCTCGGTCTTGTATTCGGCGCGCTCGCCATCCGCCGCCAGGGCATTTACTTTGCGATGGTCACGCTGGCCTTCGCCCAGATGACCTATTTCTTCGCGCTGCAGGCTCCCTTTACCGGCGGCGAAGACGGTATCCAGGCGGTGCCACAAGGATATCTGTTCGGCTTCCTGGATCTATCCGACACGATGACGCTCTATTATGTCGTGGCCGCAATATTCCTGCTCGGCGTGCTTCTGATCTATCGCATCGTCCACTCGCCGTTCGGGCAGGTGTTGAAGGCTATCCGGGACAACGAGCCCAGGGCCGTGTCGCTCGGCTACCGCGCCGATCACTACAAGCTGGCGGTCTTCGTGTTGTCGGCCACTTTGGCCGGCCTCGCGGGCGCTACCAAGGCAATCGTCGTCCAGTTGGCATCGCTGACGGATGTCTACTGGGGGATGTCGGGCGAGGTCGTGCTCATGACGCTGCTCGGTGGTATGGGCACCATATTCGGGCCGATGGTCGGCGCCGCGATCATAATCACGATGCAGAACTATCTGGCCAGCCTCGGTGCCTGGGTCACGGTGGTGCAAGGCGTCGTCTTTGTCATAGCCGTGCTGCTATTCCGCGAAGGCATTGTCGGCGTATTGTCCAAATGGATCAAGAAGCCGCTTTAAGGCGGCCCATCTTCAGTCCATCGGGGCCCGCTCGAACGACGCGACGCTTCGCCGGTGCCCAGCCATCGATCCTTCAGGCATAGGCGCCACGGCGCAAGCCTTCCACCCAGTTGCGGCAAATCTGGACGCCCTCCTCGGGTTTGAAGGAAGAGGGGTTCAAGCACCATGCGAGCCAGAGGCCATCGAGCAGCGCGGTGAAGGCAACGGCCGTCAGCCGGATGTCGCCGATCGCGAAACCTTCGGATGCCGCCAGGTCACCGAGCAGCCTTTCGATAGTGGCAACATAGTCGGAATATTCGCCCTGCTGCGAGGCGCTCATCCGCGGCGAATGAAGGATCAGTCCCCAGAAGACCACCCAAACGCCGAGCACGTCGCGGTCGAACAGCATGGGCGAGAACGACGCTTCGATAAAAGCGTCCAGCCGCTTCCGCGGGGTTGGTTCCGCCTCGTCGACGGCCGACAGGAGCGCCTGCAGAAGCCCGGCCGACATGATGTCGAAGGCATAGGCGACCAACTCGTTGATTTCGCCGAAATGATGGGTGATCAGCCCTTGCGTGACGCCCGCCTCGGCGGCGATCTGGCGCACCGAGACGCCGGCATTGCCGTGCTTGACGATGCAGCGAAGGGCCGCCTCGCCGAGCTGCCGGCGGCGGTCCTCGGGCGTTTCCCGACGATAACGCGCCCTGCCCTTCGTCTGTTCGCGGCGTGCCAATCGCGTCTACCTTTGTGCCTGCTGCTCTTGCTTGGTCTGACCGCCCTTTGCCAAGGCGTCACCGCCGAATTTTTCGCGTTCGCCTCGCGGCTGACGCTCATGACGATTACATTAAATACATGAAAATGAACGCTTTTCAAGCGATGTTATACGATCTTATAATTTCGGTTGCGAAATCCAATGTTCCATGCCTATCCTTGCCCTCAATGACCTGCCGGAAAAATGGCAGGCGGGGAACGAGGACTGAAACATGGCGCGGGATTCTCGCTACGATGTGCTGTTCGAACCTGTTCGGATCGGTCCGGTAACGGCGCCGAACCGCTTCTACCAAGTGCCGCACGCAAGCGGCATGACCAATGCGCTGCCGAGGGTGCGCGCAGCCTTCCGTGAGACCAAGGCCGAAGGCGGCTGGGGCGTTGTCTGCACCGGCGCCTGTTCCATCGATCCGAGCTCCGACGACGCGCCGCTGCCGATGGCGACGATGTGGGACAGAAACGACATCCGCGCGCATGCGCTGATGACCGAGGCCGTGCATCGACACGGTGCGCTCGCCGGCGTCGAGCTGTGGCACGGCGGCGCATCGGTGATGAACCGGGCCAGCCGCCTGCCGCCACTGTCGCCGTCCGGCATCCCCTGGATGGCGACCCATGTCGGCTTCATGGGCAATCTTCGCCCGCGCAGCATGGACAAGGCCGACATCAGGGCCGTACTGGATTGGCAGGCAGAAGGCGCCCGAAAGGCGCGCACCGCCGGCTTCGACATCATCTACGTCTATGCCGGCATGGGCTATCTGGGCTACGAGTTCCTGCTGCCAGAGTACAATCATCGCACCGACGAATACGGTGGCAGCATCGAGAACCGCGTCCGCTTCGTCCGCGAAATGCTGGATGTTACCCGCGATGCCGTCGGCAGGGATTGCGGCGTGGCGCTGCGCGTCAGCCTGGAGGAACTGCGCGGCCGTCCGGGCACCCACGAACAATCCGAGGCGCACGAACTCGTCCGCCTGCTGTCCGACCACACCGATCTCTTCGACGTAAAGATGGATTCGAGCCCGACGGACTGTTCCGCCTCCAGGTTCACCGGCGAGGGCAGCCACGAGCCGGTGATCGACTTCGTCAAGGTGATGACCGACAAGCCGGTGGTCGGCGTCGGCCGCTTCACCTCACCCGACACCATGGTGTCGCAAGTCCGCCGCGGCGTGCTCGATTTCATCGGTGGCGCACGCCCCTCGATCGCCGACCCCTTCCTGCCCGCCAAGATCCGCGAGGGCCGGATCGAGCAGATCCGCGAGTGCATCGGCTGCAATATCTGCATCTCCAGCTGGCACGACGGCGTTCCGGTGCGCTGCACGCAGAACCCCACCGCCGGCGAGGAATGGCGCCGCGGCTGGCATCCCGAACGGGTTGCGCCGGCACAACGGCACGAGAAGGTTCTGATCGTCGGGGGCGGTCCTGCCGGCCTCGAATGCGCGTTGACCGCAGCCCGACAGGGTCACGACGTGACGCTCGCCGATGCCGGCTCCAGCTGGGGCGGCCGGCTCACCTTTGAGAAGACCCTGCCCGGCCTTGCCGCCTGGAACCGCGTCGTCGACTATCGCCTCGGGCGGCTGAACGAGATGCCGAACGTCTCGATGTACCTCGAAAGCCGGCTCGGCGTGGACGAGATCATCGACCTCGCTCCCGATCATCTCGTGCTTGCGACCGGTGCCCGTTGGACCCGGATGCTCTATTCCTCGATGGAGATCCCGGTCGGCCGATTGGCGCACCCGGAGGTCTACACGCCCGACGACATCGCGGCCGGCCGGTGGCCGCAGGGACCGACGCTCGTCTTCGACTTCGACAACTACTACTGTGGCGGCGTTCTGACCGAGCACCTCGCCGCCAGGGGGATCGACGTCGCCTACGTTACGCCGGCGGGCCAGGCCTCGGCCTGGACAATCATGACGAACGAGCTACCGCTCGTGCACCGGGCGCTCTCGCGCCGCAACGTCCCGGTCACGACACTACAGACGCTGAAGGACTTCGACGGCGAAACCGCAACGCTTGTCCACCTCTTCACCGGCGAGGAGACGAGGGTGCAATGTCGCTCCGTCCTGATCGTCGGACTGCGCACGCCGCGCAACGAGTTGCAGGAAGCAATCGAGGCCCGGCGCGCGGATCTGGATGCAGCCGGCATCAGGAGCATCACCATAATCGGCGATGCGCTCGCGCCCGGAGCGATCACCCATGCGGTGCATAGCGGCCACAAGGCCGCGCGCGAACTGGGGCAGAACGGCAGCCGCCGACCCTATCTGCGCGATACGCCGATCACCGATTGCGAACCGGCCGAGGCGGCCGAATAGGAGCATCCATGATGGTGGCCGCCGCCGGCATGTCGCGCTACGAATGGACGCCGCACGACGAGGCGGAAGCCGATGGGCCTGAGCCGCGCGACACCGGAAAGGGTGTCCCATGACCAGGGTCGTCGACACGTTCCCCCGCCGCGTCCGCACCCTCGACCCGGTCTTCATCACCATGAGGGACGGGACGCGTCTTGCTGCCACCATCTGGCTGCCGCGGGATGCAGAGGAGCGTCCGGTTCCGGCGATCCTGGAACTCATCCCCTATCGTCGCCGTGACGGGACCGTGTTCCGCGACATGAAGATGCACCCCTATGTTGCCGGCCACGGCTTCGCCTGCTGCCGCGTCGACATCCGCGGATCCGGAGACTCGGAAGGGGTGCTGACCGACGAATACACCGAACAGGAGCAGGACGACGCCTGCGAGATCATCGCCTGGCTCGCGCGCCAGCCCTGGTGCACCGGCGCGGTCGGCATGACGGGCATATCCTGGGGCGGATTCAATGCACTGCAGGTTGCCGCGCGCCGACCGCCAGCCTTGAAGGCCATCATCGCACTGTGCTGCTCCGACGATCGCTATGCCGATGACGTGCACTACTTCGGCGGCAATCTTCTGACCGAGGATGGCATGTGGTCGTCGTTCATCCTCGGCCTTGGCGCCTTGCCGCCGGACCCGCAAATCGTCGGCGAACGCTGGCGATCGATGTGGCGGGAGCGGCTGGAGGCGACAAGCTGCTGGTCCTCCGTCTGGCTGCGCCACCAGCGCCGCGACGCCTACTGGAAGCGCGGTTCTGTCTGCGAGGACTTTTCCAAGATCGACATCCCCGTCTATGCCATCAGCGGCTGGGACGACACCTATTTCAATGCCGTGCCCCGGCTGATGGAAGGGCTTTCTGGCCCTCGCAAGGGGCTGATCGGGCCTTGGACCCATGCCTATCCCTTCCTTGGGGAACCCGGCCCGGCGATCGGCTACCTTGGCGAAGCGATCCGCTGGTGGCGGCATTGGCTCGAGGGCGTCGACACCGGCATCATGGACGAGCCCGCCTACACGACCTACCTCAAAGATCCGCACCGACCTGCACATGTCTATCCCGATCATCCGGGCCGCTGGGTACGCGATCCGTCCTGGCCCTCGCCCAATGTCACAGCGCAGGTTCTCTTCCTCAACAGCGGCCGACTCGACGCTGTGCCCGCGATCGGCGACACGATGCGGCTGCGCTCGCCGGTCACGGCCGGGCGTGACTGCGGCCGCTATGGCGGCTATGGCGGGGAAGTGCCGGATATGGCCGGCGACCAGCGTCGCGAGGACGGACTGGGTCTGTGCTTCGACAGCGCGCCGCTTGCCGAGGACCTGGACCTGCTCGGCGCGCCGGTGCTGGAGTTCACGCTTGCCTCCGACCTGCCCTTCGGCACGCTCACCGCCCGACTTTGCGAGGTGCTGCCCGACGGGACATCGACCCTCGTGAGCTGGGGGGCGCTCAACCTGGCCCAGCGCGACAACCGCGAGCATCCGCTACCGATCAGGGCCGCGCACCCGGTCAGGGCACGTCTCGAGCTTAACCATTGCGGCCGTCGCTTCGGTAAAGGCAACCGCCTGCGCCTTGCTTTGTCGAACCAGCATTGGCCGGTACTCTGGCCGCAGCCGGGCCTGCCGACATTTTCGTTCGAGCCCGGTGCCTGTCGGCTCGTCCTTCCGGTACGTGCACCACAACCGGGAGACGGCGGCGAGATCTTTGACGAGGCGGAGATCTCGCCGCCGGTGCCGATGGACGTCTTGGAGGACGAGTCCCATTCGCGGCTGCTTGCGGTTGATGCCGGCAAGCGCAGGGAAACGCTGACGCTCTCCAGCAACCACGGCCGGCAATTGCTGACCGACCGCGCCAACGAAACCTGGGCCAGGGTCGTGGACGAAATGTCGATCACGGAGGACGATCCCCTATCCGCGCGCCTGGATACCGGGTGGGTGCTGGGCTACCGCAGCGCGGATGCGGACGCGGAAACAAGATCGCGGGTCGTGGTTACATCGACGGCCACGCAATTCCGGCTGGAATGGCGGCTCGAGGTGCATGAGCGGGGCCAACTCATGTTCGAACGGGAGGGAGACGAATGGATCGACCGCGACCATTTGTAATGCCTGCCGGCGCAAGTGCGCATGACGCGGGCCAGACCCGACCGCCCGGCCGACGCCATCGGCTGTTGATGACGGTCGCCAACTGCCGAGGCGGGTCGCGATGATCACCTTCCTGCTCCGCCGCACAGCCCTTGCTTTCGTCATCTTGCTGATCGTCGCGATCCTGTTGTTCTCGATGATGCACATGATCCCGGGCGACCCGACGGTGGTGGCGCTGGGGCCGCGCTCGACGCCCGAGATGCGGGAGGCTTTCCGGGAGCTGATGGGGCTCGACCGACCGGTCCTGGAACAGCTCGCCGCGTTCCTGGGGCGCCTTGCGCATGGCGATCTTGGACAGGACGTCTGGAGCCGCCGCCCCGTTCTCACCATGATCCTCGAAGTGCTGCCCTATACGGTGATGCTGGCGTTTGCGAGTTTCATCTGGGCGGTAGCATTCGGCATCCTGCTGGGCTGTGTTGCCGTTGTCCATCACGGCAAATGGGGCGACTGGTTGATCGGCCTCGTCTCGATTGCCTTCGTCGCCGTGCCTTCCTTCGTCGTCGCGCTCTATTCGCTTCTGGTTTTTGCCGTCTGGCTCAATTGGCTCCCGGCTATCGGAGCCGGCGAGCCCGGCGACATTGGCGCTCAAGCACGCTCCCTCATCCTGCCCTCCTTTGCGGTCGGATTGGGATGGGTCGGCTACGTCTCGCGGCTCGTGCGGGCGGCGATGATCGAGGCGATGGGCGAGGACTACGTGCGCACACTGCGCTCCTACGGCGTTCCGGAAACCCGGATCATCTATGCCTATGCGCTGAAACAGGCACTGCTGGCCATTCTGTCCGTCATCGCCGTCGGATTCGGCGGTCTTTTGACCGGCTCCGTCTTCGCCGAGATTGTCTTCACCAGGCCCGGGCTCGGCAAGATGACCTACGATGCCGTCATGTCGCGCAACTTTCCGCTCGTGATGGGAACCGTGCTCTTCACGTCGGGTCTCTACGTGATCTGCATGATCCTCGCCGATGCCGTCACCGCATGGCTCGATCCCCGTGTCAGGAGCGGTTTGTGACATGGCGACCGTCGCGAGTGCAACAACGAACGAGACTGTCGCGCCCGAACCAGGCGCACTGAGGCGCGTCGGGCACACGATCGCGCATGTCATGTCGACGCCACTTGGCGCGATCGGCGTGATCCTGGTTGTGCTGATCGTGGGCATGGCGATCCTTGCGCCATATGTCGTCCCCTACAATCCCACGGCGATCAATGTGAAGGCGCGGCTGGCCGACCCGTCACTGGCCCATCTCCTCGGCACGGACCAGCTCGGCCGCGACCTCCTCTCGCGCGTGATCGTCGGCACGCGCACGGCGATGACCGTCGCGCTGACGTCGCTTTCGGTGGCGATCGCGCTCGCCCTGCCGCTCGGCATGATCGCTGGCTATGGTCCGCGCTGGCTGGACGGTCTCCTGATCCTCGTCTTCGACAGCATCAGTTCACTGCCGATGATCATGTTGGGGCTCGCCATCGTCGTGCTGCTCGGCCCCGGCGTTTCCACCGTCATTCTCGTCATCGTGCTCTATTCGGTCCCCTCCTATGCGCGGCTCGTGCGTGCGCAGACGCTCAGCCTGAAAACCCGCGACTTCATCAAGGCCGAGCAGGCGATGAACGCCGGGACGCCGCGCATCCTGTTCCGCCACCTGCTGCCTAACGTTATCGGGCCGTTGCTCATCCTTGCCTGTCTCGACATCTCGACGGTCATCACGCTGGAAGCGGGACTTTCCTTCCTCGGCCTTGGCGTGAAGCCGCAGATCCCGAGCTGGGGCAACATTCTGAGCGACGGCTTCGCCGTCATCCGCAACAGCGCGGTGCCGGTAGTTGCCGGCGGCGTCCCGCTGATCCTGGCGACGATCGGCTTCACATTCTTTGGTGAGGCGCTGCGCGACGCGCTCGACCCGAAGCTCAATCCAGAGCGCAAGCCATGAGCGCCCCGGTTCTCGAAATACACAACGTTTCGGTGAGCTATGGGGGCGTGGTTCCGGCCGTGGTCGGTGTCGACCTGACGGTCGGACCGGGCGAGATCGTCGGCATCATTGGCGAAAGCGGCTCCGGCAAGTCCACGCTGGCGCATTCCATCCTCGGCCTGTTGCCGAAAGCCGCGCGTGTGCGCGGCGACCGGTTCGTCCTTGCCGGCAACACCATTCTGGATGCCGACCGCACAACGCTTTCCGTGCTTCGCGGCCCGTCGGCGGCGATGATCTTCCAGAACCCGATGGCAGCGTTCAGCCCGATCCACACGCTCGGAAAGCAACTCGTCGACCTGCTGTGGCGCGATCGTGACCAGACCGTCGCCACCAAGCGGGAACGCATCATCGCGGCCTTGAAGCAAGTCGGCATTCCCGACCCGATGGGCAAGCTCGACGCCTATCCCTTTCAGCTTTCCGGCGGCATGCTCCAGCGGGTGGCGATCGCCGCGGCGCTTTTGATGAGGCCGGCACTCTTGGTCGCCGACGAGCCTACGACCGCGCTCGATGTGACGATGGAGGCCCAGATCCTCCACCTGATGAGGTCGCTCAGAAAAACCGCCGGCGTCTCTATACTCATCATCTCGCATCATCTGGGTGTGATCGCGGAAATCTGCGATCGCGTCGCGGTGATGTATGCGGGCCAGATCGTCGAGGAAGGCGCGGTAGAAACGATCTTCAGTGACCCTCGCCATCCCTACACCCAGGCGCTCTTTGCCTGCGAACCGGCCCTGATCCCGACCGGCGTCGGCAGACTGCCGGTCATCGCCGGCGAGGTGCCTCGCCCGGGCGGGACAGGCTGCGATTTTGCCGGGCGCTGCCGCTTCACCGAAGAGCGATGCCTGACGCTCTCACCGCCATGGGTCAGCGCGTCCGCTGATCCCCGGCACCATGCCCGCTGCCACAGGAGCAAGCCATGAGTGCAACGCCGGCCCTGATCGAAGCCACCAAGCTCTCGGTTGACGTGCCGGCGAAATGGCTGCCGTTCGCACGCGTCAAGCCTCTGTCAATCCTGCTCGACGTATCGCTTGCCATACGGTCGGGCGAGATCGTCTGCATGGTCGGCGAGAGTGGCTCGGGAAAGACGACTTTCGGCCGCGCGCTTCTTGGCCTGGTCAAGCCGTCGTCCGGCAGGATCACACTCGAAGGCGCCGCGCTTGCGGATTTTTCCGCGAAAAGCTTCCGTGCGGTGCGCCGCCAGGCGGCCCTGCTCTTCCAGGATCCGCTGAGTTCGTTCAATCCACGACAACGGATCGGCGCCATGATCGCCGAGCCACGCCGCATCGCCCGCTCGGGCTCTACCCGCATGGAGGACCTTGTCGCGCTTGCACAGCAGGTGGGGCTGTCCGAACGCTTCCTGTCGCGCTTCCCCCATGCGCTGAGTGGCGGGCAGGCGCGCCGTGCCGCGGTCGCGCGCGCACTCTCGGTGATCCCCAAGCTGATCGTCGCCGACGAGCCGACCGCCGGCCTCGACGTCTCGGTCCAGGGCGGCGTGCTCAATCTCTTCCTCGAACTTCGCGAGCAGCACCGCACGGCTTTCCTGGTGATCACCCACAACCTTTCGGTCGCACGCCATATCGCCGATCGCATCGTCATCCTCTATTTGGGCCGCGTCGTGGAAAGCGGTCCGGCATCCGAAATCTTTCGTGCGCCGAAGCATCCCTACACGAGGGCTCTCCTCGATTCCGAGCCGGTGCCGGATCCGGCGAAGCGGCGGACGGAGCCGCCTGTGCTCGGCGAGGTTCCCAGTATCGCGGCACGGCCGGAAGGCTGCGAGTTCCATACGCGATGCCCCTTCGCCCAGGCGCGTTGCCGCGTGGAGGCACCTACACTCGCCGATGAGCCTGGCCATCGTCAGGTCGCTTGCCACTTTCCGCTGCCAGCGGCGTCGGCAGCGGCAGTGCGCGGCCTTCACGTCGTATCCAGGTAGCAGGTCCAAGAACGAGCAAACAACAAACCAGAGGGAAGACGATCATGAATGGGATTTCGATCAACAGACGGTATTTTCTGGCCGGCGCCGCTGCCGGCGCCGCGGCAATCGCCATGCGTCCGGGCCTTTCCTATGCGGTCGAGGGCGATACGCTCGTCATCCGCGGTGCATCCGACATCGAGGTGCTGGACCCGGCCTTCCAGAACGGCCTTCTCGAGGAGGAAATCGGCCGCTGCCTGTTCGTCTCGCTTAACAGGCTGGAAGACGTCCGCGAGGGCGTGAAGTGGCAACCCCATGCAGCGAGCGAGCTGAAACAGAAGTCTCCGACCGAGATCGAGTTCAAGCTGCACGACTGGCTCGTGTGGACCGGCGATTTCGGTCCTGTCACTGCCGAAGACGTGAAGTACTCATTCGAGCGGGTCGCCAATCCGGACAACGCCTCGGCATGGGCTTATGCCTTCGACGCACTGAAGGAGGTCGAGGTCACGGGCGAGAGGTCGGGCGTCATCCATCTCAAGTCGCCCTCTGCTCCCTTCTGGGTGACCACCCTGCCCTATTACATGGGGCACATTGTCTGCAAGAAGGCCGTCGAGGCCGCCGGCGGCAAGTTTACGACCGAAGTCCCCGCCAGTGCGGGTCCTTACCTGATCGACAAGTGGGTGCCCAAGCAAAGCCTGTCGCTGAAGCTCAACCCGGCCTGGAAGGGCGCGCCGCCGGCCTTCCCGAAGGTGCAGTTCCAGATCATCACCGACGACGAGGCCGCAGCACTCGCCTATGAGTCCAAAGCGATCGACTACTCAAAGATCAGCCTCAACACGCTTGCGACCTACAAGGACAAGGTGCCGGAAAAGACGTCGCTGATTCAGATGGACGGCAACCGCCTCTCCTGGCTCGCGATCAATGTCAACAATCCGAAATTCGCCGAGGAAAAAGTTCGCCGTGCGATCCAATATGCGATCGATGTCAGCCAGATCATGGAGGGATCCTATTCCGGGCTCGCCGCATCTGCGACCGGAGTTGTCCCGCCGGCGATGATCGGCCATCGAGAAGCGATCCTCTACCCTGCCGATGCCGCCAAGGCGCAAGCCCTGCTCGATGAGGCGGGCGTATCCGGCCTCACCATCGAGTTGGCCGCCCAGAACGACAAAACCAGCCAGTTGACCTGCCAGATCATCCAGGCGTTGCTCGGTGCGGTCGGCATTACCGTCGAAATCAAATCCTATGACGATGGCGTGTACTGGACGCTTGGCGACAAGAGCTCGGGCGACACCTGGAAGACCCTCGAACTGGTCTTGATGAACTTCGCCGGTGGTGTCGATCCCTCTGAAAACCTGACCTGGTTCCGGCCATCGCAGATCGGGGTCTACAACTGGTCGCAGTTCGATAGCCCCGAATTCGAGACGCTCTATCAGGAAGGCATGGCCGAAACCGACCAGGAAAAACGCGGTGCCATCTATCGCAAAATGCAGGACCTGATGGAGGAATCGGGTGGTTTCGTCTTCATCACGCACGAAACCTTTGCGGCTGTTGCCCGCGATGGGCTGAAGCCCTGCATCCTGGCTGACGGCTATCTCGATGTGACCCGATTCGCCAAAGCCTGACGATCAGACGCTCTTCCCGCGTCGAGCGCATCTTCGGACGCGGGAAGGGCTATCCAACGTGACGAATGACAAGGAATACGATCATGGCACGCAGTTCGGTGAACAGGCGCGAACGTCGCCTGGCTGCAGGTTCGAGCGTCAGGCAGTTGCCCTTCGCCAACGTGGCAAACCGTTACCCGCCGATTCAGGTGATGAGCGCAGATGAAGTCGAGGCCATCCATCTCGCATCACTCGCCCTACTGCGCGATACGGGCATGGAGATCATGCACGACGAAAGCAGGCGGCTCCTGACGGACGCGGGTGCGGTTGTGGATGAAGCGACCCACCGTGTCCGCTTCGATCCCGCCATGATCGAGGAGACGATCCGAACCGCACCATCAACGTTCACCTTGCAGGCGCGAAATCCCGCGAAAAACCTGAGGGTGGGAGATGGCAGTCTGATCTTCGCGGCCACCGGTGGCCCCGCCTTTGTCAGCGACATCGATCGCGGCCGCCGCGCCGGCAACTACGCCGATATGTGCGACTACATCCGGCTGGTCCATAGCCTTAATGTCATTCACCAGGAAGGGGGCTGCCCCTGCGAGCCGACCGACCTGCCACCGGACAGCCGCCACCTCGATTTCTATCTCGCCGCAATCCGGCTGACCGACAAGAACTGGCAATGCTGGGCGCTGGGCGGCTACCGTGTCGAGGACGCGATCGACATGCTCTCGATCACGCTTCGGCAATCCCGCGAAGAGCTGAAGAAGAATCCGGCGGCGCTGACGATCATCAACTCCAACTCGCCGCTCAGGCTCGACATTCCGATGGGGGAGGGTCTGGTCGCCATGTCGCGCGCGGGCCAGCCGATCGCGCTGACCCCTTTCACCCTTTCCGGTGCGATGAGTCCGGTGACGATAGCGGGCGCTCTCACTCAGCAGAACGCCGAGGCACTGGCACTGATCGCGCTTGCCCAAATCGTCAATCCAGGCACACCGGTGCTGTATGGCGGTTTCACCTCAAACGTGGACATGCGCACTGGCTCACCCGCTTTCGGAACGCCCGAATACGCCAAGGCGCAGATCGCCTCGGGTCAATTGGCACGCCGCTACGGCGTACCGTTCCGCTCTTCCAACGTGACGGCATCGAACGCGGTCGACGTTCAAGCGGCCTATGAAAGCGGCATGTCTCTGTGGAGTACCGTCATGGGCGGCGTTCACCTGATCGAGCACGCCGCGGGCTGGCTTGAAGGTGGATTGACCGCTTCCTTCGAAAAGCTCGTGCTCGATGCGGAGATGTTGCAGATGATGCGCAGCTTTCTTGATCCCATTGCTGTCGATGAGGGCAGTCTCGCGATCGACACCATCAGTGAGGTCGGCCCCGGCGGTCACTTCTTTGGAACCAGCCACACCCTGGCGCGGTTCGAGAATGCCTTCTACGAGCCGATGCTTTCGGATTGGCGCAATTTCGAGAACTGGTCCGAAAGCGGCGCGCGCACGGGCACCGATCGCGCCAACGCGGTCTGGAAAGAACTGCTGCGAACCTACGAGCAGCCGCCGCTCGACCCGGCGATCGACGAGGAGCTGGAAGCGTTCGTTGCCAGGCGCAAGGAGGAAATCGAACGGTAGCGCACAGCGGCAGCAAGGCAGGCGCTGCAAGCGTTTGCGCCCCTCAGATGGAGCTAAGCCGCGCCTCGCGCTTTCGTATTGCAGGAGCCGGCTCGAGCCAGCTCCCACATGATGTGAAACGCGGGCCTCGTAGGCCCTACTCAGCGGGACCGATAGCGAGCCTGACTTCGTCAAGCCCGTCGACACCGCCGCGCAGCGTCTGGCCGGCAACGACGGCGCCCACCCCGGCTGGCGTGCCGGTGTAGATCACATCGCCGGGCTGGAGATGATAGTAGTTGGAGAGGTCGGCAAGAAGCTCAGGCACCTTCCACACCAGATCGGCAAGCGATGCCTTCTGCCGCACATGGCCATCGACCTCGAGCCAGATCGACTGGTCGCCGATCGCGCCGAACGCGTCCACGCGGGTGATCGCGGAGAGGACGGCAGAGTTTTCGAAGTCCTTGCCGAAATCCCATGGGCGCCCCTTTTCGCGCGCCTTCAATTGCAGGTCGCGGCGGGTCATGTCGAGCCCGGTTGCGTAGCCGAAGACGGCGTTCAGGGCCTCTTCCCTAGAGGCCTTGAACAGCGGCTTGCCAATGGCGACCACGAATTCCATCTCGTGATGGTAGTTCCCGGTGCCCGGGGGATAGGGGATCGACGCGCCGTTCGGAACGAGGGAAAGCGGGTGCTTGAGGAAGTAGAACGGAGCCTCCCGGTCCACCTCGACACCCATTTCCTTGGCGTGTTCGACGTAATTGCGGCCAACGCAGAAGATGCGGTGCACCGGGTAGAGATTGTCTTCACCCACGACCGGAACGGCCGGAAACTGGGGATCGGCAAACAGACGCTGTGACATAGTGTTGGTATCCACTTCTGTATTATTCACTCGACTGGCGACGTTGCCAGAAGACGATTTTGCGTTCCGCCAACATCACTGCCCCATACATCGTCAGGCCGACGAGGCTGAGATAGATGATCAGCGCGAAGACGCGGGCGGTGTCGAGTTGGGAGGCCGCAACGCGGATAAGTTCGCCAAAGCCCTTGCCGCCGCCGAGGAACTCCGCAGTGATCGCGCCGGCCATGACGCTGAGCGCCGCGATCTTCAGGCCCGTGAAAATCTGCGGCAGGCCGAACGGGAACTTCATCTTCAGCAGGCTCTGGAGGCGTGAGGCTCCCATGGTGCGGAAGAGCATATGGGCGTTCTCTTCGGCGGCCTGCAGGCCGGAAGCGGTGCCGACGATGATCGGGAACACCGACACGAAGGTCGCCAAAGCGATCTTGCTCTCCAGCCCGAAACCCAGCCATGCGACGAACAGCGGCGCGAAGGCGATCTTGGGCATGGTGTCGATGGCAACGAGGTACGGCATGACGGCCCGGGCGCCGAATTTGGTCTCACCGACCAGCGTGCCAAGCGCGGTGCCCAGAACGGCGGCGATGACGAAGCCGATCAGCACTTCCTGCGCCGTGATCCACAGGGCAGCAAGCATGTAGCCGCCCGTCGCCAGGTTGAGGCCGACAGTCGCAATCTGCGTCCACACCATCGCGGGCGTCGGCAGAATGATGGCGTTGATCACGCCGGACATGGTCACAAAGTGCCATATGGCGACAATGGCAAGCCCGAGACCGACGATAGCGACCGGCCGCGGGATACGGTCGATGAGAGAATCCTCCTCCTTCCAGACCGTCGAGGGGAACTCTTCTGCCAGCGCGACCGATGCCGGCGCGCGGGTGACCTCAATTGCCATGGTTCACCCCCAGGTCGAGACGGTTGCGGATGTAGGCAACAAGCTCGGCGAAGCGCGGTTCCAGCATCATGTCGAGGGTGCGCGGGCGCGGAAGGTCGATCTTGACCTCTTCGAGGATGCGGCCCGGCCGCGAGCCCATCACAAAGATGGTATCGGAGAGCAGCACCGCCTCGGGAATCGAGTGGGTGATCAGGAACGCTGTCGCTTGCCGTGCCAGGCAGATGCGCTGAAGTTCCATGTTCATGTGCTCGCGCACCAGCTCGTCGAGCGCCGAAAAGGGCTCGTCGAGGAGCAGGATTTCCGGCTCGGTGATGAGCATGCGGCAAATGGAGGCGCGCTGCTGCATGCCGCCGGAGGGATAGGCGTCCTCGAACCCCTTGAGACCGACCAGATCCATTAGAGCTTCGGCATCGGCTCGCTTCGCCTTCGCCGCCGATTTGCCCCGCTGGATTTCGATCGGCATGAGGATGTTTTCAATGGTGGTCTTCCAGGGCAGGAGCACTGCGTGCTGGAACATCATGCCGATATCCGACCGGGTGCCAAGCACCGGTTTGCCCGCAAGCATGACCGAGCCTTCGGATGGGGACACCAAACCCGCCATGATCTTCAGAAGGGTGGACTTGCCGCATCCGGATGCGCCAATCACAGCCGTAAAGCTGCCGCGCGGCAGGTCAAAGCTCGTATTCTCTAGGGCAGTGACGCTGTGGCGGGCGAAGGTCTTGCGGAGATTGCGGACTCTGTAGACTGCGGGGGCCGAAGCCCCCGCACCTTTGTCCAGACTGTCCGCTGGACGGGGATTGATCATTTGCCGTTCCAGAAATTTATGAAGTCGTTGGTGTAGACCGCCGACAGGTCATCAAGCGGTTTTGCGAGTTCGCCGGAGGCGACGAGGCTGTCCTGCCACGCAACCCAGGCTTCATGATCCTGGTAGCCATGCCCCTTTGCCGGATCGAACGGCGTCTGACGAATGATGATCTGGTCGATCAGGGCATTGGCAAACGCCTTGTCTTCGACCTCCTGCGGGTTCTCGGCACCGATATGCGCCAGGAGAGCTTCGCGGTTTGCAGGGTCGGCCGCCCACTTGGCGCCTTTCACCACCGCACGCCCGAAGCCTTCGACATCCTTGCGATTCTCCCCAAGGTAGCTGTTCATTGCAGCCAGCGCGTTGCCGAAGAAGGTCTTGTACTTTGCAGGCGTGATATTTTCGAGCTTGACGCCGCGAGCGTTGAGGATCGCCGCGTCGTTGGTCGCGGCCGCATAGGCATCGATGTCGCCGCGCAGGAAGCCCGCGGCAGCCTGACCGCCATCACCAACGACGAGGAAGGTATAGTCGGTGCCTTCCTGCAGGCCGGCCTCGTTCAGGATTGAGCGGGCGAATGCCGTCTCGGAGCCGTCAGCGGTACCAACCCCGATGGTCTTGCCGCGCAAGCCTTCGGCCGACGCGATCCCGGCGCCTTCCGGCACCACGATGGCGAACGAGCTGAGCGGGTTGAGCCGGTAGATGTTGGTGATCTCGACACCGCGGTCACGCGCCAGCAGGAGCGGGCCGGCGCCCGGGTTGCCGATTTGCGCTTGGCCCGAGGCGAGAGCCTGAATGACCGCCCCCGAACCGTTCAGCGCTTCGATCGAGACGTTGACGCCTTCCTCGGCAAAGTATCCCTCACCCTGGGCAGCCACGATCGGCAGCAGCAGGATCGCGGAGGGATTCGGAACCGCGACGACGATATCTCCAGCATAGGCCACATGGCCCGCCATCACGCTGAGCAAAGCTCCTGCCACCCAACGCTTAAAACAATCCATGATTTTTTCTCCTCGTCAAATGATGGATTTTTTGTTCGAAGCGAAGTAAAATTCCATATTGCCCGGAATGTCAACCGTGCGCTATGCGTGTCATGGGCTAGGAAACGAGAATGCGGAAATCCAAGGACGACGAGTTCCACAAGCTGACGGCGGCCAGCCAGATCGCGCTCGAACTGCGCAAGGACATCCTGCAAGGCTCGCTACCCCCGGGGAGCAGGCTGCGCATCGAGCACCTGCGGCAGCGGTTCACGACCGCCATCAATCCCGTCCGGGAGGCACTGAACCGCCTGGTGGCCGAGGGGCTGGTCCACCTGGAGGACCACAGGGGGTTTTCGGTCTCGCAGATTTCTCTGGATGTGTGGACTGACCTTCTCGAAGCACGCTGCATGATAGAAATCGAGGCGCTGCGGCGCTCGATCGCCAATGGCACCGAGGAGTGGCGCGACGAGATCGTCGTGAGCCTGCACAGGCTGCTTCGCATCCCCCGGTTTCACGATGAGGCTCGCACCCTCAGGAACGCGGAATGGGAGGTCTACCACCATCGCTTTCACCGCGCCCTGATCTCGCGTTGCGGCTCGCCGAAGATCCTGGCGATCTGCGACGATTTGCGCGAGCAGTCAGATCGATACCGGGCGGTCGCGGCCACGTCACGCAACGCCCGCACAGACTACAATCGCGAACATGAGGCGATCGCCAAGGCCGCCATGGAGGGTGACGCAGCCGAGGCAACATCCCTCCTCGACGCTCACTATCGAAAGACGATGCGGGTAGTGGAGCAGTACTTCCACGGGCTCGCGGCGCCGGCAAACTCCGCCTGAATGGAGCGTCCTCGGTCGCCGCCGAGGTGCATCTTCAAAGGGAGACGGTGGCCACATTGAGCGGAAGGTGCGCGAAGGAAGCGCCGCCAAGCCGGCCGAAGGAATGGGCGAAGGCTGAGCCCCACGGCTGGGGGCGTCGCTTTTCTCCCTGGGGTCCGCCTCCGTCGGGTATCTTTTTCGAGCAGTCGTAGGCTCGCCTCACTCCGGTGAGGCGGGCCTTCCGCGTCGGTGTTTGGCGGGCATATTCGGAGCGGTTCCGGAAAACTGGGGTGTGTAGAATTACAGTTTACCGAATCCGCTCCGAATAGCCGAACACGCGCTAGCAGAGACCATTCTTCTAGCGGTTCAAATTCCCGGTCATGACTTGTACCGGTAGCCGCCCTTGCCTGAGCGGCGCACCACCAGAGTGGTGACCAATGCGTAGACACCTCCCGCAACAATGGCGGTTGGCAACGACGCGGTCACATACTCATACGGCCAACGGCTGGCATAGGTGATCGGGTTCAGCAGGTAGAGATAGGTCAGGATCCCGGCACCCATCGCGATGATCGACGCTGGATTGAACCCGCCCCAGAAGCGATAGACACTGTGCGGTCCGCTTTCCATCAGTCCCCGCACGTCGATACTGCGCTTCCTCAGGAAGTAGTAGTCGGTGATCTGGATCCCACAGAGGGGCGCAAAGCCGAGCCCGATAAAGGCCAGAAACGTGCCGAAATTGGCGAAGAACAGGTCCGGGATGAACAGTCCGACGATTCCGACCGGCGCGATCGAGATCAACAGCAGTGCCGGCCAGCGAAGGTTCTGAAGCGCCGGAAAATGCCGAAGCCCGATCGACGACGAGTAGACGCCGGCCACCGCAGTTCCGAGATTGGCCGCGGCCACGAACAGCAGCGCGATCACCCCGTAGACCGGTCCTCCGACCGTCCGCATCCATTCGGCGGGATCGGAAACCTGAAGAACGAGGATCCCAGCAATGCCGATTGCAGAAAGGAGGGGGACCGGTGCGCCCATGCCGACCATGATCGGCAGCGCCGCTTTGCGACCATTCGGAACCATTCGTACCATCGCACCGATATAGGGCCACCACGACAGCAGCGAAACGATGCCGATCTCAACCCCGGTGGTGTAGTTCCACAGCGGCTGGTCGGAGGCATACGCCGGAGTTGCCGCCTGAAGATCGTCCCAGCGTTGGGTCAGCAGGATGTAGAGCATCCAGAAACCGACAAAAACATGCGCCACGAGGATCTTGGCCACTTTTTCGACCCCGGACGAACCCTTGAGCAGGAAGAGGAACACCAGCGCCGAAGCCAGCAGCACTGTCGCCGACACGAGGAAGCTGCCGGAGCCATCGCTGGCCAATCCCAGCGCTAGCAGAAGCTGCTTGGTCGATTTGGCGAAGAAGATCAGCAGGAGTGAATTCCAGCCGACGATCGAGACGAATTGCATCGCCGCGGGGATCACCCAGCCGCGCGAACCGAACTGCGGTTTCGACGAGGCGATGGAGTCCACACCGAACCGGATGCTCACCGGCACGGCGGCCAGCGCCACGATCAGCATGCCGATCATGCTGCCGGCGAAAAGGGTGAAGAAGCCTTCGCGGAATTTCAGGTAGTAGCCGACATACTCGCCAATGATGTAGCACCACGTCGCGGCGGCGGCCGTGGCCAGTGAGATGCCCAGCTGCCAGGCGCTCCAGGTGCGTTCGCCCGGCAGCAGCGGCCAGGCGCTCTTGTCCGCCTCGATCAGGACGGCTTCGGTCGTGTTGCTCATCGCCCTTACCTCGCCAGCCAGAGCGCGATGATCGGCAGCACGATCCCCAACCCAATCAGGGCAAGCCAGGCCGAGCCATCATAGTCGTCCCCCTGGTTCTGCTCGCTCTCAAGCAGGGCCAGTCGTCTTTCCACTTCCGGGTGGAGTCTTTCCTGCGCCATTTCCTTCCCTCCCATTGTTCCCTCGTTTTGTTGGCTCCCGGTTCAGCGAGCCGGGAGGTAGGCGAATGTTGTCACCCGCGCAGCCGTTCCCCCCGCGGGTCGTACCAAGGGCGCAGTTGCAGCCGGGCCGGATAGCGCTTCCAGGCGATCTCCACCTGCCAGTGACCGGTTTCGAGCCACTCGGCGTCGAAGCCGCCCGGTCGGGTGACGTAGCCCATCCCAAGCGAGGCGCCGATCCGGTGACCATAGGCGCCCGACGTCACGGAGCCGACGATTTCGCCATCCCGCAGGATCGGCTCGTTGTGGTAGAGATGCGGCGGGATACCGTCGGTCTCGAGGCGAAGCTGGACCAGCCGCCGCTCAACCGGCCCCCTTTCACGCTGACGCAGCAGCGCCTCCCGCCCGATGAAACCGCCCGGCTTGTCGAAGGCCACGGCAAAGCCGAGACCGGCCTGCAACGGCGTATCCTCCTCGCCGATGTCATGGCCCCAGTGGCGATAACCTTTTTCCATGCGCAGCGAGTTGATGGCAAAGAAGCCGCCCATCTTTAGGCCCAGCCCTTCGCCGGCCTCGGCCAGCTTCTCGAAGACATGGCCGGCAAATTCGGCGGGCATGTAAAGCTCCCAGCCGAGTTCGCCGACGTAGGTCAAACGGCTCGCCCGGACGCGGGCATAGCCGAGGTCGATTTCACGGCTGGTACCGAACGGAAAGCCTGCATCCGACAGGTCCGCCGGCGTGAGCTTCTCCAGCAGCGCCCGTGATTTTGGCCCCATCAGCGCCAGCATCGGCATGCCAGAGGTCACGTCCTGCACGAAGACATGGGCATCGCCGGGCATCTGTCGCTTCAGCCAGGCCATGTCGCGACGCTGCGACACGGCGATGGTGACCACCAGGAACGCGCTTTCCGACAGCCGCGTGACCGTCACGTCGGCCTCGATCCCGCCGACCTCGTTCAGCCACTGGGTATAGACGACGCGGCCCGGCGGAACGTCGATGTCATTGGCGCAGATGCGGTTCAGGGCCCGCTGCGCGTCGCGCCCTTCAATCAGATACTTGATGAAACAGCTGTGATCGAACAGCGTCACGTTCTCTGCCGTGTTGCGGCACTCCTCGCCGCAGGTGTCAAACCAGCTCTGCCTGCCATAGGAGTAGCCGATGCTCGGCACCGTGCCCGGCGCGCCGAAAAAGCCGGGGCGCTCCCAACCGGCTGCCTCGGTCATGAAGGCGCCCATCGCGGCCAGCCGGTCATGAAACGGGCTGCGCCGCACGCCGCGTGCCGTCTCGAACTGGCGGTTCGGCCAGTGCATGTCGAAGAGCAGGCCCAGGGTCTCGGTCGTTCGGTCTTCCAGGTACTTCCGGTTGGACTGGAAGGCCTGCATCCGACGCACGTCGACATCCATCAGTTCCATCGGCGGACGACGGTCGCGGATCCAGTCCGCCAGCGCCTTGCCGACCCCGCCCGAGGAGAGGATGCCGATGGAGTTGAAGCCTGTCGCGCAGAACAGTCCCGGCACCTCCGGCGTCTCGCCTAGCAGATAGCGGTCATCGGGCGTGAAGCTCTCGGGGCCGTTGAAAAACAGCTGGATGCCCGTGCGTTCCAGCACCGGCACACGCCGCGTCGCCATGTCAAGATACGGGGCGATGTGTTCGATGTCTTCGGGCAAGGTGCCGAAGCAGAAATCCTCCGAAATACCCTTCTGGCCCCACGGCTTGGCGTTCGGCTCGAAGAAGCCGACAAGCAGCTTGCCCGCGTCCTCCTTGTAGTAGGTCCACTCGTCGCCCAGGAAGAGCACCGGCAGGTTGCGCGGCAGCCCTGCGACCGGCTCTGTAACGATGTAGAAATGCTCGGCCGCATGCAGGGGAATGGTGACGCCCGCCTCGGCCGCCAGGTCGCGCGACCACATCCCTCCGCACAGGACGACAGTCTTTGCGCGGATAAGCCCCTTGTCGGTCATCACCCCCGCGGCCTTGCCGTTCTCGACCAGGATTTTCGTGACGCCGGTGTTCTCGAAGATCCGCGCCCCGCGCATTCGCGCGCCGCGGGCATAGGCCTGGGTGACATCGGCGGGGTTCACTTGCCCGTCATGAGGAAACCAGAAGCCTCCGACGATGCCCTCGGTGCTGATGGGGTCCCAGCGCTCCTTGATGTCTCCCGGCGTCACCGCCTCCACCGGCAGGCCGAAATTCCGGCCCATCGATGCGCCGCGGGCCAATTCCTCATAGCGAGCGGGCGTATTGGCGACGCGGAGCGAGCCATTCCGCTTGAAGCCGGTCGCCTGCCCCGTTTCGGCTTCCAACTCGCCGAACAATTCGCCCGTGTACTTGGCGAGTTCCGTCATGCGGCGCGTCGCACGCAGTTGGGTCACAAGACCCGCTGCGTGCCAGGTGGTGCCGCTCGTCAGTTGCTTGCGCTCGCAGAGCACCACGTCGGTGATGCCGAGCTTTGTCAGGTGGTAGGCGACCGAACAGCCGGCCACCCCTCCGCCGACGATCACCGCTTCAGCTCGATCCGGGAATTCCGATGCCATCGTCCCCTCCTTAACTCAGCGTGTGCCCGGATAGCTTTCCGCGCTAGCATAGGGAAACCACCAGAAGTCCTGTCTGCTTGCGCTCGGATCGATCATCACGAACTTCGTGTTCTGGAACTGGTTCAGCCCCTCTGGACCAAGCTGCCGGCCATTACCGGAAAGCTTACGTCCTCCGAAGGGCAGCGCGTCATTGTCGAGGAGTGGTGCATTGATCCAGAGGATGCCCGACTGGATCTCTCGAACCGCCCGGAAGGTCTCGTCGGTATCGCAACTGTAGAGGTTGGCGCCCAGGCCGAAATCCGAACGGTTGGCCAGTTCGATCGCCTCGTCGAAGCTCTTCACCCGGCAGATTGGCGCGACCGGGCCGAAGGATTCCTCCTGCAGGATCGACATATCGGGCGTGACCTCGGTCAGCACCGACGGTTCCACGAACCAGCCCTTGTTCTGGCCGGCCGGACGCCCGCCGCCCGTCGCTACCTTTGCCCCCTGCTTTCGGGCACTGGCCATGAGCGCCTCGAAACGCTCCCGCTGGCGACGGGTGGCCATCGGTCCCATGTCGACTTCCTCCAGCCCATTGCCAATGCGCAACTTTCTCGCCTCATGCACCAGAAGCTCGACGAACTGATCATGCACCGCCTCATGGACATAGAACCGCTCGGCCGAAGTGCAGACCTGCCCACAATTGAGATAGGCCGCGAACGCCGCTCCCCGCGCCGCGATTTCCAGCGGCGCCGAGGGCATGACGATGAATGGGTCGTTGCCCGAGGCCTCGATCAGACAGGGCTTGAAGGTTTCCGCGCAGGTGCGTGCCACGGCCTGCCCCACGGAAACGGAACCGGTGTAGGCCACACCATGCGTCTTCCGGCTGGCGATCAGCCGCTGCGCCACCCGCGGACCGCCTGTCACGCATTGCATCAGCCCCGCCGGCAGCGGGCCGAACAGCTCCATGAATTTCAACGTGGTGATGCTGGTTTGCTCATGCGGCTTCACGATTACCGCATTGCCCGCGGCCAACGCGGCCGCCGCCTCCCAGCAAAGGAGCACGAGCGGATAGTTGAACGGCAGGATGATGACGACGGTGCCAAGCGGCTCCTTCACCGCGAAATGAAACTGGCCCGGGACCGTCGTGCCGGCGATGCGGCCGGCCTCATGACGCGCGACTTCGGCATAGTAGTCCATCGCGGTCGCGCACCAAGACACTTCATCGAGGGCTTCCTTGTAGGGCTTCCCCTCTTCCCGTGTCAGGTATTCGGCATAGAGCCCCTTGTCGCGGCGCATCACGGCAGCGATCTCGTGCATGACCACGGCGCGGCTGCGCATGTCGATCGCATTCCAGTCTTTTCCGGCGACCAGCGCCGCCTCGATCGCGGCATCCACCTCGGCATCGGTCGCGTCCGCGATTTCAGCGATCCGATCCTCGGTGGCCGGGTCGATCACGTCGAGCCGCTCGCTGGCAGTGCTCGCCACGAACTGGCCGCCGAGGAAAAGCTTGCCTGAAAGCTTGCCTAAGGTTTCAATGGCGCTCAAAGGTCCCTCCCAGAGATAGTGTTTGATTTTTTTACAAACATGTCACGAAATTTTGAACAGTCAAGCGCCCACGTGCGTGCCGTTGCCATTGACGCGCCCGGTTGCATTGCGCATATCGCCTTCAACACCATTCCGCGGTGGGCGTTGCATGCAGGAGAGTGGCAGGATGGAGCGGAGACCGGCTTTGGCAAAGGATGAGGCGAGCGCTGTTGATGCCAGCGATCTTGACATCGGCGCGAGGTTGCGCGCGGTGCGCAAGCGCGCGGGTCTGTCGCAGCGGGAACTGGCAAAACGGGCGGGCGTCACGAACTCGACCATCTCGCTGATCGAGCAGGAGGCGCACTCCCCTTCGCTCGCTTCGCTGCACCGGATTCTCTCGGCCGTGCCGATCTCGATGGCCGATTTCTTTACCCTGCCCTCGTCACAGCAGAACGTGCTGTTCTACAACCATGACGATCTGGCGGTGGTCGCGCGCGGCGAGGCCGACCTGCGGGTGATGGCCGCCGAGCGGCGCGACAAGAACCTGCAGATGTTCATCGAGCGCTACCAGCCGGGAGCGGGAACCGGCGATGAGCCCATCGCCCATGACGGCGAGACGGCGGCGGTCGTGCTGACTGGAACGATCGAAGTGACGGTCGGCGATGTGACGCGTGTGCTGCGGCGCGGGGGCGGCTATCAGCTGATCGGACGCCAACCCTACACCCTGCGTAATATCGGACGCACCGTCGCGGTCGTCGCCTGCGCCTGCACGCCACCCATGCTCTGACCGGCCACCTCGTCAGAGGTATCCAGGCTCGACCCGCTTCCCGGCGACATCTCGTTTCGGTGTCAACGCATGCATGCCGCTCAATGGCTGTTCATGCGCTCGAACATCGCCTCGCCCTGCGTGCGGGTATTGACCGACGTGCCAACCAGCACTTCGTTCTTGTCTGCTTCCAGTTGGCAGAGGACTTCTGCGGCGAAATCATCAGCGGACATCATATATTGCTGTGCGGCTCGGGCGCTACGCCTGCCGCCACCGAGGTCCGTGTCGACAATGGGAGGGACAATCTCTACGACCTTGATGCCGCTTTCCTTCAATTGATGACGCAGGGAGAGCGTCAAGGAGTGAAGAGCGGCTTTTGTGGCGCTGTAAACGGGTAGTTCAGCGATTGGTACGAATGCCAGCCCCGAGCTGACGTTGGCGATTACGGCGTCTCGCTGTCGGTGCAAGAGCGGCAGAAGCTCGCTGATCAAGTGGATCGGAGCCGTGAAGTTGATGGCAACCTCTTGATCGAGACTGGCGAATGCGCCGCTCTCCCAAAACGAGCGGCGGTGCTGAACGCCGGCATTGTTGATCAACACATTAAGGGTGGGCTGATGGCTGTTCAGCCACTTCACCATAGCCTGCCTGCTTCCAGAATCAGCGACGTCGCAGACCTGCGTCACCAATGCAGGCACAGCCGCCTGCGCCTTTGCAAGGGCCGCCTGGCGCCGCCCGCAAATAATGACCCGGTTGCCGCGCTGTGAAAGCCTTTTGGCCAGAGCGAAACCAATTCCGCTCGCGCCACCGGTGATCAGGATGGTGTTGTCCGTCAAGTTCATCGTCGCGCATCCTGTATGTAGAATAGACGAGCGCGGACGAAAATCCGAGTCCCGGCGCTATTCCATCAGGCTTTTTGAGCACTATGGCACAGGGGCGGTGGTGCCGTTCTCCAGTCCAGCCGTTCCTTGTTGCACCGGAAAGCGGCTATCCTCGGTGATTGCCGCTTGGCGGGAAATCGGTCAGCTGCGATTCGACCGTCGTTTCAAAAACCCTGGCTTGAGCCCTCGCAGCAGATTGTCCGCCGCGCGGATGAAGCTTGTCAGCGAGATGAGCTTGTCGACTTCGCTGTCGGTGTTGGAGAGCCGTTCCGACAGCACTTCGGACGCGGTGAGTGCAATTTCTGCCGGAGGAATCTCGGGAAAACGCTCGGCGAGCGCGCGATAGGCGTTGACGCCCACACCGCCATGGATGGCAATTCGGCCAAGCCGCGCCATCAGGCGAAGAAAGACCTGCTCGAAGGTCCAGTCGTGGACGGACACGACCCGCCACTGCTCGGTCCGTCTGGCCGAAAAGCCGGCCAGTGTGATCATGGAGGCCAGCCTCAGTTCGCTCAACCATACGGTGACAGCAAAGCCGCTCGTCGGCGTCTTGCCGGCGGTATAGAAATCATCGAAGTGCCCGAGCAGGTCCAGATGGCCGGTCGGGGCGTTCTTGAAGTCCGCCGCCGTATTGAGCCTCTCCTCCGCATTGAGCCTGATGTTCATGATGCCGAGAAAATCAGCCGTTTCGAAGAAGGACAGGACCTCCTCCACTTCACCGCGGTAGACGATATTCGACCCGCGCGGTTGCCCTCGCGAAACAAGCAGGGCATGTCCGCGGAAAGGCTGATCCAACACCTTGAACACCCGGTTGAAGAACACGAACAGAGCCGTGGGCGGATATTGGGTGCGCAGTGCCGCGACGTCCACCGCGGCGCTGTTGGCGACAAGCACGATATGGGAGTAGGACGAAAGGAGCTGGCTCCACTCTTCCGGCCGCGTCAGTCCCGCGGCCGCCCCCGGCGGAGGCAGGCCCTGGTCCGCGGGCTGGCCCGGCGTTTCCACGACGGCGATCCCGGCTACTTCTGCTGCACCGAAACGACACGATCGCGCATCGCAAACCATTCCGGCGCATAGTCGTCGTTACGGTACTCGTCGAAATAGGGGCCGCCATCGGTGAAATGGACGAGGTTGGCGTCCTCGCGGTACTCGTACTCGTTGACCAGATAGTTCCAAACGACCGGGATCGCGCCGATCTGCTCATCGTTTGCGAGCCACTTGAACTGGTGCAACTGGAGCCCGGTGGCGGTGTTGACGTAGTCCCGTGTCAACGCCTCGCATCTGGCGTTGTTGAACAGGATCATGCTCGACCAGTTCTTTTTTTCATATTTCGTTTGCGTCTGGCCGAGAAACTTCGTCTCGACCTTCGGGACGTAGTCATGCTTGACACACATAGCAGCATATCTGTCATCCCGAAGGGACCAGAGCTTGGCGATATCCGCACGGGCAAGCATGTCGCAATCCATGAAGATGCTCCAGCCCTCGTAGTTGCTCAGGTAAGGGACAAGGAATCGGGAAAAGGAAAACTCCGTCGACTGCAACGGATTGCGTTCGCGGTTGAAAATACCGCCGAGATTGTTGAGGACGATCGGAAAAAACGCCACCGGGGCGCTGGAATGTTCAACTATGCTTTGACAAAGGACGTGATAAGCGACAATTTCTTTGGAATCGAAGCCGATAAAAATGCGTATAAGGTCGTCTTTCATGCCGATACCTTCCGCTTTCTTCCGCCTGTGGCGCTTCACTTAGTTCATCTACTGCCCTTAATTCGAATTCCGATACTGTAACCGCTTTTAGGTGTGCATGAGGACTGGAGTGATGTCAATGCGAAGCGGCCGCGTGGCGGGCGGCACTAGGTCTGGCCCGGAGGTCTGCCGGGCCGTATAGTACCGACCTCGCCCGTGTGCGCGCTGGCCGATGGAGGCGAAATGCGCTGGTTTGGCAGAAACAGAAGCGGCATCAAGGCACTTTCCATTACACCGCCGGCGCCCGATCCCGGACGAAGGGGAATTGCCATTGCCGTCTGCATCAAGAACGAGGGGCACTACATCGAAGAATGGGTCCGCTTCCACAGGGCCGTCGGTGTTTGCCATTTCATTGTCTATGACAATGAATCGACGGATGAGACCTGTGACATTCTCCACCGCATCCTGAAGCCTCAGGAGTTGACCATCGTGCCCTGGGCCGGCCGGATCGTGTCGGGCAAGACGGACCAACTCATCGATGGGCAGGTGCACGCCTTCGCGCATGCCATTCTCAACTTCGGCGGCCGCTTTCGCCGGATGGCGTTTATCGACGCCGACGAGTTCCTGTTGCCGCGAAAGGGGGCGACGATCGAGGACGCTCTCGTCGCGACCGGCGATTTCCCCAACGTCTCGCTCCCCTGGCACATGTTCGGAACCAGCGGGCACAAGACTAGGCCCGTCGGACCTGTCGTCAAAAACTACACGAGACGGTGCGCCGATCCGCTCGCACGGCAGGAACACTCCAGCAATTTCAAATGCATCGTGGATCCCTGCGAGGTCGTGGAGGTGACGATCCATCAGTTCAAGACGCGACAGTTCGGCGACCTGACGATGAACGATGCGGGCTTTCGGACCAGCCGACGCGGGCGCAAGGAACGGCAGTTTTATTCCAACGCCTACCTCCAGCTCAATCACTACTACAGCAAGTCCGAGGAGGAGTTGGCCGCAAAGATGGCGCGTGGCTCCAATTATGTTGTTTCCGCCGAACGGTTCGCGGAAAAGATCAGGATTACGATGCAGAACATCGAGCAGTCCGAGGTGGAGGATCGCGCCATGGTCGATTTCATCGCCACCCATGGCATTAAACTGCACGACGATGACCTCACCGGTGGGGAAAGCGTGGTGCAGCAATAAGGAGGACGCCAAGCGATCTGGTGGCCGACTGTCAGCCCTCTCCGTTCCAAAGCGGTATTCCGCTTAATTCGGCGACATCCGGGTCGGCGGTGAAGATGGGATAGCGACGGTCGCGAAGGGCCTGGAGAGCCTTCTGATCCATGTCCTTGTGGAAGCGCGGCAAATTTTCCTGGTTATAGACATGGCCGTTCGCTTGCGGGCTGATTCCGGTCAGGATCACCGCCCGCGCGCCGTTATAGAGGGCGAACAGAGCTGCATAAATGCCGTTCGAGCACTTGTATTCCCGGTCCAACTCGTCGCTCTTCAAGCCGCACAGGCGATCGAGAAGGGCCATGCGCTGATAGCGGTCGATAAGGCGCAGGTCATCATACTGGTAGTCAAAGGCTTGCAACCCCTCCCGCAACGAGTGGAGCCCCTCGCGCCAGAGCAGGACATAGAGCGCGCCGGTGCGCTGGCCCTTCAGAACGCGCCTGACCTCCAACGCATTCGTGTTGTCTCCGCGAACCTGGTTGAACATCATGAAGGTGATGTCGGGCTTTTCCATCCCCCACTTTGCCGTCACCATCTGGGATCCGTTGACGGTGATCACCCGAAAACGCTCGTCGAAACCGGCCGGTCTGTTCGAAGTGGGCGCGGACCCGACCACGACCACTGGGCCATCGAAGGGCGCAGATGCCAGCGGCGGGCGCGGCCGAAGCAGGTTGTACTTGATCCGGCGATAGAGCCGGGTCTTGATGTCCGTGAACGTCACGCTGATCCACCCATCCGTAATCCGCCCGGCTAAAATTAATCCCGCATTGCGTGCCACTGTCAATGTGCGTGCATGGGCCGGCGAACACATGTGCCATGGGAATTGCAGCGGGTAAGCCGAAAGCGAACTCGGAAAAAAATCTCTTGACCTTGACATCATGGGAAGGTGCACGATCTGGGCAAAGAAAGGAGCGTGCATCATGCTCACAGTCAACGAGCCGGAAGACCGGCAGACGATCAAGCTCTCCATCGAGGACATGACATGTGCCTCGTGTGTCCGTCGGGTCGAGAAGGCAATCGAAAACGTGCCGGGCGTTGCGGGGGCGGCGGTCAATCTCGCGAACGAGAAGGCCGACGTGACGTTCACCGGCAAGCCGGACGTGTCGGCCGTCGCCGAAGCGGTCCGTGCGGCGGGCTATGGCGTTGCCGAGGAGACGCTGGAGTTTCCGGTCGAGGGGATGACCTGCGCGTCCTGCATCGGTCGCGTCGAGAAGGCGTTGAAAGCCGTGCCCGGCGTGATCGACGCCAGCGCAAATCTTGCGAACGAGCACGCCCGGGTTCGCTTCCTTCGCGGTGCCGTAACCTTCGACGATCTGGCGCTGGCAATCGAGAAGACGGGTTATCGGGCCGTGCGCGAGGCCGCCACGACCGATACACCTTCCGACGAGGACCGCCGCGCCGGCGAGATCGCTGCACTCCGCCGCGCGCTGATCGTCGCTGCCGTGCTGACCACCCCCCTCTTCGTCATCGAGATGGGTGCGCATGCGGTGCCGGCCTTCGGGCACTACATCCATGAAACACTTGGCATGCAGACGAGCCGCGTGATCCAGTTCGTCCTGGCGACGCTCGTGCTGGCGGGACCGGGTTTGCGCTTCTTCAAGAAGGGGGTTCCGAGCCTCCTGCGGGGCGCGCCGGACATGAATGCGCTGGTAGTGATCGGCACCGCAGCCGCCTGGAGCTTTTCCACCGTCGCGACCTTCGCGCCCGGGCTGCTTCCGGGCGGCGCGGCTAACGTCTATTTCGAGGCGGCGGCCGTCATCGTCACGCTGATCCTCGCGGGGCGTTACCTGGAAGCGCGCGCCAAGGGGCGCACCGGCGAAGCGATCCGCCACCTGGCCGGCCTTCGCGCCACATCCGCCCGAATCCTGAAGGACGGACAGCCGGTGGACGTTCCGCTCGAGGCCGTCGTTCCAGGCGACATCGTGCTGGTGCGTCCGGGCGAGAAGGTCGCGGTCGATGGCGAGGTGACGGAGGGCCGTTCCTACGTCGACGAATCCATGATCACCGGCGAGCCGATGCCGGTCGAGCGCAAGGCGGGCGACCTCGTCACCGGCGGCACGATGAACACGACCGGATCGTTTTCCTTCCGCGCCACCCGCGTCGGCGCCGATACGGTGCTGTCGCAGATCATCCGTATGGTCGAGGACGCGCAAGCGGCGAAATTGCCGATCCAGGCGCTGGTTGACCGTGTCACCGGATGGTTCGTACCGGTGATCATCGTGGTCGCAGTCGCCACCTTCGGTCTCTGGTATGCGTTGGGCCCGAGCCCGGCGCTGGCGCATGCGTTGGTCGCAGCCGTCGCCGTCCTGATCATCGCCTGCCCCTGCGCGATGGGGCTTGCGACGCCGACCTCGATCATCACCGGCACCGGCCGCGCGGCCGAGCTCGGCGTGCTGTTCCGCCAGGGCACCGCACTGCAAACGCTGGAATCGACCAATGTCGTCGCCGTCGACAAGACCGGCACGCTGACACTGGGCCGGCCCGAGCTAACGGAGATCATCCCCAATGGCGGCTTCAATCGCAACGAAGTGCTTTCGCTGGTCGCCGCCGCGGAGGTCCGTTCCGAGCATCCGATTGCGCTCGCGATCCATCAGGCAGCGAAGTCGGAAGGGCTGGACATCCCGGCTGCGGAAGCCTTCGAGGCAAATTCCGGCCGAGGCATCTCGGCGATCGTCTCCGGCCACAAGGTCGACGCCGGCTCGGTTGGCTTCATGGCAATGCTCGGGCTGGACGTCACGCCGTTCGCAAGGGATGCGGAACGGCTGGCCGCGCAGGGCGCCTCGCCGCTCTATGCGGCCATCGACGGCAACCTTGCCGCCCTCTTCGCCGTCACCGATCCGGTCAAGCCGACGACGAAGGAGGCGATCGCGCAATTGAAGGCGCTGGGCATCGAGGTGGCGATGATCACCGGCGACAACCGTCGCACCGCCGAGGCCGTCGCCGCCATGCTCGGCATCGACAAGATGATGGCCGAGGTGCTGCCGGACGGAAAGGTCGCCGCGGTGAAGTCACTCTCTGAAGGCGGCAGGAAGAAGGTCGCGTTCGTCGGCGACGGCATCAACGACGCCCCGGCGCTTGCCGCAGCCGACACCGGCATTGCCATTGGCACCGGCACCGACGTCGCGATCGAAAGCGCCGACATCGTGCTGATGGCCGGCGACATGCGCGGGGTTGCCACCGGCATTGCCCTGTCCAGGGCGACGATGCGCAACATCCGCCAGAACCTGTTCTGGGCCTTCGGCTACAACGTTGCGCTAATCCCGGTCGCCGCCGGTGTGCTCTATCCAGCCTTCGGCATCCTGTTGTCGCCGGCGATCGCGGCAGGCGCGATGGCGCTGTCCAGCGTCTTCGTCGTCAGCAATGCACTCCGGTTGAAGCGGTTCCGTCCGGCCGGGAACGCCGGCAAGACCAAGGAGAGTTTGGCATGAACATCGGCGAAGCGGCGGCGGCCACTGGCGTGACCGCAAAGATGATCCGCCACTACGAAGCGATCGGCCTCATCAACGAGGCCGGTCGAACCGGCTCGGGCTATCGCACCTACGGGCCAAAGGATCTCGCCACCCTCACCTTCATCCGCCGCGCCCGGGACCTGGGCTTTTCCATTGCCCAGATCCGCGACCTGCTGGCGCTCTGGCAGGACCGCGGCCGTGCATCGGCGGACGTCAAGCGCATCGCCGCCACGCATATCGACGAGTTGACCGCGAAGATGCGCCAGTTGCAGGAGATGGTGATGACGCTGCAGCACCTTTCGACCCATTGTCAGGGGGATGACCGGCCGGACTGCCCCATCCTCGATCGATTGGCGACGGGTGAGGACGGCAGGGCGTGCCACTAGCAGTCAACATTGATTGACAGTTCATTCAATACGGATGAGATTTATCTCCGGATTTCAGCTTGTTCGCCATGACATGTCTGTTGGGGAGGTAAACGATGAACGAAATCAGTGGGCTGCCGCCGGAGTCCCCTCTCCTTGATCGCTGCCCGCCCTCTCTTCCCGCACGCGCCTATTTCGATCCGGGCTGGTACGCAGCCGAAGAGAAGGCGATCTGGCGCCGGCACTGGATCTACGTCGGGCGGGACAACGACCTGCTGCCGATGACCATGCGGCGGCTCGCCGTCGGCGGGCAGAACCTCATTCTCGTCAAGGACCGCGACGGCAACGTCACCGCCTTCCACAACACCTGCCGCCACCGCGGCGCCGAGCTTTGTCCTTCCGACGAAAAGAGCCTGAAGTCGAAGCTCATTGCCTGCCCCTATCATCAATGGAGCTACAGTTTGTCGGGCGAGCTGGTGCGCACGCCCTTCGTGTCCGCCACGTCCGACTTCAGAAAAGAGGATCACGGCCTCTTCCGGGTGCATGTCCGCGAATGGAGCGGCTTTCTCTTCGTCTGTCTTGCCGACGACCCGCCGGATTTCGCAGCGGCTCCCGATCTCGGCCCGGACGCGCTCGACAACTGGCCGATGCGGAACCTCGTCACCGGCCACACCTGGATCAAGGAAATTGCCTGCAACTGGAAGATCTTCTGGGAGAATTACAATGAGTGCCTGCACTGCCCGGGCATCCATCCTGAATTGTCGGAGATGGTGCCGATCTACTCCAAGGGCTACATGGCGCCGAACGAGGCTCCGGACTGGCGACCCGAGACCGATCGGCACAATCCGGTTCTGAAGGCGGGCGCGAAAAGCTGGACCATGGACGGCAAGCCTTGCGGTCCGGAATTTGGAGGCCTCACCGACGCCCAGCGCGACGCCGGGCAGACGTTCGTCACCCTGGTGCCGACGATGTTCATCGTGGCTCACGTCGATTATGTCCGGGTCGTCTCGCTGCGCCCGCTCGGACCGGAACGGACGGAACTGAAGGCTGAATGGCTCTTCCTGCCCGAGACGCTTGCGGCGCCGGGATTCAACCTGGAAAACGTGGTGAACTTTGCCAGCCTGGTCATGCGCCAGGACGGCGACGCCTGCGAGATGAACCAGCGCGGGTTGAAGAGCGAGAAATTCGAGCGCGGCACCCTGATGCCGCAGGAATTCGAGGTCTACCGCTTCCAGCAATGGGTACAGGGCGCGATGGAGATGAAATAGCGGCGCATTTCCAGATTCGCCACGGCCTCTGCCCGATTTCGTTTCGCCGGTCGCGCTGCGATCAATTAGTGTTGAATTTCGATAGGCCGGCGCCGTCCCTAGACTGGTACCGAAAGGGAGACGAGCGAAAGGAGCCCGGCTTTGCGTTTTAAATCCCTGTTGGCCGTCGTTGCCCTGCTTTTCTTTGCCGTTCCCTCATCCTTGCCCGCGCAGGATCGGGGCGAGGACCAGAACCAGGAGCAGAATGGCGGCATCCTGAGCCTTTTGCCCGCCGATGCCGTCACCCGGCACGTCTTGAAGCTCCCCAGTGGTGAGCTCGCCTATACCGCCACCGCGGGCACGCTCGATCTGCGCGATCAGGACGGCAAGACCAACGCCAAGGTCTTCTACACCGCCTACGTGGCGGAAGGTGCTTCTGTAGATCGTCCGATCACCTTCGCTTTCAACGGTGGCCCCGGTGCGGCCTCCGCCTACCTGCATCTCGGGCTGGTCGGTCCGCGAATCGTCGAATTCGATGCGCGCAATCGAAACGGCACGCAGCCGCGGCTTGTCGACAACCCCGACAGCTGGCTCGCTTTCACGGACCTCGTTCTGATCGATCCGGTAGGCACGGGGTGGAGCCGCGCGGCCGGAAAGGATGCGGAATCTGCCTATTGCGGCGTGCGGCAGGACGCCCAGAGCCTGGCAAAGGCGATAGCGCTCTATATTCAGCGAAACGGCCGCGTCGGTTCGCCGAAATACCTGCTTGGCGAAAGCTATGGCGGACTTCGCGCGGTGAAGGTGGCAACCGCGCTGAAGGACGAACAAGGGATCGTCGTCTCGGGAATCGTCATGGTCTCGCCGCTCATCGATGGCCGGCTTGTCCTGGGTTCATCCGACGATCCGTTGGGTGCGGCGGTGCAATTTCCGTCGTTGGTCGCGGCGGAACTGGAACGCAAGGCTACCTTCAGTGAACAGGCGGTAGCCGAGGCGGAAAAATTCGCGATGGGCGACTATCTCGTCTCCCTTGCCGGTCCAGCCCCCATGGGAGAGACCGGCGACCGCCTCTACGCACGCATTGCGCAAATGACCGGCATCAAGCAGGAGGCCGTCGCCCGGGCCAGGGGCTTTGTCGGTGACATCTACACGAAGAACCTCGCCGCAGCCGAGGGCAAATTCGTGAGTCCCTATGATGCCGCCGTCCTGATGGACGACCCCTACCCGGAAACGGCGGACGACCGCGGGGCGGACCCGATTCTGGACGGGTATACACGGGCCTATGGCGCGGCCTTCGCGAGCTACGCCCATGACGAACTGCGCTTTTCCACCGAGTTGTCCTATCGCCTCCTCAACAAGGACGTGAACCGGCGCTGGGACTGGGATGGCACGCGTTCGGACGTCAGCGCCGTGCGGGATCTACGCGACCTCTTGTCGGTGGTGCCGTCGTTTCGGCTCCTGGTGGCGCACGGCTACAGTGACACGCTGACCCCTTACGGCGCCAGCCGCTATGTCATCGATCACCTGCCGCCTTCGCTCACCTCCGGACGAGCGGACCTTCAGGTCTATCGCGGCGGCCACATGTTCTACACCGAGCCCGACGAGCGGCAGAAATTCACCGCCGATGTGCGGAACTTCTACGCCGGATCTGACAAGGACTGATCGAAAACCCATCACACTTTGAATAATGTGATCAAATTAATTTCCGTCGAGCTATTGCTCTTTGTCGCGGAGGAGTCGACAGTCGCGCGGACTCGCCAACCGGCTCGGTGGGGCGAAATTCGGAAAAAATGCGACGGGAGGAAAACATGCTCGACAAGCGCAAGTTCTACATCGACGGCAAGTGGGTCGATCCGCTGAAGGCCAACGATCTTGAGGTCATCAATCCGGCGACGGAGAAGCCGATCGCCTGGATTTCGATGGGCACGGCCGCCGATATCGATCGCGCTGTTGCCGCGGCCAAAAAGGCATTCGCCACCTACAGCCAGACGAGTGTGGACGAGCGCATCGCGCTTCTGGAGAAGCTGCTTTCGATCTACAAGCGCCGTTACGACGAGATGGCCCGCACGATCACGCTCGAACTCGGCGCGCCGATCACCATGAGCACCGAGCAGCAGGCGGACGTCGGCGTCGGTCACCTGCAGGGCTTCATCGATGCTCTGAAGCGCCTGAAGAGCCGTGACGTGCTTCCGAACGGCGACGTCGTTCGACGCGAGCCGATCGGTGTCTGCGGCCTGATCACGCCCTGGAACTGGCCGATCAACCAGATCGCGCTGAAGGTCGTGCCGGCCCTTGCGACCGGCTGCACCTGCGTTCTTAAGCCCTCCGAATTCACGCCGCTGAACGCCCTCCTCTACGCCGAGATGGTCCATGAAGCCGGGTTCCCGGCCGGTACCTTCAACCTGGTCAACGGCGACGGCATCGAATGCGGCGCGGCCCTCTCCAAGCACAAGGACATCGACATGATGTCGTTTACCGGCTCCACCCGCGCCGGCATTGCCGTCAGCAAGGATGCGGCCGAGACCGTCAAGCGCGTGACGCTCGAACTCGGCGGCAAATCGCCGAACCTAGTCTTCGAGGATGCCGACCTGGAGGATCGCGTCGCCGGCAGCGTGGCCGAGTGCTTCAACAACTCCGGCCAGTCCTGTGATGCGCCGACCCGGATGCTGGTGCAGCGTTCGGTCTACGACAAGGCCGTCGCGATCGCGGAGAAAGCAGGCAAGGCCGCCACGGTCGGCAATCCGGAGAACGAAGGCGGCCACATCGGGCCGCTCGTCTCGCACATCCAGTTCGGCCGCGTTCAGGCGCTGATCGAGGCGGGTGTTGCCGAGGGCGCGCGCGTGCTGGTTGGCGGCCCGGGCAAGCCGCAAGGCTTCGAGACCGGCTACTTCGTCAAGCCGACGATCTTCGCCGACGTCAACAACAACATGCGCATCGCGCGTGAAGAGGTGTTCGGTCCGGTCCTGGCAATCATCCCCTTCGATACCGAAGAGGAAGCGATCGCGATCGCCAACGATACGAACTATGGCCTTGCCGCCTATGTCCAGACAGGCGATCCGCATCGCGCCGAGCGTGTCGCCGCGCGCCTTCGCGCCGGCATGGTCCACATCAATGGCGGGCCGCACCGCTACGGCAGCCCCTTCGGCGGCTTCAAGCAGTCGGGCAACGGCCGCGAAGGCGGCATGTTCGGGCTCGAGGACTTCCTTGAGGTCAAGACGGTGCATCGCCCGGATGCATGATTGACATTGTCCGCCGCTTCGACACCGAGGCGGCGGATGCCCATTCAGTTCGCGTCACGCCTTGACTGCCCCTATGGCGATCGGCGCGGTGGACTACCACGGATCAAGCCGTGGCAAGCCCCTCAATCCTCGTCATCTGCAATCTCCATGGACGGCACGCTGTCGCGGTTGCCGTTCAGGATTTCGCGCTTGCCCACATGGTTCGCCGCGCCGACCAAGCCGTCGCGCTCCATCCGTTCGACCAGCGAGGCGGCGCGATTATAGCCGATCGAGAGGCGGCGCTGGATATAGGAGGTCGAGCACTTGCGGTCGCGCAGCACGACCTTGACGGCCTTGTCATAGAGGTCGTTGCCGTCCTCTTCGCCCATCGCCGATTTGTCGAACACCGCAGTGTCTTCCGGCTCGGCTGCTTCCTCCTCGTCTGCGTCCTCGGTGACGGTGCCGAGATATTCCGGCCGTCCCTGCGTCTTCAGATGGGCGACGACGGCCTCGACCTCGGCGTCAGAGACGAACGGGCCGTGCACGCGGGCGATGCGTCCGCCGCCGATCATGTGCAGCATGTCGCCCTGCCCCAGCAGATGCTCCGCGCCCTGCTCTCCAAGAATCGTGCGGCTGTCGATCTTCGACGTGACCTGGAAGGAGATGCGGGTCGGGAAGTTGGCCTTGATCGTGCCGGTGATGACGTCGACCGACGGACGCTGCGTCGCCATGATCAGGTGGATGCCGGCGGCGCGTGCCATCTGCGCCAGCCGCTGGATCGCGCCTTCGATCTCCTTGCCGGCGACCATCATCAGGTCGGCCATCTCATCGACGATGACGACGATGTAGGGCATCGGCGTGAGGTCCATTTCCTCCTGCTCGTAGGTCGGCTCGCCGGTTGAACGGTCGAACCCCTTCGGCACGTCGCACATCACCGTTTCACCATTGGCGCGAGCGGTGGCGGCGCGGGCATTGAAGCCGTCGATGTTTCGCACGCCGAGGCGCGACATCTTGCGATAGCGGTCCTCCATCTCGCGCACGGCCCATTTCAGCGCCATCACGGCCTTCTTCGGATCGGTAACGACGGGGGTCAGAAGGTGCGGGATGCCGTCATAGACGGAAAGCTCGAGCATCTTCGGGTCGACCATGATCAGCCGGCATTCCTCCGGCCGCAGCCGGTAGAGCAAGGACAGGATCATCGTGTTGATCGCCACCGACTTGCCCGAACCTGTGGTGCCGGCGACGAGCAGATGCGGCATCTTGGCGAGTTCGGCGATAACCGGCTCGCCGCCGATCGTCTTGCCGAGGCACACCGCAAGCTTGAACTTCGTCTCCCAGTAGCTCTCGCACTCGATCAGTTCACGGAAATAGACGGTTTCGCGCACGGCGTTCGGAAGTTCGATGCCGATGACATTGCGGCCGGGGACGACGGCAACGCGCGCCGAGAGCGCCGACATGGAGCGGGCGATATCGTCGGACAGGCCAATGACGCGCGAGGACTTGACGCCGGGTGCCGGCTCGAATTCGTAGAGGGTGACGACCGGACCTGGCCGCACGTCGATGATCTCGCCCTTGACGCCGAAGTCCTCGAGGATGCTTTCGAGCAGGCCGGCGCTCTGCTCCAGCGCTTCCTGCGTCATGGTGTGCGCCTGCTCGCCTGCCGGCTGCTGCAAGAGGTCGACGGGCGGGAATTCATAGTCGGGATTGCTGTCGACCGCAAAGAACAGGCCGGAGCGGGCGAGCGAACGGGAGGGCGTGAGCGCCGGCCTGGCAACCGGAGCCGCAGCAGCCGGCGTGACCGCGTTGCCGTGTTCAGCCGCCGCAGGCACGACCTCTTCAACAGCAGGAACGGCCGCCGGGACTTCGTCCGGCAAGGCCGCGAAGGCGGACAGCACCGGGGGCATTTGCCACACACCGGCCGTCGCCGTCACGTTGATGGTCGAAGCCTGGAAGGCCGCCAATGACGGCAGCGTCGAGTATGACGCATAACTTGCGGCAACCTCGATCTGCGTGACTGCAGCAGCTGCCTCGGGCGCCGCCTCCGTGTGCAGACGGGAGCCCGGCGGGACGGAGGCGCGCGAGGCGACCGCTGACGCCAAAGCCTGTGGGGCGGGCGCCTTCGCCGCCGTCGCGTTTGCGAGGGGATTTGGCCGCACCGTATGGCTTGCGACACTCGCGGACGGACGCGCTGCGGCCACGACGCCGGGGGCAATCGACCGTGGCATCGTGCTGGCAGGTTCGGCCTGGACCGCATCGGCCCGCGTCGCCCGCGTGGCTGGTACAGCATCGATCGGTGCAGCGGCATCTCTCTTGAGGTTCCTGAGCACCACCTCGCGGTAGAGTGACGCGGGCGATTCAGGGCTTGCACTGAATTGGGGCAGCGTCACGCGATCGGCCGGCGCGAGGTTTGCGAGGTCGACACCCGGGCTCATGATTTCCCAGAGGGCGTAGTCTGAAATGCAGAGTCCGAATGCCCCAGCCGGCGGGACCTCGACGGCGGCGGCGGCGCTGGATTTCGCCGCGAGCGGGTCTGTCGGCGCCGCTTCGCGAGCGGCCGGATGCGGCCCCTGGGGAGCAGCCTGCCGCACTTCGCGACTGGCCTCGGTCATCTCGCGCTTGAGGCGCAGGTAGAGCGCCAAGGCGCCGTTGTCGCCTTCGACGCTCTGCGCAGCGGTGGCCTCCGGCAGCGCACTGCGCGGCTCGGTCGACGGCGCGCGCACATGCCCACTTTCGATCTTGCGCATGACCGTGCTGTCCAGGTTTTCGGAAGCCACATTCGGCACCGGCGCAGGAGTGACTTCCTGCGCGACCGCGAGTTCGTCGACGGCGGCATCGACAGCCTCTTCCGGCTTTGTCGGCTCGATCGCCGGGCCAGGCTTGCGCGCATATGCACTTTCCGGCGTTCGCGTGAAACGGACATTCGGCCCGAGAATGAACGCGCTCTGCCAGGCTGGCAAATCTGCGCCGGCCTTCACTTCTCCGGTGACGGTCATGCCGGGGAGCGTCACTTCGGTTTCTGGCAAGGCTTGGCTCGCGCTAACGCTATGGGTCGCGGAGACGTCTTGAGCGGTGGACAAATTTGTACGGGAAGGACGCATGGAAACCTGCAACGCTGGAACTACCGGAAGGCATGAAACCCCTGCCCCCGGAATAGAAAATAAAGGTTAACAGCCCCTTTCCAACGAGGCCCCTGAAGCCTGCCGGACAAGGCGCCAAATCGGCCGGGCGCGTGTTATTAAATTTTCAAAATCAGGCACTTGAGCCGACGGCGCATGGGGGTTTGTGAAATTTTCGTGCGCTTCGGGCTGGACCACAGCCGGTTCGGCCGGGGTTCACAAAAGTAGCAGTTTCTTGACGAGCGAAAGCACGTCGTCGAAAGGGATCTGGGTGATGCCGACAATGGCAAACGGCAACAGCGTCATGGCCGAAAGCGGCAGTATGGCGCCGCGGGACAGGAGCCCCGGAGATAGCTTCCGGGCGCTTTCATAGAGCTTGCCCGGATCGGGTATCTCAGTGTCGGCCGCAGGTTCCTCCGTGCTATCTGCGACAATGTTGCGCGACAGCGTCTTGCGCTCGTCCTGGCGCAGGCGTTGCGTGGCCTGGGTCGCCGCTACCAGCATTGTCGCCTCGCGCAGCCGCTGCAATGGCGCCCTGAAGGCCGAAAGCGGATAGGCAAAGAAACCGAGCACCAGCGCGAGCCAGCCCCCCATGATCGTGGTCAGCGTCCTTATCGAAAGTGCTTCTGCCGCGATGTGCTTGGCGAAGGCGGCTGCTATGGCACAACTGAGACCGAACATGAACGTCCGATAGGCATTCGGATAGTCTGCCAGAAAGGCAAGGCCACCTTTGCCGTCGGGATGGTTTGCCACCAGGCGCAGTTCGAGCGAAGCGATTGCGCGCAACAATCGCGACCAGACGTAATGCCGCCAGAATCCGCGCAGCAATAGGAACCAGAAGAGCGGGAGACTTACGAGCAGCGCCCACCAGCCGGCGAGCGTAACGTGGCCGGCAGTCCCCGCCCATGGAAGTCCGCCCCCCTCCAGATGATGCGTGACTGCCGAGAGCGCTGCGAGATATCCAAGCGCAAGGCAGACGGTTTCGGCAAGACGCGAACTGCGCAGCCGAAGTGCATCGCTTACGGCTGTGGCCGCAGCCGGCATTGCTTCTGGGGCGATCAACGGCGCAGCCGCGAAATGGCGCAGCTTCACCCGCAGACGGTCCTCCACCTGCTGCTCCGCAAGCACAAGTGCGCCGATTGCCAGCACAAACCGCCCCCACAGGCTCACATCGGTGAGGTAGGTTTCGCCAAAGGGCTGAAGGCGCAGGCTGTCGGGCAAGGCAAGGATCAAGGGGACGAGCCAGGCTATGGCGATGTAGATCAGCGCGCGTCGGGGTGCGTTGAGGGCATCCTTTTTCAGAAGCCCCATCCATTCCTGCAGCTCGAAGAACGGCCCTCCCTGATAGGCGGGATAGTCGGCAAACTGGACGCTTTCGCGCGGAGCATGCTTGGCCATCATGTCCTCCCCGTGACAGCGGATTCCGCGAGGCCTCCGGCAGGAGGCGGGCTCAATGCTACCTCATTGCTTTAAAAATCGGAATCGGTATTCAGGACGAGTCGGGAGACCGGGCACAGGTCGGCCGCCAGAGAGCGGGTGGACGCACGCGCTTTGTGGTTACAGAGGTCCGAGCCCGTCGTTCACGAGGTCGACGACCAACTGGCGGACGTTGCCTCCGCTCTTCAGTTCGGCACGGTCAAAGTCGCTGTCGCGCTTGCCTTTCGCTTGCGAGATTGGGCCGAGCCGCCGCGTGAGTTCCTTCCTGATCTTTCTGCAATCCGGATCGTCGGCCACGGCCAAGCCAACAGAAACTTCCTCGATTTGGCGCACCATGTCCTTGATGAAGTCGCCGTGCACGCGTTCATGGGCCTCAACTCCTGCAAAGAACGTCTCCCATTTGGCGCGGACCGGCGTCGGCAGCTTCTTGGCGGGTTTCGGCAGCATGTAGGTGATGACTAGGTTGGGACGCGCGGAGGCGAGCACGCAGCCGCCGTTCCTCGGTTCATACTTGCGTGACCAGGTCAGCTTGAAATCGGTGAACGCGATGGCCCGACTGCCTCTGACCTCCGGCCCCCGCTCGCCGATCGAGTGGTAGAGTTCCATGCCGGTGGTTCCGTTGATGGCGTAGGTTCGGACTTGTTCGACCGCCTGCCATTCCGCGCGTGCAACCGCAGGCATTGAAAGCAAAAGAGAAATCAGGACGCGCACAACAGCAGAATTCAAGGGGACCCCCAAGGACATACAATCATTCGCGCGGAAACTACCCACCAGCCGCGCCGCGTTCAAGCACTGCGACAGGGATCATCATGAACGCTGAACTGCCTGCAACTGGGTTTCGTGCTGCCGAGGCGCTGAAGCTGCCTGGCACCGTCTGCCTTCTGCCACACGACAGAGGGAAGGCACGAACCGACTCAATCTTGATCGACAACGCCCTCCTGGGGGCCAACCCGAGGAAGGCGTTGCAGGTCCCGCCGGGGACTCCGACCTTAGACCGAACGTGTCAACCCGCCGTCGACCCGAATGTTCTGTCCGGTGATGTAGCCGGCGCCTTCCGAGGCCAGGAATGCGACGGTGGCGGCGATCTCGTCGCTGCGGCCATAGCGCTGCATGGGAACGCCGGCGCGGCGCTCTTCGGTTGCCGGCAGGCTGTCGATCCAACCCGGCAGCACGTTGTTCATACGAATGTTTTCGGCAGCATAGGTGTCGGCGAAGATCTTGCTGTAGGAGGCAAGCCCGGCCCGGAAGACGGCCGAGGTGGGAAACATCGCCGCAGGCTCAAAGGCCCAGGCGGTGGAAATGTTGATGATCGCGCCGCCCTTCTGGGCCTGCATGATCGGTGTCACGAGGCGCGTGGCGCGGACGACGTTCATGAGGTAGACGTCGAGCCCCTTGTGCCAGTCCTCGTCGGTGATCTCGATGATGGGCGCGCGCGGCCCGTGACCGGCGCTGTTGACCAGGACGTCTATCCGCCCCCAGGCCTGCATCGCCAGATCGACCAAGCGCTTCAGATCGTCGTTCGACTGGTTGGAGCCTGTAACTCCCACGCCGTTCAGTTCCTTTGCGAGCGCTTCGCCCTTGCCCGAAGAGGATAGGATCGCAACGCGGAACCCATCGGTCGCAAGGCGCCGGGCGGTCGCAGCACCCATGCCACTGCCGCCCGCCGTTACAAGAGCCACCTTTTCTACCGCCATAGGCCTTACCTTCCTTGTGATCGGCACGCAGACGCGCGTGCAAGTCGCTGTTTTACGGCAATGATACCATTCTCGAACCTAAGGTCGAGCCGGGTTCGCAGGCAATTGACATGAGAAATGCAATTGGATGGCCGCCATCGTTCGCCGTTTGCGTTTGCCTGATCTTCCAGGCATTTCGCCATGATAAAGGTCTTAGCTGTTCAGCGTCTCCCGCCTTTGGCGACAACTATAAATTGCTTTTAGTTGTATTTATCCGCTTTGATTGCATTTTAAAGAATTCATGGTAGTCTGAACTACGCCGCATATGCGGCAAGTAACACAGGCGGAAAAGGCCCAGTCTGTTGTCAGTCCTTCCTGGAAATCATGGAGGCAACTTTGACTACATTCACCATGAAGCTCGTTCGTTCCAGAATGACCGTTTATCTGTCCCTGACAGAAGGGACACCCAAGGGAACCTGGAGGAAGACCGACGGTGTATCCCTTCGAGCGGACGCGGGCCTATGGGAGAACTGGACTCTCGGCACCCCGGGCGGATCCGCGAACATCAGACTGTATGACAGCAGCGACACGAAGGCAGTTCTGCTGAAAAATGTCCTGTCAGGGATTGCCAGCGGTGATGGAGAAATTCTGCTGCGCGGCTTCGGCGGCGCTTTCGGCGACGAGCCGTTTCAGTGGAGCCGCATCTAACGCCTGCTTCTATGCCGAAAGGTGAAGCGACAATCTGAGATGAAGGAAGAGCCAGTCGGGTGATCGGGCCGACGGCGCTGACAAGCGCGTCCCGGCGACGGACATTGACGGCCAGGCAGGGGGGCACGATGGCAGACGCGATCAAGCTCGCAATGCGACTCTACACCATCAGCAAGGGCAAAAAGACCCTTGCACTCGAGGTGGGTCAGGACGCCGAAAACAACATCGTGCTGTCGAAGACAATCACGAAACTGTCGTTCAACTATATCGAATTGTATGACGGCAGCGAAGAGAGGCTGCGGCTGAGCCTTCGGGCCCGACCCGGCCGTTTCTTCTACCCGAAGGGAGGAGCGCCGGAGTTGCGTATAGGCCTCCCATTTCCATTGGCGCACTACGCTGATGGTGCTGATGGTCTTGATCGTTCCTCAGAGGTCTTCGCAACTTTCCAGATGAACATGCTTGCCGTCAAGATGTTCGCCAAGGATGGTTCCCTGAAGCTGAACCTGAAATCTGGACCAGCGCACGCTCACGGCGCACCCGGCCCCAGCAAATCGGTACCCGGGGTAACGCTCCACGCACTCTCGAACCCGTCCGACCTGTACGAGTTCGAGCGCCGCCTCTTCGCGACGAGTGCGCCGGTCACGATAAAGGGGCGGGACTTTCCGCTGTTGACCCGGCTGCTGCGGAGTCCGGTGGGAGTCGTCGTCAGCGACATCGACGGAATCGCAAAGGATCCAGTGCACTTCCCAAACTTCCCCGACCCTCGCTCGATGATGGTCCGCCCGGTCGGCATCCGGCGCGCGAAACCGAAAACGGAGGCCTGCGATTTTCTTGCGTTCGGCGCCCGTATCAGGGTGGGGCGGGAAAAGGCCGACGTGCCGGGTACGGCAACGCTCGTTCTTGATGAGGCCGACAACTGGCTCGATATTCCTATTCGTGTGGACGAAGATATCTATCTGGACCTCGTCCCGGACGTCTTCCAGCAGCCGGACATAACGAAGGGCGAGACGACGGCGGTCGCGGCGTATTTTTCCTACTTGCGCATCCGCCCGTTGCCGCCACAGCTGTTCGTGAAGCTGTGGAACGAGGCGATCGCCCCGCCCTATCTCGCCGCGTTGCGAACCATTGACGACGCAGCCGACCTGTCCTTCGTGCCGGTGCTCAAGAATATCACTCCGGTTTCAGCTGGAAGCGCAGCCTTCGAGGCGCTTTATGACATCGTGCAGCCGGATGTCTCAAAAGGCGATCAGATTGCCGAAATAGCCATTGCCGCGATCCGTCCGGTGCGGCAGAGCGCCACCTTTTTCGCCGACGCAGTCTTCCCCGGCCTGATCACCCACAAGGGCGAGAAGGTCGTCCGCCGTGTCAAGGTAACCGTCGAAAAGCAAAGCATCGAAGACACGTATGAATGGTTCGATGCGTGGCCGATCGGATCGGCGAAGCCCGAGATCAACGTCACGATCGAGGCGAGAGCGAACGGCGCGTCGGGCGTCGGCGGCCTTGTGCGGATCGGCGCCTTCGACCTTGATGTGCCAAGCGCCGCCACCGCGACGACGGGTGGGCTTCGCCTCCACTACGCAATCACCTTCGACTCGCTCGATCCAAGCCGGGCCCGCTATGCCGCCGCAGGCGACGTGAAGGGCCGAGACGGCCGGGCCAGGCTGCCACGCGCTGGCGAAGCGGTGCCGCGGATTCGCACGCAGATCGAGCGCTTCGATCTGCACGACGTCCGCCCCGGAGCGCAGGACCCCGTTCCCGATTCCGGCCGTGCCTTCGATGCTGTCGTCGAAGACTTCGCCTGGCGGGACGTGGAGGGGAGCGACCCTGACCATTCCCGCGTCGTGCGGGAGAAGCGAATTGCACGCAATCTTTCACGCGCTACGTCGGTGGTGGTCGTCGACGGTGCCGGCAAGAAAACACCCCAGGCCACGCCGTTCTTTCTCCGCGGCAGGGAGATGACGGCTTCGAAGAAGAACCGACAATTTACCCTCACCTTGCACCGGGTGCCGGAGCCGCAATCCGGCCAGGACCAGCAGCCCGATCCGGCCTTGGAAACCGCTCGTCGCAAGAGGGCCATCGTAGTCGATTGCGAGCCGTTCGCCGTTGCCATGGTCGATGTGCCGCCGCTGGGCGCCGACAGTGCCGCGGCACAGGCGAACGACGGTGAGTTCGCCAACTGGGAGCTATCGGAAGCGGGCGGGGCAAAATGGGAAATCGCGGGGATCACCGAAGGGTTCGATCTGTATTTTCCGCCGCAGGCAACTGGGGAGGCTCTCGAGAAGGGCAGCCCCTGGACACCGATTTCGGCGACCGGGGCTGAAACGACGATCGACTACAGGCTCGGCACCGTGGCACGTCTGGAACTGCAGTCATCCTACTACCGGCAGCGTTATGCGGAGGCGCCTTGGAACCTTCGCCGCGTGCTGGGCTTTGCCGGCGATCGAGCGCCAGGCGCCGCCCTGAAGACTGCCCGATTCGAGTATCTCTATGGCCTCGGCGGACGCCTGAGCGCGCCGGGATTACGGCTCGCCGAACAGGGCGCACGCATTGGCGGCATTCGCGATCCATTGCCGGCGCGCCCCTATGGCCTGACACGAGCGCTCCCCGAGGATGAGAGCTCGCGTCAGCCGCTTGTCGAGGCGGAACTCTATGACCGGTTCCGGGATGTGTCCGCCTCGTTTGCCAAGGTTTATGGAACGAGGCTAGCGCACTTCGAGCCTTATCGTGAAGGCAGTGACGACCCTCTGTCGGTCGAGGAGAAGGTGGCATTCGAACTGCGTCTGGGACTGGAAGCGGGCATGGACACAGAGCCATGGATGCCGACCGACCCGCCAATGGGTTTTGGGGGTGGCGCAACCCGAGGATTTGAATCCAGCGCGATCTACGAGGAGGTCGTCAGCAAACCAACCAGCACGCGCGGACAGATCATCACTCCCGGCTTCTCCGCGCTTGGCGGTTCGGGTTTCGTCCGTGCCTTCTTCGCCAACGGCAAGACACGGATCGTTTCCGACACGAGCATCGGCCGCACCCATACCTATGCCATCGAGCGCATCGGTCGCATCGGCGTGTTCTGGAACATCGCCAAGCACGTGATCGTCTACGAACGCACCGTGTTGCCGCACGATCAGTTCCATGACCAGCAGGCCGGCCAACATTTTGGACGCCAGGCGGAGATGCTGGCCGCGCGGCAATCGCTCTTCGACAAGGCCAAAGCTCTGGGCAAGCAGTTTAGAGAGGCCGCGGACAGAGGCGACGTGCGGTCGCTGATCGTCGGCTATGAAACCTATCATGCGGCGGCGCTTGCCACGATCGATGCGGCCGGTACGACTGCGCGCCGCAGGCTGCCGCGCTCGATCAAGTCAGCGCCACTGTTTTCCGGTAAAACAAGGACGCTCGATACCTACCCGACTGGTTTGCATAGGAAGGTCACGTCGGAGCACGACCGGGTGGTTGCTGCGATCCAGACAGAGATGATGGACGCACAGCATGCGCTGAAAGAGATCGGCAACGCCATTGCCGCGACGATTACCGCGGTCGAGGATGCCACGAACGATCTGCAAGATCTGGTCGATCTGGGTCATCAGACCGGCGAAAACGCGGACAAGGCGCTCGGGCAACTGACGAACGGTCTCGACGCGGTTGTCGCGACCAGCATCGACCTGATCCGCGAAGAATGCCTGAAGACAGGGCACACGATCGCAACGCTGAAGGCCGCAGTTCTGAGCCAGCTCAATTGCCTGCAAAAGAACGCCGACGGGTTCAGGGGCAAGGCCCACGACGCAGCCAGGGACCTGAGAGCCATCCTCGGCGGCGTGCTTGACGAGGTCGGCAACAATGTCGCCGATGTCGAGAAGGCGCTCGGCGACCAGATCAACCAGGCGAATGTGGCGGCCACCACCACGATCACCGATCTCGAGAACGAACTCGTCGTCGCGATTGACGATGGCATTGCGACGCTGAAGGGCTACAGCGGCGACCTCGCCGCCGCCATCCAGGACGCCGCCGAGAAGCTGAAGACCGGCGCCGATGCTATTGCCAGCGGCCTACGGCAACAAATTCCGCCCGCGGTCGCCGATAACATTCGTGTTCTGGAGGAGGGCTATAAGCGCCTGTCGAAGGCCCCGACGTTCCAGAACCCCAGCGACACGCTGGCACTCGTGCGCGCTGCGGGCGCCTCGCCGATCCTGCCGAATCTCACCTTCAACCGGGAGCGGATCGCCTATTTCTTTGACGATGCGCGCGACGCCATCCGGACATCACCGGTGGTGGCGCTGATGAACAGGCTGGACGACGACCTGAAGGCGCTCGGCATTCGCATTCCCACCGACGAAATCCTGGAGCGCCTGATCCCCAAGGGAATGGAGAACTTCGATTTCGGCAAGCTGTTTCCGGATCTCGGCGGCCTCAAGCTCGATGGCCTTTTCAAGAACCTGCGCATGCCGGCCGCCCTGAACGACAGGGTCAAGGTCACGCAGGGTTTCGACAAGGCGAGTCTCTCCGCCTGGGCAAAAGCAGAGGCGAGTTCGGCTTTTCCGGATCGATCCGAGATATTCGAGTACGGCCCGCTGAAGCTGTCGATGGTCGGTGGCCGCTTTGACGCGTCCGCCAACCTCGCGGTCGACCCCGATGGCGTGACGAGGCGGACGGCCAGGGGGGAAATCGTCGGCGACTGGGAACTGGCCTTCAGCGGCCGGCCACTCGTGACACTGGAGCAGACCCGGGTCTTCTTCGAGGACGGCAACGGGCTGGACGTCGACATCAATCCGGCCCGCGTGCGCCTGGACAGGTCCATCAGGTTCCTATCCGACCTGATCAAGTCGTATGGCGCCCCGGATTCTGGCTTCTTTCTCGAAATGCTGGAAGAGCAGGGCATGCCCGCCGGCATCGCCGCAAGGATCGACCTGCCGCTTCCGCCCCTGTCCTTCGGCGCCTTCTCCGCCACCGGCCTGCGCTTCTCCAGCACGTTCGCGTTGCAGACCAGCAGCGACAGCGGCGCCAAGCGTGGCGACTTTGCGCTGTCGACGGCGCTGGCGATTGGCCGCAAGAGCGAGCCCTTCGTGCTACGCGTCTGGATCTTCGTCGGTGCCGGTTGGCTCGAAACCCGGGCGAAGTATTTCCCAACCTCCGGCAAACTCTCGAGCGCGGTATCGATCGGCCTCACGGCTGGCCTCGGCCTCGACTTCGCCTTTGGTCCCTGCCGGGGCTTCGTCTATGCCATGTTCGGCGCCTATGCCGAGTTCGAAAATGACGGAGGCGGTGGCAAGAGTTTCTCCATCGCCGTCATCTTTGTCGTGCGCGGCGGCATCGTGATCCTCGGACGGTTCAACATCGGGCTCTCGCTGCTTCTCGAACTGGTCTACCGCGACGATGGAACGGCGGTCGGACGCGGTACGATCGAGGTCAGCTTTCGGGTCTGCTGGTGTTGCGAAATCAAGGTTCGCCAGGGCGTCACCTATCAGCTGAGCAAGACATCCGGGAAGGCAAAAACGGCCGCCATGCCGCACTATCTCGACAGTTTCGCCTGAGGGGACAACCATGAAATTCGTGCTGCTTTGCGATATCGTCCGGGCGCCCAGCTCTGGAAATCCGATTGTGGGCATGCGTCTTTCCGGCGCGGCGTTGAGCCCGAGCGATGGCGAGAAGGAAGCGGACGTCCTATTGGCGGCAAAAGCGCTTTTCGCCAGAGTTGCGAATAAAGATATCCCCGCGCCGCAGCATTCTGGCTTCAACACGTATCTGGATATTCTTGCTGGTCGCGCGGGTCCCCTGTTTCCCTGGATTGGCGGCAACGTGCAGTTCGTCCCGCTCTGGGCCTCGGTCGATCCGAACGAACCAACAGGGCCGATAACGCCGAGCGCCGTTTCTGCAGCCGGGATTGCGATGCAGGAAATCGTCCTGCCCGACGGCACTGCCGCCAGCCAGCCGAATTTCGAGATGAAGGACACCGTACTCGCCGCGTTGCGACACGCGGCGTTGCAGGACCTCATCGGAACAGATCGAACGAACAAGTTCGCTTTTCTTGAGCCCTTCGTGTTGTCCGGGCTGAACGACAACAACGAAACGCGACGGATCGATGAAATCTCCGGAAAGGACCGGTCGTTCCGCTACGAAGCCTTCATGGCCGGTCTCGCGTCGGTCCCAGCACCGGTTCCACACGGGCGCCTCAATCTTGCTCGTTTCGGCGAACTGACGAGGGTAGACGAGCCCGCGACCGGCGATCACGCCCTGATGGTCGCGGCACCGCGTCTGAAACTGCGCAATTCAGCAATAATCCTGGAGCCGGATTTAAGTGCGTCTGCCCCGATCGTTTGGACGAAGACGGGTTTGCACGTGGTCGCAACGATCCCCTATATCGGGAGTTTCGGTAACTACCCGGTCGAGGCCATCTGTCGCGCGATCGATCTGACGGCCCCCGCGACCAGCGCCTCCAGCTTCATCGACCTCAACACGTACTGGGTGCGGCGGAACCACACCAGGCAAGCCGATGATCCGCGCGACGGCGTTGGTTTCGATGATTGGCTGTCCCAGCTGGCAGGACGTGCAAGCGAAGGATTCGACCTGCCGCGCCTTCTGCTGAATGCGCTCTATGACGACGTGAAGACGCCTGGCGCACCATTGAGCGCTGCAATCTCGGCAGGCGATCGCAAGATGGGTGCGCGTTGCCTCACCCACACCTTCCTGACAGCGCTGCGCGATATCGTCGGGCCGGGCTGTATTGTGAAACCCAACAAAAAGCCCATCGAAGGTCCGAATGGTTCGCCAGCGCACCGCACGATTGTCGAACTGATCAGGCAAGCCGCTGCGGGAACGGCGCTGGATGAGACGAAGGCAAATGACCTGATGACCGCCATTGAAGCGGATGACAAGGCGTTTCGTGACGCCTTCAGGCCGGGCGGAGCCGGCGCAGATGCCCGCCTTTTGGAGTGGTTCGACCTCCTTGCCGCCGTCGTTGGGCCGCGCGTCGGCCTTGCGAGAACCGGCGCCGCCTTCGCGGAGGCGATCGCCGACGCCATTGCCGGCGAAGATGTTACCGCCGGTGCTTACGATCCCACCTGGCTGCGCCGCGTCTTGGATGCTGCTGTCGAGCCGATGAGTGCGGCCGAAATCCAGATCGGATTGTGGCGCAAGGCTGTCGGCACCGTGACTATGACGCATGGTTTTTCGCTGCCACTGGTGCCTTTGAGCGCCTTTTCGCCGAGAGCTTCGATCTGGTCGGGACCCTGCGGAAAGCCAATCTCGACCTGCCATGGACTGAAGACGGTGGGATCTGGCGAAAGATGAAGCCGGGCCGGACCCGCGACATCGACGTCCTGCGCGGAACCGAGACAGAGAAAGGCAGCATCCGCGAAACGATCAGCGCCTATGTGCTTGGAACGGCCTGCGAGGCAATCGGTACCGCCACGGACCTTGAGCAGGTCTTTGCGTCCAGACACGGCAGGATGGGGGCACTGCCGGCAACTGCTCGCTCGACCGTCGTCGAAGCGATCGATGGCGTGATCGGCGGCAGCGTTCGAAGCTGGTTCGACGAACCGCAGCAGGATGCCGACGGCGACACGCTGCTCACCGGCCCGCTCACCGCGGATGCCCACCCTGTGGCTATTCAGGTCGATCGGATGGTTCTCAGCGAGGCAGCGGGCCCCGACTTCAATGAAGACTTGGCGGGCTATGGAATCCTGATGCGGCGCACCGATTCGCAGGAGAATTGGCGATGCCTCACGGCATCGTTTGCCGAGATCGATCCCGAAACGACACTGTCGGGGAAGACAACGCCAGTCGAGTTTGTGGACGCGCCCCGCACCGTGGTGGGAACCTTGCCCGTCGGCTACATCGGGCTCGCACCGCAAGCCAGCCTCCTCTACAACAACCGACCGATCGTCGGCGACGGGCAGGCGGACTCCAGCATCGATCCACAAGAGGGGGAGCCGGCAGACCCGCGGATCATACGGCTGTTGCAGCCGGTGCAACAGCACAGTCCGCCCGAGGAGACACTTCTGCCATTTCTGTCCTACGGCGCGACCTTCGAGATTGCGCCGTTCGGTGCAACCAACCATGGGGCGTTGCCAGAGGAGATCCGCCGGTCGGACTATCCCGCCCTGCTTGATCCGGACAAACTGACTCCGGAACTGTTTCCGCCCGACAGCGAGTACCTGCGTCGCTTCACCTATCTCAGGCGCACCGGGATCGGCGCCTTGAATGTCGCCGCAGAGCCCCTGCCCGACGCGACAGCCTATCATCCGATGGTACCGGGAAAAGAGACCAGGCCGATAGCGGAGGAGATCCTTGTTCCGCCACAGGCGGTCGAGCCGTGGCTGCCGATCCTAATTTCCCATAAAAGACGGCCGCTGAAGATGAAAACCGCGCTTCTGCTGTCGGCGGCGGACGGCGGGCATCTCAATGACCGCTGCAGCCGGCTGACGCTCAGCATCGCCCCTCCGGTCACTTCGCTCGAGGACTTTGATCGCTGGATTGCGTTCGAGGAACCGCTTCTGTCCGAACCGAATCGCGGGGAGCTGAGGGCCTTTCGCAAGGCGATACGTGATCGGCAAATCGACCTGACGCTCGAACTGAACGACCGTGAAGCACGACGTTCAAAAGCGTCAGGCGAGGCGGCGAAAACACTGAAGAGACAGATCGAAGCACTCGGCAGCTCCCTCCTCCTCCAGGATCCGGCAGTCGATGCCTTGGCCATCTCGGTCAGGCGTGTTCGGCGAAAGGGGGGGCTGCCAAACGACGCAGCAAAATCGCTCGCTCCGGTTTTCATTCCATGGGGATGGCAGTGGAGGCCCGGCCTGGATCCCGACGATCCCTTCGTCGATCGCGGGCCGATCAAGCTGTTCTGCAAAATCGATCCAACCGCAGACGAGCCCTTCGACCCGAGCCGCCGGACCGTCGCACTCGCGGCGGGAGACGTGGTGGTGGTGCAACTTTTCGCCGCGGTCCGGAAGGAGCGGTTTAGCGATGCCGTGCCGCCCCTTGGCATACGCCGCTTCGACCGTTCCGTACGGGAAGCCTCGGTCGGGAATCTCGACGATACGGACTTGCCGAGCGACGGCACTGGCGCCTACCGGCTTTTCAGCTTGTATGAAATTGCGATGGAAGCGGCATCGCAGGAATTGCCGTCGGCGCAGCAACTCGCAGCTGCCATCGGCGGCCAGATCGTCGGTTACATGCCTGCTGGCGCGGACGAGCGTGCCGGCGATGTCCGGCTCGACTTCACTCGCACCGCGAATGTGGCAATGGATGCGGTGGGCTCGGTCACCGTGGGAACGCAGGCCTGGAGCTGGACGGGTCGCCCCCTCCCCCCGTTCCCGTTCAAGGCGCCCCGGAGCTTCAATGCGTTTCCGCACGGCGATCCGTCCGATCCGTACGATACCAATCCAGCCAAACGCGCACCGCCGCCATCGGCTTCGAAGTATCCGTTCCTTTGGGATGTTGCCGGATTTGCAGAGCGGCTGGACGAAACGCTCGGCGATGCCACGGTCGCCGTCCCGATCGCCGAAAGCGTCAACGCAAGTGGCAGGGCTTTGCCCGCGCCACAGCGCATCGCCCTTAATTCGCCGCAGCGGATGGAAGTCGCACGGTATCTGCGGTTCCGGGCAAGCGCGAGGTCGCGCTATGAAGCAGCCTATGCGGCAATCGGCATCCAACTGGCGCCACGCTCGGCGAACCGGGAGAGTTCCAGCGGGCTCTGGACGACCCCCTGGTACCGAATTCTGCGACCTGCCGCCGCGCCCGCCGACGTTCCGAAGCCGAGCATCAAGGCAATCCTCCCGCTCACACGCGCATTGAAGGAGGGCGATGAAGCCTTGCCGGTATCCGGCGTGCTCGCCATCACGGATGGCGCCTGGTACGAGCACGCAGGGCTCGCCGATTGGATGCTGGCGGGCATCGAGGTTGCCAATCGCTCCAAGCTGCTCGAGCCGGCAACGAGTGCACCGGTGTCGGCGCGGGCGGTGGAAATCGGTCCTGATCCGCTGGTGCGGACCTACGGGTTGTCAAATCAAACGCCGCTCCAGAAGCGTTCACCCACGACCGTCGGCGAACTGCGGACCGTCGCGCCGGTCGAAGTCCGCGGCCCGCTCGGGCATGGGTTCGACACCGGAACGGCAACCGGGCTCTTCCTCAACAGTTCCTTCGTCGTGCGCCCGCCCGACTTTGCGATGGAGGATTCGGATGCGTGGTGGATGGGCAAGCTCGCTTTCCGCCGCATCGTGCTGGCCGAAGGAATCACCGGATATTGGGCGGGCAGTTCCGCCGTCCCGGCCCGCTCGACATCTGGTCAACTGTCGATCACGCAGCACGCAATTGCAGCTCCGCCGCATGCGTCAACGGCGAGCATCCGGATCGAGGCGCAACTGGAAATCACGGCCGATGAAACGGCGCAATGTTCGCTGGAGGTCGGGATCGAGTGGGATGGCGACACTTGTACGCTCGTCATCGACGGCGCAACGAGCGAGGCGGTTACACTGAAGGATACCAGTTTCGACCTGCGCATCCTGGCGGTTCGTCACACCTCCCTCATCGATCCGGCCGCGAGCCAGCGGTTTGCCTGGTTCGATATCCTGCTGCTTGTCCGCGAGCGCAACGGTCATTGGTTCGTCGCCTGGCAAACCCGATGGTTTGATGCACCACCACATCCGGCGGTAGACACGTCCGAGGCGGAACTGACGCTTTCGCTCGAAGTCTCGCCGACCGATACTGTAGTGGGACCAATTCGGGTCAGCCACGCGCTGCAGGTGTCCGAGCCGACAGAGGGACGCTGGACACAGTTTCTACCGAATATGGAAGTGCTTGGGCGTCTTGGCAGGGTGCCGCTCGACAGCCTGTCGCTGAGAATCGATCCGGAAAAACCCACAAACCTTCTCTTGGACGCGGGAGGCGGTTGGCTATCGACCAACGGTCTCAGGGCCGAAAGGGGTCCTGGCATGGAAAACCAGGGCTTGTTCAATCTCCTCCTCGTCACGGCGGGTATTGCCAGCGTCTCGGGTGACGACGATGAGATTTTTATCGGCCTGTACCATTCCCCGGATGGCTATGACAATTCCTTGGAGGCGATCCCGCTCGAGCCCTTCGAGACCAACGCCGCACCGGCGTTTCCGTCGACCGGCGCACTGATCGGCCGGATTCTCACGGTTCGGACGGGCAAACCGCAGGTGGCGGAAGCGGACATTTCGGACTGGCGAGATGATCCCTGGGAGCAGTTCTTTCCTCAGGAGGCAAAAAGCGCAAGCGATCCAGAGCGGGTGTTTGCAACGCCCGTGAGCAACGCCGCGCTGCAGATTATCGAGATCTATGCGCCGATCTACCTTCAGGAACGGGGTTGAGCGGGAGCAAGTTGCCGGCCCCCTCCCGCCTTTGTTGTGAGGCGCCCGGACCCGGATCGCTGCGGGCCTTCCTGTGGGCTGCATCAGATGACGAGGAAGTCATCGTGGCTCAGCTTTAGATTCTTGTCGACTGTGGCAAACAGCGTGGAACCGCCACGTCCTGAGCCGTCTTTGTCGTAGAAGAGCTTGCCTGTGTCGGTCTCGTAGATGACCCGGTCGCTGCTGTCGGTGGCCTTTCCTGTGGTGTTCTTGGCGAAGGCGCTGCTTGCCAGTGTGCCAAGCTTCGTCAGAGCGGTGAAGATCGCGTTTTCCAGATGGATCACGTCGCTGACAACCGAGAAGTCCGTGATCCTGTCGACGTTTGAGGTCGCACTCAACTTCGTATTGAAGACGAATGCATCTTTGCCGCTGCCGCCGGTCAGTACATCATTGCCGAGCTCGCCATAGATCTTGTCGTTGCCGCCGCTGCCGTCGATGGTATCCGCACCGAGACCGCCTTTCAGCACGTTGTTGCCAGTATTGCCAACGATCTGGTTGGCAAGGTCGTTGCCGGTACCGCCAATGTGGCCGGAGCCGAGGAGCATCAGATTTTCGATGGTCTTGTAGGAAGCGAGCGAGCGGCTGATGGTCGTTGTGATCGTGTCCGTCCCCGAGCTGTCCGAGACCTTGTCGAACCCGGAACCCAGGACGAAGGTGTCGTTGCCCGCGCCGCCGATCAGCGTGTCATTGCCCGCACCACCATCCAGAATGTCGTTTCCGGCGCCGCCGTCGAGGATATCGTTTCCGGAGCCGCCGGTGCTCTTTTCCACCGGATTGGGCAGGACGATACCGAGGATATACTGGAACTTGTCGGGAATTGGCCCGGCCGTCGGGCCGTTACCGACGTCGTGATACTTTCCCACCTTGACGTAGTAGCGGCCGGCGGTCTTCACCGTGTAGGCGATAAAACTCTGTTGACTGTGACTCGTGTCGGGATTGTCGCCGACCTGTAGTGCTGAGTCGTCGTTGAAGGCCAGCACTTTGCCGTTCGCGTCGACGAGTTCAATAAAGCTGTCCAGGCCGCCATCGATGTCGATGGTGATCTGGCCAGGCGCCTTGACCTCAAAGGAAAACCAGTCGAGGGCTGCATTGCCAGTTCCCAGAACCTTCACGCTCGGGTTCGTGTCGGATCGGTCCAGGGCGACGTCGGCTCGAAACCCAATATGGTCGTCGAGATCGATGGCCGTTGTCCTGGTGTCGTTGTTGCGCACGAGCTCCCTGTAGAGGCCAGAGCCCTTGTAGGTTGCCGAAGGCGTGCGGAAATCGCCGTAGAGGGTGTCGTTGCCATTTCCGCCGTAGAGCGTATCCGAGCCCCCACGGCCGACCAGCACGTCATTGCCGTTGTTGCCCCAGAGCGTGTTTTTTGCCTGGTTGCCGCCGATGTGGTCGTCTTTCGAGCCACCCTTGGCGTTCTCGATCAGCGAACGCAAGTCACCCTTGTACTGCAAGGCGTTGTAGACATTGCCGTTGGCGTAGGCGCCCTCGCCGAGATTGGCCTGCTGCTCCTGTGACACAAAGGACCATGCACCAGGCGCCAGGTCGATCAGGGCATTTTCCGTGTAGTTCGAAAAATCGTAGGTGTCGGTGCCGCCGCCGTCCCAGATTGTCAGGAACAACCGGTTGGCACCGGGCTGACCCTGCCCAACGCCGTTCACCGACATTTCGCCGGTCGTCGTCGACCACTTGTAGACGGTGTTGCCCGCGTTCGTTCCGAAATTTGCGCCATAGAGATGCTGGAGTGCTGCAATGTCGTACATCATCAGCGTCTGGGCGTAGCCGTACTCTTCGTTGGTGTAATATGGTGGATATTGATGGCCGATATAACTCCGGTAGGTCATCACGGAGAATTCTATCGCGTCGCGATCATGCGGGATGGCAAAGTTGAAATCATCCTTTGCGTGGCCCACGTGTCCGTGGCTCAGGCCCATGGCGTGGCCGAACTCGTGGATATGGGTGAACCAGGAGTAATCGCCGAGTTTCGGGGCGCGATAATCTTCCTTGGCGCCAAAGACGACATCTCCGCCTGTAAGTCCTTGGTTGAGAAGCGGAAAATCCACGACCTGGGCGGTGCCGATAGTCTTGCCACCCAGTGTCACGGCCTGGGAAATCATGATGTCGGCCGCGCCCAAGCCGGGCGCCACCAGGGAAAAGGTCAAGTTGGCGACCTGCGAGAACGAGCCATAGGTGAAGAATGCCGTGCCGCCCGCAACCTTGCCCAGCAGAATGGACTGGGTTGCGTTTTGCTGGTCGATGCCGACCTGCGCCAACCCACCAAATGAATGAGGGTAGCCCACAAAATCCGCGGCCGTTGGAAAGCTGAACGTGATCGTCGCACCGACCTGCCATTGAGTGCCATAGAGCAAGCCGTCGAGATAGCTGTCGCCAGACAGCGACGCTTCTACTACTGTTGCCATGAATTTCCCCCAGTGAACTCCAGGGGAGTTCATGCAACCTGCCTAATATAAATACGTGTATTACACCTTTAGGGAGAGTTGTGTATCGACGCAAGTGCGACGTCGAATTTGGCTGGTCCACCGATGCCCGTACTTGCAAAACAGTTAATCCGGCGCCTATCGATCGTCGCCCTTGTTGTGACGTTGCATGCCGAGGGAACGTCGGAGCAGGCGTGGGCAGGTTCCGGAGATGCCACCGGGATCGCGGCGCCTGCACGAGATCCGGATATCGCGGTCATGGAGGAATTCGCCCTGGCCCGGTCAAGCGGCACGGCCGAGGCCTGGACGCGGTTCATCGCCCGACATCTGCAACATCGCCTCGCGCACAGGGCTCGCGCAGAACTCCGCCGATTGTCGGTGCAATAGCTCGCGCGTCGGCGGACTTGGCGGCGTCGCGCGGCGGATTTCGTGCTAACCTTCACTTCCGTCCATTCATCGGGCATGAAACGATGCAGCAGCCCACCACTTTCGATCTTTCCCGTTTTCACGAGGCTCAGGCGCCGATCTATCAGCGGGCGCTGGCAGAACTGCGGGCTGGGCGAAAACAGAGCCACTGGATGTGGTTCGTCTTTCCCCAGATCGACGGGCTTGGTATGTCGGCGATGACGCAGCGCTATGCCGTAGGCTCGCTTGGCGAGGCTTCGGCCTATCTGGCCGACCCGGTTCTCGGACGACGTCTTTCGGAATGCGTGGAGGCCGTCCTCGCCGTCCCGGAAAAATCCGCCCACGAAATCTTCGGGTCGCCCGACGACATGAAGTTCCGATCGTCTCTGACGTTGTTTGCCGCTGCGGCAGCCGATCGCTCGCTCTTCGAGGCGGCGCTGCAGCGCTTCTATAATGGTGTGCCGGACTCACGCACGCTGGCGCTGCTCGGCGACCGGCGTTAAGCCGCGTCGCGCGCAGATTTGCCGATCGATTTTCGTCAGACGGCGGCGATGGCGCCAATTCACGGCAAAGTGGAAAAATATTCGCCTTCCAGCGTTTTGAAAGCAGTTTCGTTTGCTCCAAACGGGCCGAATATTTGCGATCTAGAGCACACAAGTTCAATGACCAGAAACGGAGAACGACATGTCCTGGTTCAAGTCCATCGCCGCCGCAAGCCTGTTGCAGGCGGCCTTCCTGGTTCCGGCCCTGGCCGGCGAGAACCTGGCGGCGATCCAGTCTGCCGGTGTTTTCAAGGTCGGCACGGAGGGCACCTATGCTCCCTTCACCTATCATGACGAAACCGGCAAGCTGGTCGGCTTCGACGTCGAGATCGGCGAGGCCGTCGCCGCGAAGCTCGGCGTGAAGGCGGAGTTTCTGGAAGGCAAGTGGGACGGTCTGATCGCCGGCCTCGACGCCAACCGCTACGACGCGGTGATCAACCAGGTCGGTATCACCGATGCCCGCAAGCAGAAATATGACTTCTCCGAGCCCTACATCGCCTCCAAGGCGGTGCTGGTCGTGCGCGGCGACGACGCCAGCATCAAGGACTTCGCAGACCTGAAGGGTAAGAAGTCGGCGCAGTCGCTGACCAGCAATTTCGGCAAGCTCGCCCAGGAAAACGGTGCCGAGCTCGTCGGGACCGACGGCTTCGACCAGTCCATCCAGCTCGTTTTGACCGGCCGCGCCGACGCGACGATCAACGACAGCCTGTCGTTTCTCGATTTCAAGAAGCACAAGCCGGACGCCAACGTGAAGATCGCCGCCGAGCAGGCTGATGCCGACTATTCCGGCATCATCGTGCGCAAGGGCGAGCCGGAACTCGTCGAGGCCATCAACAAGGCACTGGCAGAGATCAAAACTGACGGAACCTATCAGAAGATCGCCGACAAGTACTTCGGTCAGGACGTATCGAAGTAACCGCTGGCATGAGATGGCAGGGTCCCGGGAATCCAAAGGTGCCCGGCCCTGCCGCAACTCTTTCTGCTGCAGGGCGTCCCAAAAGGAACGTGACGCCCTTGCTGCTTCTCCTGTAGATTGACCGTATTTCCGAGTATCCGTGTCGGGGCCGTTGCCCGCACGCTTCTTCCGAGGTTTGTCTTGCCGCACTGGCTCCAACTGATGCTCGATTCGCTTGCCCCCCTTCTGTGGGCCGGCCTCATCTTCACCATTCCGCTGACGCTTCTGTCCTTCACCTTCGGGCTGGCGCTCGGGCTTCTGACCGCCATCGTCCGGCTGTTTGCGCCCAAACCCTTCGTGGCGATCGCGCGGTTCTATGTCTGGATTTTCCGCGGAACCCCGCTTCTGGTCCAGTTGTTCGTGATCTTCTACGGCCTGCCAAGCGTCGGCATTCTGCTCGATGCCTTCCCTGCCGCGCTGATCGGCTTCAGCCTCAATGTCGGCGCCTACACCTCCGAGATCATCCGCGCGGTGATCGCCTCGGTGCCGCGGGGCCAGTGGGAGGCGTCCTATTCGATCGGCATGAGCTGGGGCCAGGCCATGCGCCGCACGATCCTGCCGCAGGCCGGCCGCACCGCCGTGCCGCCGCTGTCGAACACCTTCATCTCGCTGGTCAAGGACACCTCGCTCGCAGCCGCGATCACGGTTCCGGAGCTGTTCCAGACGGCACAGCGCATCGTCGCGACCAGCTACGAGCCGCTGATCCTCTATATCGAGGCGGCGCTGATCTATCTCGCCATGAGTTCGGTCCTATCCGCATTGCAGGTGCGGCTGGAGAAGCGCTTCTCCCGTTACGGCGGCTTCCTGGAGGCACGCGCATGATCGAACTCGGACACATCGAGAAGCGCTTTGGCGACAATGTCGTGCTCAACGACGTCAGTGTCGACATGCCGGAAGGCACGGTGACGGCGCTGGTCGGCCCCTCGGGCGGAGGCAAGAGCACGCTGCTTCGCTGCGTCAACCTCCTGGAGATCCCGACGCGCGGAACCGTGCGTATCGGCGAGGAGATGCTTTCCTTCTCGGAAACGGCACGGTTCGGTTGGGCCGACATTCAGCGCCTGCGTCGCCAGACGGGTATGGTGTTCCAGAATTTTCAGCTCTTTCCGCACCGCACCGCGATCGAGAACGTTATGGAGAGCCTGGTGACGGTGCTGAAATGGCCGTCGGAGCGCGCGCGGAGCCGGGCGATGGAGCTGCTGGAGAAGGTGGGCATGGCGCACAAGGCGGACGCCTGGCCCGCGACACTTTCAGGCGGGCAGCAGCAGCGCGTCGCGATCGCCCGCGCGCTTGCCCCCTCCCCACGCGTGCTTCTCTGCGACGAGCCGACGTCGGCGCTCGATCCGGAGCTGGCCGAGGAGGTCGTCGACGTCCTTGGCCGGCTGGCGCGCGAGGGCACGACGATGATGATGGCGACGCACGACCTGCGGCTTGCCTCGCGCGTTGCCGACAAGGTCGTGTTTCTCGACGGCGGCGTCATTGTCGAGAGCGGACCGCCGGCGCAGATCTTCTCCCGGCCCGAACGCGAACGCACGAAGCGCTTCATCGCCTCGCTGAACGTGACCGTCGACTACGAGATCTGATCGATCGCCCAAAGGGGGCGTCTCGGTCGGTTCAATCGCGCTGCTCTGCTGCCTTGCTTTTTGCTAGCAATGGGTGTGGTTGGTCGCGTCTCGCACAGCGAATGCTTGTGGCTAATTAACAGTTCCATAAGTTTATCGAATTTTTGATCTTTTGCAGGCCGCATCGACGCGATATATCGCGCCTTGGTGGCAAATGGCTCGATTCGAGCGTTTTAGTTGTTGTTCAATAATACTGTTCCGCCGGGGGAACCTGTGTCCTATCGCTACTCTCTCGCGGTCATTTCGGCTGCGGCGCTGATGCTGTCCACGGCAGCAACCGGCGCATTCGCCGCTGATCAGTTGCCGGCCGCCGATGCGGCATCCTGGTCCGGCTGCTATCTCGGTGCCAACGCCGGCTATGCCCGCGCTGATGCGGACGCGACTGACGCCCCGTTCCTCTATGATCCCGACATAGACACCTGGCTCTCCTGGAACGGTGCTGGCGCTCCCTTCGAGGCGATCGGCATGGACGACGGCGGGCTGGCCGGCGGTGTCGAGGCCGGTTGCGACAGGGAGTTCGATCTCGGCGGCACCGCCTTCGTGCTCGGCGGCGTGATCGACTTCTCGCTGATGAATCTCGGCGCCACCGGCACCTCGGCAATTAGCAGCGATACGCACACGAACTTCGACATCGACTGGGCGGCGAGCGCGCGTGTCCGCGCGGGTGTCGCCGCCTCCGATGTCCTCTTCTACGTCACCGGCGGCTACGCGCTCGCCAATGTCGACGTCCGTGCCTACGACCGTCAGGGGCCAAACGCGATGGACGTTTCAGGCGGCGGCGCGGAGGGTGGCTGGGTGGCCGGCGGCGGTGTCGAATGGCGCTTCCAGCCGAACTGGTCGGTCGGGCTGGAATACCTGCACTACGATTTCGGGACGGTCACTGCCACCGGCGAGGCCATCGAGCCCGCAGGCGCGTTTCCGCGCTTCGAAAACGACGTAACGCTCGACACGATCCGCGTCGGGCTCAAGTGGCGGATGTAGCTCAAGGCACTAAGGTCACGAACACGATCTGTCTCCAAACTTTGCTGAGGGAGCGAAGCTCAAGATGGCCGCGCTGGAATCACTGACATTCGAAGGTGTAGCGCTCGTGGATGATGGCGGCACCGCCAGCTTTGGGGGCAGTTCGCGCACTATCGGGAGCTGGACGGTTAGATTGCTGGATGGCGACGATCAGGTCTCCCCTGCCGAGACCAACTGGTTGGATGTCATAGGAAGCGCGGACCAATCGCCCTTGTCGAGCCCCAGCGATCTGGCGCTGCGCGTTCAGGGTGAACCTTCTGTTACGACGGCAGCAAGTTTTGCCCCGACAAGCCACACTTACTTCTGGCTCAAGAGTTTCCATATAGATAACTACTCAATGGGGACTGGGCCGGGAGGAGAGCTTCAGGCCGACACAGTTCTGGTCGTCGGCTATCGGGACGGCCAGCCCGTCGTGCAGCAGGCGTTCACCGTCGCCAATATGGTGGACAAGTTTGTCACGCTTGTGGATGCTGCGTGGAAGGATATCGACGAATTCCGCATTGTCCAAGACGATGGCGGCGCCGACATAGCCTTTGTGATCGATGACATCGCGGTGGCCGCCGTTCCTGGCCCTCCGCCAGTCGTCACAAGCGTTTCCTCCTCAACCAGCAACGGCACCTACAAGATCGGGGACGTTATTTCGATAACGGTCACCTTCGACCAGGTGGTCACGGCAACGGGAAATCTGCAGCTGACGCTGGAGACGGGAGCGACGGATCGCGTCGTGAACCTGGCATCCGCTAGCGGGAACACGCTGACCTTCAACTATACGGTTCAGGTAGGCGACACATCGGCGGACCTGGATTACATTTCCACCAGCGCGCTCTCGCTCAACGGCGGCTCGATCAAGAATGTAGACGGCTCAGACGCTGTTTTGACCGTGGCGTCCCCTGGCGCCGCAGGATCGCTTGGGGCTAACAAGGCAATTGTGATCGACGGCGTTGTTCCTGTCGTATCGAGCGTCACGGTTCCGGCCGACGGAGCGTACGGGACGGGCAGCTCGATTGATTTCACCGTCAACCTGAGTGAAGCCGTCGTCGTCACTACAAGTGGCGGCACGCCCCGGCTCGCCATCGATCTGTCCTCGGGAACGGTCTATGCGCAGTATATCGGCGGCAGCGGCAGCTCCGCGCTGACCTTCAGGCTCTACGTGGCCGCTGAAGATATCGATGCGGATGGAATCGCTCTTGCATCAAACTTTCAGCTCAATGGTGGCACGATCAAGGATGCGGCCGGAAACAATGTCGTAACAACGCTGAACAACGTGGGACCGACCGCCGGCATCCTCATTGCCAACGACGCACCAACCATCACCGCCACCGCCACAAATCCGACCTTCACCGAAAACGGCTCAGCCGTGGACCTGTTCTCAGGGGTTTCCATTTCGACGGTGGAAGCTGGCCAATTGATCAAGCAACTGACGCTGACGGTCAGCAATGTCTCGGATGGAGCGCAGGAAATTCTGCGGATCGACGGAACTGACGTCGCGCTTGGAAATACGGCCAACGGTGTCACGGCGGGAGGGGGATGGAACTACGCCGTGACCATGTCGGGCGGCGTTGCCACCCTCACGCTCAGCCATGCCGGTTTCAGCACGGCAGCGCTTCAGACGCTGCTCGATGGCATGAGCTATCGGAACACGAGCGAATCCCCGACCACGGCAGGCCGTATCATCACCATCACGTCCATCACCGACACCGGCGGCACGGCGAACGGCGGCGTCGACACCACAGCCACAGCGATTGCGAGCACGGTGCAGGTCAACGCGGTCAACGACGCGCCGGTCATAACCGCCCCCGCCAGCATCACTGTCGACGAAGATGCAGTTGCCCCGCTCACCGGCTTTACCTTTTCGGATGTCGATGCGGGCAGCGGTCTCCTCACCGTTACCCTCTCGGTCGCCAGCGGCACCCTGTCGGCAATCGATGCTGGCGGCATCGATGTTTCCGGCGCCGGAACCGGTACGCTCACTCTGGTCGGCACGATCGTTGATCTCAACACCTTCATCGCATCTGGCCAGGTGATGTTCCGGACGGCGGCAAACGCGACTGCCAATGTCACGCTCGACATGACGATCAACGACGGGGGCATCAGTACTTCGACCACCGTCACGCTCGCCGTTACCGCCATCAATGATGCGCCGGTCAACACCGTTCCAGCTGGCGACATACGCGTTACGCAGAATAGCCACGTCGTTTTCAGCACCGGCAACGGCAACGCAATCTCGGTGCACGACGTGGATGCGGGCAGCGGAACCATCAGCGTTACGCTGACGGCCACCAATGGGGTGCTCACGCTGGGCGGCACAGCCGGGCTGACCTTCAGCAACGGCAACGGTGTCAACGCCGCCACCATGACCTTTTCAGGCACGCAGGCGGCCATCAATGCGGCGCTGAGCGGCCTGACGTTTACCGCACAGCCCGGCTACCGCGGCCCCGGAACGATCACGATCACGACTAACGACCTTGGCCTGACCGGTTCCGGCGGCGACAAGACTGATACCGACACGATCAATCTGCTGATCAAGGATCCCTTCCCGACCGTGGCATCCGTCGGCGCAAGCTCGGCTAACGGGGGCTATAAGGTCGGCGATACCATTCATATCACCGTCACATTCGACGAGAACGTCTGGGTCAATACGACCGGCGGTACTCCGACGATCCGGCTCGAAACGGGTCTCACCGATCGTCTCGCGAGCTATACGAGCGGCTCCGGCGGCAAGACGCTGACCTTTGCCTATACGGTGCAGGCGGGCGACGTCAGTGCCGATCTCGACTTCACCTTCACCAGTGCCTTGTCGTTGAACGGCAGCACGATTAAGGGGGGTGACGGCACCGATGTGCAGCTGACACTGCCGCCGCCCGGAGGCAGCGGGTCCATATCTCACGGACACAACATCGTTATCGACGGCGTCGTGCCCACCGTTTCCAGCGTCGTTGTGCCAGCCAATGGCACCTATGGGGCAGGCCAGAATCTAGACTTCACCGTAAATCTCTCCGAAGCCGTCGTCGTCAACACAGCGAGCGGTACTCCGCGCATCGCCATCACGCTCGACACCGGCGGCACGGTCTATGCGTCATATCTTTCCGGCAGCGGCTCTTCTGCGCTCGTGTTCCGGCTCACAGTGGCCAACGGTCAGGCAGACCGGAACGGCATTGTGGTCGGCGCGCTCGACCTGAGCGGCGGGGCAATCAAAGATACTGTCGGCAACGACCTGTCCCCGACGCTCAACAATGTCGGTGCGACCGCAGGCGTCCGCATCGACACAGGTGTAAACGCGCCACCCGTACTGACCGGCGACCTGAAGGCGACGGTCAAGGAAGGCGGCAGCTATAAGCTGACCACCGCCGACCTGAACTTTTCCGATCCGGACGATAGCGCCTCGGGTGTGCGCTTCACCGTCTCCAGCCAGGTGGCCGGCAAGCTGCTCGTCAATGGCACGGCGGCGACGAGCTTCACCGGCGCCGAGCTTGCCGCCGGCAAGGTCACCTTCCTGCACGACGGCTCGGAAACGACGACGGCCTCGTTCGAGGTTTTCGTCGAGGACGGCGACGAGGACGGCTCGACCCCGGTCGCCTCCACTTTCAATTTTATCGTCACCCCGGTCAACGACGCACCGAAGCTCGGCGCAAGGCAGGTCCTGACGGCGATTGCCGAGGACGCCTCGATGGCGAGCGCGCGAAAAGTGGCTGAGCTGTCGATCGTCGATCCGGATGGCGGCGACAATCGCCTCTCGCTTTCCGGCGCGGATGCAAAGCTGTTCGAGATCAAGAACGGTGCGCTGTGGTTGAAGAAGGGCGTCAAGCTCGACTTCGAGACCAACCCGTCGCTCGACGTCACCGTGCGGCTCGACGATCCCTCGATCGGCACGAGCTACGAGGCCTCCAAGGCCTTCAAGGTCACCGTCAAGGACGTCGCCGAGACGAAGCCCGGCACGACGGGCAACGATACGCTGGCCGGAACGTCCGGCAACGACACGCTGGACGGCAAGGCTGGCAACGACGTGATCAAGGGCGGTGCCGGCAATGACACGCTGATCGGCGGCACCGGCGTCGACATTCTCACCGGTGGGGCCGGGCGCGACGTCTTCGTCTTCGCCTCGGTGAAGGATTCGGCGCCCGGCTATTCCGGCTTCGTCAACAACGGTGGCTTCAGCCCGCTGTCCGGTGGCGGCAAGCGCGACATCGTCACCGACTTCGTCCGCGGCGAGGACAGGCTCGACGTCTCGAAGATCGATGCGGACACCAAGATCGCCGGCGACCAGGCATTTGCCTGGCGCGGCAAGGGCGAGTTTTCTGGCAAGGCGGGTGACCTGATCTTCCGCACCTTCGATGTCAAGGGCACGGCCAACGACCGGACGATCGTCTACGGCGACGTCAACCGCGACGGTCGCGCCGACTTCCAGATCGAACTTGCAGGCATCATCAACCTGACCAGGAGCGATTTCATATTGTAGGGGGTGCCCACGGGGGTGCCGCCTCACCGCCGCGTCGCGAACGTGTGCGCGGCGCGGCAGGATTCTGGAACAGCCATGTGGTGTACATCGGTGTAGCCCCACCGAACAAATGGCGGCGGTACGATCCGTTGACCATTTACTTATGATAGAAATACGCGGAAGATTAGCGGAGCGGGAGGAAGCATTCGGCCCTCTCATCCAAGCGCCCGAACGGCTTTCGCCCCTTTTCAAGGGAGGACCAGTCATGAGGCGTACTATGTTGCACGCGGCAGCATCCGTCGCGGCGCTCTCGCTTGGCGTTTCGTATGCATTCGCACAATCCGGCAGTGTCGAAAAGGCGGTCGGCGGCTACAATTTCGAAGAGGCCGCAAAGGAAGCCCCCGGTACGAAGGATTTCCATTCGGCGGACGGCCATCTGACCTTTGCCATCGTCACGCACACGGCCGGCAACGGCTTCTTCGACCCGGTCTATGTCGGTGCAACGGTTGCCGCCAATCTGATCGGCGCCAAGGTCCTGTTGCTTGGCTCCGAATCCCCGGTAGACGACCCGGCCCGGGCGATCGAAATCCTCAACCAGATCGTTCAGGATCCGACGGTTGACGGCATCATCATGACGACGCCGCAAGTCGGCGCCTACAACGACATCGTCAAGGCCGCCGAAGCGAAGGGCATTCCGATCGCAACGACGAACTCCTTTGACGGCACGCTGCTGAACCGCAGCAGCATCAGTCACACCGGGCAGGATGCGTCCGCGGCCGCCATCGGCGGCGAGGCGTTGGCCAAATGCGTGCTCGACAGCGGCGCCGAAAAGGGCTCGATCGTGCTGCCATCCTCCACCGCGATGGGCAACATCGAGGTGAACAATCGGGTGACCTCCGCCTTCAACGCCATCGTCAAGACGCTGAAGGACGCCGGCAAGCTTGAGAACTTCAAGGTCGACGCCGGTCCTGAGAATGTCGGTATCGATACGAATCCGAACGATCCGGTCAACGCACTCGTCTCGCTGTTCGAGTCGCGCGGCGATGTTGTCGGCGTCTTCACCGCCAACAACGTCTTTACCCCGCCGCTCGTCAAGGCAGTCGCCCAGACCGGCAAGACCGGCAAGATCTGCGCCTATGGCTTCGACCTCGGCCCGGCGCAACAGGAAGGCATAGCTGCCGGCAACCTGACAGGTTCGCTGGGTCAACAACCGTTCCTGCAGGGCTTCTGGCCGGTCATGCAGCTTTACCTGCAAATCGACCGCGGCATTTCCGCTGCCAATCTCGACACGCGGGCTCAGCTGGTGACGAAGGAGACGGTTGCCAACGTCGGCAAGCGCTTCGAGAACTGAACGTGCAAGCCGCCAAATGCGGAAAGAGGGGCGTTCGGCGCCCCTCGCCCGTATAAGCGGAGATCGGCCGGACAAATCCATGGCGCATGCAACGTCGACATCGCTCGGCCGCGCGCCTCCACAGCTCGCCGGCGGCTGGGAGGTGGGGCTGCTTCTATTCCTGATCCTGCTTTATGTTGTCGGCGCGCTCGTCAATCCGGCTTTCTTCGCATCGATTGAAGCGCTTCATGCCCTTCTGCGCGACACGTCCCGCGTCGGCATCATCGCCGTGGGGATGACCTTCGTCATCGTCAACAAGGACCTGGACCTGTCGGTCGGGTCGACCTATGGCCTCGTGGCGGTCATGTTCGCCCGCCTCTTCGCACCGAGTTTCCTCGATCTTAGCATTTTAACCTCGGTGGTTCTGTGCCTGCTGCTGGGAACCGCGATCGGGCTCGTCAACGGCATGCTCGTGACCGTGCTGAAGGTGCCGGCGTTCATCGCGACGCTGACGATCCTCTTCATCGGCCGCGGTTTCGTGCTGGCGCTGACCCATGGCCAGGCGATCTACTACTCCGACAAGGCGGCGGAGTATCCATTCCTCTTCCACCTCGGCGAAACGAACGTTCTCGGCTTCAACAATCAGATCCTCATCTTCGCTGTCGTTGCCGCGGTCGGAGCCCTCGTGCTGGCCAAGACACGCTGGGGCTACGAGACCTTCGCCACTGGAGGCAACGAACAGGCGGCGGTCTATGCCGGTATTCCCACGCGTTGGGTACGCATTCGCGCCTACGTGATCTCGGCGCTCTGCGCGACCCTTGCAGCCCTTCTATCGGCGGCTCAGGACAAGGGCGTGACGCCGCTCTATGGCGTCAGCTGGGAACTGACCGTGATCGCATCGGTTATCATCGGCGGTGCATCCATCCTCGGCGGCCGTGGTCGCGTGCTCGGCTCCTGCCTCGGAGCCGCGGTCGTCGTCCTGATCGACAAGGTGTTGCGGGAAGGCTGGCCGATTACCCGCACCGTCGTCATCGATGGCGAGAGCATTGCGGTCAATGCCCGGTTCACCCTGCCGGCGGGGGCAGTCCTGGTGTTCCTTGGCCTCCTGCTTATCGCTGCCGTGCTCATCGAGCCCTACCTCATTCGCCGCCAGATTCCGGCACGAATCTGGGCACGGTTGCGCAAGCGTCCTCCGCCGCCCGCCTATGAAATGGGCGGCGTCGCCCTCGAGGGCGTCCAGACGAAGGGCGCGGTGGCCAGCGACATGGCGTTCGACGCTGCCGGGTTCGGCAAGTTTCTCGCCCGTCGCGACGCTCTCGCCATCATCCTGACCGTCCTGCTGTGGCTGACGGGGCTGGTCCTCCGGCCCGACTACTGGTGGAACCTGTCCAACACGTTCGCGATCCTGCTCAACTATACCGAACTCGCGCTGATCGCGGTGGGACTGACCTATGTCATCGCGGCCGGCGATATCGATCTGTCGGTCGGGGCCGTGCTGGCGCTTGCCGGCAGCACCGCCGCTTACTTCCTCAAGGTCCTGGGCGCCGATCCGATGACCGCCGTGGCGATGGGTCTTACCGCCGGAATGGCCGCCGGACTTGTCAACGCCACCATCACGGTCGGCTTCAAGCTGCCGGCCTTCATCGCCACGCTCGGCATGTTCTATATCGCGCGCGGCCTGGCTGCCTGGTTCGTCGCCGGCCAGCAACTGACCGGCTGGCCCGAGAGCTACAACCTGCTTGGCCGCAAGGCGAATGACATATTCCTGCATTTCGGCGTTTCGCTGCCGCAAGGGTTCATCCGCGCCGTCGCCGAGGTGGTCAGCGTGCAGACGATCTGGATGTTTCTCGTCGCTCTGCTTGCCGGTCTCGTGCTCGCCTATACGCCCTTCGGCCTGAAGGCCCTGTCGACCGGCGGCAATCTGCGGGCCGCAGCCTATGCCGGCATCAACACAAACCGTGTGCGCTTTGTCGCGCTTCTTCTGTCGGCGCTCTGCGCATCGATGGCCGGCATCATCAACATCGCCTATTTTCGCAGCTTCAACCCGGTTGCCGGGCAGTTCCGCGAACTCGACGCCATCGCCGCGGTGATCATCGGCGGTGGGTCGATCTTCGGCGGCTATGGCACGATCATCGGTTCGCTCGCAGGCGCCGCCGCAATCACCCTGGTTCGGGCGCTGCTGCAACTGAACGTCCAGGGGTTCACCATGCCGCAGCACTGGATCAACGTCTTCATCGGCGTCATCCTGATCGTGGCCGTACTGGTCGACATCTGGGTACGGCAGGCCAACATATTTGGGCGCTTGCGATCCTACTGGGGACAGCGCCGGCTGGCGTCGGAGAGCACTCATGCAGGGTGACAGCCAAAGTACGCCGATCGTGGAGATGCGCGGCATCGAGAAGGCCTTCGGGGCGGTGCAGGCGCTCCGGTCGGTCGATCTCGTGCTCTATCCGGGCGAGATCCTGGGCCTCGTCGGCGACAATTCCGCCGGCAAGTCGACGTTGATGAAGATCCTTACCGGCGCTTATCAGCGCGATGCAGGCGAGATCCTCGTTGCCGGCCGGCCGGTGCACTTCAAGAGCCCGCACGAGAGCCGCGACGCCGGCATCGAGATGATCTACCAGGATTTTGCCCTGTGCGGGAACATGGACGTCGGCCAGAACATCTTCCTGGGTCGCTGGCCGGTCACCGGACCGTTCGTCAATCGCCGGCAGATGTATGCCGAGGCCGACAAGGTGCTCAAGCGGCTCAAGGTCGACGTCAACTCGGTCTATCAGAAGGTCGAAAGCCTGTCGGGCGGCCGCCAGCAATCGGTGGCAATCGCCCGCGCCATCTCGTTCGAGCCACGGGTGGTCATCCTCGATGAGCCGACGGCCAACCTTTCGGTGATGGCGACCCAGCGTCTGCTGGAAACCATGCTGGAGTTGAAGAAGCAGGGCGTCGCCCAGATCATCATATCGCACCGGCTTGTCGATATCTTTGCCGTCGGGGACCGTGTCATGGTGCTGAAGCGCGGCGAATATGTCGGTGACCGCTACATCCAGCACTCCGACGAGCAGGAAGTGTTGGAGATCATCGTCTCCGGGACCCGCGAGCGGGCGCTCTCGGCCGATCAATCAAGGGAGGCCTGACCGACGTCGGAGCAGGTCATTCGTCGTCCTCCGCCCCTACGGCAGCCTGGTCGGGGGCAACGTCAATGTGCGCGTTCCGGTTCAGCAACCCCGCATCCTCGAGCGCCTCGATATCGGGCAGGTCGCGCAGCGTCTCAAAACCGAAGGCGGAGAGAAACAGCTTGCTCGTCACATAGGTGTAGGGCGCGCCCGGCGTGGGGCTTCGCGGCCCAGGCCCGAGGAAGCCGTCGGCGCGCAGGTTGGCGATCGTGTCGCGCGATATTTCCTTGCCGAAGATCTTCGACAGATCGCCGCGGGTGACCGGCTGAAAATAGGCCACCGCCATCAGCACTGCCGCCTCATGCTCGGCAAGCGTTGCCGGCACCGAACGCGTCGACGCATCCGAGGCAAGGATACAAGGGGCATAGGCAGAGCGTGTCCGGTGCTGCCAACCGCCGGAGACGGGAACAATGTCATAGGGACGATTGCGCAGTTCTTCCCGCAGGTCGTCAATAATGAGGTCGATGCTGCAGTTCGCTCCCACGACACGCGCGAGCGTTTCGCGCCGCACCGGCTCGACGGAGGCAAAGATCACGGCCTCCACCCGCATCATCCATTCCCGCCAGCGCAGGCCGGCCGGCAGGTGCTCGAGTTCGCGGTCAAGACCCGTCTCCTGCTGCGGCCTCGCCCTCCTGCCCGATTGCGCGCCTCCTCCCGCCATCGTCACAACCCGTAGATCCGGAACGTCGACCGGCCGGAAAGCTCCCGCACCGCGCCCAGTGTCTCCAACCGTTCGAACAGCCGTCGGCTCGCCCAGCGCGAGAGGCCGGCGCCGGGGGCCGAGGCGGACATGGCATCGTCGTCGAGCAGCGTCCGGATCACCCGGTCGGCTCCCTTGGTCCGCACCTTCGGCGCCACCGCCAACAGCCGGTCGGCACGGCGGCCGATCTCGTTTGCACTCCGCAAGGCTTCGCCTACGCCTTCGACGAGCGCCAGACAGACCGCTCGGGCAAAGCCGTCGTCACCGGGACGAACGCGTCCCCTACCGCCTGAAACCCGGAAAGCCGGCCCGTGGCGCGCGCTCGCCAGCAACGGCACTGGCCACTCCCATTTAAGTCTGTGTGCGATCACCCAGTCGGCCAGCCACCCGGCCAATGCTTCCGCATCCGGCCGCGCAGCGCAGAGTGCCGAGATGAGCCCTGCCGCTGCGAACGGCACGGCCCGGCCGGATTGCAGAGCTTCGTCGACCTGTTCTGCGGCCTCCGCAAGCCGATCGTCCCATTTCAAGGCCAGCAGGTCGGCGAGTTCGGCCAAAAACCCCGTATCGATCGCCCTTCTGCGTCCAGCGAGCGCTCTGTGGGCGAGATACATCCGGCCCGCCGGACCCGGATCGCCGCCGGCAACTGCCAACAGGACGGCGTCGCGGAGACCCGCCTCGTCCTCGGTCCGACCCACCATCCGGACATCAGCAGCGGCGGACTTGAGGGCCAGCCGCATACGCCAACAGCCGCCCCAGACGGGTTCCGTCCGAATGAGATTGTCGAGGGTGTTCAACGCCGAGCCCGCGGCGAAGGCGGCGTCCGCCTCGCTCGCCGCGGCGCCGCGCGACAGCGCCCAGCCGGGCACGACGCGGGGTGCAGGGTTTGGAAGCGGAGCGGACGCGGGCGAATCCATCTGCCGAGCATAGATCAGACGAGCGCTTTCGACCAAATGCTAAGAATAAAACCGCACCTGCCTGGTGGCCCGGCGCCCAACCCAGCAAGTCATCCGAGGCTGAAGCCTGTCTGCAACGGCAGAGAAATCGACCTGCCCGAACACCTCACGTGCGAGGGCGTCGGTGTTTGATTTTGCACAAATTGACGGGACCGGACCATGCTAGTGTCCTCGCAAGCTAAGGATACTACCCTTGAAGCACAGGCTCTCATCCTTGTCGCCGGTGATACGGCTGGTCTGCGCGTTGGCGCTGGTCCTCGTGGGCTTCGCCCACAAAGTACCAGCCGCGGCCGCTGCGGCATCGCAGATAGAGCTTGCTGACTACGTTCTACCCGATGGCTCGTTTCCGGTGCTCTGCCTGTCGTCGCACGACGAGGATGGCGGCAGCGACCAGTTGCTGAACGCCTGCGAGGCCTGCCTCATTTCGTCGGCAGTGCTCTTGCCTGTTCCTCCACTCGATTCTGCCGTCAGCCCGAACCTCGTTCTGCTCGACACGCTGACGCCACCGCGCGCGCTATTCTGTCCGCGCCACGTCTTCCCGCCAAATGCAGCGCCCCGAGCGCCTCCCGCTCCCGCCCTCATCTAGGCGGTCGTCCGTCGATTTTCCCGAACGACCGTCCGATGCAAGCCCGCGGGCGCGGGTCGGTCATCGGCAACCAGCATGACGTTCTGGGTCTGACCAAGGTACGAAATCCACCCAGACCCCATGGCGCGACCGGGCCTTCGGCCTGACCGTGCGCCCGCGCCCGCCGTCATGACAGCCGATTTCCGACCTCTCCAAAGCAGCCGACCGTCAACGATCGCGCAAACTCCGCAGGCTTCCCGCTTGCCGCCAATGGCTGCGCATTCGGAACAAACCAGTCAAGCAAGAGAGAATTCCATGATCAAGTTCGCAATCCCACTCATTGCCGCCCTCGTCGCCTTTGCAGCGCCAGCATCCGCAGAGATCAAGGTTACCGACGTCAAGGGGCGCGAGGTGACGCTGCCCAAGCCCGCCGAACGGGTCGTGCTCGGTTTCTACTACGAGGACTACCTGGCCGTTGCCGGTCCCGGCGCCATCGACAAGGTCGTGGCCCTGTCGCTGTCCACCTGGAAGGATTGGCGGCCGAACCAGTTCGCCGCCTACGAAAAGGTGCTCCCGCAGCTCCGTTCGATACCCGATGTCGGCAACACCGAGGACGGGACCTTTTCGGTCGAAAAAGTCATCGCCGCAAAACCAGACCTGGTGATCCTGGCCGCGTGGGCCTACGACGCGCTTGGCGAGGGCATCAAGCAGATCGAAAGTGCCGGCATCCCGATCGTCACACTCGACTACAATGCGCAGACGGTCGAGAAGCATGTCCTGTCCACCCGGGTCCTTGGCCAGGTGATGGGCTCGGAAGAGCGCGCCGAGAAGCTGGCGGAAAACTACCAAAGCGCGGTGGCCGACATCGAGGCCCGCATCGCCAAGGCCGGGAAGACGGACACGAAGGTCTATGTCGAACTCGCCCAGAAGGGCCCTTCGGAAGTGGGCAACTCCTACGGCGGCAGCATGTGGGGCGCGTTGATCGACAGGCTCGGCGGCATCAACATCGCCAAGGACCAAGTCGGTAACTGGGGTCCGCTCAGCCCGGAATACGTGCTCGCCCAAAAGCCCGATCTGATCTTTCTCGCCGGTTCGGAGTGGGTCGACAAGCCGCAGGCCGTGACCGTCGGTTTCGGAGCAGACCCGGCGGTAGCGCGCGATCGCATGGCCGCCTATCTCGGCCGGCCGGGCTGGGCCGATCTCCCGGCGGTCAAGAACGGCGCTGTCCATGCCATCTATCATGGCGGGGCACGCACGCTGTCCGACTATGTCTACGCCCAGTACATCGCCAAGCAGCTTTATCCGGACGCCTTCGAGGACGTGCACCCCGCCAAGAACATCCGCGACTATTACAACACCTGGCTGCCGATCGAAGCCGAAGGCGTATTCGTCCTGCCCTACCAGGCGGCCGGGCAATGACAGCCACGGCCCTGAGCCTGCATGAAAGCTATCGCCGCGCCGGCCGCCTGCGGATGGCGACCCTCGCGGCGAGTGTCGCCCTGCTGCTCGTTCTGACGCTGACCGACCTCGTGCTCGGCCCCTCCGGCATGACGGTCGGCGATGTCTGGGCGACGCTCCTCGCCGGTCCGAACGGCGCGGACCGGATGAACGCGACGATCCTGTGGCAACTTCGGTTGCCGCAGACGCTGACGGGCATTCTGGTCGGTGCGTCGCTCGGGCTCGCCGGGCTGACCATGCAGACGATCCTCAACAATCCGCTCGCCAGTCCGTTCACGCTGGGCTTTTCTGCCGCGGCCGGTTTCGGCGCGGCACTCGCCATAACCTTCGGCGGCCTGCTGCCGATCGCATCCTATCTGTTGACGCCGCTGGCGGCGTTCGGAATGACGCTGTTCGCCTGCGGACTGGTCTATCTGATCGCCATGTCGCGAGGGGCGCGCGCCGAGATCCTGGTGCTCGCCGGCATCGCCGTGATGTTTTTCTTCCAGTCGCTGCAGGCGCTTTTGCAGTTCCTTGCAACCCCAGAGGTGCTGCAGCAGATCGTCTTCTGGCTGTTCGGCAGCCTGTTGAAGGCGAGCTGGACGAGTGCGGCCGTCGTCGGCGCGGTGCTCGCCCTTTCGTTGCCGCTGCTGGCGCGCGACTGCTGGCAGCTCACTGCGCTGAGAATGGGTGACGAGAATGCCGAGAGCCTCGGGATCGCCATCGAGCGTTTGCGGCGCCGCAGCTTCGTCCTCATTGCCCTCCTGACCGCCGCCGCGGTCAGCTTTGTCGGCACGATCGGCTTCATCGGGCTGATCGCCCCGCATGCCGCGCGCGTACTGGTCGGCGACGACCACCGCCTGTCGCTTCCGCTCGCGGGCGTAACGGGTGCCGCACTGCTGATATCGGCTTCCGTCGTCGGCAAGCTGATCTCGCCTGCCGGCGCGCTGCCGGTCGGCATCGTCACGGCGATAGCCGGCGTGCCGCTGCTCATCTTCATCATCATTGGAACCACCCGGAGATATCCGTCATGACCAAACGACTTGTCCTGCGCACGGTGACTGTTCGCCGCGCAAATGCCACTCTGCTGGACGACGTTACGATCCAGCTTCACGCCGGTCAGCTCGTTGCCCTTGTCGGGCCGAACGGGGCCGGGAAGTCCACGCTGCTCAAGGCAATTGCCGGATGGACGACGCACTCCGGACGCATCCTCTGGTGCGGCAAGACCGTTGATCACCGGCAGGTTGGCTTCATGCCGCAGCAATGCCAGGTGAGCGCCAATCTGACGGTGCTGGAGACACTGCTCCTCGGCCGCCACGAGTTGCTCGGCTGGCGCGTGAAGCACGTCGATATCGGCGCCGCCTCCGACATCCTCGCAGACCTGGGTCTTTCCCAGCTTGCGGATCGCTCCATGACGACCCTGTCGGGTGGGCAGCAGCAGGCCGTGCTCCTTGGGCAAAGGCTGATGCGGCAACCCACGCTGCTCCTGCTCGACGAAGTGACGTCCGCTCTCGACCTTCGCCACCAGGTGATGGTCCTCGACCTCCTGAAGCGATATGTCGCCCGGTCGGGTGCGCTCGTTATATCGGCGATGCACGACCTGAATCTGGCGGCGCGAAACGCCGACACGGTGCTGATGATGCGCAAGGCAAAAGTGGTTGCGTTTGGGCGCGCTCAGGAGGTCTTCACCCCGGATTGCCTGCGCTCCACCTACGATATCAACATCGAGCGAATGCAGCTTCCCGACGGCACGCCGATCGTCGTGCCGGTCTGACATTCACGGTACAGAAGGTGCGTTGGCTATCCGCCTTCGCACTCGCTACACGTCCACCTTCTCAAGAGGTTCGCCACGCAGGTGCGCGACCAACACGGGATCGATCTCGTGCATTTCCGGATCGTAGCTGTCGCGCGTCAGTCTGGCGTATTTCCAGTTGCTGCTGATCTCCCGAAAATGGCGGTGCGAGAATTCCCTGGAAATGCGGTGCGCGGCGAGCCAGCCGGTGATGCGATGCACCGCCCATTGCGACGAAGGCGGGCAGCGTTTCGGCACGACGGTCCATTTCGGTGCGGACGCCATCGTGTCATACGGGAAGATGCCAAATCGCCGGGCGGGGCGCTCACGCATCACGGTGTCGTAGTCGCGGTGACGCATCAGCGTGCCGGTCTCGAGCGGAGGCGTCCGGTCCGTCGCAACAACCCAGCGTCCCCGGTAGCGCACGACGCCAAACCGGTCGTCCTCGGCCGCGGCAAAGACGCTTCTGCCTCGCCGCGACAGAACGAGTTCATCCACATCGCCAGCTTGTACGCTACGCGCGTCGGCCAGAAAGCGCCAGCGGGCATGTTCCCATGCTCCCATCTGGCAGAAATCGGAGTCCCAGAAGCGGGTCGCATCGAGACCCTGTGGCCCGAACTTGAAGGGCCATGACAAAACCTGGATCGCCTTGATGCCGTCGACCCGGCGGAGCTCGTCTTCCACCTCTTCCGTGCTGTAGCGATCCGATGCGTTGTCGTAGAGCAGAACCGCGTCCGCGCCGTGAAAACGCTGGGCAAATGCAGCCCAGTCCCGGATCCAGGTCAGCTCATTGTTCTTCGACTCGGTCAGCAGCACACGACGACCGGAAAACAGTGCGGCCATATTGGGTCGGATTTCGACCACGATGGACGCACCGTCGAGGCTTATCTCGAGCGCTTTGCACGTGTCCGGGACGTTGGCGATCAACTGCACTTGCCTGTCCATATGGCGAACGCGGAACGGACACGGCTGCCGGGAAGGCATGGTGCGGATGCTGTCGGGGCGGATGAACTGCGCAAGATTGAACAGCGGCGGCCCGAGCAGCGTCACCAGGCCATCGGCACGGCGGAAGACGTCATAGAACAGGACATCGTCGTCGAACTTCTCGTCAAAACCGTCCGTTCGAAAGGCGACGGGCCTTGTGGGTTCCCGACGAAGGCTCGTGAACGCCGAAAGCAATACGGGCGACAACGCCGTGCTCGATGAAGTGTGCGTCATGCTATCCTCTTGAACCTTTGGCTCGCGCTACACGTCAGGCCTTTGGATTGACTACCTGGCCACGCCGGACCCGGGCGATGATCGGCAAGGAAGTCGTGTCAGGGGATGCCAAGGTCGATCGCCTCTTCGACAATGCGGAAGAGTTCGGCCCGCGCGGCCTTGTCAGTCACGTTGTGATCCGTCGCTTCGATCCGGTAGCGCTGCGCACCAGGATAGCGGCGCAGGCCGGAACCGTCCTTGCCGAAATGGAAGGCGAAGCTCTCTTCGCCTTCGTCGTGCTCCGAATAGACGAGGACGATTCTTTTCCCACTCGCGGACATGCGGCGAAAATCCTCGTGCACGAGCCGGTTGAAGCGGCCGACGGCGAGCAGCGAGCCTGTGAACCGCATCACCTTCAGTTCGAGCCGCTCGTGAATCTTCCGGGCGATGTTCGTCGCAGCCTTGCGCACATCAATCTCACCGGCGATCAATCGCCGTGCAGTGCCGATGGAAACGGCCTTGCGGGCGTAGGTATCGAGAGAACGTGGGGCCTGCGAAATCTGCTCGTCGGTCGGCTCGGCACGCCAACGGAAAAGTCGAAGATTGACCGAGATACAACCTCCTAGCCGCTCGTCGGCCAACAGACCGTGATAGGCGAGGTAGGCGCCGCTGCAGCGCCCAAAGACCGTCAGGTTGCGGTGAAGGCCGCGCTCCTCGAGCAGGTCGATCGCCGCGCGCATGTCCTCGATCTGGGCGTGATCGTAGAGGATTTGGCGCTGCCGGCCGGGAATGGGCAGGCTGTCGCCGACACCGGCGCTGTCGAAGCGAAACGAGGCAATGCCGCGGCGCGCAAGTCGCCGGGCGAGATCGGTCGAAAAGCGTGCCCAGCCGGAAAGAGGATCGTGCGCCGTCGTCACGATGATGACGGTCGCCTTTGCCGGACCGGAGCGTGGTTCGCAAACAATCCCGTATAATCGCCCGCCGGGGCCGAAACGCGTCGCTTGCTCGGAAAATTCAATGTCTTCCAACGCGCCCGCATCGCACCGGGCAATTGCAACTTCAGCGTGGCAAACGGGCCGCAAGGGCTCATCGAGCGACACGAGCCAATCCCGCAACTGGTAGACCAGGCCTTCGGGAATGGTTTGCGACATCGGGCTTTGCAGCAGATCCTGGTAGCCTTCGAAGGGGATCACCTGCGCATTGCTGCCCTTTGTCGCGTAATGGTCGGCAAGCGGCGCCAGCGTAGAATCCCCCGGCCGCGCGGCGACCAGCAAATTGGCGATCTCCGGCAGCCCATCATGGGGCAGCTTGAGCGTCTTCAATGCCTCGGCGATGCCCGGAGGCGGCTCGAAGCCGGCGATCGCGCCGGGCGGTGGCAAATCATCGCCGCGTCTGATCGACAGGGCCGCATCGGCCATCATGCTCCAGGCAGACAGTTCCCGCAGGTAGCCGCGGCCGTTTACGACCGGCGCCAGCGCGGCGACGGCGGCGACGCACTGCCGGTCGAATGGGCTCGTGAGAGCGAGGGTGGCGCCGATCCCTTGTCCGACCAGCACGACCGGCTTGATTCCCGTCAACGATCGCAGGCGCGTCACGGCTTCGGCGACCGCCGCCTGCCAGGGCGCAAGACCCGACTGGTCCGGAAGGAAATCGCGTGCGTTGGCCGTGCCCGGCAAATCGAAGCGCAGGCTGGCAATGCCTGCCTCGGCGAAGGCTTCCGCCAGCACCCGGTAGAAGCGGCGGGTCGACAGTTCTTCCAGTCCCCACGGACTGATGAACAGAACTGAAAGGTTGCGCGCATCGCGGGCGGTTGCTGGCGTGAAGAGGGCATGGCTGACGCTCAGCGTAACCGGCACCGCAACGGCGGGGCGATCTTCCCCATCAGATCGCGGGGCCGCCACGGCTTCGGCAATCGGGCTTCCGGCCGCGTCCGCAGTCCTCTGTGTCGCCTCTTTGCTCACTTCGCTCCCGGTATGATTGCTTCACCCTGTCGAATTTTCGTCATCCGATCAGCGATGACGCGCGTGCATCCGCATCGGCGCGTCATAGCAGCGGAGATTTAAGAAAGGCTTGAGTCTTGTCGGCGAAGGCGCAGCGCCGGCGGCCTATCGGTCAATTGCTGCAGCATTTTTCCGGAGATCTGTGCTAATCAGCCAGACATAGGCAATCACCAGGGGCCAGACCGCCGAGGCCGCGAGCCCGATAAAACGGTGGAAGTCCCATGCGGGGACGCGCCTCATGCCCTCAAGATAGGTGCAGGCAAAGAAGAAGACCGCTCCGACAAGGTAAACGGTGGCGGCGACGGGCAACCAAGACATCCTGTCTTCCTTGTTTCCCTGCCAGCCGGGCTGCGGAAAGCGCGCCCGACCCGGCATTGTCAGTTCGAGTTCAAAAGGATCTGCCGCAGCGCCACCGGATTGGTCGTCAGATATCGCAACGCCAGCCTGCGCGGTTCCAGAATGGTCCGGTATGCCCATTCAAGACCGATCCTCTGCATCCATTTTGGCGCGCGACTGTTCTTTCCCGCGAGGAAATCGAACAACCCGCCGGCCGTCTTGATGACGCCGACACCGCGCAACTTTTCGCGGTTGCGTGCCACAAACTGCTGTTCGTAGGGAACCCCCATGCCGATCCAGAGAATGTCGGGCTTGAGGCGGGCGATCTCGTCCACGACGTCCACTTCCTGTTGGCCGGACAGATAGCCATGGGAGGCGCCGGCAAATTTCAACTTCGGGTATTTTTCGCGCATTTTTGCCACAGCGCGCTTGTTGATCTCGGCGTCTGCACCAAGGAAATAGAAGCTGAGACCTTGCTTTTCGGCGGTCTCGGCCACCGCGTGCACGAGATCGGTCGTGGCGATACGCTCGCTCAGCGGGTTGCGCGTCAGCATCCGTGACAACAGCACCATCGGCATGCCGTCCGCATGAATCTGGTCGGCGGTGAGCAAAAGGTCCCTGAACTCGGGATCGCGCGACGCCATGGCGATGACCTGACCGTTGGCCGAGGTCGAATAATAGGGGAGTTGGTCGCGGCCTCTGGCCTCAAGGGCAATTCGAACGAACTCGTCCGCCGACTCCTGCATGTCGATGACCGTTATCGGAAGCCCGCCAAGCACTGTGGTCGCCCAAACGGGACCATCCTCCGCTTCAGAGGACTCGTCGATCTGCACAGACATGACGGAACGCTCAAGACACGCAATACTCATAGGAGCGCTATGCACTTTATAGGGGAACTATGTCAAACCAGGATTGGTGTCGTCGTTAAAAAACTGCAGCAATTTCAATAACAATGGAAAGTTTTAGCTAATTTTTAACAATCATTACTTGTAGCGCGACGGGGCAGATTCACCGGCATGAACCGCATCGAGCCGATCGATGATCGTTTTCCAGAGCATATCCAGCTCACGCTCGAAATCGAGTGTTCCGGGGAGGCATTGAAACGCCCGGCCGACTTCGCCCGCCATGGCGGATGAATCCGCGTCGGTTGCCGTCAGCCTGATGTTGCCATTTGCGATCATGGCGTTGAACAGGCCATGATGAGACAGCGATGACATCTCCCGCGGGCCATTCGTCACCACGCACCGACCGGACAGGGCAGCGGCCAGCACGCTGCCGCGCCGGGATGTCAGCCCTTCGGTGAATTTGTAGCAGACGACATCGAGTTCGCGCAGTGCCGCGAAGACGTGGCTGTCCTCGGCGATGTAGCCAGTGACCAGCACCCGGTCTTCCAGGCCGTGTGCCCTCACCTGCGCATGAAATTCGTCCTCGACGTTGTCCGTGGCCTTGATGAACGATCCGATGAAGGCGACGGCGACGTCCTGCCCCGCCTTGCGAAGCTCGGCCGCGATCGACAGCAATTCGGCGCAGTTCTTCTTCGGATAGATGGAGCCGAACTGGCCGATGATCTTCCGCCCATCCTGCCGCAGCCCGCGGATTGCGGTGGCGGCCGGGACGTCCGACTCGATGGGCGATGGGAGGAGGTTTGGGGGGATTGGAATCAGGGCGATTTTCTTGGAGCGGCTTGCCGAGTGGCTTCGAGACCATTCGTCGCGGATCTCAGGGGCCGAAAACAGGATCGCATCGGCCAGCTTGACGACCGGAAGGAGCACAAGCCGCCGCTTCCAGTCGAGGCTCGCCCACTCATGAAGAACGACGGTCAGCCGCTTGCGCCTGAGCTTCGCGAGCAGTGCCACGATGACGGGTTCGACAAGCCGCTTTTTCCAGGCGACAATGGGAAAGTTCAGTATGACACCGTCGCATTTCTCAAGGGCCTTGTTCAAACGCCCTACATTCGCGGTCATAGCCAGCGTATCGGCCCGCTTGCCCAGATGCGCTGCCATGTGCCGGGTGAAGGCCTCGACCCCGCACAGGTTGGCGGCTTCGGACGTCAGGACCAGATAGCGTTCCATAGGCACCGGTTTCGACGCGCCGGCGACATCCGACCCGCTGCGGAGGTTCGTGGTGTCCATCAGGCGAGCCGCTCCTTGAGTCTTTGGAGGAAACCAAGCGCTTCCCCGCGCAGCGCAAGGACATTCAACAACACGGCGGCCGCGGCATAGGACGCAATACCGACGAGGATGCTGGCGATCAGGGTCGGGAACGAGCCTTCGGGGCCGAGATGCAGGCAGATCGTAGTGGACAGGGCCATCACGGCCGTTGCCGCTCCGCTCTTCATGAAATCCGACACTTTGAAGAAGAGGCGCTGCGCGCGGAAGGACAGGGCGTAGCCGATCACCATGCCGAACAGCTCCGCAATGACGAGAGCCCAGGCCGCCCCCTGGAGGCCATAGCGCGGAACGAGTGCAAACATTGCGCCCGCGTTCACCGCGAGCATGGCCAATGCCTGGACCAGCAGCAGGACCGGTTTTTGACCAAGATGAAAACTCGCATGGATATATTGCTGCGTGACCGCCTGGAACAGCCAGGAAAAGGCGAGGATCGGGATGAGTTCTTTCCCCGCCTCGCGGAATTCCGGCCCCAGCATGAGGTCGGAAAGAGGACCGGAGACCAGCGCGAGGCCGACGACGGCGGGCAGCAGGACAGCGACGATAAGCTCGGCGCTGCGTTCCAGATGGCGGTGCGTGGCTTCCGGTCCCGAATCGGCAAGCAGGCGTGCTGCGACCGGTATGATGGCAGATCCGATGGCAATCGCGGGAAACAGGATGATCTGCCGCACCAGGTCTGCCGCCGCGCCGTAAGCCCCCGCCCCCGCCTCGCCGATATAGGCGAGAATGATCAGCCGGTCGAACAGGGCGTGCAGGGCGAACACGCTTCCAGACACCGTCATCGGTATCCCGAAAACGGCGAGCTTGCGGAGAATTTCCCGATCAAAGCCCCTTAGAGGCATACGCCAGACCTTCGGGGCGAAGAGAAGTGCGGCTAATCCATATCCAAGGCAAATACCGATCAGCATGCCTTCGCCTTCGTAGCCGGCAAGCACGAGCGCCATCGAAAAGGCGAACGACGTGGCCGCACGCACGATGAGGGCACCGGCATAGGCTCCCGGCGTCTGCCGTGATCGGAAGATATCCTGTCCGAACTCGAAAAATCCAAGGCTGAAGGCGACCAGCACCGCGAACGCGCCCTGCCAGAGCGGGATATTCGACACCCAGGCGACGATGGCGGCGACCGCCGGACTGACGAGCATCAGCGCGAGATAGCAGACCAACGCGGTGCCGCGCATATCGGTTTCCCGTGTCCCCTGATTGAAGCGGACGATCGACAAACGGATCCAGGAAAAGAGCACGGCGGAGATGACGCCCGCAAGGCTCATCGTCACCACATAGAGACCATACTCTGCCGGGCTCAGGAGATGCGTGAAGAGGGCGATCGAGGCAAAGCCGAACAGGGCCGAGACCGCGTGCGCGGCAAGATAGGTCGATGCCTGGCGAAGCATTGCCTAGCCTCCCACCACGGCTTGGATGGCCTGCATCATCGGCTTGGGCTCGAAGGTGTCGGTGAGCGGCAGCGGTCGGTTGGGATGGCCATCGTTTCGCTTGTACCAGATCGGCACCCAGGTGTAGCGGTCGGTCAATCCCCAGGTCAGGATTGCCGACGGCTGCGTGACCGACAAGATGGCCGCAAGCAGGTCCTGAACTCGCCTTGCAACGATCGCGTCGCGCTCTGCGGTCTCGGCCGGAAGCGCGTCGTCGATGACGTCGAGTTCGGTGACCAGGACATCGACATCCATGGATTTCAAGTCGGCGACGAACTGCGACACGCCATCCGTATCGATGTCGAGATCTCCGGGCAGATGCGCCTGGAAGCCGACGGCATCGAGCGGTGCGCCGCGGTCGCGCAGCCGTCGAACGAGGTCGAGCAGTGCAAGGCGCCGCGCCTTGGCCTTCTCCGTCGCAGCCTCAAGGCCATAGTCGTTGATGACCAATTGGACCTGCGGATCGACGGCGCGTGCGGTGTGAAGGGCGATGTCGATATATCTTTCGCCCAAAGCCGCGGCCCACACCGAGTCCCGGAGGCCGACGCTTGCTTTCGCATCATCTGATAGCGCCTCGTTGACGACGTCCCAGCTCGGTATCTCGCCGCGATAGCGCCCGACGACGGTTTCGATGTGCGTGGTCAGTTCTCGTTCCGCCTCGGCTGCACCGGTGATCGCGTTCGCCCAATCCGGCATGGCGGCATACCAGGCCAGCGTGTGGCCGCGCATTTTCATGCCGTTCCGGCGAGCGAACGCCAGCAGACGGTCGGGTTGGTGAAAATTGAAGGTCGACGGGTCAGGACGCAGATCGACCCATTTCAGGCCGCCTTCCCCGACGACGAGCTGGCAGTATTTCACGAGCGCTTGCCGGTAGGCCTCGTCTTCCTGCAGGGGACCATCGCGAACCGCGGCACCAAAGGGTATTTTCGCTTGACCAGCCGCGGCAGCGCCATCGGTCGCACCGCGATGCAAAAGCGCCAGGGTGGCAGCCGCTGTCGCCGCGACGAATTCTCTTCTGCGCATGAAACAATTCTCTCAGTTGGCGTGCGCCAGCGTCTCGCGTCGCCAAGTCCGGAGCGCCGACAGCACGTCTGATATGCATCCAGGATAGCGCGCAGATGTGATCGGAGCGTTAAAGACCACCGTTAACCCGTCTTTCAGGTTGCAGCCCTAGTGTGCGCAGGGCTCTGTCTGGCCGGCTCCGGCCCAACCCGAGGAATTGCCCGATTGCGCAAGCGATCGCTAAAGTTGCGGTAGAATCCGATGAACCAGCCCACTTCTGGCGCAGCGATCGAAGCGGTCGTCTGCATACCGACCTTCCGCCGGCCGGAATGGCTACGAGGGACGCTTTTGTCCCTGCTGGCGCAGAAGATCGATTTCCCGTTCGCCGTCGTGGTGATCGACAACGACGGTGTCAATCCCGCCGGTGCGGCGGTCGCAGGTCAACTGTTGAGCGAGCATGGCATTGCCCACGCGGTCGACGTGGAGCGGAAACAGGGGAACTGCCACGCCATCAATGCCGCGTTCCGGCTTGCGCTCGAACGCTATCCGAGCGCCCGTTACCTGCTGATGATCGACGACGACGAGACAGCAGGCGACGCATGGCTGCAGAACATGGTGGATGCCGCCCGCATGAATGAGGCCGATATTGTCGGCGGCCCGGTCATCCGCACCTTCGAAACGGCGGCACCTGCTGCCATTCGCAATCACAGCCTGTTCGGCTGCATCGATGGCGAAAGCCGCGCCGTGTCCATGATCCACGGCTCGGGCAACTGCCTGATCGGTCGCCATGTCTTCGAGCGGATGCCGTTTCCCTTTTTCGACCTTCGCTTCAACTTCCTCGGCGGGGGCGACATGGAGTTCTTCACCCGCTGCCGCCTCGCGGGATATCGCTTCTGGTGGTGCGCCGAGGCCGTGATCCACGAGACCGTGCCAGCGGACCGCGCCAATGCCAGATGGCTGATGACGCGCTCCATCCGGACCGGCAGCATCAACTGCGTCATCGACCGCCTGCATATGGGCGTGTTTGCAACACCGAAGGTGATCGTCAAGAATCTCGTCAGCCTCGGCCTCGGCATGGTGCGCTCGCTCTTGATTCTGGTGAGCACGGGCCAACTGGTGCCGGCGACGCATCCCCTGCTGATGTCGGTTGGACGCATGGCACCGCTGCTCGGGCTTCTGCCCAAGCCGTATGAGGCGAAGAGCTAACCGGCGCCGCGGCTGATCCGGATGACCGGCGATCCCGTCATCTTCGCCCCGATCCGTATGGCCGGCTGGACAACGGGATAGGCGGGCCGTGGCGCGGCAGGCTCCATAGCCATGGGCCGCATCGGCGCCGCTGAGTGGACGGCGGTTTCGCCGTCCAGCGCAAGGGTCGAGCGTGCCTGCAAGCCGAGGCCGAGGACGCCGATCAGGATCGTGAACCAAACTGGCCCGGTGTTGACGTAGAATGCGCTTTCCAGGCAGGCGAGGAAGATACCGAACAGCCAGATGCGCAGAAACAGCCGGGTCAACTGGATGTCGTTGCCGCCGTCCAGGGCGTCGGCGGCCCTGCGCATCGGCGAGCGCACCAGCCAGAGCAGCGTCAGGATCAGCCCGGGAACTCCCGCATTGATCACGGCCTCGATATAGCCGTTATGCGCATTTGCCGCGGTCACGGCCCAGGTTTCCGTCGCCGCCTGGCCGGTGAACAACTTGTCGGTTTGCCAGAAGGACTGGAAGCCGTGGCCGAGAAGCGGCCGCTCTGCGATTGCCGACATCGCCAGCCGCCAGATCGAGCTGCGTTCCGTGAAGGTGGCATCGATGCCAAGGCTCGACAGCGCGCCGCCAATCTGGTCGGAAACGGCAGCGCCGATCATGATCGTATTGGCAACGATCAGCGTCCCCCACACCAACAGCGCGCGAAGGCTCCTGCAGCGCTCGAAGAGCCAGGCGACCAGCAGCGTGAACGGCACCATGATCGTGGAGGTCTTCCCTCCCGAGAAGAGCACGAACAGCAAGGCGCCGGCCGCCAGGAACCACCCAAGCCTCCTGGAGCCGGTCGCGGCGAGATAGAGACCGAAGAAAACCGACATCGCCATGGCGGCGGCGGTGATGTTCTTGTGGCTGTAGATTCCGCGCCAGTCGCCTGCAAGCGAGCTTTCGAGGCCGTCCGTCGCCTGATGGATCGCCCGTCCCGGCATCGCCGCGACACCGAAATAGGACAGCAGTACGACGACGCAGAGGACAGCGGTGATAACCGCGTTGAACTGGGTCTGATTGCGCGGCAGCAGCAGGAAGGCGTTGGCGCAGAAAATCACGATGACGCCGAAGATCACGCGGCGCAGAGCCGAACCCGGATCGTCCCCGAGAATGGCGGTCAGGAGAAACCAGAACAACAGGGCGGCAAGCAGCAGCCGCTGCTGAAACAGCAGCCCCCAAACGCCCCGCGTCCCCACGCAGGAAAGGAGGACGCCGAACATGGCAAGGACGACAATCTGGTTGATGACGTTGGACGTCCCGCCCCACGGCGTATCCGACGTCAGTCCGGACATGTTCGGCAGCGGCGAAAGCGTGACCCAGAAATAGCCCATGACCGCCAGCAAAAGAACGGTGAGGCGCCTGCCTCCCGCTGCAGACGCGGCGCTGACGCCACTCATGCCGCGTTGGCTCGGAACGGTCTCTTCCACCACCGTTCTCCGAACACTTCCCGCAGGAAGCCCAACAGCAGTGCGAGAACCGCACCCACGACGGCGCCCATGACCAGGCCGGCAGCCAGGACGATCGCGCTTCGCGGCGGAAAGCTGCGGGAGACCGGCGGCAGCGGCTGGCTCACCACCCGCACGTTGGTCGCATCGATCTGCTGTCGTTGGGCTGCCTCGCTCGCACGCGTCATGAAGGCCTCGTACACCGAGGCCTTGGCCTGCGCTTCGCGTTCGAGCTGGCGCAGTTGGACCTGCGCGGCGGTATCGGTAAAGACGGAGCCCTTCGCGGCATCCGCTTCCTTGGCCAGCCGATTGACCGCCCCCTGCGCCTGTTCCAGCTCGGCGCGGGCCAATTGGACGAGGCGCCCGGTCTCGGACTGAATCTGCGCCTCGAGCGCCTTGGCCTTCGGTTGAAGGGCGATGAGCTCGGGATGGCGTGGACCAAGGACGGCCGATTGCGAGGTGATCTGCTGGCGGATCAACGAATACTGTGTGCGCAGCGCCGTCATGGTGTCCGATTGCAGGCTCGCGGCATTCAGCCGGCTTTCCTCCGAATCGGACGTGAGTTCCTTGTATCGGGACTGCGCCCGGATGAGGCGCTCCCTTGCATCGACCATCTGTGCATTGACCTGGTTGGCCGTGGTCGAACTCGCCAGTTCGCCGGCGCTTGATCGCAAGCCGTTGCTGCGCTTGAATTCCTCGACCTTCTCCTCGGCCTGCCGCACATCGTACTTGAGCGCCTCAAGGCGGGAGGCCAAAGCACCGGCAGCGCGCCCGGCACCTTCCGCCTGCGCACTGACGAGTTCGTCCTGGAAGGATGCGATCAGCTTGTCGAGAATCTCGACGGACTTTTCCGGTTGGCGGCTCCATGCGCTGAGACTCACAAGGAAAGAGCGCGTGTCGCGGCTCGCGGCGACCCGCTTCTCCAGCGCGCCCAGCGCATCCCGGGTCGGGTTCTTGCTTCCCTGCCCGGCAAACTCCGGGTCATTGACGAGATCGAGATCCTTGACCACCCGCGCCAGGACATTGCCCGAGGTCAGCAGCCGCAACTTGCTTTCGACGGCAAGCAACTGTGAGTCTCTCTGAAGGCTCTGAACGAAAATGTCGTCGGCGACCAGGTTGAGATCGGTGGGCTCCACCAACAGCTCCGCGCTGGAGCTGTAGCGCGGCGGCACGGTCACGACGAATGCCAATCCCGCAAGAACGCCCGCCGCGGCCGCGGCGATGATCAGGAGCTTGTAGGACAACAGCCAGCGAAAGGCATTGCCGATTGTCACAACCTCAAGCCATGCTGCAACGGTCGTTCCGAACTCGTTTCGCGCCACCATTGCCGCGGCGGCCGTCTCCTGCCCGACAGGATGGACGGGTTCATCCTGCGCCGACTGTGTCGCACGCCATTCCCCCGCGCGCGTGCTGACCCGCACGATCGGTGGCGATGGGCCCGTCACCGCTGCGGTACGGGCGGGGATCCGGATCTTCGGACCGCGGTTGTTACTGCTGGCGGTATACATTGGCCTGCTGCGTTGCGCCGATTGGCTCGTAGGGCTTAGAAGATCAAAACAGGCTTAATAATTGGTTATGTTCGCCGCGACGGTGCGGTTCGGTTGAGTTCGCAACGGCAAAATTCGACATCGCGAGGCGGCTCAGGCAAACCGCTCTGCCTGAGCACTTTTCAACCCGCCGATTCAAAGCCTTACCGAATTTCCCGCGCCAGCGCCTGAAGCTTCTTGAAAGCCTCGTATCGCTGTGCATGTGCCGCTGCGATCTCGGCACCGGCGGGCGCGTATGTGCGATCCGTCCGCGAGAGTTTTGCCATCGCCGTTCCGACATCCGGGAATGAACCCGACGCGACGCTTCCGAGGATGGCCGCGCCCAGCAGCACCGGCTCTTCCGATTGCGTGGCGAGCACCGGCTTTCCGGTTGCATCGGCAAGAAGCTGGCGAACGAGATCGAACTGGCCTGCGCCGCCGCTGATCACGACCTTGTCGATCGGTGCGCCCGACGAGGCCTGAACGTCGACGATCTGCCGCAGTCCATAACCGATACCGCATAGGCCGGCGATGTAGAGCGAGACAAGATTGTCGATGTTGCGCTCCATGCCGAGCCCCACGACGACGGCCCGGGCATTCGGATCGGCGAAGGGCGCGCGGTTGCCAAGAAACTCCGGAACGACGTGCAACCCGTCCGCCAGGCGGACCGCGGCCGAGAGCGACCCCGCCTTTTGCGCGGCCAGTTCCGTCAGCCGGACGGGGAGCGACGAACCTTGGCTCCTCGCCAGTTCCGTTGCCTCGCCCGCTGCCGGGTGGAACGACAGCAACTGCTCGATCGCAGCACCGGCAGCCGATTGGCCGCCCTCGTTGAGCCACATCCCCGGTACCATCGCCGAATAGTACGGTCCCCACACGCCCGGCACGAAAACGGGTTCCTTGGTGGACGTCATCGTGCAGGAAGACGTACCAAAAACGTAACCGAGATTGCTTTCGGGCGGGCCGTCGACGCCGACGGTGCCGATCCCGCCCGCATGGGCGTCGATCATCCCCGCGCCGACCGGAGTGCCCGCCGGCAGGCCGAGTTCCTCGGCGGCGCGCTCGGTCAGGCCGTTTCCGACCGGGGTCCCCGGCTCGACGATGTGCTGGCCGATGCGGGCAAAGCCTTCATCCGCGAGAACCCCGAGGCCGATCTGGTGGAAGTAGCTCGGATCCCAGCGCTTTTCGTGTGCCAGGTAGGTCCACTTGCACGTCACCGTGCAGGTCGAACGCGCGAGGTCCCCCGTCGACCGCCAGGTCAGGAAGTCGGCAAGGTCGAAAAACTGCCAGGCGGCATCGAAGACCTGTGGCCGGTTCTCGCGCAGCCAGAGAAGCTTCGGCGTTTCCATTTCGGGCGAGATGCGGCCCCCGACATAGCGCAGCACCTCATGGCCCTGGGCGTTGATCCGCTCGGCCTGCTCGACCGCACGGTGGTCCATCCAGACGATGATATCGCGCTGCGGGTCTTCCGACGGCCCAACGGGCAACGACGTGCCGTTTTCGCCCAGAACGACCAGCGAGCAGGTCGCGTCGAAGCCGAGGCTTGCCACGTTCTGCGGATCGATACCCGCTGTTGCGACCGCTTCGCGCACGGCTGCGCAGACGGCTGACCAGATCTCCGTGCTCGATTGCTCGACAACGGACCCAGCCTCGCGAAAGAGCGTGATATCGCGCTTGCCCGACGCCACCATCCGGCCGTTCAGGTCGAACACACCCGCTCTGGCGCTTCCGGTGCCGACATCGACGCCGATGAGATACCGTTCGCCGCCCGCGGGGCGTGCGGAGGAAGTGTTGGTCATGGTCTTACCGCCTGCAAACAGGAGTTTGGATTGGCGCAGGGCCGCAGCCTTGCGCCGGTTCACATCACAGATCGACGCTGTTGGGCAGGATCACCAGGTCGCGGATCGTCACGTTGCGGGGACGCGTCAGCATGAAGAGCACCGCGTCGGCCACTTCCTTCGGCTGCATCAGGCTGCCATTGGCAAGCGCTTCGTCCATCTTCTCCTTCGGCCAGTCATCGAGCAGCGCGGTGACGACCGGGCCCGGCAGGACCGCACCGACGCGCACGCCGTGCGGGGCGAGCTGACGCCGAGTGCTGTGGACGAAGGCCTGCACGGCGAACTTCGAGGCCGTGTAGATCGGCTCCCAGATGACCGGAACGACGCCGGCGATCGAGCTTGTGAAGAGGATGTCGCCCGACTTCTGCTCGATCATGTAGGGCAGCACCGCATGAACCGAGCGGAAGGCGGCATTGATATTAAGGTTGAGCATACGATCCCACGCGTCGGGATCGCCCTCGGCGACCGGACCGCCGATATAGGCGCCCGCATTGGCGTGGAACACGTCGAGCTTGCCGGCAATCTCGATGATGCGCGGCAGCATGCCGGAGGCTTCGGCCGGGTTCAGCAGGTCGACGACGAGCGGCAGCGCGTTCGGGCCCAGTTCGCTGCAGAGCTGCTCCAGCTTGTCCTTGGCGCGGTCGATGAGCACGACCTTGGCACCTTCGGCCAGAAGCGTGCGGGCGCATTCGAGCCCGATGCCGGAGGCGGCGCCGGTTATCGCCGCGACTTTACCCTTCATGAGGTCTGCCATTTTGAAAACTCCATTCTGATCTGTTGGATCACGCGCGGCCGTGGCTGACGCGCGAGCGCCGGGCCAGCGAGTCGACGATGACCGCGATTGCGAGCACGCCGCCGGTAATCATGTAGCGAAGCGACGAGCTGAGGTTCAGCAGCGTCAGGCCGTTCGAGATCGCCTGGATGACGATGATGCCAAGCAGCGCCGAATAGGCGCTCCCGCGTCCGCCAAAGAGGCTGGTGCCGCCGATGACGGCTGCCGCGATCGCATTGAGGTTGACGTCGCCGGTACCGGCCTGCTGGCTCGAGGAGGCAAGGCGCGAGGCCGAAAGGACACCACCGAGGGCTGCGAGCGTCGAGCAAAGGACGAAGGCGCTCATGTAGATCCGCTTCACGTTGATGCCCGAACGCCGCGCCGCTTCCTTGTTGCCGCCGACGGCGAACATGGAGCGGCCCCACTTGGTGCGCGTCAACGCATAGTTCAGGATCACCGCGAGCGCGACGAACAGGGCGAACATCCACGGCACGCCGCGTCCGAGATTGAGATAGAAAACGGCCAGCTCCAGCGCCACGGTCAGCACCACAGCCTTGAGGACCAGCGCGCGGAGCGGCTGGGCGGACAGGTTTGCAGCCTGTCGCTGGCGCATGGTCCGCACGCCCTTGCCGATCATTACCAGCCCCGGCAGGAGCGCCAGTCCATGCGACAGCCAGTCCGGCATGATCAGCACCTGGCCGAACCGGACGAGCGGCGAGGCATAGGGAAGGTTGATCGAACCGGTCGACCCGAGAATGTAGAGCTGCAGGCCAAGGAGTGCGAGAAGGCCGGCAAGCGTCGCAATGAAGCTCGGCATGCCAAGACGGTTGTAGAGGGTTGCATAGAGCAGCCCGACTGCGGCGCCGACCAGAAGCGCGACGATGATCGCTCCAGCGACCGGCCAGCCCATATTGACCCACAGCACACCGACGGTAGCTGATGCAAGCCCACTCATCGAACCGACCGAGAGGTCGATTTCGCCGAGCACCAGCACGCAGATGACCCCAAGCGAGATCACCCCGACGGTGGCGCAGTCGAAGAGGAGGTTCACCAGATTGTTGGGCGCGAGGAAGACCGGGTTAAGGGTCGAGAAGACGACCGAAATGACGATGAGGCCGACGGCGACCGGGAGCATGCCGAGATCGCCGGAACGAACGCGATCGATGAACCCGCGCGCCATGCCGAGGATGCCCTCGTCATGGCGCACGCGTTCATCGCTGCGGTCCAGCTTCTGCTGGCCTTGGGAGGGGGTGGGCGAAAGGTTCTGGCTCATGCGGCTCCCCCGCTTGTTTCGTTGACGAGGCCGGCCTTGCGGTCGAGGCGACGAGAAACGGAGTTATCCGTGGCACCGGTGATCGCGGAAACGAGCTCCTGGTTGGACGAATCCGGCGCAAAGACGCCGTTGTTCCGACCGAGGCGCAGCACGACGATCCGGTCCGCCACCGCGCGCACGTCTTCCATGTTGTGGCTGATGATGATGACGCCTAGCCCGCGGTCGCGGACGCGTTCGATCAGGTTCAGCACTTCGGCGGTCTGGGCCACACCAAGCGCCGCCGTCGGCTCGTCGAGCATGATGACCTTGGGGTCGAGCAGCAGCGAACGGGCAATCGCGACCGTCTGGCGCTGACCGCCCGACAGGGAGGCAATGGGTTCGCGGACGGATGGGATCCGGGCGGCCAGCTCGCGCAACAGTGTCCAGGCCCGCACTTCCATGGCAACCTCGTCCAGATGCCATGGCGACATTTCGTGGCCGAGGAAGAGATTGGCGACGACATCGAGGTTTTCGCACAGGGCGAGATCCTGGAACACGGTCGCAATGCCGAGGTCGAGCGCCTTGGCCGGATTGTCGAGGGTCACGCCCTTTCCGCAGAATTCGATGGTCCCCTCGGACGGCTGGTGCACACCGGCGAGAACCTTGACGAGCGTCGACTTGCCGGCGCCGTTGTCGCCCACGAGAGCCACGACCTCGCCGGCGTTGACGTCGAGTTCGATGTCGGTCAACGCGGAGACGGCACCGAAATGCTTGGAGATACCGCGGAGGCGCAGCACGGGCTCGCCCTTTGCCGGAATGCTCTGGATATTAGCTGTCATGGCCTTATGACCTCTCGACCGAAAGGGGCACCCGGCCGCAATGTCTGCGGCCGGGCACGTTAGTGGGCAGCGTCAGTTGATGATGCCAAGTTTGCGGCAACCTTCAACATACTCTCCGGTGCAAATTTCTTCCGGCTTATTGATTCCCTTGTCGAAGATTTCGGCCTTGATGTTTTCCGCCGTGACGACCGCCGGGACGAACAGCTGCGAGGGCGTGTTGTAGAGCGAGTTCGGGGCTTCCGGCGTCTCGCCCTTCAGCAGCTTGACGGCAACGTTTGCCGCTGCGGCCGCAACGATTTCGGAAGGCTTCGAGATCGTGTTGTACTGGTCGCCCGAAATGATCAGCTGAAGGGCTGCAATCGTCGCGTCGTTGCCGGTCACCGGCGGAACCGGCTTGACGCCGGCGGCCTTCAGGGCCGCGATGGCGCCGCCGCCCGTGCCGTCGTTGGCGGCGACGATGCCCTTGATCTGGTCCCCGAAGCGGGTGATCTGGCCGGCAGCCCATTCCTGTGCCTTCGGCGGCGCCCAGTCCGGCGTATCGAATTCGGCGAGCGTCTTGTAGACGGATGCGTCGAGCGCGGAATCGATACCGTCGCGGATCAGGCCGGCGGCGGCGTCGGTCGGCGAGCCGTTGATCTGAAGCACGCCGGCGCCGTCGGCAATCCCGGAAGCCTTCAGGTGATCGACGAGCGATTGGGCGATCGCCCGGCCGATGCCCTCGTTGTCGAAGGAAACGTAGTAGTCCGCCGGCTTGTCCGGGATCGGGCGGTCATAGGCGATGACCTTGACGTCCTGGGACTGGGCGATCTCGACCAGTGCTGCGGCAGCGGCCGAATCGACCGGGTCGAGGACGATGACCTTGGCGCCCTGGGCGATCACGGAATTGAACTGCTGCTGCTGGAGCGCCACGTCCGCGTTCGCGTTCTGATAGATGACCGTGCAGCTCGGGCAAAGCTTTTCCATCTCCGCCTTGAAGCCCGGATAGTCGTGCTGCTCGTAGCGGGTCGAAGCCTGGTCCGGCATGAGAAAGGCAACGGTTGCTGCTTCCTGCGCCATCGCAGCGCCGCCGAGAGACACGGCCAGACCGGTCGTGGCAAGCAAGTAAGTGAGCGTCTTCATATGTTTCCTCCACAAATGATTTGGGCCGGCGAGCAGAAGCTTCCGGGGGAGGCTGTCAGACTTCGGATCTCGTTCCGCCACGCGCTCTCGCGGCGCGCGTGATCGTTCGTTGCAGCTGCGCTGCCGCGTCGATCACATCGGTTCCTGATCCGACTCCTCCCTGAGTCAGCTTGCGCTTTGCTGGGGCACTTCATCGATTGAGCACGCTTGCTCAATCGATGAAGCAGAATTGCCACCTATGGCTATTGATGTCAAGGTGACTCGAAAGTGGAGGCGTTATTCGTGAAGCGTGGAATGCAGACCAAGAGGACGACGATCTACGATCTGGCGGAGCTGGCGGGGACGTCGGCGAGCGCAGTAAGTGCCGTCCTGAACGGCAACTGGAAGAAGCGCCGCATAAGCAGCCAGCTTGCGGAAAGGATCACCCGGCTTGCCGAGGAGCAGGGCTATGCGCTGAACATGCAGGCGAGCGTGCTGCGCCGCGACCGATCGAAGATCATCGGCATGATCGTGCCCAAGTACGACAACCGCTACTTCGGCTCCATTGTGGAGCAATTCGAAGCCATGGCCCGCGAGAGGGGACTGTTTCCGATCGTGACCTGCACACGCCGCGACCCGGCTCTGGAACTGGAGGCGGCGCGTGCGATGCTTTCTTATCGGGTTGATTGTCTGATCGCGACCGGTGCGACCGATCCGGATCGCATCGTTGAGCTATGCGCGGCGGCCGGCGTTCGCACCGTGAACCTCGACCTGCCGGGATCACGAGCCCCCTCCGTGATTTCCGACAACTTCGGCGGTGCCCTCGAGCTGACGCGGCGCGTGCTGGCAAACTGCCAGAAGGAGTATGGGGAAATGACACCGCTCCTGTTCATCGGCGGACGGGGCACCGACCACAATACGTCAGAGCGCGTCAGGGGCTTTCGCGCCGCCCATGCCGAAGCGGGCGTGGCCATCGATGAATCGCTCATCCTGACCTGCGGCTACGCTCCCGAAAAGGCCGAGACTGCCATGCGGCAGCTTGCGGAAAAGACCGGGACCTTGCCGAAAGGCATGTTTGTCAACTCGACGATTTCCCTTGAAGGCGTCATGCGCTGGATCCGTCGTTCGGGCCAGTATACCGACGGCATGCCAATGCTCGGCTGCTTCGACTGGGATCCGTTTGTCGCCATGCTTGGCGACCATATCGAAATGGTTCGGCAGGATGTCCCGGGAATGCTCGACGCGGTCTTCGAGATCATCGATTCCGGCAACTCGGACCTGAAAGTGGTGCAGATTCCGCCGGTTGTCGAGAAGATCGGGTAAAGTGCATCACGAAAAGACGCCCTTGCGGAAGTCATCCGGGCTGGGGTCGAACTTCGCCTCGAAACCACCAGTCTGCCCGGGCAGCGGGGAGGTGAGCGTCAGTGCGCCGCCAACACCGGAGGCAATCGCTTTTGCGATCGCAAGGCCGAGCCCGGAACCGCTGGCGCGCGTGTCGCCGCGCTCGAAGGGGCGGGTGAGGCGCGCGAGCGTCTCCGGCGTGACTGCAGATCCGGCATTGGTGACGACAAGGACACCCTCTTCCGACAAGCCGACATGGATCGCGTCGTCATGCGCCCCATGTTTCAGCGCATTCTCGATCAGGTTTCGCGACAGGATGGCGAAGGCATCCGGGTCGATCCTCGACAGGACCGGACCGAGCGGTAGGCACAGTTCGATGCGGTCGGCGGCGTCCTTCGCCATCTCCTTCGTGACCATCCGAAGAACCGGCGCAATGTCGGCTGCCTGCTCCACCTGAAGACGCCCGCCCTCCGCCCGCGCCAGGTGCATCAGCTTCTCCGATAGCCGCGCAAGCCGGCGCAGGGCCGTCTCGATCTGCGTTGCCCGCTCGAGGGTCGAGGGATCTGTCGATTCGGAAATCAGTCTCTGTGTCTGGGCCAGCGCCGCAGCCACCGGCGTGCGCAGTTCGTGGGCGGAACTCGCGGTGAAGCTGCGCTCGGCCTCGAGCACGCGGCGCAGCCGATCCAGCAGGTTGTTCAGCGCTTCCGCAACCGGCTCGATTTCCGAGGGCAATTCCACGGCGGGAAGTGGAGTCAGATCGCCGCCGCCACGCTGTTCGATGCCGGTGCGGAACGCCCGAACGGGCGCCATCGATACCCGGACGATGAGCCAAACGCCCAAAAGGCTGAGCACCACGAGGGGGCCGAAGGCCAGCATAAGCCCGAAGAACGTCTGGTTCCCCACCGCGCGGCGGTGCGCCAGCGGCTCGGCAACCGCAATCGTCACCGTTCCCTGCAACGCAGCATCGAAATAAATGCGGTGGGTCGGCGAATTGACAAAGCCCATCCCGCTATAGGGCGGAAAATTCGCATCGTCCGCACCGTGCGAGCGCAGGAGAACGTTGCCTTTGTCGTCCCTAACAACGTAGGTGAAGTATTCGTCGTGTGTGCGAAGGGTGGCGATTTTCTGGCTGGTGACGCCTTCGTCTTCGCGACCGATGATATCAAGGACGGCAAGGGGCAGAATTCGCTGCGCCGTCTCCTCCAGGGCACTGTCGAAGACAATGTCCAACTCATGGCGCAGGTTGCGGATCGTGACCAGCGCCGTTGCAAGCCACAGCAATGCGATGCCCATTCCCAGCCAGAGGGAAAGGCGCCATTGCAGGCTGCGAGGTGCCCTCATGGGGTCGTCCCAAGGCGATAGCCGACACCACGCACCGTATCGATGGCGCCGTGACCGAGCTTCTTGCGCAAGCGGCTGACGTGCACCTCGATGGTGTTGCTGTCCACGTCGGTGCTGAAGGAATAGAGGCGCTCCTCCAGTTGCGCCTTGGACATCAGTTGTCCTGGTCGCTGAAGGAAAGCCTCGTAGAGGACCCATTCTCTCGCCGTCAGGCCGATGTTCTTGCCGTTCCGCCGGATCGACCGGGACGCCAGGTCGATCTGCAGGTCGCCGATCTCGATGAGGGGGTTGGGATTGCCGGCATAGCGCCGCGCAACAGCTTTGAGCCGGGAGGACAGTTCCGACAGGTCGAAGGGCTTGATCATGTAGTCGTCGGCGCCGGCGTCCAGTCCCTCAATGCGGTCGGAGACCTGGTCGAGGGCACTCAGGATGATTACCGGCGTGACATCCCCCTTTGCGCGGAGGTTTCGCAGGAAGCCGATCCCGCGTCCGTCGGGCAGCATCAGATCAAGCAGAACGAGGTCATAGGCGGCGTTGTTGGCATAGTCGGCCGCAATGTCGAGCCGCTTGACCCAATCAACGCAATGGCCGTCGGCGTTGATCTGGTCGCGCACCGCAGCGCCCAGTATTGTGTCGTCTTCGATCAGCAATATCCGCATCGGAAGTTCCATTCGACTTTGCCGCCTTTCACTACCGCGCGAAACTGACGGCTCGCTTAAGCTGAAAATCGGCCAACTTCAGCTGCCGGTAAGGATGTGGCCTCAAAACAAGCCTACGACAAGCCTGATGCGGAGTACGATCATGAAGAAGACCATCCTGTTTGCGGCCATTGTCCTCTGCGGACTGGGCGCCGGCGCCGTCATGGCGGATGATGACGACGACGACTGCAACGTCCCGATGGCCAGCTGGCAGCCTCGCGAGGCGGTGCAAAAAATGGCGGAAGCCCGCGGCTGGACCATTCAAAAGATCAAGACCGATGATGGTTGCTACAAGATCCGGGCACAGGACAAGGACGGCCGGAACCTGCGGGCGAAGGTCAATCCCGGCACGCTCGAGGTCATGGGCATGAAGTATGCCGGCGACCGCGATCGAAACAAGCGTCGCGAACACGAGGAGGAACATGAAGGCGATCGCGACCGCAACGGCGGCAACAAGACGACCACTTCGGGAACGACAACACCCCCCAATAACGGGCTTTTCGGCAGCGGCACCCCGCCAAAGGTCGAGGTCCAGTAACGCCCGTCAGCCTGTCCGAAACAACGCGCGCCCCGCCCTGTGCGGGGCGTTTTGTTTTCGAGCGGCGGAAAGCTGACGGCAAGCTGAAGCAGAATTGCGCGAAGCTTCAGGGGGTGGTCAGTCGGCAACCACAATCTCCGGGCCATAACAACCAATGGAGATACCCATGCTGAAGTCGCTGATCGCCGGTCTGGTCCTCACCACCGCGCTGACCCTGCCGGGGCTGGCCCTGGCCCGGCCTGTCACCCTGACGACGACGCTCGACAATTACGGCGGAGACGGTGCCTATCTGACGCTCTACGTCACCGACGCGGCCGGTGCCTACAAAGGGACCCTTTGGATGGCGGGAGGCAAATCCAAGTACTACAGCCACCTCAGCGACTGGGCACGCCTTTCAGGCGGAGACACCGCCGAGATCAGCGGCATCACCGGCGCGAGCGTCGGGGCCGGCCGAACGCTGAAGATCACCCTGGACCTAGCCGACGCCCTGTTCGACGCCGGCTATGAACTGCACATCGATGCGGCAGTCGAAGACATGCGCGACAGTCCCGCCGATGTGGTCGTACCCCTGACCGCCGGCGGTTCCGGTCAGGCGACATCGGGGCGCCGTTATGTCCGTTCCTTCACCTACAGCATGTAACGCACGTATCGAGGATTGACCCCATGCTGCGTCAATTGCACAAGTTTTCCGGCCTTCTTGCCGCTCTTCTCGTCAGTGTTCTCGCGGTCAGCGGCGCGATACTGTCGGTGGTCCCAGCCATGGAACGGGCCGGGGCGATCAGCGTTGCCGAAGGCCAAGTCACCGTTGCGGAACTGGCAGGACGGATCGCGGCAACCTACCAGGGCATCGAAGAGATCGAGCGAACCCCGGCAGGTACGATCATCGTCCATCATTTCGAGAACGACCGCCCGGCGGCGGTTGTCGTCGATCCCAACACAGGGCAGTCCCTTGGCGCCTATGAGCGATCATCCTTCGAACGCTGGACGAAGAACCTGCACCGTTCGCTCTTTCTCGGCGATGGCGGGCGGGTCGCTGCGGCATTGGGCGCCGCAGCCATGCTTCTGCTGACCCTGACGGGGCTGCAGATGACGGCGCGGCGCATGGGCGGCTGGCGCCATCTTTTCGGCCGTGCGCGGGGCAGCCGCTCCCAGCGCCTGCATGTCGAGATGGGACGGCTGGCAGCTGCCGGTCTTCTGCTGTCCGCCCTCACCGCGCTCTATATGTCGGCAGCAACATTCGGGCTCGTTCCCAGCAAGGGTTCGCCGGCCTTTGACGCTCCCGTCGAAATCAGCGGCGGCCCGCACCTGCCGATCGAGCAGATCCAAGCGTTGCAGGGATTCGACTTGTCGGAGTTGCGCGATCTGACCTTTCCCGATGTGAGCGATCCCAAAGGCGCCCTGGAACTCAAGACCATTGGCGGCTCAGGTTTGATCGACCCGGCGACCGGCGCGATGGTGGCATGGCAGGATCGACCGTTGCCGCAGCAGATCTACGGGTTCATTCGGATGCTGCATACCGGACAAGGCCTGTGGTGGCTGGGCCTGATCCTCGGCATAACCTCGCTCAGCGTCCCGCTCTTCAGCGCGACGGGCGCCATCGTCTGGTGGTCCGGCCGGCAAGGACGTCCGCGGATCGCTGCAAACGCCGCCACTGCGTCCGCCGACACGATCATTCTGGTCGGCAGCGAGGGCGGAAGCACCTGGGGGTTTGCCGCGACGCTGCACAAGGCGTTGGCAGACGCCGGGCACAAGGTGCATGCCGCCCCGATGGACAAGCTGGCACAGTCCTATCCAGCCTGCCGTCAAATGTTCATCCTTGCGGCCACATACGGCAACGGCGAGGCGCCCGCCAACTCCCGCTCGTTTCTCGATCGGATCGAAAAGGTCGGATCCCCGCCCGCCTATCCGGTGGCCGTGCTCGGCTTCGGTGATCGACAGTTCCCGAAATTCTGCCAGTTCTCCCGCGACGTCGAATCGGCACTTGCCCGCAACGGCTGGCGCTTCCTGATGCCTGCAGAGACGATCAACCGGCAGTGCCCGCAGGAGTTTGCCCGCTGGGGACAGGCACTGTCGGCGGTCCTCGGCAAGAACCTCGTGCTCGACCATAGGCCGGGGATGCCGCGCACCAATGCGCTGACACTGGTTTCGCGCCGCGACTACGGCGCCGAGGTCCAGGCGCCGACCGCCACCCTGCGCTTTGCGCCTGCAAAGCGTAGCCTGCTTGAGCGCCTGTCCGGACGCGGATGGCCGCGCTTCGATGCCGGCGATCTCATCGGCATCGTCCCGCCCGGCTGCACGATCCCGCGCTACTATTCGCTCGCCTCGTCGTCGCGCGATGGTTTTCTGGAGATCTGCGTGCGCAAGCATCCAGGCGGCCTGTGCTCGGGTTACCTCCACGCTCTGCGCCCAGGGGACACCGTCGCGGCTTTCATCAAGCCCAACCCAAGCTTCCGACCTATGCGCGGCAAGGCGCCGGTCATCCTCATCGGTGCAGGCACAGGCGTCGGGCCACTCGCGGGTACGATCCGAGCCAACGACGATGCCCGGCCGATGCATCTCTATTTCGGCGCGCGCGATCCGGGGTCGGATTTCCTCTACCAGCACGAGATCGAGCGCTGGCTTGGCGAAAGCCGGCTGACGAGCCTGCGCACGACCTTCTCGCGCGTGTCGGGTGGCAGCTACGTGCAGGACCGCCTCCGCGAAGACGCCGGCCGCCTCCGCGCCCTCGTCGCTGCCGGCGCGCAGATCATGGTGTGCGGCGGAGGCGACATGGCCGCGGGCGTCATGGCCGCCCTCACCGATATCCTGGCCCCGGCCAACCTCGACCCGATCGTTTTGAAGGCTCAGGGGAGATATGTCGAAGATGTCTTCTGACTTGATCCGCCACGCCCTGAGCGGCGCCACCATGGGAACACGGTGGTCGGCGCTGGTCTACACACCGCCCGCGACCGACATCGAATCGATCAGGATGGCGCTGAGCCGATCCGTCGGCCGCGTCGACCTGCAGATGTCCACCTGGAAGCCGGACAGCGACCTGATGCGCTTCAATGCGGCACCGCCCGGCACCTGGCTTTCCCTGCCCGCCGAGTTCATGCAGGTGCTGGAGCGAGCGCTGGAGATCGGCGTTGCCTCAGGCGGCGCTTTTGATATCGGCGTCGGCGCCCTGGTCAACGCCTGGGGCTTCGGGCCTGATCGATCCGGGCCTGACGCGGGACTGATCCGGCAATCGCTTCGGGTGCGGCTGCCGCCAACCCATGCCGTCCTGGAACTGGATCGGTCGGCAGGCCGGGCGCGCAAGCACGCACCCGTTGCGCTCGATCTCTCCGGCATCGCCAAAGGCTTTGCCGTCGACGAAATGATGCGGACGGTCGAGGCGTTCGACGTTGCGGGCGCGCTCGTCAGCCTCGACGGCGAAGTGAAGGCGCGCGGCACCAGGGCCGATGGCACGCCATGGCTGGTGGCGGTGGAAAAGCCCGACTTCGAGGCGCGTAGCCCGCTCGGCCTGATCGCATTGCGCGACGCCGCCGTCGGCACCTCGGGCGACTATCGCCATTGGGTCGACGTCGGCGGAAGGCGCCTGTCACACACCATGGACCGGACGCGTGGCGGACCGGCCGACAATGGAACCGCATCCGTCTCGGTTGTAACCGAAAGCTGCATGGACGCCGACGCCTGGGCAACGGCGTTCATGGTGCTGGGGCCGGCGGAAGGACAGGCACTGGCACGGAAACAGAGCCTTGACGCGCTGTTCCTGCAACGGCGCGGCGAAGAGCTGATCCTGATCCCGGTGGGCGACGTCTTCCGCGCCGACCAGCCCCGTGCGGCAGGGCTCGCCACCATGCCGGCGATCTGACATAAGAGCGGGTGCAACTCATCCAAAAGCACTGATCCGCAACACATGACCGCACCAAACGACGATACCATTGCCAGTCGCATCAGCCGCATCCTTGCCGACCGGATCGTCACCGGCGATCTGGCTCCGGGGACGAAGCTGAGGCAGGACCATTTCGCCGAGGAATTCGGGGCGAGCCATGTGCCGGTGCGCGAGGCCTTTCGCCGCCTTGAGGCGCAGGGACTGGTAGTGAGCGAGCCACGGCGCGGCGTGCGCGTCGCCTCGTTCGACCTCAAGGAGGTTCGCGAGGTGGCACAGATGCGGGCGGCGCTCGAGGTGTTGGCGCTGCGGCACGCCGCACCGCACCTGACGCCCTCCATCCTCGACGAGGCCGAGCAGGCAACCGTCGCCGGCGACAATTCGCGCGACGTCCGATCCTGGGAAGACGCCAACCGGCGCTTTCACCGGCTGATTCTTGCACCCTGCGGCATGCCGCGCCTGCTCGCCGCCATCGACGACCTGCACGCGGCGAGCGCGCGCTTTCTGTTTGCGACCTGGCGGTCCGAATGGGAAGTGCGGACCGACCACGACCACCGGGCGATCCTGGCCTTTCTGCGTCAGGGCAAGATCGACAACGCCGCGGCGGTCCTGGAACGGCACGTCCAATGGATCGGCCAACGGCCGGTCAAGAGCGCGTCCGGCGCCACGCGCGACGTCTTTGCCATCGTCGGCTGACCTCTCCCCAGTTCTGCTTTCACTTCCAATGGTTGAAGAACCGGCGCCCCTCGCCGTCTGGGCGCTTGTGTTTCCTCATGCCGTCGCAAATTATAGATAAAATCTCATTCTATCTATTTTGATTCGAGGCGAAGGAAACAAGAATGCCGGAAATGCTGGGCGAGACGGCCGACACTGATCACGTATCAACCGATGCGCTGGAAACTTGGACTCTTCTGACAGCGGAAAAAATCTATAATTTGCCGTTCAACGATCTTCTCTTTCGTGCGCACAGCATTCATCGGGCGAATTTCGATCCGAATGCCGTACAGATGAGCCGGCTGCTTTCGATCAAGACCGGCGGCTGCGCCGAGGACTGCGGCTATTGCAGCCAGTCGGCGCACTATCCGACCGGTCTCAAGGCCTCGAAGCTGATGGAGGTCGAAAGGGTGATCGCCGAGGCGCAGAAGGCCAAAGAGGGTGGTGCCACGCGTTACTGCATGGGCGCGGCCTGGCGCAGCCCGAAGGACCGCGACATGGAGGCGATCGTGGCCATGGTTCGTGGCGTCAAGGCGCTCGGCATGGAAACCTGCATGACGCTGGGCATGCTGTCGCCGGCGCACAGTGCGACCCTCGCCGATGCCGGCCTCGACTACTACAACCACAACATCGACACCTCCGAACGCTTCTACAGCGATATCATCACCACCCGGACCTTTGCCGATCGGCTGGAAACGCTTTCGAATGTGCGCGAGGCCGGAATCAAGGTCTGTGCGGGCGGCATTCTCGGCATGGGGGAAACGGCGCAGGACCGCATCTCGATGCTGGTGACCCTCGCCAACCTGCCCTCCCCGCCCGAGAGCGTGCCGATCAACATGCTGATCCCGATCCCGGGGTCGAAATTGGCCGACGCGGCACCGGTCGATCCGATCGACTTTGTACGCACTGTAGCGCTTGCCCGTATCCTGATGCCGAAATCCCATGTCCGCCTGTCGGCCGGGCGGACCGAGATGAGCGACGAGACGCAGGCGCTCTGCTTCTTTGCCGGCGCCAATTCGATCTTCATCGGGGAAACGCTGCTGACCGCGGACAATCCGGGCGAGGATCATGATGCCGGCCTCTTCCGCCGTCTCGGTTTGAAGCCGATGGAACTGGAGTCGCGCGCATGATCGGCGATGCCCTCGTCCGCTACGAGCGGACACTGGCGGGGCTGGAGCGCAAGGGACGGCGGCGGGTGCTGTTGCCGCCGGGCGGCATCGACTTCACCTCCAACGATTATCTCGCTCTCGCCGACGCGCCGCGCCTCAAGGCCGCGGTCACGTCTGCCATCGAGCGAGGCGTGCCGGCCGGCGCCGGCGGCTCGCGACTGTTGCGCGGCAATCATCCGGAACATGAGGCGCTGGAGGCCGAGGCCGCCGCCTATTTCGGCTCGGAACGCGCGCTCTATTTCGGCAGCGGCTATGCCGCCAACACCGCGCTCTTTTCCACCCTGCCGCAACGCGACGATCTCATCGTCCACGATGCGCTCGTGCATGCCAGCGTGCATGACGGCATTGCGGCGTGCAAGGCGCCCGCGGTGGGCGTGCCGCACAACGATGTCGACGCCTTTGCCGATGCCATCCGCAATTGGCGAAAGGCCGGCGGCACCGACCATCCATGGATCGTGGTCGAGAGCCTCTATTCGATGGACGGAGACTGTGCCCCGCTGGCCGAGCTTGCGGAACTGGCCGCGCGGCACGACGGCTTCCTGGTGATCGACGAGGCGCACGCGACCGGTGTTTTCGGACCCGGTGGGCGCGGCTTCGCCGCCGGCTTGGAACCGCGGGAAAACATCATCGTCGTCCACACCTGCGGCAAGGCGCTGGGACTTGCGGGCGCGCTTGTCGGCGCGAGCGGAACGCTCTGCGACTACCTAGTCAATCGGGCGCGCGGCTTCATCTATTCGACGGCGCCGTCACCGCTGATGGCGGCCGGCGTCCGCGAAGCCTTGAACATGCTCTCCGACGAACCGGAGCGTCAGGAAGCCTTGGCGGCACTGCAACTCTTCGCCAATGCCGAGATGGCCCGGGCTCTGGATATGGAAGGCAGCGGATCGCAGATTCTGCCCGTCCGGATCGGCGACAACGCGCTGTCCGTGCGGATCGCTATGCGCATGCACGAAAAGGGCTTCGACATCCGCGCGGTCCGGCCGCCGACCGTGCCAGAGGGAACGGCGCGCCTGAGGATCGCCATCACGCTCAACGTCGACAGGCCGACGATCTCGCGCCTGTTCGAAGCGCTTGCGGCAACCCTGGATGAGGAGAAGCCATGAACCCGCGCTTCGTCATCACCGGCACCGATACCGGCATCGGCAAGACGGTCTTCTCCGCCGCCCTGACCGACGCGCTTGAAGCTTTCTACTGGAAGCCGGTGCAATCCGGGTTGGAGAATGAAACGGACAGCGAAACCGTCCGGCGGCTCGGCCGAATCCCATCTGCACGCATCCATCCCGAAGCCTACCGCCTGCGCACCCCTGCCTCGCCGCATCTTGGGGCCAGCATCGACGGCGTGCGGATCGACTTTGAGACGCTCGCGCCGCCGGTGGTGGACGCGCCTCTGGTCATTGAGGGCGCCGGCGGGCTGCTGGTGCCGCTCACCGAGCGGGTCGTCTTTGCGGACGTGTTTGCCCGCTGGCAGATCCCGGTAATCCTTTGCGCCCGCACGGGCCTTGGAACGATCAACCACACTCTGCTGTCCCTCGAGGCGCTGCGCGCGCGGTGCATTCCGATCTTCGGCGTCGCCTTCATCGGTGAACCGCAGGAGGACACCCAGACCATCCTTGCCGAACTGGGAGGCGTCCGATCGCTCGGCCGCCTACCGAAGCTGGACCCCGTGACCCCGCAAAGTCTGCGGCAGGTCTTCCGAGAGAATTTCGACATCGACCTGTTTCGAACGGAGCCGAGATGATGCGCTCGCCCGTGTGGCACCCCTTCACCCAGCACGCGCTGGAACCGCCGATGAAGCGGATCGCAAGCACGGAGGGTGCTTATCTCATTGACGAGGACGACGCAGCGATCCTCGACGCGATTTCCTCCTGGTGGGTGATAACCCACGGACACCGCCATCCGGCCATCATGGACGCGATCCAAAGAGCGTGTGAAACCTACGACCAGATCATCTTTGCCGAATACACGCATGAACCCGCGGAAGAACTGGCCCGCGGCCTGATCGAGCTTGCTCCTGCCGGCCTGAGCTATGTCTTCTACTCCGACAGCGGATCGACCGCGGTCGAGGTCGCGTTGAAGATGGCGCTCGGCTTCTTCCACAATAGTGGCAGGCCTCGCAACCGTATCGCGGTGATGGAGCATGGCTACCACGGCGATACGATCGGCACGATGTCGACCGGTGAGCGCGGCGTGTTCAACGCGGCCTATCAGCCGCTGCTGTTCGAGGTCGACCGGTTGCCCTTTCCTGAGGCCGGCAAGGAGCAGGCCACGCTCGATGCCTTCGAGGAAGCGTGCAAATCGCGCCAAGTGGCTGCACTGCTGATCGAGCCGCTGGTCCTCGGTGCCGGCGGCATGAAGATGTACGGTGCGGCGCTGCTGCGGGAACTGAAGCGCATCGCCGAACGGCACGGCACGCTGATGATCGCCGACGAGGTGATGACCGGCTGGGGCCGGACCGGCAGCCTCTTCGCCTGTACGCAGGCGCAGATCACCCCCGATATCCTCTGCACCTCCAAGGGACTGACGGGCGGCGCGCTGCCGCTGGCGGCGACGCTCTGCACCGCTCCAATCTTCGAGGCGCATCGATCGCCGGACCGGAGCAAGACCTTCTTCCATTCAAGTTCCTATACGGCCAACCCGATCGCCTGCGCAGCCGCCGTTGCCAACGTGAACGTCTGGCGGAACGAACCTGTCGGCGAGCGGGTTGCGGCCCTTGCGGACCTCCAGCGGACGAGGCTTGCCCGCTTCGAGGCCGATCCGCGCTTCGCCAATGTTCGCCAGGCCGGAACGATCGCCGCGCTCGACCTTGTCGTGCCACGAGGCGGTTACCTGTCGGAGGTCGGACCGCGCCTGCGGGCCCATTTCCGGGCGCGGAAGCTGCTGATCCGCCCGCTCGGCAACGTCATCTACCTGATGCCTCCCTATTGCGTCACAGAAAGCGATCTCGACCGGGCCTATGACGCGATCGACGAAGCGGCGGGTCTTTTCGAGACGGGGCAACTATGAGGGGGGCCCGCTCGTCGTACCTGGCCGGACTCGGTCATGCCGTTCCGTCCCGCCGCGTCGAAAATGCCGAAATCGAACAAGGGCTCGGACTGGAGCCGGGCTGGATCGAACGGCGGACCGGGATCCGGGCGCGGCACTGGGTCAAGGACGCCGATACGCTGAGCGGGCTTGCCGCGCGGGCGGCGGAGGCGGCTCTCGACGATGCCGGCCTTGCCAGAAACGACATCGCGCTGACCCTGCTGGCCACGTCGACCCCCGATCATCTGCTGCCGCCCTCGGCCCCGCTCCTCGCCGATCGGCTGCGGCTTGCGAACAGTGGCGCGATCGATCTTGCCGGCGCCTGCGCGGGTTTTCTCTACGCCTTGACGCTTGCCGACGGCTTCGTCCGCACCCAGGCAAAGCCGGTTCTGATCGTGGCGGCCAATATCCTCAGCCGGCGGATCAACCCGGCGGAGCGGGCAAGTGCGGTTCTCTTTGCCGATGCCGCCGGTGCTGTCGTCCTCGCTCCGACGAATGAGACGGGAAAAGGAATTCTCGGTGTGGATCTCGCCTCCGACGGAAGCCGCTACGACCTGATCTCCATTGCGGCCGGCGGCAGCAACAGACCCTTCGCGGCTGGTCTGGCGCCAGAGGATTTCCTGATGACGATGCGGGATGGCCGCGAGGTGTTCGCACGAGCCGTGGATATGATGGCGGGGTGTGGCGCCCGGGCGCTCAGCGATGCCGGCCTGGACGCGGCAGGAATCGACCGCTTCGTGCCGCACCAGGCAAACGCCCGGATCTTCGATGCCGTCGCCGGAAGGCTTGGCATAGATCCGCAAACGACCGTCCGCACGATCGAGGACTATGGCAACTCCTCGGCGGCGACGATCGCGCTGTCCCTGTCGATGGCGCATCGAGACCGGCCGCTGATGCCTGGAGAGAAACTGCTGCTGACGGCAGCAGGCGCGGGATTGACGGCGGGCGCAATCGTGTTCGGCGTGTGAGTGTCCATGTGGGCGAACATCTCGCTCCGCCCACTCCCCGCAATCCACCACGCCAAGCGGTGTGTGCAGGCCCGACATTCCGCAGAAACCAACGCTTTGCTAGGGGAGAACCCTCAGTCCGCTACCGGTTTCGACCTTTCCGACAATCGCCGCGGCAGGATATCCCGCGGCATGTATGTCGCGCAGCAACTCTTCGGCTCGGCCGTGGTCACAGGCAACCAGCAATCCGCCCGATGTCTGCGGATCGGTCAGCAGTTGCCGCTTCCACGACAGCAGATCGTCCGGCAGGCGGACGCCGTCACCATAGCTGACCCAGTTGCGGTTCGAGGCGCCGGTGACGAACCCCTGTTCGGCGAGCGCTTCCGCCTCCTTGAGGAAAGGAAGAGCGTTGTAATGCAGCGTCATGCCGACACCCGAACCGCGCGCCATCTCCAATCCATGACCAAGAATGCCGAAACCGGTCACATCGGTGATCGCATGGACGGCCGAATTCCTGCCGAGTTCCGCACCGATCTTGTTCAGCAGCGTCACCGAAGCGATCAACTCTTCATAGGCGTCGGAACCGAGCTTCTCCTTCTTGAAGGCTGCTGAATAGACGCCGACGCCGAGCGGTTTCGTCAGGATGAGCGCGTCGCCGGGCACCGTACCGCTGTTCTTGCGCAGGTTTGCACGCTTGCAGATGCCGATCACCGCCAGGCCGTAGATCGGTTCCGGCGCGTCGATGGAATGGCCACCGGCCACCGGAATACCGGCTTCGGCGCAGATACTCGCCCCGCCCTTGAGGATGGCGCAGATCATCTCGGCGGGAAGCTTGTCGATCGGCATGCCGAGGATCGCCAGCGCCATGATTGGCGTGCCGCCCATGGCATAGACATCGGAAATGGCGTTGGTGGCGGCGATGCGCCCGAAATCGAACGGATCGTCGACCATCGGCATGAAGAAGTCGGTCGTGGCGATCACGCAATTCTCGTCGTCGAGCTGCCAGACGGCGGCATCGTCGCCGGTCTCGGTGCCGACGAGCAATTGCTTGAAGGGCTGCATAGTCGGCTGGTCGGCGAGAAGCTCCTGCAGGACCGCAGGAGCGAGCTTGCAGCCGCAACCACCGCCGTGGGCAAGCGTGCTGAGACGGATCGGCGCGTTGATGTCCATGGTGGCCTCCGGCAAAGGGTCAGTCGCATGGTCGGCGCGCCGCGGACTTTTTGGCGCCGCGGAGCCCGGGAGCTGGCAGAGAAGTCACCATTACAATCTGAGTTGTTTGGCTCGTCACGTCAATGCGCGTCGACACAACCCTTCCTGAAGCAGGTCGCGTCGACACGCATCATAGATTGCGAAAGAGCAATGTTGACAGTTCGGTCTTATTGCGGTGAACTGCTTAATGCACCGGGTTAATTGATTGCCTGAACTTGCCGAAATGCCGTTCGGGACAGCAACAGCGGAGGTGTGATGCCATGAACGTGGAACTCTCTCGCCGGCAGTTTCTCGGCGGGGTCGGGGCGACGGCAGCCGCGACGGCGATGGGTTCATTCGGCTTCGGCGCGGTGGAAAGCGCCTATGCTGCAGCGATCCGTCCCTTCAAGCTGACCAACACGGCCGAAACCCGCAACACCTGTCCCTATTGCTCGGTCGCCTGCGGCATCATCCTCTATTCCAGGGGTGACGTGCGCAAGGGCGAGAAAGCCGAACTCATCCACGTCGAAGGCGACACGGATCACCCGACCAACCGCGGCACGCTCTGTCCCAAGGGCGCGGCGCTGAAGGACTTCGTCACGGCGAAGACCCGCCTGCAGTATCCGATGGTGCGCAAGCCCGGTTCCGACAAGTTCGAGCAGATCTCCTGGGATGATGCGCTGAACCGGATCGCCCGGCACTTGAAGGATGATCGCGACGCGAACTTCATTGCGAAGAACGAAGCCGGTGTCACGGTGAACCGCTGGACGTCGACCGGTTTCCTGGCCGCTTCCGCCACCACCAACGAAACGGCGTTTCTCACCTACAAGGTGGTGCGCAGCACAGGGATAGTCGCATTCGATAACCAGGCACGCGTCTGACACGGCCCGACGGTGGCGAGTCTCGCCCCATCATTTGGCCGCGGAGCAATGACCAACTCCTGGACCGACATCAAGAATACCGATCTCGTCGTCGTCATGGGCGGCAATGCGGCGGAAGCCCACCCGTGCGGCTTCAAATGGGTGACGGAGGCCAAGGCCAACCGCGGCGCGCGGCTGATCGTCGTCGATCCGCGCTTCACCCGCACCGCATCGGTCGCCGATTTCTATGCCCCGATCCGACAGGGTACGGATATCGCCTTCCTGCTTGGCGTCATCAATTACTGCATCGAGAACAACAAGGTGCAGTGGGACTACGTCAAGCCCTTCACCAACGCCAGCTACATCGTCAAGGACGGGTTCGACTACAAGGACGGCCTGTTCACCGGCTATGACGAAGCCCGGCGAGACTACGACCGCTCGAGTTGGGAATATGTGATCGGCCCCGACGGTTTTGCGGTGGTGGACGACACGCTCCAGAACCCGCGTTGCGTCTGGAACCTGCTGAAGAAACACGTCTCAGTCTTTACGCCGGACATGGTCGAGCGGATCTGCGGCACGCCGAAGGAGAAATTCCTGAAGGTGGCCGAGATGATCTCGGAATGCTCGTCGCCGACCAAGACGATGACGTCGATGTACGCGCTGGGCTGGACGCAGCATTCGAAGGGCTCGCAGAACATCCGCTGCATGGCGATGCTGCAACTGATCCTCGGCAACATCGGCGTGCGCGGCGGCGGCATGAACGCCCTGCGCGGCCACTCCAACATCCAGGGACTGACCGATGTCGGGCTGATGTCGAACCTCCTTCCCGGCTACATGAACATCCCCTTGGAGAAGGAAGTCGACCTGGAAACCTACATGTCGACGCGCGCCTACAAGCCGCTGCGGCCGAACCAGACGAGCTACTGGCAGAACTACAAGAAGTTCTTCGTCAGCTTCCAGAAGGCGATGTGGGGTCCGGCGGCGACGCCGGAAAACGACTTCGCCTATGACTGGCTGCCCAAGCTCGACGTGTCGGGCTACGATATGCTGCGCATCTTTGACATGATGAATGCGGGCAAGGTCAACGGCTATGTCTGCCAGGGTTTCAATCCTCTGCTGGCGTCGCCGAACCGCAAGAAGATGACGGATGCCCTGTCGAAGCTGAAGTTCCTCGTGACGATCGATCCGCTGGAAACGGAAACCTCCCGCTTCTGGGAGAACCACGGCGACTACAACAACGTCGACACGGCCTCGATCCAGACCGAGGTGTTCCAGCTGCCCTCGACCTGTTTTGCCGAGGACGAAGGCGCACTCACCAATTCCGGCCGCTGGCTGCAATGGCACTGGCCGGGGGCCACGCCTCCAGGTGAAGCGAAGAACGACAACTGGATCATGGGGCAGCTCTACCTGCGGCTGAGGGATCTCTACCGCAACGAGGGCGGCGCGTTCCCCGACGCGATCCTCAATCTCGAATGGCGTTACGAGGATCCGGGCGAACCGCGGGCCGACGAACTGGCCAGGGAGCTGAACGGCCGGGCGCTGGCGCCGCTGATGGACCCGACCGACCCGACGAAGGTGGTGCTGGAAGCCGGCAAGCAGGTGCCAGGCTTTGCGGTGCTGCGCGACGACGGCTCGACGGCGAGCGGCTGCTGGATCTATGCCGGCTGCTTTACGGAAGCCGGCAACAACATGGCCCGTCGCGACAACCACGACCCCGACGAGACCGGGGTCTTCGGCAACTGGGCCTGGTCGTGGCCGGCCAACCGGCGCATTCTCTATAATCGCGCCTCCGCCGATCTCAACGGCAAGGCCTGGGACCCGAGCCGCAAGCTGATCGAGTGGAGCGGCGAGAAATGGAGCGGCTACGACGTTCCGGACATCGCCCCGACCGCCAAGCCGAATGAGGTCGGGCCGTTCATCATGAACGCGGAAGGGGTCTCGCGCCTTTTCTCGCGGGGGCTGATGCGCGACGGACCGTTCCCGGCGCACTACGAGCCGTTCGAATCGCCGGTGGCCAATGCCATTGCTCCCAACGTCCGCGGCAATCCGGTCGCCCGCGTCTTCGACGACGACTTCAAGCAATTCGCCGAGACCGCGTCGGAGGAGTTCCCCTATGCGGCGACGTCGTATCGCCTGACCGAACATTTCCACTACTGGACCAAGCACGTCACCGTGAATGCGGTGTTGCAGCCGGAGTTCTTCGTGGAGATCTCGGAGGAGCTGGCGGGAGAGAAGGGCATTGCCAAGGGCGACTGGGTGCGGGTCTGGTCGAAGCGCGGCGAGGTCAGGGCGAAGGCGGTGGTGACCAAGCGCATCAAGCCGCTGACCTGCGACGGCAAGACGGTGCATGTGGTCGGCATCCCTCTGCATTGGGGCTTCACCGGTGCTGCCCGGAAGGGCTTCGGGCCAAACTCGCTCACCCCCTTCGTTGGCGATGCCAACATCGAGACGCCGGAGTTCAAGGCGTTCCTCGTCAACATCGAGCGCAGCACGGCGCCGGTGGCGTAGGGAGGGAATGAAGATGTTTGCACCCGTTCCCAATCCCGACACCGCGCCGCAGGAGCCGCGCTTCGGCGAGAAGGATCTGATCAGGCGGTCGGCATCGACGGTAACGCCGCCCTCTGAACGCCAGACAGAGGTCGCCAAGCTCATCGACGTCACGAAGTGCATCGGCTGCAAGGCGTGCCAGGCGGCCTGTGCCGAATGGAACGACACCCATGAGGAAGTCGGCATCAACGTCGGTGTCTACGACAACCCGCACGATCTGACACCCAACACCTTCACGCTGATGCGCTTCACTGAATGGGACAACCCCGATACCGGCAATCTCGAATGGCTGATCCGCAAGGACGGCTGCATGCACTGCGAGGATCCGGGCTGCCTCAAAGCCTGTCCCGCCCCCGGCGCGATCGTGCAATATTCCAACGGCATCGTCGACTTCGTCCACGAGAACTGCATCGGCTGTGGCTATTGCGTCAAGGGCTGCCCCTTCAACATCCCGCGCATCTCCGAAGTCACGCACACCGCCTACAAGTGCACGCTCTGTTCCGACCGCATCGCCGTCGGCCAGGGTCCGGCCTGCGCCAAGGCCTGCCCGACTCAGGCCATCGTCTACGGCACGAAGGACGAGATGAAAGAGTGGGCCAACGGCCGCATCGAGGATCTGAAGTCGCGCGGCTTTGCCAATGCCGGGCTCTATGACCCGCCCGGCGTCGGCGGCACGCATGTCATGTATGTGCTGCACCACGCCGACAAGCCGGAAATCTATGCGGGCCTGCCGAACGACCCGCACATTAGCCGGGTGGTCGAGGTCTGGAAAGGCGCAACCAAATATGCCGGCATGGCGGTCATGGGTCTCGCCGCTGCAGGCGGCCTGCTGCACTACCTGTTCAGTGGCCCGAACGTCGTGACCGAACAGGATGAGGAACAGGCCGAACGGCTCACGGGAGATGAACGCTCATGAGCAAGGTGGACTACGACGTCGAGCGGGGCGACAGCATCATACCCGGCAGACCGGTGAGGGTGCACCGGTATTCGGGCGGAGCGCGCGTCAATCACTGGATCACCGCGATCAGCCTCGTGCTGCTCGGACTCTCCGGACTGGCAATGTTCCATCCGGCGCTGTTTTTCCTCTCCGGCCTGTTCGGTGGCGGACAGTGGACCCGCACGATCCATCCATGGATCGGCGTCGTCCTTTTCTTCAGCTTCCTCGGATTGTTCCTGCGATTCTGGAGTGCCAATCTGTGGCAGCGCGTCGACACCCAGTGGGTGGCACAGGCCAATGACGTGTTGGCTGGAAACGAAGAGAAGCTGCCGGAGGTCGGCAAGTACAATGCCGGCCAGAAGGTCGTCTTCTGGTCCATGTCGATTCTGATCGTCGTGCTGATCGCCTCCGGAATGATCATCTGGCAGCAGTATTTCGGCGCCTACACCACCATCGAGCAACAGCGTTGGGGGCTGCTGGTCCATTCGGTCGCCGCCGTTGTCGCGATCTGCGTCTGGATCGTGCATGTCTATGCCGCGATCTGGGTTCGCGGCACGATCAGCGCCATGACGCGTGGGACCGTGACCGGCGGCTGGGCGTGGCGGCATCACCGCAAATGGCTGCGCGAACTGGTTTCCCGGAACAGGCACGGGCCTTCGGGAACGACGCCGGCGGAATGAATAAAGAAACTGCCGGTCTTCCCGGATGAACGGTTTCCGGGCATGATGCGGCAATGTCGATGGAATTCCACGTGGCCCGGCGGGTCCGTAAGGGAGCGATATGACAGGCAAGCCAGATCTGGCACCGGATCCAACGGCAATCGGTGACGTTTCCTCGCCCCCCTTTGTGCGATTGCCTGAACCTTCCACGCTTTTTGCCGATCGCGCAGCGCGCTTGCGCCAGCTCGCGGAACTCAGTCCGCTCAAACCCTATCTGACGTTCGTTGCGGCGCTCACCGATACGCAAGCCCTCGTCCAGGCGGATCCCGTCCCGACCCACGCGCCAGATCCGGCCGCGATAGGCCGTGCGCACGAATTCGGCATGCCCCTCATCGATCGCGACAAGGGCGCGGACGACGACAGCCTCGGCGTCGTCTTCGACCGGCTTTTTGCAGCGGCCGCCGGGGTCGAAATGCCTGAGAGCGCGGCTGCGGCGCTCGCGAAAGTCGCCAGCGTTGGCCGGCAGGAGCGGCGGGCAATGGTCGATACGATCTTCTCCGGCAGGTTGCCGGAAGATGCGATCGCCGAGCACATCTATGTCTGGTCCGGGCTTCAGGTGTATTTCTCGGGCCTGGCATCGCGGCTGGATCCCAAGGCCGCAAGGCCCGTTGCCGATGGTCTCTGTCCGATCTGCGGAAGCCTCCCCTGCTCGTCCATGGTCGTCGGCTGGACCGGTGCGCATGGCGCGCGCTTCTGCGCCTGTTCGCTGTGCAATGCGATGTGGCACTACGTGCGCATCAAATGCACCTGCTGCGGCTCCACCAAAGGCGTCGGCTACAAGGAGGTCTCGGACGGCGACGGAGTCGTCAAGGCCGAGACCTGCGAGGAATGCCAGAGCTGGACGAAGATCATCTACCAGCAGAAATCCTCCGGTGCCGAGCCTATTGCAGACGACGTGGGCAGCCTCGGCATCGACCTGTTGATGCGGTCGGAACCTTATCGGCGTGGCGGCTTCTCGCCGCTGCTTGCTGGGCTGTGAGGCGTGCAATGGAGCAGAGAAATAGCGAGCTCCGGGATGACGGCACGCAGGCAAGCCTGCGCCGGCTTCCGGCGGTCGACCAGGTGTTGCAGACGGAACAGGCCCGCGGATCGATCGCGCGGTTCGGTCGCCTGGCCGTGGCCGATGCCGTGCGGCGTACGCTCGCAGCTGTGCGCGAGGAGGTGAAGGCTGGCACGTCGCCACCGTCGATGACCGTCATCGCCGAGCGGGCGGCGGTTCTGCTCGAAACGGCCGCGCGCTCCAGCCTCAGGCCGCTGTTCAATCTGACCGGCACGGTGCTCCACACCAATCTCGGCCGCGCGGTGCTGGCAGACGCGGCGATCGAGGCCGCGGCCATGGCGATGCGCGAGGCGGTGGCGCTGGAATTCGACCTCGCCACGGGCAAGCGCGGGGAACGTGACGATCACCTGCGCGCGCTCGTCTGCGAACTGACCGGCGCCGAAGACGCCACCATCGTCAACAACAATGCCGCTGCCGTCCTTCTGGTGCTGAACAGCCTCGCCGCCGGCAAGGACGCGATCGTCTCGCGCGGCGAACTCATCGAGATCGGCGGCGCGTTTCGTATGCCCGACATCATGACCCGCGCCGGTGCGCGGCTGGTCGAGGTCGGAACCACCAACCGCACCCATCCGCGCGACTACGCCGATGCCATCAACGATGAAACCGGGGTGGTGTTGAAGGTCCACACCTCCAACTACCGGATCGAGGGCTTTACCCGCGAGGTTCCGGCGGCGGAACTTGCGGCGATTGTGAAGGGAAAGGGTGTCCCGCTCGTCAATGATCTGGGATCCGGCACACTCGCTGATCTCGAGGCCTTTGGCCTGGCGCACGAGCCGACCGTGCGCGAGGCGGTGGCCGAGGGCGCCGATATCGTCACCTTTTCCGGCGACAAGCTTCTGGGCGGACCGCAAGCGGGTTTCATCGTCGGGCGCCGCGACCTGATCGCGCAGATCAACAACAACCCGATGAAACGAGTCCTGCGGGTCGACAAGATCAGACTTGCCGCCCTCGAAGCAACGCTGAGGCTCTATCGTGATCCAGACCGGCTTGCCGAGCGCCTGCCGACGATGCGCTTTCTGTCACGATCGGCCGACGAAATCAGGGCGCTCGCGACGCGCCTAGCCCCTGCCCTGCAACCGACGCTGGGGGCGGCTTTCGATGTGAGCGTTATCGACTGCCAAAGCCAGATCGGCTCCGGCGCCCTGCCGCTGTCGACCATCGCCAGCGCCGGGCTTGCGGTCACGCCGACGGACGGAAGCGGCATGAGGCTTACCGGCCTCTCGGCCGCGCTGCGACGGCTGCCAATGCCGGTGATCGGCCGGGTCGAGCGCGGCGCGCTTATCCTTGATCTGCGCTGTCTGGAGGACGAGGAGCGCTTCCTCACCAATCTCTTCGGCCTCCCCGCGGAAATGGGCAGGTCCACCGAAGATGCGGATCGCTGATCTCTTCACCCGCAAGCCGAAGACGGACAAGGTCGCAGACGCGATGCAGAGCGCTCTCGATGCCGCAAAGGCCGGACACTACTCGACAGCGCTCTCCATCTGGGAGCCGCTTGCACGGGACGGCCACGCCCGCGCGCAGAACAATATCGGCGCCTGTTTTGCCGGCGGGCTCGGCGTCGAGCGTGACCCGAGCCTCGCGCGGCGCTGGTTGACGCTGTCGGCAGAGGCTGGCGATCCGTCCGGCCAGCGCAACTTGGCATCGCTGCTATTCAATGGCCAGGGCGCCGAACCGGACTATCCGGAAGCCGCCCGACTCTACCGCCTTGCCGCCGAACAGGGCGATGCGCAGGCACAGGACATGGTAAGCTGGATGCTGCTCGAAGGTGAAGTCGTCGCTGCCGATCCGGTCGAGGCACGGCATTGGGCTTTGAAGGCAGCGGAAGGCGGCGTCCCGGCCGCAATGACGCGGCTCGGCATGATTTATCACAATGCGCTCGGCGTTTCGCGCGACGCGGAGGCGGCCGCCTCCTGGTGGAGAAAGGGCGCCGAGGCGGGAGACGCCGACGGTCGGGCCATGCTGGGCGCGGCCCTGCACCTCGGCACCGGCATCGAACGCGATCCGGTTTCGGCCTACCTCTGGCTGCTGCGCGCTGAAAGAGGCGGCAGCAAGCTTGCCGCGCCTTTCATGAAGGCGGCGCGCGACGCGCTGACCGATGACGAGCGGCTGACCGTCGAAGCGGACGCCGGAAGGCCTGACCCGCCATGATTATCGGAACGGCAGGTCATATCGACCACGGCAAGACATCGTTGGTGAAGGCGCTGACGCAGGTCGACACCGATCGCCTCAAGGAGGAGAAGGCCCGCGGCATCTCGATCGACCTCGGCTTCGCCTACCTGCCGCTGCCTGAAAACCCGGAGGTGATCCTCGGGTTCGTCGATGTTCCGGGGCATGAGAAGTTCATCCACACGATGCTGGCCGGTGCGGCCAGCATCGATTTCGTCATGCTGGTGGTCGCCGCCGACGATGGCGTGATGCCGCAGACGCGCGAACATCTGGCGATCGTCGATCTGCTCGGCATCCGCCAGGGCGTGGCGGTGATCACCAAGAGCGATCTCGTGGCGCCCGAGCGCATCGCCGAGGTCGAAGGGACGATCCGCAACGAACTGAGCGTAACGGGTTTGGGCGCCATTCCGATCATGGTGGTATCGACCCGCACGGGCGAAGGCGTGCCGCAATTGCAGGCGGCGCTGGCGCAGGCGGCGCGCGGCTTCGAGCATCGCCGCGCCGCCGGACGCTTCCGCCTCGCCGTCGACCGATCCTTCACCATCCAGGGTGTCGGCACGGTGGTCACCGGCTCGGTGCTTTCCGGCAGGGTCAGGGTAGGCGACCATATGATCGTCAGTCCCTCGGGAAAAGCGGTGCGGGTCCGCTCGTTGCACGCGCAGAACCGTCAAACCGAAACGGGCCAGGCCGGTGACCGCTGCGCGCTCAATCTCGCAGGTGACGGCATCTCGAAAGCGGAGATCGGTCGTGGCGATATGGTGGTCTCCCCCACCCTCCATGCACCTACCGGCCGCATCGACGCGACATTGCGGCTCCTGCCGTCGGAACGAAAGTCGCTTGGCCAGTGGTTTCCAGCGCGCCTGCACCACGCCTCGACGGAGGTCGGCGCGCGCATTGTGCTTCTGGGAGACGAGGATCTGCGGCCCGGGACCGACAGCCGCGTTCAACTGGTGCTGGATCGCCCGATCGCCGCAGCCGCCGGCGACCGGTACGTCATTCGCGACGTCTCGGCCAGGCGCACCATCGGCGGCGGGCGCTTCCTCGACCTGCGCGCCCCGCAGCGCAAGCGGCGAAGCCCGGAGCGCGCGGCGCAACTTTCAGCCCATGCGATCGACGACCCGGTTGCAGCAGCACGGGCTCTGCTTTCAGTCGAACCATACCACCTGGATGCTACGGCTTTCCTGCGGGACCGTGCCCTGCCCAAGGATACGGCGGCCTTTGCGCGGACGCTCGGTGCCGTCATGCTACCGTGCGGCGCATCGGCGCTCCTGATGCTGCCGAAGCGGTGGCGAGCGTTCTGTGCAGCGCTTCTTGAGCAGCTTGCCTTGTTCCACGCGGCCAATCCCGACCTTGCCGGCATGGGGCTTGAGCGCTTGCGGCTGGTGCTGCAGCCGCGCTTGCCCGCCCCTGCGTTCCGTGCAGTGGTTTCCGTACTGCTCGCGGAAGGAGCGGTCGCACTCGACGGCGTCTGGCTGCGGCTCAGCAGCCACAAGGCGACGATGAGCGCTGCCGATGAGTTACTCTGGCACCGCTTGCTGCCGCTCATCGGCGAAGAGACGCGTTTCCGGCCCCAGCGCGTGCGCGATATCGCCGGACTGCTGGGTGAGCGCGAAGCCGACATCCGCCGCCTCCTGAAACTGGCAAGCCGCATGGGCCGGGTGCACGAGGTGGCGCAGGACCGCTTCTTCCTGCGGGAGACGATCGCGGAAATGATCGGCATCGCCGCGGAAATGCACCCGAGCGTCGATAGCGGCTGGTTCACGGCCGCCGGTTTTCGGGATCACGTCGACAGCGGGCGCAAGGTGGCGATCCAGATCCTGGAGTTCTTCGACCGCAGCGGCGTAACGGTACGGCGCGGTGACCGGCGCAGGCTCAATCGCCAGAAACTGGACTTGTTCGGCGATCTGACGCAGGTTGGCGGGACTGGAAGAGACTCGTTCCCGGTGGGGCGTCCGGACTTCAAATCCGGGAGGGGCCGTTAGACGGTCTTTGGTGGGTTCGACTCCCATTCTCTTCCGCCAGCTCTTCAGACTGGTCGCAACCCTTTCCAGGGACGCTTAGCCGCATCTATCGCCCGGCGCGGCTGCAACTAGACCTTCGTGCCTTGATGCGCAGGGCGGTCGGCGTCGAGCCGAAGTTCGCACGGAATTTTCTGCAGAAGTGAGAGCTGCTCTCGAAACCAACCTCGAGGGCGATCTCGATCAGGGATTTGGACGTGCGCTCGACCAGAAGCAACGCCTTCTTCATGCGGATCTTCTCATAGGCCGTCGCAGGAGAGATCCCGGTCTTGTTGTGGAAGACACGTTCCAGCTGGCGACGTGAAAGTCCGACTTTCTCCGCAATCGTTTCGATGCCGACCTTCTCTTCGATGTGTTGTTCCATGCACAACAAGGCGGCCTTGATCCGCGCATCGTCATGCGTCGGCAGCAAGATCGGCATGCGGCTCTGCAATTCGCTGCCCTCGCGCCGGCGCTCGACCTGAAGGATTTCGAGAGCGTTTCGCTCCGGACCTTCTCCGACATGGCGGCGAACCAGCAGCGCGGCGAGGTCGGCGACCGCACTGCCGCCTGCACAGGTAATCGTGTTCCTATCCTCGACAAACAGCCGTTGAGAGGTCAGTCGAATGGCCGGATAACGGGCCTTGAACTCGGCGTGGTGGAGCCAGCTCACGCAAGCGAGACGGTCCTTTAACAAGCCCGCGCCAGCAAGAATGAAGCTGCCGGTGCAGACCCCGACGATCCTGACCTTCTTCCGGGACGCTTGATGCAGAAAGGCGACCGTTTCGCGATCGAGCGGCTCCTCGACATCAAGCAGGCCGCCGATGACGGCGATGTAGTCGAAGCGTTCCGGATTTCCGAGCCTGGTGGTCGGCGACACCTGAACCCCGCTGCTCGACTTGATCATATGCGGCGTGGCGCTGATGACTTCCCAATCGCACAGAACGCGGCCCGAGCGATCGTCAACGTCGCTGGCAAGCCGGAGGGTGTCGATGAACAGGGAGAAGGCGCTCAATGTAAAATGCCGAGCAAGGACGAACCCGACCCTGAGCGTTGCCCCCCTGGACTTCTGTTCGTCCCTGTCGGACGCTCGCTGGTTAGCAACGACCTGTCCGATGCCACGTTCAAACATCTCAGCTCCCTTTCCCAACCCGCCCGGCAGGATCGCACGATATGGCCCGACCTCCGCTTTCCCAAAAAACAGGTGACCAAGGCCCCGGCGCCAAAGGCCAATTCCGGGTCAATCCTGTCCCGGCAGGATATGTGCGGCCTCGGGGCGCCAGGAGACCCACACCTGTGCTCCCGGAGAATGGTCAATCTTCTCCAGTTCATCATGGCTTTTCTGCGCCTTCAGTTCCAGAGCGCCTGCGGCATTCTCCAAGTGAATGATCGCCGTCGCGCCAACGAACTCCTCGCCCACCACCGATGCCCGCACTGAATTGTAGTCATTCGTCGGCTTTTCGCCGCTGAGGTGGACCCGATCGTCCGACACCACAAAGGTCGCCCGGTCCCCCTTGCTGAGCGGCGTCGTGGCATTGGACGAGACGACGAAGTCACCGGCGGGTGTAGCGATCTTCACGGACGCGCCATCGACGCCCGAGACGGTGCCGCTGAAGATATTGTTCGACCCCAGGAATTCCGCAACGAACCGCGTGCGTGGCGCGCGGTAGATTTCCTGCGGGTTGCCAATCTGCTCGATCCGTCCGCGGCTCATGATCACGACGCGATCGGCCATGGAGAACGCCTCGGATTGGCTGTGCGTGACGTAGACGAAGGTGATGCCGAGTTCACGTTGCAGATTGGACAGCACCGTCTGCATGCGCACCTTCAGATGGGCGTCGAGCGCCGACAACGGCTCGTCCAGCAACAGGATTTCCGGTTCTGTCACCAGCGAGCGGGCGAGTGCGACGCGCTGGCGCTGGCCACCGGAAAGATGCGCGACATTGCGGTCGGCAAACTCGGTGATCTGCATTCGCTCCAGCCAGGTGTCGACCCGCTTGCGGCGCTTGGATTTCTCAAGCCCGCGCATCCGCAGAGCAAACTCCACATTCTCGCGTACTGTCAGGAAGGGGAAGAGCGCGAGGCTTTGCCACACCATCGGCGTATCGCGCCGCCAGGTCGGCAGGTCGTTGATGCGCTTGCCGGCAAGGCGGATCTCGCCTTCGCTCGGAGCCTCCAGCCCGGCCAGCATGCGCAGCGTCGTGGTCTTGCCGCAACCGCTGGAGCCCATGATGGCAAGGAACTCACCCTTGTGGATTTCGAAGTCCGTCCGTTCGACCGCGAGGAATGCGCCGAACCGCTTGACGACGCCGTCGAAGACAACGAGAGCCTTGTCGTTCATGATACTTGTACTCCGGCAGTTTCGGCGGTCACTTTAGGCGCACCGCTGCGTTTCATGAGAAGGACCTGGGCGAGGATCACCAGCGTCATCGAGACAATGAAGACGAAGGTGCCGATAACGTTGATGCGGGGGCTGACCTGGCCTTGCAGGAAGCCGAGCACCTTGACCGGCAACGTCTCGTTGAGGCCCGAGACGAACCAGGCGACGGCGAACTCGTCGAAGGACACCGCCATCGTGATGAACAGTGCCGCAAAGATCGCCGGCTTGCAGAAGGGGATGATCACATGTCGCATCGCCATCCACTCCGACGCACCGAGATTCCATGCCGCGGACTCCAGCGACGGATCCATCTGTGATAGGCGCAGCCGCACGATTGCCATGGCGAAGGGCGCACACATCACCACATGGGCGATGATGACCGAATGGATGGCGCCGGAGAGGCTGACGTTCGACAGGAAGGCCAGCATGGCGAGGCCGAGGATGACCACCGGGATGGTGGGCGGCAACAGCGCCAGCGCGACATAGAGCGACTTGCCGAAGAACCTGTAGCGGAAGTCGGTATAGGCGGCGCCGAAGCCGATCGCCGTCGCCAGGACCGACACCACGACGCCTGCTATCAGCGTGTTTCGCAGTCCTTCCCAGACCAACGGATCATTGGCCACCGCTTCGTACCAGATGGTCGAGAAGCCACCGAGCGGAAGCGAGGGGAACCGGTCGACATTGAACGAGAAGACGAAGCTTGCGCCGATCGGCGCAAAGACGAAAGCGAAGGCCAGCAACAGGTAAAGCTTCAATGCCCAGTCGATCAGGCGGTTGCGGTTGAAGGTCATCGTCCGCGCTCCTTGTAGGCGTAGTTGACCAATGCGAAGGCGACGGCCAGCAGCGTTGCGATCATGATCAGGGCAATCACCGCCGCCCGCGGCCACTGCTGGCCCGATTTGGTGGTGTCCGTGATCAGGATGGAAAGGGTCGGCGGGTCGCCGCCGCCGAGGTAGAGCGGGCTGACGAAATCGCCGAAGGTCAGGATGAAGCAGAACAGCGCGGCGATCACGAGGCCGACCCGTGCCGAGGGGACGATGACCTCGAAGACGGTGCGCAGCCGGCCACAGCGCAAGTTGTGCGCCGCCTCGATCAACGTTCTGTCCACGAAGATCAGGCTGAAAAGCTGCAGCAGCACGACCAGCGGCAAGCTCAGCGTCAGGTAGCCGACCATGACTCCGAAGGTAGAGTTGAGCATCCCGAACGGCCCGAGCCCGACCTTGGCAAACAGCGCGTTGAAGATGCCGTTGTCGGACAGGAAGATCTGCCAGGAGTAGATGCGCACCAGGTAGCTGGTGAAGAAGGGTATCACCATCAGAAACACGGCCCAGCGCCGTGCGGTGTCCGAAAGCTTGTAGGCGATCGCATAGGCGCAGGGAAAGGCAACCGCGCTGGTGATGATGGCAGCCGCCGTAGCGAGCGCGAAGGTTCGCAGATAGGCATCCCAGAAGACGCCGCGCGAGAGCATCCAGACCCAGTTGACGGTGTCGAAGTTCGGCTCCATGCGGAAGTTCCGGACCGTCCAGAAACTGAGAGCGATCAGGAACAACAATGGCGCGAGAAAGAACATGACCTGCCAGACGAGCATCGGCAGCGAGAAGGTCAGACCATAGAGAGTTATTGATTTCCGCATCGTGTAGTCCCACGTCCATGCGACTGCACGGCCAGCACCGCGCAGGATTGCCGGAAAGAACGGGCGGGCCCCGAGGCCCGCCCTGACGAGTGTCGGCAGTTATGCAGGTCTGGTGGCGCTACGCGCTCTTGTATTCGGACCAGAAGTCGTTCCAGGTCTCGAGGCTCTGCTGCACGGGTAACTGCCGGTACTTGATGCGGCCGTTGCGGATCAGGTCCATCGCGTTGCTCTCATTGAGCAGCATTCCCTGGCGCTTGGCCTCTTCCGGCGTTTCCACGGCCAGCAGCTCCCAGCCCTTCTTGTTCGGGATCAGGCAGGGATAGGCAGCCATGTTGGCCGACTTCACCTGGCCCTTGGCCGAGGTGATGTACTGGATCCACTTCTTGGCAAGATCGGCCTTCTGCGAGCCCTTGCCGATGGAGAAGGATTCGGTGAACTGGAGACCGCCTTCCTCCGGGATGACGCTGCGTACCTTGGCGCCGCCCTTTTCAAGGGCACCGGTGATCCAGTCGCCGATGCCGGCCATGACCAACATCTGTCCGTTCTGCAGCGACGAGAAGGTGCCGCCGTAGTCGAAGAAACCGCCGATCTGCGGGCGCAGCGTTTTGGTTACTTCCTGCACCTTTTCCCAGGCGGATTCGTCGATGTCATAAGGAGAGGCGTTGCCGTTCAGCAGGCTGATCTGGCCGAGATTGGGCAGGTGCCAGTCGAAATGGCCGACCTTGCCCTTCAGCTTCTCGTCCCAGTAGACTTTGTAGGTCGAGGCCTCCTTCTCGGTGATCGCCTCGGTGTTGTAGGCAACCCCCAGGAAACCGAAACGGGTGATCACCGAATAGAGCTTGCCATCCTGCCAGTGGCCGGGGAATTGCTGGAACTCCGGAAAGAATTCGTCGAAAGCGTAGTCCTTCGGGTCGAGTTCCTCGATGTAGCCGGCAGCGTTGAGCTGCTGGACGTACTCGGCATCGGAGAGGATGATGTCGAAGGTGCCGGGAGGCGACTGGGCGATCAGGCCCAGCATGTTGTCGCCGCCGGTATAGTATTTTGGCTTGAACTTGACGTTGTTCTCCGCCTCGAATTCCGCGACGACGTCGGGTTCGGCATGACCGTACCAGGCGAGCATCGTCAGCTCGGTCGGTGCGGCGAAAGCAAGGCGGCTCAGATAGGGTGTAGCCAAAATCCCGCCGCCCACGATGGCGGTGCTTTTCAGAAACTCACGCCGGGTACGGCGCTCCGACGGTATAACCTTGACGCTCATTCCATTCCCCTCCCGTTTGTTATGAGAGAAGCGTATGCAGCGTCCATGCATTTGAAAAATTAATTCTCATAATTTTTGCATTTGCTTTTCTTATCGCCGATCAAGTTCCGAATAACGACTCCGCGGGGACGATGAAACGCCTGCTTCGTCAAGCCGCGAGATGATGTGGTTGACCAGCCCGATACCGGCGTCGGACAGACGCGGGTGTTTGTAGAAAAGACCAACACGAATCTCGGCGAGCGGCGGGAGGCCGTCGCGCTCATCGAGGGCGCGCATGCCCGGAAGCATCGTATACTGCGTCAGCGCGCTGACACCCAGACCGTTCACCACGGCATTCTGAAGGCCGGCGATGCCAGAGCCGGTATAGGCGACACGCCAGCGGATCTGCGCGTCGTCCAGCGCCTGGATCATCCTTGCGCGATAGGCGCAGCCTTCGGGATGTGCTGCAAGGCAAATGCCGATGGCCGGATCGAAACTGACATCTGCCGCCGCCGCCCAGATCGGTCGCTCGATCCACGACCGCGACAAATATTGCGCGCGCTCTCCGTTGACCATGGCCACCGCTATGTCGAGTTCATCGGCGTGCAGCCGGTCGAGGATCTCGGCGCTCCACCCGCAATGCAGTTCGAGCGATATGTCCGTATGCTGGCGGGTGTACTCCGTGATCACGCCCTGCAGGAAGGCCACCGCATAGTCGTTGGGAAGGCCGACGCGGATGACCCCGGCGATTTTTGACCGGTCGAAATAGGAGGCGACCTCGTCGTTCAGCCGCAAGATCTCACGCGCATAGCTCAAGAGCATCTCCCCCTCGCTGGTCAGGAGAAGCGTACGGCCGACCTGCTTGATGATCGGAGAGCCCACAAGCTCCTCAAGCCGCCTGATCTGCAGCGAGATGGCCGGTTGCGTTCGCCCAAGCGCTTCGCCCGCCTTGGTGAAAGCGCCGAGGTCGATGACCGAGACGAAGGTTCGCAGTAGGTCTGTCTGGAAGTTGACGATGTTGCGCACGGATTTGAATTTCTCATGTAACGATGACGATTATAAATTTCCCATATTCTCCGGCAAGCAGCAATTATTCCTCTTCAACTTAGATGAGGAGATGTTAATGCCAGCCGATTCCGTTTTCGCCGCCGAACTGCCCTGGCCGGATTACGACGCCAAGGTGCGGGACGGCTCCGTTCCGATCCTGATCCCGATCGGTTCGATGGAACAGCACGGCCATCACATGCCGATGCATGTCGATGTGCTGCTGCCGGTCGAGTTCGCCCGGCGTGTCGCGGGCCAGGTTGGCGCGCTGGTGGCCCCGCCGTTCACCTATGGCTACAAGTCTCATCAGAAGTCCGGCGGTGGCAATCACTTGCCGGGAACGACGAGCCTCGATGGCGCCACGCTGGTTGCTGCGCTGCGCGACGTCATCAAGGAATTCGCGCGCCACGGCGTCCGGAAAATAAGCCTGGTCAATGGCCACTTCGAGAACTCCTGGTTCATCATCGAGGGAATCGATCTGGCACTGCGTGAACTGCGCTGGAGTGGCATCGACGACATGAAGATCGTCGTGCTTTCCTATTGGGACTTCGTCGACAAGGCGACGATTGCAAAGCTCTATCCGGACGGCTTTCCCGGCTGGGACATTGAACACGGCGGCGTGCTGGAGACGTCGCTGATGCTGGCACTGCATCCGCACATGGTTCATCTCGAGCGCGCCATCGACCATCCGCCCGCCAGTTTCCCCCCCTACGACGTCTATCCGCCGAAGCCCGAATGGACGCCGCAGTGCGGCACGCTTTCCTCACCCAAGCAGGCCTCCGAGGAAAAGGGCCGGATTCTTCTCAACGTCTGCGTAGACGGTATCGTCAAGGCGTTGCGGACTGAGTTCCAGGGCTGACGGGTTCCGTCCGAATGCGCAGAGCGGGCCAGCAGTTGTCTCTGCTGGCCCGCTTCTGTTTCAAGGCGCTTAGTTGCGGATGATGTTGTGCTCCGGACCGAACGGGAAGCCGGTGATGTTCTCGGCGCCGTCTTCCTTGACGATCAGGATGTCGTGCTCGCGATAACCGCCAGCGCCGGGCATGCCTTCCGGCAACATCACCATCGGTTCCATCGAGACCACCATGCCGGGTTCCAGAACCGTATCGATATCCTCGCGCAGTTCCACGCCCGCCTCGCGACCATAGTAATGGGAGAGCACGCCGAAGGAGTGGCCATAGCCGAACGAGCGGTACTTCAGGAGGTCCCACTCGCGGTACATCTCGTTGAGCTCGATGGCGATGTCCTTGCAGCGTGCACCCGGCTTGATCAGCTCGAGGCCGCGGCGGTGGACGGCGACGTTCTTCTCCCAGATGTCGAGGCTCGCATCGTCGACATGATCGCAGAACAGCGTCCGCTCCAGCGCCGTGTAGTAGCCGAAGATCATCGGGAAGGTGTTGAGCGACAGGATATCGCCCGACTGCACGATGCGGTTGGTCACCGGGTTGTGGGCGCCATCGGTGTTCATGCCGGACTGGAACCAGGTCCAGGTGTCCATGAGTTCGACGAAGGGGAACGACTTGGCGATCTCGCGGATCATCGCGTTGGTCGTGGCGATCGCGACCTCGTGCTCCGGCACGCCGGCCTTGACGGCGGCCACGCAGGCGGCACCGCCGATGTCGCAGACGCGGGTGCCCTCGCGGATCAGCTTCTGCTCTTCAGCTGACTTGATCGTCCGCATCCACATCGACGGCTGGCCGACGTCGACGAACTCCACGCCCGGCAACGCCACTTCCAACTGGCGGCGGAAATCGAGCGTGACGTGGTCGAACTCGATGCCGATGCGCTTGGCACCCGGAGTAAGCTGCCGCACGGCCTGATAGAAATTGTCCCGGCGCCAGTCCGAGTAGGTGATGTTGTCGCCGAAGCTGCGGCGCCAGGGCTGGCCGCCGTCAATGCCTGCCGAGATCGTGGTGGCGTTGTTGTGGTCGATGACCATCCCGTATTTGCGGCCGAAATAGCAGTAGAGCCAGCCGGAATAGTAGTTGATGCAGTGATAGGAGGTGAACAGTGCCGCATCGACATTGTTTTCGGCCATCCAGCGACGCACGTCGTCCTGTCGGCGTTTCATTTCACCATCAGAGAACGGCGAGTACTCCTTTTCGCCGTTGTGCCATTTCATCACGTGCAGCATGTCGTCCATCATTGCATTCCTCCATCGCTCAGGACCGAATGATGTCGACGTTACAGAGGAAGGCTGTATCAGCAAAATTTATTCATATCATGGCGTCATTTAGAAAGTTTATGTTCATGCGTCAGCCCGCCCTTTGCGCGCGAGAGGCTGGAACGCGCCAAAGCAAAAGGCTGCGAAATACCACCATTTAAGAAACAAATTAGGTTTGGCCCTCAACGGTCTGTACCGTGGCTGCGGAAAACAGCTCGGGAGAGCGGAAATGACTGGCGATGTGCTCGGCAAAATGGCGCTCCACTTTGGCAGCCGGTTGTCGTTCGGCGCGGCCCGGCGGACGTCATTCGAGTGGCTTGGGTTGTTTTTCCATCGGAAGGCCGACGAACAGGAGGAGACCGGCGCCGAGATCGACAGTTCGCCGATCTTCATCTGCGGAATCGGCAGACCGGTCTATGTTTATCCTGGGCGGAGAAATCCGTCCTTGCACGCCAAACCCGAAGAGCAGCGAATCGAGGCGCATTTGCTCTGAACGACGCGGCGGGGACTATTTTGCAAGCGTGTCCGACTTGATGTTGGCGCGGTTCGCAAGATAGCCACTTGATGTGACCATGGTGCTGTGCCGCAGGCTGGGCGGATGCGCGACGGCGAGTTGGCGCTTCAGCAGGCCAGGTCCGCCACCACCGCGTCGAGGATCAGCATGCCGGCGGGCGTGCAGCGCAGGCGGGAATTGCCCAGACGCTCGATGAAGCCGTGGTCGATCAGGAACTGTTCGCGGTCGGGGTCCGGGCCTTGGCCCGACAGCATCTGCCAGCGGGCGAGATCGACGCCTTCGGTGAGCCGCAGCCCCATCAGCAGCAGTTCGTCGGCCTGTTCCGGCAGCTCAAGCACCTCCTGGTCGACCATGCCGTGGCCGTTTTCCTCAACCCGCGAGAGCCAGGTCTCGGGGTGGCGCTCGGTCGCGGTGGCGATTTTTGCGCCGCCCGTGGACACGCGACCATGGGCGCCGGGACCGATGCCGACATAATCGCCATAGCGCCAGTAGGTGAGGTTGTGCCGGCTTTCGGCGCCGGGGCGCGCATGATTGGAGACCTCGTAGGCGGGAAGGCCTTCGCGCGCAGTAATCTCCTGCGTCGCTTCGTAGAGGATCGCCGACTGCTCGCCATCGGGAAGAACAAGCTTGCCGGCCTTGTGCAGACCGAAGAAGGGCGTGCCTTCCTCGAGCGTCAGCTGGTACAGCGACAGGTGGTCGACCGCATAGGAGACAGCCTGCTTCAGCTCCGCATCCCAGTCGGCGACTGTCTGGTTTGGTCTGGCATAGATCAGGTCGAACGACATGCGCGGGAAGATCTCGCGGGCAAGCCGGATCGCCTTGAGCGCATCGTCGACGTCGTGCAGGCGACCGAGGAACTTCAGGTCCCGGTCGTTCAGCGCCTGGACGCCGAGCGAGACGCGATTGACGCCGGCTGCGCGATAGCCGCGGAAGCGCTCCGCCTCGACGCTGGAGGGGTTCGCCTCCATCGTGATCTCGATGCCGTCAGGAGTGTGCCAGTGGCGGGCGATGCCGGACAGGATTGCGTCGACGGTCGACGGCGCCATCAAGGACGGCGTGCCCCCGCCCATGAAGATGCTGGTGACCGTGCGCGGGCCGGAAAGCCGCCGCATCGTCTCCATCTCCTTCAGGAAGGCGGCAACGAAGCGCTCCTGGTCGACCGGCTGATGGCGGACATGGCTGTTGAAGTCGCAGTACGGGCATTTGGCGGCACAGAAGGGCCAGTGCACATAGATGCCGAAACCCGGATCCAGGGGATCCGCGGTGATCGGCTGCTTCGGTGCGAACGGGGTGACCGCCGTCATGGATGGCTCAAGCCTCCAGGCAGGTTTCGACGAAGCGCTTGAACGCGCGGGCGCGATGGGAAAGCGCCTGCGTGTCGCCGGGTTTCCAGCCGTGCTTTTCTTCCGCGCTCATCTCGCCGAAGGTGGTCTCGAAGCCTTCCGGCTGGAAGACCGGATCATAGCCGAAGCCCTGCGTGCCGCGCGGTGGCCAGATGACGGCGCCCTCGATCTCGCCGCGGAACAACTCGGTGTGCCCATCCGGCCAGGCGAGGCAGAGGACGGAGACGAAGCGGGCGGTGCGATCCGCGGGCGTGTCCGCACCCTTCTCCACGAGCGCTGTTTCCACCTTCTCCATGGCCATGGAAAAGTCGCGGCTGCCATCTTCCTTCTCCGCCCAGTTGGCGGTGTAGACGCCGGGCGCGCCACCGAGCGCGTCGATCACCAGCCCGGAATCGTCGGAAAGTGCCGGCAGGCCGGCGGCCTTCGCCGAGGCCAGCGCCTTGATCGCGGCATTCTCCTCGAAGGTGGTGCCGGTTTCGTCCGGCTCGATGAAGTTTAGTTCGGCGGCCGACTTGGCTTCGAACCCGAGCGGGCCGATCAGGTCGCGGATCTCGCGGATCTTGCCGGCATTGTGGCTGGCGACGATGATCGTCCGGGTGTCGAGCTTGCGCATATCGTTTCCTGTCAGGTCAGGCCCCAGAGGCCGGGTTCGGCGCATTCGAGGCTGTTTCCGGCGGGGTCGCGGAAATAGATGGAGCGGGCGCCGGTCGGCCAGCGGAAATCGGCCTCGATGGCGATTCCTGCTTCTTTGAGCTTTTCCGCCCAGAAATCAAGATCGCTGGCGGGAACGCGAAAGCAGACATGCCCCTGTCCGGTCGTGCCGTGGACGGGTACCGGCAAGGATTGCGGCGGCGGTGGGACGATCGTTTCCCTCGGGTTGAAGATCAAAAGCACGCCGGAGCCGCAGCGGAAGAAGACGTGGCGGTTCGCATGCCGGCTGATCTTCTCCAGCCCGAGCAGGCCCCCGTAGAAAGCCTCCGCCGCATCGAGGTTTTCGGCGTAGAGAGCCGTTTCGAGGATGCTCTGAAGGGCTGGTCTCGTGTCAGGCATTGCGTTCGCCTCTCACTCTCCCCGTCCCTCAGGCCCTTCTCCCGCTCGCGGGGAGAAGGTGCCCGAAGGGCGGATGAGGGGCAAGGGCGAAATGCAACGTCTCTCACGCCGGCGCGCGAAGCCGTCAGGCGATCGCCTGTTTTTGCAGCTCGACCAGTTCGGCGATGCCGCTCTTAGCCAGCGCCATCAGGCTTGCGAATTCCTCCTCGGTGAACGGCTTGCCCTCAGCCGTGCCCTGGATCTCGACGATGCCGCCTGTGCCGGTGATGACGAAATTGGCGTCCGTCTCGGCCGCAGAGTCTTCGAGATAGTCGAGGTCGATCACCGACTGGCTGGCGAAAATGCCGCAGGAGATCGCGGCGACGTGGTCCTTCAGAACCTTCTCGACCTTGATCATCCCGCGCGTTTCCATCCACTTCAGGCAGTCGTACAACGCGATCCAGGCGCCGGTGATGGAGGCGGTGCGCGTGCCGCCGTCGGCCTGGATGACGTCACAGTCGATGGTGATCTGTTTTTCGCCGAGCGCGGTCAGGTCGACTACGGCACGCAGCGACCGGCCGATCAGGCGCTGGATTTCCTGGGTGCGGCCGCCCTGCTTGCCGGCCGCCGCCTCCCGCCGCATCCGCTCGCCAGTGGCGCGCGGCAGCATGCCGTATTCGGCCGTGACCCAGCCCTTGCCGCTGTTGCGCAGCCACGGCGGCGTCTTTTCCTCAAGGCTCGCCGTGCACAGCACATGCGTATCGCCGAACTTCACCAGACAGGAGCCCTCCGCGTGCTTGGAATAATTGCGCTCGAAGGAAACCTTGCGCATCTGGTCGGTTTTTCTGCCTGACGGCCGCATCGCGAACTCCGTGTCGTGTCCTTGTCTGGCGATGCTTCTAAACGACTTCGCCGGGAGAGGAAATCGTCGAATTGGCCGATTTCCGGGAATTTCGTTCACGCGGCGCCTCCCCGGCCGGTCGCATTTGCCCTTGTCTGCAAGTGGGCCGGGTCACTATAGTTCCAAAGGCAAAGGGAAACGTTGACCGGCATGGTATTGAGACACTCTGCGGAGACTGACATTCACAAAAAGCTGGACGAGCGTTCTGGCGAGATTTTCCGCCGGATCGTCGAGAGCTATCTGGAGCATGGCGAGCCGCTCGGGTCGCGGAATCTATCCCGCATCCTGCCGATGTCACTGTCGCCGGCTTCCGTGCGCAACGTCATGAGCGACCTGGAGACGCTCGGGCTGATCTATTCGCCCCATGTCAGTTCCGGGCGGCTTCCCACCCAGCTGGGCCTTCGGTTTTTCGTCGACGCCTTCATGCAGGTGGGCAACATCTCAGACGAGGATCGCGCCTCGATCGCCCGGCACGTTCATCGACCGGTGCACGGACAGAGCATCGAGACGATGATGGGTGAGGCAAGCCAGGTGCTTTCCGGCATGTCGCGCGGCGCGGGAATCGTGATCACGGCGAAGAACGATTCGGTGCTCAAGCACGTCGAGTTCATCCGGCTGGAACCGACCAAGGCGCTGGTTGTGCTGGTTGGCGAGCATGACCAGGTCGAAAACCGCATCATCGAGCTGCCGGCCGGCACGACCAATTCGCAGCTGAACGAAGCGGCGAACTTTCTCAATGCACACCTCGCCGGCAGTACGATCCACGAGGCTCGCACCCAGCTCGAACGGTTGCGCCGCGAGGTGCGCCAGGAATTGGATCTGCTGTCACAGGACCTGGTCGAGCGCGGGCTTGCAGTCTGGTCTGGCGGCATCGACGAGAGCAAGCCGACGCAGTTGATCGTGCGCGGCCGCGCCAATCTGCTCGAAGGGCTGGCCGGTATCGAAGATGTCGATCGGTTGAGGATGCTGTTCGATGACCTGGAGAAGAAGGACAGCCTGATCGAGCTTCTGAACCTCGCCGAAGCCGGGTCGGGAGTGCGCATTTTCATCGGCTCCGAGAACAAGCTGTTCTCGCTCTCCGGCTCTTCACTGATTGTGGCTCCGTACCGTGACAGCGACGAACGCATCATCGGCGCGGTCGGCGTGATCGGGCCAACGCGGCTGAACTATTCACGGATCGTGCCGATGGTCGACTACACCGCACAACTGATGTCGCGACTGTCGCGCTGAAGCCAGTTCTGCAAGTTTGTCGAACAAGCCTTGATTTTTTCGATCCGAAGCTCGATATCCGCCTCAACTCCCTCCCATTGTCCGCGCAACTTAAAAGGCGCGCGGACGGCTGGGAGGGAACATGAGCGCCGCGCATCCGCCGGATGGGCAGGGTCGCTTTGGCCGATCAACCTGTGCATGGCCTGGGTATTGTAATCCCGCGCGATGCACGCGATTTCTCAATCCGGAGAAACCAATGACCGACGATACCAGCAAACACGGCCCCGAAGCCGCAAATGACGAGGCCGAGACCGCCGCTGTGTCGCCCGAGAACAACGAAGCCGGCGCGCAGGCGGCAGAGGCCGATCCGGCCGCATTGCTGCAGGCGGAAAACACCGAACTGCGCGACAAGTATCTGCGCCTTGCCGCCGAGATGGACAATCTTCGCCGTCGCACCGAACGCGACGTCAAGGACGCCAAGTCCTACGCCATTGCAGGCTTTGCGCGGGACATGCTGGGCGTTTCCGACAATCTGCGCCGCGGGCTGGAGGCCGTTCCCGCCGAGGCGCTGGAAGCCGGCGAGGCCGGACTGAAGGCGCTGATTGAAGGCGTGGAAATGATCGAACGGTCGATGCTGGCGGCGCTCGAGCGCCACGGCGTGCGCAAGCTGGAGCCGATGGGCGAGAAGTTTGACCCGCATTTCCATCAGGCGATGTTCGAGGTGCCCAACACCGAGGTGCCGAACGGCACCGTCGTCCAGGTCATCCAGGACGGCTACACCATCGGTGAGCGCGTGCTTCGCCCGGCCATGGTCGGCGTCTCCAAGGGTGGCCCGAAGGCACCGGCAAACGGTGGCGACAACCCCGAGCAAGGCTGAACGATCAAGCCTCCGGCATGAACGGGATGAAAGCCCGGCGCTTCGGCGCCGGGCATTTTTTGTTAGCCTTGCCGCAATCGGTTCGGAAAGGATGCTTTTCGCGCGCGACCGCAGGGCCCTCCGTGCATTCCACAGGCGGGATGAAAGGCCTGTTCCGCCCGAGCGTGGAGCGTTACTCTCGGATCTGGTGCACCCCCGTGCCGTCGAATGGCCGCGGAAAAGGGAGGCTTGGAATGAAACAGCCGCTCACCGGGATTTCGCCCATCTCCTTCTACGGCTCGGCCATCATCTCGCTCGGGCTCATCCTCTTCGCCTCCATTTTCCCCGAGGTGGCCGCAGCCCTCTTCAAGCGCGCCAATGACTGGATCATCGCCGAGCTCGGCTGGTTCTACATGCTCGCCGTCGGCGGCTTCGTCATCTTCCTGCTGTTTCTTGCCATCAGCCCGCTCGGCCGGGTCAAGCTCGGCCCCGACGAAGCCGAGCCCGACTACAGCTACAGCACCTGGGTGGCGATGCTGTTCAGCGCGGGCATGGGCATCGGCATCGTCTTCTACGGCGTCGCTGAGCCGATCATGCACTTCAGCGCCCCCCCGGATGCAGAGCCCCGCACGGCGCAGGCGGCGCGGGACGCGATGGAAGTAACCTTCTTCCACTGGGGCGTTCACGCCTGGGCGATCTACGCCGTCATGGGGCTGGCGCTCGCCTATTTCGGCTACCGCAAGGATGAGCCGCTGGTCATTCGCTCGGCCTTCCGTCCGTTGCTGGGCGACCGGATCAACGGCCCGCTCGGCGACGTCATCGATATCTTCGCCGTGGTTGGCACGCTGGCCGGCCTCGCCACTTCGCTCGGCCTCGGCGTCGCGCAGCTCAATGCCACAGGCACCTACCTCTTCGGCCTGGCGCAGAACCTGGAGACGCAGCTCGTGCTGATCGCAATCGTTACCGGGCTCGCCACGGTCACGGTCGCGACCGGCCTCGACAACGGCATTCGCCGCCTCAGCGAGATGATCATCATCGTCTCGTTCATCCTGATGTTCCTGATCCTGGTGCTCGGGCCGACACGCTTCCTGCTGCAGGCCTTTGTCGAGAACATCGGCCTCTACCTGAACGGCTTCGTCGCGCGCACCTTCCACATCTATGCCTACGAGCCGACCGAATGGCTGGGCAGCTGGACGCTGTTCTACTGGGGTTGGTGGATCTCGTGGTCGCCGTTTGTCGGGCTGTTCATCGCCCGCATCTCACGCGGTCGCACCATCCGCCAGTTTCTTTTAGGCGTGCTCTTCGCGCCGGCAGGCTTCAGCTTCATCTGGTTCACCGTCTTCGGCGACGTCGCTATCTGGCTCGACAGGAATGTGGCGGATGGGCAGATCACCAGGACCGTCACGGAGAACATGCCGATCGCGCTGTTCACCGTCTTCGAGTACCTGCCCTGGTCCACCTTCCTCGCCTGGCTGACGGGTCTGCTGGTGGCGGTCTACTTCGTCACTGCCTCGGACGCCGGCGCGCTGGTGATCGCCATGATCACCTCGCAGGGCGACGAGGAGCCGGTGCTGTGGCTGCGGGTGTTCTGGTCGCTCGTTTGCGGCGGCGTCGCCGCCTGCCTGCTCCTGGCCGGCGGGCTGGATGCTGTGCAGATGGCGGCCGTGATCGCGGCGCTGCCTCTGTCGGTCCTCATGGTCCTGATGTGCTATGGAATCTGGAAGGCGCTGAGCGACGAGGTGGCGTTGACGACCAGCGCCAGCCTGCCCGCCGCGCCGATGGTGCCGCACGAGGCGGCCAAGTTCTGGCGGCGGCGCATCAGCGCCATCATCGACCACCCCGGCCGCCCGCAGGTGGAGCGGTTCATCGCCTCGACCGTAGCCAAGGCGTTCGAGACGGTGGCGCGCGAACTGGAAAAACCCGAGGACATCGAGGCCGACGTTGAAAAGACCGAGGACGGCCTGCGCTTTGTGATCAGCCATGGCGAGACGGTGCCGCCCTTCGTCTATGAGGTCCGTCCCGTCAGCAAGCCGATCCCGGCCTTTGTCGTCATTGACGCCGCGCGCAATGAAGGCGGGCGCAACCGCTACTATCGCGCCGAGGTCTTCCTCGCCCAGGGCAGCCGCGGCTATGACATCTACGGCTATGATCTAGACCAGGTGATCGCCGACGTCGTCAACCACTACGGCCGCTACCGCCACTACCTGGCGATCACCGGCTGAGAGTCAGGAAGGCAGAAAGGGGCTCCGCGGAGAGCCGACGTACGCAATCATCGGCGCGCGATCGATTCGCGCAACGATCGGCGAAGGACGCGACACGCGTTCCCCCGGCGCTCGCGGCCCGGCCGGCTCAGGCGGCGTTGGCTTGTTCCTCGCTGAGGCAGGCATAGATCGCCGTCGCCGAATCCGAGGCGCGCAGCTTGGCCACCATGGCCGGATCGCGCAGCACGCGGGCGATACGTGAAAGGGCCTTCAGATGGTCGGCGCCCGCGCCCTCGGGCGCCAGCAGGAGGAAGACGAGGTCGACCGGCTGGTCGTCGAGCGCCTCGAAGTCCACCGCCGTCTCCAGGCGAGCGAAAAGGCCCGTGATCTGGGTGAGATCCTTCAGCTTCCCGTGCGGGATGGCGATGCCGTTGCCGACTCCCGTCGACCCGAGACGCTCGCGCTGCAGGATCACATCGAAGATTTCGCGTTCCTGAAGCCCGGTGACCTTTGCCGCCTTTATCGCCAGTTCCTGAAGCAATTGCTTTTTCGAACTGGCCTTCAGCGCCGGAATAATCGCACTCTGCTGCAGCAAACCTGCCAATGCCATGCCTTTGTCCTCGTGAGCCGCAGTGAAGGGAGTAAGGCGGGATGCGCCCAGCCCCTGGGCGCACCCCCCTGCCACTTTAGCCTTTGATATTGGCTGCATCTATCCAGCCAATATTTCCATCGTTACGTCTATAGACGATATTGAGATCCTCCTGGCCAACGCTGCGGAACAGAAGCACCGGCTCGTCCGTCATGTCGAGCGCCATCACGGCGCTGGCAACGGACATGGTCTTGAGCGTCTTGGTGCTTTCCGCGACGATGGTCGGGGCGTAGTCCGCCGGCAGTTCGTCCGCATCCTCCGGAATCGAATCCATGACCGTGTATGCGACTTCCGCATAGGCCTGGCCATTTCCGTTGTGGTGATCCTTGAGCTTGCGCTTGTAGCGGCGAAGGCGCTTCTCGATCCGCCCCGACGCGGCGTCGAAAGCGAGAACCGGATCGTTCGCTTCGCCATTGGCCTGCAGGGCGGCACCGGTGTCGAGGTGAACCTTGCAGTCGGCACTGAATCGCGGACCGGACTTTGCCACTATGACGTGGCTCGAATAGCCTCCATCGAAATATTTGGTCACGGCCGCTCCGATCTGTTCTTCAATGCGCAAGCGGAACGCGTCGCCGATGTCCATATGTTTGCCGGATACACGCACACTCATGGAGCTTCCTCTCTCATTGTGATTTGCGCGTAACAGTCTATTCCAACCGGACCCGTCATCCAAGCACTTCGCGCGCACAACGCCCCTTTCGCCAGCGGTACCGGGGGAAAATGGGGATATGGCGAGCCGGTTTGTCTTCCCTTCGGAATTGCGGCGGGCATCTATCTGTTCCTGATGAAAGTGTCAACTGCTCCCTCGGTGGCAACCCTCCCGGGACACCGCCCTACGCCTTTGGCAGACGGTCAAAAACCGGAGGCTTTGGCAAGCGCGCGCTTCTCCCGGCGGCGCTGCACCGAGGAGGGAATGTTCATCGCCTCGCGATATTTCGCCACGGTTCGCCGCGCAATGTCGATGCCGCCCTTCTTGAGGACGTCGACGATATCGTCGTCGGAAAGCACGGCCTCGGGCGTCTCCCCGGCGATCAAGGTGCGGATGCGTTGACGCACGGATTCGGCCGAGTGACTGTCGCCGCCGTCGGTGGAGCCGATCGACACGGTGAAGAAATATTTCAGCTCGAACAGCCCCCGCGGTGTCAGCATGTACTTGTTCGAGGTGACGCGGCTGACGGTCGATTCATGCATCTTGATGGCGTCGGCAACCGCTTTCAGATTAAGCGGCCGCAGATGGTCCACGCCGTTGAGAAGGAAGGCGTCCTGCTGCCGCACAATCTCGGTCGCCACCTTCATGATCGTCTTTGCCCGCTGATCCAGGCTGCGGGTCAGCCAATTGGCGTTCTGCAGACATTCGCTCAGGAAGGACTGATCTTCGCTCGCCCGCTCGGTGCGGCGGGAGACGGAGGCATAGTAGTCGTTGTTGACCAGCACGCGCGGCAGCGTCTCGGCATTCAACTCGACGAGCCAGGTCCCGTCGGGGGCCGCACGAACGGTGATGTCGGGGACGACGGAATCGGAGACCCCAGGCTCGAAACGCGCGCCCGGCTTGGGGTCGAGCTTGCGAATTTCCGCCAGCATGTCGACCAGGTCTTCCTCGTCGACGCCGCAAAGTTTTTTCAGCGTGGCGAAATCGCGGCGCGCCAACAGCTCAAGATTGCCGACCAGCTCAGCCATCGCAGGATCGAAGCGGTCACGGGCGCGAAGCTGGATCGCCAGGCACTCGGACAGGGTGCGAGCGAAGACGCCGGGTGGGTCGAGTTCCTGCAGAGCGTCGAGCACGCGCGCGACATCGGTGATCGGCTTGCCGAGTTTGAGCGCCGCCTCTGACAGGTCCGCCAGAAGATAGCCGGACTCGTCGAGTTGGTCGATCAGGTATCCAGCGATGAGCCGATCGACCGGCGAGACAAGCAGAAACGGGACCTGGGCGGCAAGATGGTCGCGCAGCGTCGTCTGGGCCGCGACGAACTCATCGAGTTCATAGCCTTCGCCGTAGCTCGCGCCCGGCATCGATTTCCACTGGCCAAGGAGTTCCGGCGCATCCGCCGTGCGCGGGCCGGCATCATCGGGAAAGACGTTTTCGAGATTGGAATCGAAGGACTCGGCGATCGCGCTGGCGTTGCCGCCTGTGGCGGTCTCATAAAGGTCCCCGGAAGGTCCGGCCTCCGTGTCTGCGATATCCCGAGCCGGCTGTTCTTCGTTGACGGAATAATAGGCGCCATCCGCCGGGTAAACTTCGTCCGCGCCGCGCGAGTTCTCGTCACCCGAGACGAGCTCAAGCAGCGGGTTCTTCTCCACCTCGGTCTCGATGAACCGAACCAGTTCCAAATGCGTCATCTGTAGCAGCTGGATCGACTGCATCAGTTGCGGCGTCATGACCAGTGACTGGCTCTGGCGCAGAAAAAGGCTGGCTGCGAGTGCCATGCGGACGCTTGAACTCCTTACGCCGCCACACGTCTTTTACGACGCGTCATGGACGCCGTACCCGATGAATTGCCTGGCAATGTCCTCACCGATCGGATCGTGGAGCAGTGCCGACTGCCGGAACACCGGGTGGCAAACCTCACTTGCCGATCCGGAATTCGGACTGGCCCAAAAATTGCTTTTTTGGCGGAACTGGTCAAGCGGCCGGGAGGAGATGCCGACGAATTCCTCCGATCAAGGCGAAGAAAAGTCCGGCGTCGAGGACGTCGGACGCTCAGAGGCTGAAATTGTCGCCGAGATAAAGACGCCGCACGTCGGGATTGGCAACGATGTCGTTGGCGCGACCGTGGGTCAGGACCTCGCCGGCGTGGATGATGTAGGCGCGGTCGATCAGGCCGAGCGTCTCGCGGACGTTGTGATCGGTAATCAACACGCCGATACCGCGCGACGTCAAATGGCGAACGAGTGCCTGGATGTCGGCCACCGAAATCGGATCGACGCCCGCGAAGGGTTCGTCGAGAAGCATGAAGGTCGGATCCGTCGCAAGCGCGCGGGCGATTTCCAGTCGCCGGCGCTCACCGCCGGATAGCGCGATGGCCGCAGCCTTGCGCAAGTGCGAGATCGAGAATTCGGCCAGCAGGCTGTCGAGCTTGTGCTCGCGACGCACCTTGTTCTTGTCGTGCACCTCGAGCACGGCGCGGATGTTCTGCTCAACCGTCAGGCCACGGAAGATCGAGGCCTCCTGCGGCAGGTAGCCGACGCCGAGCCGCGCACGCCGATACATCGGCATCGTCGTGACGTCGTTGCCGTTCAGTTCGATCGCCCCTTCATCGACCGGGACCAGGCCGGTGATCATGTAGAAGCAGGTCGTCTTGCCGGCGCCGTTAGGGCCGAGCAGCCCGACGGCTTCGCCCCGCCGCACGACGAGTGAAACGCCATTGACCACCCGCCTGCCCCCATAGGTCTTGGTCAGGTTGCGGGCGATCAACGTGCCTTCGTAGCGCGACGCGTCGAGGCTGCGCTGGACCGCCGGCGCAGACTTCTTGGCATGACGCGTCATGCGGGAAAGGGATAGAAGTGACACGGGCGTACGTCAGTTCGTGGTTTTACGGGACTTCGGATCGAGCTGGATCATGACCCGGCCGCCGCAGGCGTCGAGCTTGGCCTCGCCGGTCCGCATCAGCACCGTCAGCTGGCAGCCGACAAAGACGTTCTTGCCCTCCGACAGCACGACCTTGTCACCCTTCAGCACGAAGACCTCGTCAATGAGGTTGAAAGTTCCGGTATCAGCGGTCGCCTGCTGCACTCCGGACTGCAGGAAGACCTTGTCGGCAACGTCGATTTTCTCGATATCGGCATCGCCGCTCGAAATCGATCCGCCGCCATCGGCCTTGTAATGGACGACCATGCTGCCGGCCTGCAGCGTCGTCGTGCCCTGGACGACCTTGACGTTGCCGGTGAATTGGGCGGTGTTGGCCTGCTGCTGGATTTCCAGCTTGTCGCTCTGGATCTGGATCGGCTTGTCGTTGGACAGCTGAAGCCCCTTCAGCTGGCTCTTCGTTTCCTGCGCTCCGGCGGTCGTTGCGACCAGCACGAAGCCGGCGGCAAGCAGCGGGAGAATGGCATGTCTTTGCGCGGGTTCAGAAAATGCGGACATCGTGGCCCTACTTCTCTCTGTTGCGGATGGCGGCGGGATCTACATTGACAACGACGTCCCCCTCGAAGACGACGGTTCGCCCTTTATCCGTCATTCGCAGCGACTGCGCAACAATCGAAGCTTCCTTGGCCTGGATGGAGACGGCTTGCTGCGTCGACATGCGGCCGCCGTTGATGTCGAGGTGTGCGTCGCGGAAGGCGGCTTCGAGGCCTGTGTTCAGACGGATGGTGAACGGCGCGGTCATGTCGAGAATGTTGCGGCCGCGGTCGTAGATGCCGGTAACGGCGTCTACCTGCGCGATCAGCTTCTCGTTGACCGGCATTTTCGCCCGGATGTTCTCAAGCTGGATGATGTCCGGGTTCTTCATGTCCTGCAGCGCCCGGTCGGCCTTCATCGAATAGCTGATGCCGTCGCGGTTGCGACCGGAGATCGCCGGGTTTTTCATCACCACCTTGCCGTCTTCGATCGTGGCGCTTTCGACAGCCAGCTCTTCGGGCAGGTAGGTGCTGACGATGGAGACCACGGCGAAGATGGCGGCAATAACAAGCCCAATCGCCGGCAAGGCGATCTTCAGAAATCGCACGCGCGCGGAGTGCCGTGCCGCGCGACGGTAGGCTTCCATCGGCGAGACCGTCCGGTAGTCGACGGATTGAATGTCAGCGGCAGTGGTCAGCATGTGCCTTGTTCGTTGTTTTCTGGTCTGTTGTCTAGGGCCGACAGTGCCGGTTGAACCGCCTCCGTCCTGAATCAGGATAACGGGCCCCATATGGAGTTTATTCCTGAACAAACAATGGATGCCCGAAAAAGCGGCTCAGATGATTTGCTATTTGCCCGGCTAATGCCATATCGATGAGGCATTTGGCAAATGGCGCAACCGTCGTTTGTCGCAAGAAACCATCGAACGGGAACCTTTCGAGATGGACCAGTCTGCTATAGCCGACCGTCGGCAGTTGCGCCGCAAGCTCACGTTCTGGCGTGTCGCGGCCATCCTCGTCGCCGCCATTGCCGGTTTCGCAGCCATAACGTGGAACTGGCAGGCGGCCTCCATCGAGGACCATGTCGCACACGTTTCGATCACAGGCATCATTAAGGACGATGAGGAACTTCTGCAACGGTTGGACCGCATCGCCAAGAACGACCGGGCGAAGGCGCTGGTCGTGTCCATCACCTCGCCGGGCGGCACGACCTATGGCGGAGAGGTGATCTACAAGGCACTGCGCAAGGTGGCCGAGAAGAAGCCGGTCGTCTCCGACGTGCGCACGCTCGCCGCCTCAGCGGGCTATATGATTGCCACGGCTGGCGACACGATCATCGCCGGGGATAGTTCGATCACCGGCTCAATCGGCGTCATTTTCCAGTATCCGCAGTTGAGCGAGTTGATGGACAAGCTCGGCGTTTCTCTCGAAGAGATCAAGTCTGCCCCGTTGAAGGCAGAGCCTTCACCGTTCCATCCCGCAAGCGAGGACGCCAAGGCGATGATACGCCGCATGGTCGATGACAGCTTTGCCTGGTTCGTCGATCTTGTCGCAGAGCGTCGCAAGCTACCGCGCGAGGAGGCACTGCGACTGGCCGACGGCAGCATCTACACGGGCCGGCAGGCCTTGCAGGCGAAACTCGTCGACAGACTTGGCGGGACGGACGAGATCCGCGACTACCTCGAGACGCGCAAGGTCGGCCGCAGCCTGCCGATGGTCGACTACGAGCCGCCACGTCGTTCCGGCCTGTTCGGTTTTGGTCTGGACTCCGCTGACTGGTTGAAGGGACTCGTCGGCCTTGGTTTCGGTCCGTCGGAGGCTCTCGAAAAGCTTGGCGGCGAGAAGTTGTTCCTTGACGGTCTTGTCTCCGTTTGGCAGGTTGGACGTGATTGAAAAGACAAGCGTTTTGAGGGGACAACCGTGATCAAGTCAGAATTGGTACAGATCGTCGCCGCACGCAATCCACATCTTTATCATCGTGACGTCGAAAACATCGTCAACGCGGTCCTGGACGAGATCACCGATGCGCTTGCCGCCGGCAACCGTGTGGAGCTTCGCGGCTTCGGTGCTTTCTCGGTGAAGAACCGTCCTTCGCGCTCCGGGCGCAACCCGCGTACCGGCGATGCGGTGTTCGTCGAAGAGAAGTGGGTCCCCTTCTTCAAGACCGGCAAGGAGCTGCGCGAGCGGCTGAACCCCAATCACGCGGACGACGACGCCGATTGACGTCTGCGGTACCGCAACCCTCAACCAGCCCGATTGCTGGAGGTGGTTTCATGTTCAAGAAGATCATCAATATCGTCATCCTGGCGCCGATTGCCATCGTGCTGATCGTACTGTCGGTCGCCAATCGCCAGCCCGTGCGCCTGGCGCTCAATCCGTTCCGGCCGGAAGACTCGGTGCTGTCGATGACGGCTCCGTTTTTCGTCTATCTGTTCCTGGCGCTGATCCTTGGCGCGATCCTCGGAGCGGCCGCGACCTGGATCGGCCAGCACAAATACCGCAAGCGTGCTCGGATCGAGGCGAGCGAGGCGGTGAAGTGGCACACTGAGGCCGACAAGCACAAGGCCCGCGCCGAGACACTGCATGCCCAGTCGCTTCTGTCCGCGCCGAAATAGGGTTCGCTGCTCAGGGGAACTCGTTATCCTTGCCCCTCATCCGCCTGCCCAGGCTTAGAAGCGGGGAAGCGGCCGCACCGCGCCCGCTTCCGTCCCGGGCTAGCTCGAGCGGCTATTCAATCGCAAAACTCAGGCATTCGGCCCACCGTTGAGCCGCTGGCCGAGATCAGCGAAGAACTGGGCTGCGAGCTTCTTCGAGGTCGAATCGATCAGGCGCGAGCCGAGCTGGGCGAGCTTGCCGCCGATCTGCGCATTGACCGTATAGGTCAGCACCGTCTCGTTGCCGTCCTCGGCGAGCTTCACGTCGGCGCCGCCCTTGGCGAAGCCGGCAATCCCGCCTTTTCCTTCGCCGGAGATCGTGTAGCTTTCCGGCGGGTTGAGGTCGGACAGCGTGACCTCGCCGTTGAACGTGGCGGAGACCGGGCCGATCTTGATCTTGACGGTGGCTTCGAGCTCGGTCGGCGACTTCATCGTCAGCGACTGGCAGCCCGGGATGCAGGCTTTCAAGGTCTCGGGATCGTTGAGTGCCGCCCAGACGGCCTCACGAGGGGCGGCGATGCGCTCTTCACCTGACATGTCCATGGCGTTCCTCCTCCTGGCCCGGGTGCTTGCCGATTTATCGCAGATGGGAAAGCGCTTTGCCAAGTGGGACTTTGCCAACTGGAGCAGCGGTGCTATTTGGTCTGGCTTTCCCGCGGACCAGCGTCCGCCATCTGACTAATCGAAACGGACCCGACGTGAAGGACAAGAACCGCCGGCAGAAGAAGGGGCCCGCCATGACGGGTCCCGCGCGATCTGGCGAACGCGTTCGCCAGCCATCGCCGATGCGCAACACTGGCCCCAAGCCGCAGGCCGGGGTGGCTGCCAAGCACGCAGACGCCTCACGCATCGAACCGGCGGCAATGCGAAAGGATTTTGGCGCAGGCGCGACCAAGACGGCACCTGAAAGGAACGCCCGCACGGCGTCCCAGGCCGCCGAACCTCAGCGCAAGCTGATCGTCCGCACCGGCGACAAACCTTCCGAGCGGGTGCCGGTGATCCTCGAGACGGCCGGCACCGACGACTACCGCCTCATCGACAGCGGCGCCGGCGAGAAGCTGGAGCAATACGGTCCCTATCGGATCGTGCGCCCGGAAGCACAGGCGCTCTGGCCGCGCAGCCTGCCGGCGCACGTGTGGGAGAAAGCGGACGCCCTGTTCACCGGCGATACCGACGAAGACGGCATGGGCCGTTGGCGCTTTCCGGAGGCCGCACTTGGCGAGACCTGGCCGATGCGTCTGCTCGATACCGATTTCCATGGCCGCTTCACCGCCTTCCGCCACGTCGGGGTCTTTCCGGAGCAACTGGCGCACTGGAGCTGGATGAAGGCGCGGATCGAGGCGGCAGGCCGGCCGCTGAAGGTCCTGAACCTGTTCGGCTATACCGGTGTCGCCTCGCTCGTCGCCGCCCGCGCCGGCGCAGAAGTGACCCACGTCGACGCCTCGAAGAAAGCGATCGGCTGGGCGCGGGAAAACCAGGCGCTCGGGCGCGGTGAAGCGCTGCCGATCCGCTGGATCTGCGAGGATGCGATGAAGTTCATCCTGCGCGAGGAGCGTCGCGGCAGCCGCTACGACATCATTCTCGCCGATCCGCCGAAATTCGGCCGCGGTCCGAACGGCGAAGTGTGGCAGCTGTTCGACAGCCTGCCGTTGATGCTCGACGTCTGCCGCGAGATCCTCTCGCCACGCGATGCAGCCTTCGTGCTGACCGCCTATTCGATTCGAGCCAGCTTCTACTCGATCCACGAACTGATGCGGGAAACGATGCGCGGCCGCGGCGGGCTGGTCGAGTCCGGCGAACTTGTTATCCGGGAGGGCGGAACCGACGGCAGGACGGCCGGCCGCGCCCTTTCCACTTCCCTCTTCAGCCGTTGGACTTCCGCATGAGCGAACATCACCACCGCGATCAGGGTCCCCACCGCGTGGGGCAGGTGAAGGAGGTCACGAGCCTCGCCAACCCGATCGTCAAGGACATCAAGGCGCTGGCGCAGAAGAAGGCGCGCGATGAAACGAAATCCTTCATCGCCGAGGGACTGAAACTCGTGATCGATGCGCTCGAGCTCGGCTGGACGATCCGCACGCTGGTCTATGCGAAGGCCGCCAAGGGCAAGCCGCAGGTCGAGCAGGTTGCCGCGAAGACCTTTGCCAAAGGCGGGCTGGTGCTGGAAGTCAGCGAGAAGGTGATGTCGGCAATCACCCGGCGTGACAATCCGCAGATGGTGATCGGCGTGTTCGAGCAGCGCTATACCGCCCTGAAGGACTTCCGCCCGAAGGCGGGCGAGACCTATGTGGCGCTCGACCGGGTGCGCGATCCGGGCAATCTGGGCACGATCATCCGCACGGCCGACGCGGCAGGCGCCTCCGGCTTGATCCTCGTCGGCGAGACGACCGATCCGTTCTCGCTGGAGACGGTTCGCGCGACCATGGGGTCGGTGTTTGCGATGCCCGTCGCCAAAACCTCGGTCGCCGACTTTCTGCGCTGGAAGAAGGAGACGCACGTCAAGGTGGTCGCAACGCATCTTGCCGGTGCGGTCGACTACCGCACGATCGACTACAGGAAACAGCCGATCGTGCTCCTGATGGGCAACGAACAGGCCGGGATTCCGGAGGAACTGGCCCGCGAAGCCGATTCGCTGGCGCGCATTCCCCAGGCAGGCCGCGCCGATTCCCTCAACCTCGCGATCGCCACCGGCATCATGCTGTTCGAGGCGCGTCGTCACATCCTGTCGCTGGACGAGCCGAAATGACCAAGCGCGCCCCGTTCTTCTCCCGACCCGTCCCGGTCGTCTCGTTCATTGTCATTGCCGTCCTCGTCGACCAGTTCATCAAGCTGGCCGTGGAGACGTGGCTGCCATTGGAGCAGCCGGTGCATGTCCTGCCGATGCTGGCCCTCTACAGGACCTACAATTTCGGCGTCGCCTTTTCGATGCTGTCGGGCATGGAGGGCTGGTTCATCGTGGCCTTGAGACTCGTCGTCGTCGCCTTCGTCACCTGGCTGTGGCGGCAGACGCCCAAGGAGCGGGGGCTGGCCCATGCGGGCTATGCGCTGATCATCGCCGGCGCGATCGGTAACCTCGTCGATCGCCTCCTGTTTGGTTACGTGATCGACTACGTGCTGTTCTACACCGCCACCTGGTCGTTTGCCGTGTTCAACCTCGCCGACAGCTTCATCACCATCGGCGCGGGCATCATCCTGCTCGATGAGGTGCTGCAATCGCGCGGGCGCAGGCACAAGGCCTGATCGTTAAAATCCGATCGGTTTGCTGAAGCGGATTTGAACGCCTGTCGTGCTATCCGGGCACGCATGAGCGAACCGGCGAAGCTTCAAGACCGGCTCAAGGCGGAATTCGCGGACGAGCCGAGTGACGCAAGGCAGCCACCACGCGATGGCGGGGTGGAGACCGCCGCGCGTTCGTCGTCGATCATGTCCTCGCATGCAGCGGGCCAGGCATCTCCTTCAGACCATGCGATGCTCAGCGGCATCGTCGGCTGCCTCGTCGTTCTGTCAGCCGGCCTCGTCCTGGTGACCGGATTCCTGCAGGGGTTTCACGTCGCGGCGCTCAGTCTTGGCGTGGCCGGTCTAGCGGGCGCGCTACTGCTCTTTCGCAGCGGCGTCATTGCCGAACGACGGTTGAGGCGACATGTCGAGCATCACCACGACCGCACCTGGGAGCAGAGCGAGACGTCGGCGGCGTCTGCCGCCATCCACGACATTTTGCGCGACATTGTGCTCGTGCGCTCGCTGGACGGACGGATCATCCGCGCCAACGCGGTCCTAAGCGATCTTGTCGGTATCGCCGAGCTAGCTGGCCTGACCTGCACCCAGATCGGCCTCGACATCCACTCGCAGGCCCTGCCACATCACTACGACGTAAAGATTGCGGCACCGGGCGGTACGCGCGTCTATGCGTGGCATGATGTGACCATTCGGGAACCGGCGACGGGTGAACTGGTGATCCACACCATCGCCCGCGACGTCACCGAGGAACGCAGGGCCGAGCACCTGCGGGAGCTCGCCCTCAGCAAGGCCGAAGATGAAAGCGAGGCGAAGTCGCGGCTGCTTGCGACGGTCAGCCACGAGATCCGCACGCCGCTGTCGGGCATCCTTGGCATGTCGCACCTGATCGGGCAGACGCGGCTGACAGCGGAGCAGAAGAACTATCTGGCAGGAATCCGCCAGTCCGGCCACGCGCTTGTCCAACTCGTCGACGACCTGCTCGACTTTTCCACGATCGAGGCAGGCCGGTTTCAGTTGCGCCCGAGCGAGGATCCTGTCCGCCCATTGATCGAGGGCGTCGTCGAGATGATGTCGCCGCGGGCGCATGAGAAAGGGATCGAGATCGGCTCCTTCGTCTCGGCCGAGGTGCCGGCGGTCATGTCGTTTGACGGATCGCGGCTGCGGCAGGTGCTCTACAACGTGATCGGCAACGCGGTGAAATTCACGGTGAGCGGCGGGGTCTATCTCGAAACGACGATCGAGCCCGACCACATCGTCGTGAAGGTTACCGATACCGGCCCGGGCATGACGGCCGACGAGCAGATGCGGGTCTTCGAGGCGTTCGAGCAGGCCGGAGGCGCATCCCAGCGCCGTGGCGGCGCCGGTCTCGGCCTTGCCATCTCCGCCCGCATCCTAAGCGAAGCTGGCGGCGCGCTGACGCTGGAAAGCCGTCCTGGACACGGCTCCACGTTCACGATTCGAATGCCCGCCGCGCTGACGCTCGCGGCCGTCTGCGGAAGGGCGGGCCCGCTGCGGGGGGCGTCGGTCTTTCTCTACGCACCCGATGGCCCGGTGGCGCGCGCGCTGCAACGCACGATCGAGACCCTCGGTGGCACCTGCGCGCACACGGCCACCGCCACCGACGCGCTGCAATTCGCGCAGGGAACGACCGCCTCGTTGACGGACATCATCGTCGACAACCGGCTTTCCGGAGATTACCGGCGCGAACTCTCCGGCCTGGCCGCCTTCAACGCCCGGCACATCCGCCGCACCTATCTCGTCAACCCCGAGGAACGAACCGGCCGGGCGATCAGCAACGGCGAGGGTTACGATGCCTGGCTGATCCGTCCCTTGCGCGAGCGATCACTGGTCGAAGTGCTGTGCGGCCGGATGAAGGGCATCGAGGTTCGCGACGCAATCAACGACAACCGGCCGACGCTGTGCGCGCCGATAGCGGAAGGGCCAAGCAAGGCGGCGCGAATCCTTCTGGCCGAAGACGACCCCGTCAATGCCATGCTCGTGCGTTCGATGCTGACGAAGGCGGGTTTCGAGGTGAGCGTCGTCGACACGTTCCCTTCCCTGCTTTCCGCGGTCGGCGACCCGGCGGGGCGGCCGGATCTTGTCATAACGGACCTGAACATGCCGGGCGGCGACGGACCCGAGGTGGTGCGTCGCCTGACCGGCGAAGCGGCCGCCGTGCCGGTTGTCGTCCTGACGGCCGAGGGACGCGGAGGCGTCTACGACGATTTGATCGCCTGCGGCGCGGCCGCGGTCCTGGTCAAGCCGGCCGAACCAAAGGCTTTGCTCGCCGAGGTCGCCCGCCTGATCGCGGTGACGGCAAAAGGACGCTGACCGTCTTTTCCGCACCGCCACAGCCTTCTTGTCTGCTGAACACCGGAGGGCTATCTACAGGCAGTCCGATGTCACGGTCCTGTTGCAGATTCGTGCTTAAAGAGAGACAGGAAATCTTGAGCAGGAAGTCGCCGATGAGTGTCGAATTTGCAGATCCACAGGTGATGGCCGAGACTGTCCCGTCGACATGCCAGGTTCCGGTCCACAAGACGACCGACGTGTTCGGCCGCATCGGCAATCTGGAAACCAGGCTTGCACGGACGAATGCCGAGATCGATGCGGCGCAGGCAGTGCGCTACCGCGTCTTTGTCGAGGAAATGAATGCGCAGGTGGCCCCCGACGCGATGCGCCGCGCGCGCGACATCGACGCCTGGGACATGGTCTGCGATCATCTGCTCGTGCTCGACACCTCGATCGAGGGCGACGCGGAGGAGCAGATCGTCGGGACATACCGGCTCTTGCGGCAGGATGTCGCCAGGAATTCGGGGGGGTTCTACTCGCAGTCCGAATTCGACATCGAGCCGCTCTTGGCCCGCCATCCGGAAAAGCGCTTCATGGAACTCGGCCGCTCCTGCGTGCTGCCGGAATACCGGACGAAGCGGACCGTGGAACTGCTTTGGCAGGGGGCCTGGGCCTATGCGCTGAAGCACCGCGTCGACGTCCTATTTGGATGCGGTTCCTTCGGCGGCGTCGTGCCGGAGGAGCATGCGCTGGCGCTTTCCTTCCTGCACCAGAACCTGCTGGCACGCGATGAGTGGAGCGTTCACGCCCATGCTGACCAGTATCGGACGATGGATCTGATGCCGAGCGAAGCGGTAAATGCCCGCCGGGCGCTTGCCGCCATGCCGCCGCTGATCAAGGGTTATCTGCGGCTCGGCGCGATGATCGGCAATGGCGCCGTCGTCGACCACGCCTTCCGCACGACGGACGTGCTGATCGTTCTGCCGATAGGCAGCATTTCGGGCCGTTACATCAACTACTACGGCGCCGATGCCGGTCGGTTTGCGAGCTGACGGATGCGATTTGACCACCTGGCTGAGCAAGCGGCCAGGTGCCGGTTGCTACCGCACGGCCCCCTGGTATGCGTCGCGCATCAGTGAATTGGTTTCGGTTCGCTGAAGACGCCGCGCTTCTTCAGACGGCTGATCGCACCGGTGGCAAGTCCGATCAGGGCCAGCAGTCCGGCGAGCACGGCGAGATAAGGCAGGCTCTGCGTCAGGCCTTCATTGAGGGCGGCGCGGTAGAACTCGATGACGAGCAGAGTAATCAGGGTTGCCGACATCGTCGAGTAGTCCTTGGCGATCACGCGCCGGACGTTGAAGGCCATGCCTTCCGTGGCGCTGCGAAACCGTCTCAGCCGCAGCGCCCAGCGCGGCACGTCGCGGCAGTATGCCCGGTAGGCGTCTCCGAATTTCTTCTCGAGAAACTCCTCCTCGGCCAGTACGATACACTGATAGAGGAAGGCGAAGAGACCGATCCCGAGCACGACTGCCAGCGGATTGCCACTGAACAGGAACACACCGGAATAGATCAGCATGTTGCCGACGTAGAGCGGATTGCGGCAGACGCCGAACATACCCTCGGTGACAAGATCCTTGGCATAGACCCGTTTGTTCAACCCGCCACGCTGGATATAGGCGTAGCCGATAACGGTCGCCCGCAAGCCTAGTCCGGCGAGAACCAGCAGGATCGCGACGATAGCGCTGACCTGCTCGACCGCCGTGCTCCCATGCGCCACGGGCGGCGCCAGCAGGAATAGCGCGACGATGATCGCAGGGAAGAGCTGGTTGCGATACTTGAAAAAGAAGTTGCCGATTCCGATCATGGCTGCGGTCATGGGTGTCCTTCCTACTTCACCGCGACGATGCCGCAGAAGTTATACCAACGGAAGAAGACCTCGACAGTGCGGAAGCCGGCTTCCTTCAGGAGTTGCACGTTTTCGTCCAGCCGGTAGGGGATCAGGACGTTTTCCAGCGCCTCGCGCTTCTTCGAGATCTCGATATCGGAATAGCCGTTGCGCCGCTTGAAGTCGTAGTAGTGCTCGATGAACAGGCGGTTGAACGTGGTGTCCTCGCTCGTCAGCTTCTCGATGAGCAGGAGGCAGCCTTGGTCGTTGAGGCCGGCATGGATCGCCTTCATCACGCGCTCGCGATAGAGCGGCCGGACGAACTGCAGCGTCAGCAGCATGGTCGCGACGCTGGAGTTCTCCATCTGGAAGCCATGGTTCAGGTCGGCCACCTTGAGTTCGATCGGCCGGTTCGTGTTGGCTGCCCGGATCTTCTGCGCGGCCTTTTCGAGCATGTCCGGCGCGTTGTCGATGCCAATGAAATGGACGTCCGGGTGGATAGCTCCGTCGAGTGCCAAAAGCGTCGTCGCGGTCGAACAGCCGATGTCGACGAGATTGGTTTGCGGCTGGGCAAAGTCGGCCGCCAGCTCACAGACCATCCGCTGCATCTCTTCGTAGTAGGGAACGGAGCGGCTGACCATGTCGTCGAAGACGTTGGCGACGGTGGCGTTGAAGGCGAAGTCGCCCACCGGCAGGTCCTCGCGGGCGAAGACCTGGTCCTTGCGCTCGATGCGCAGCGGCAGGGGCATGGATGTTGCTGTTTCGGCCATCTGCATTTCTCCCAGACTGATAGGCAAGGCGAGAGGCATCGAGACCGCCCCCAGTTCAGCTCGGCTGCAGATCAACCATCGGATACTGACAGCCACCTGAACGCACTGAGTCGGGGTTGGAGAGGTGACTATATCGCAACCTGTAGGTCTAGGCACCGAAAATTAGCGAACGGGGCGTTGATGTCGCTCGCAGGCGCCGCATTGAGCCAGTGCCTCGATCACCTTGCACTCGGCGATGGTGCCGTGGGTGCAACTCGAAAGCGTGCGCTCCAGCTCGGCTTCCAGAAGCTTCAGCCGCGCGATCCTTTGGCGCACGTCCTCCAACTGCCGGCGGGCAATCTCGTCGGCCTCGGCACAGGGCAGGTCGGGATGCTTCGACAGGTCAATGAGTTGCCGGATTGCGTCGATCGAAAGGCCGAGATCGCGGGCGTGCAGGATGAAAACCAGTCTGTCGTAGTGACGCGCGGTGTAGCGGCGCTGGTTGCCGGCGTTGCGCTCCGGTTCCGGCAGGAGTCCGATCGATTCGTAGTAGCGGATCGTCTCGACCTTGGAGCCGCTGGCCTCGGCGAGCCTGCCGATCGAAAAAGTGCGTTCCATCGCTATTTTCCCGCTTGAAGCTGTAGTGACTACAGGTTTTATAGGTGGTGCAGATCAAGGAGATTTGCAATGGACGAGCAATTCCGCGGCGACAAGCCGGCCGGCACGAAAGGCACCAAGCCCGCACTGGCCGAGCACGGGCCTGCAGGAGGCGCCGGCCATGATGACGGATGTGGATGCTGCCACGACCGCCACGAACATGCCCCCGCCGCGGCGCATGAAGCCGACCACGACCACCTTGAAAGCCACCCGGCAGCGGGTGCTGCCAGCCACGATCACGCGCATGCGGAGGGCGCTGTCTGCGGGGTCGGGAACGGCAAGGGGGAAGACCCGATTGCCCCCGGTGACGGCTATCGCCGCTTCCGCGTTTCCGGAATGGACTGCGCCAGTTGCGCCAACACGATCCGCACCGCCATCGGCGGCATGCCGGGTGTTGCCGACGTGCGCGTCTCGATCCCGCGTGAAATGATGTTTGTCGCCGTCGATGAAGGCAGGACACCGCTCTCCGCCGTGCGCGAGCGGGTGCAGAGCCTCGGCTATGGTGCGGACATCATCGAAGACGACACTCCTGCTCCGCGGCCGGCCCGCATCGCCTGGTGGCGGACGACCAAGGGGCTGCATGCGATCGTCGGTGGTGCCGTCACCGCCATTGCCTTCGCTGTCAGCCAGTCGGCGCCGGAAATCGGGCACTTCATGTTCATCGCGGCAGCGATCCTGCTGGCCTTGCCGATTGCGCGCCGGGCCGTGGCTGCCGCAATTGCCGGTGCCCCATTCACCATCGAAATGCTGATGACGGTTGCGGTGATCGGCGCCGTCATCATCGGTGAGCCGGCAGAGGCGACGGTGGTCGTCTTCCTGTTTGCGACCGGCGAGGTGCTTGAGGGTTATGCGGCCGGCCGCGCCCGCGCCGGCATCGAGGCGCTCGCCTCGCTCGTGCCCGACCGCGCCTTCATCGAGGAAAACGGGATCGTCCGCGAGATTCCCGCGCGTGAGATCCGGCCGGGCCATGTCGTGCTGGCGCGTCCGGGCGACCACGTCGCTGCCGATGGCACGGTTATCGAGGGACGCGCCCATCTCGACGAGGCGGCGATAACCGGGGAAAGCGTTCCGGTTTCGCGCGGCCCTGGCGAAAAAGTCTTCGCAGGTTCCGTGGCGATCGATGCGGCGCTGAAAATCCGCGCCGAGAAGACCGCGGCTGACAACACCATCGCCCGGATCGTCGCCCTCGTCGAGGAGGCGCAGGACGCCAAGGCCCCGGCAGAGCGGTTCATCGACGGCTTTTCGCGGGTCTATACGCCTTTGGTCGCGGCGCTGGGCCTGCTCGTGGCCATCATCCCGCCGCTCATCTTCGACGGGGACTGGGACACCTGGATATACCGCGGCCTGGCGCTGCTTCTGATCGGTTGCCCCTGCGCGCTGGTCATTTCCGTGCCGGCGGCAATCGCGTCCGCGCTGTCGTCCTCGGCGCGCGCCGGCATCCTCGTCAAAGGCGGCGTGTTCCTGGAGACACTGGCTAAGACCGACGTCGTTGCCTTCGACAAGACCGGCACGCTGACCAAGGGCCGGCCCGCGGTGACCGGCGTGCATGCCACCGAGGGCACGGAGGACGGACTGCTGGCGCTCGCCGCGGCGATCGAGGCGGGTTCGAGCCATCCCCTCGCCGAAGCGATCATCGCTGAGGCGAAGAAACGCGATCTTGCCCCGACCTCCGCGTCCGGAGTAAAGGCGCTCGCCGGCCGTGGCGTGACCGGATCGGCGCAGGGGCGGATGGTTTTCATCGGCGCTCCACGATTTGCTGCGGAAGAGGGTACGATCGGACCCGCGCTGGCCGCGAAAATCGAAGCCTTCGAGCAGGCGGGCAACACGATCGCGGTCGTCGTCGCCGACGGGATCGGCATCGGGGCGATCGCGCTGCGCGACGAGCCGCGCGACGACGCGCTGGAGGGCATCGCCGCGCTGAAGGCGCTTGGCGTGGAGACGATGATGCTCTCCGGCGACAACCCGGTCACCGCTTCGGCGATCGGTCGTTCGCTATCGATCGATGACGCGCGCGGCGGCCTGCTGCCAGCCGAGAAGGTCGAGGCCTTGCGGGCGATTTCGCAACAGCGCGGCACGGTGATGGTCGGCGACGGCATCAACGATGCGGCCGCCCTTGCCGCGGCCAGCGTCGGCATGGCGATGGGATCGGGCACCGGCCTTGCACGAGAGACGGCCGGCGTCGCGCTGATGGGCAACCGCGTGCTGGACGTCGCGCGGGCCATCGCGCTTGGCCGGGCGACCATGGCGAACATTCGCCAGAACGTCACGATCGCGATCGGGCTGAAGGCCGTTTTCCTCGTCACCACCATCTTCGGCGTGACCGGTCTGTGGATCGCCGTCTTCGCCGATACCGGCGCCACCGTGCTCGTGACGCTCAACGCGATGCGGCTGCTGTTGCCGTCGGTGGGCGCTGTCTCCACGCGCGGGTAGCCGCCCACCAATCGGCAGGAACGTCAGGCTCGTCCGCGTTTGCCGGCCCGCTCGAAGAAGGCGAGGTTCTGCGTCATGGCGCGTCCGGCGGAGCGCAAGGGCTCCCCCTCCCCGCCCCCCTCGGCATCGAGCCGGTCCGCGGCACGCGACAGGGCGGCCGGCACGGCGCGGGGCCGGTCTGCGATATGCTCCATTCGGCCGAGGGCGAGGCGCAGCGCGCGCCTTACGCCGGCCGGCAGGGCCGGATCCTGCATCCGCTCATGCATGGAAAGGGCTGTCGCACCCAATGCGTAGACCGCCAGCCCTCCGCCGGCGGGCGAAATTCGGCTTTCGCCCGATGCCTGGCCCAGCCGCACGAGCCGCAACAGGCGATGATAGAGACGGGCGCGCCAGACAAGGCTGTGTGCTGCGGCGTCGGGCGCTGCTGCGATCCGCTGAATTTCGCGGACCATCATCGTGATCAGCGTGTCGAGGCGGCGTCGCGCATCGGTCGGAAAGATCAGTCCATAGGCGAGGAGTGCGATCGCGGGCGCTGCGACGACGGCAGCCGCGGTCGAAAGCGAGGCGTCAAAACTGCCCGACAATGGATAGGCGGGTTGCGACAGGAGGAGCAGGATCAGCACATAATCCGTTCCGCCGAGCATGGTGCGGCGGTGCGACATCGGCAGAACGCCGCTCAGGATGAATGGTATGAGCAGGAAAATAAGATCGAGTGCGGACGTCCCGAGCGGCCAGACCACCCAGCGGCAGACAAGGGCCGCAATCGCGCCGAAAAACTGCCCGGCCAGCACGTTGCGCATCATGAAAGCCGGGTTTTCGAACGTGGAGAACAGTGAGATCATCACCGAGGTGCCGAGCAGCACATAAGGGCCGGCGTGCCAGCCTGTCACGACCCAGAAGAGGCCGACCAGCACCATGACGAATCCCGCGCGGAGCGCTGCGTGCCGCGCGCCGATCCAGTCGCGATGGAGTACGACCGGGTGAAGCAGCTGACCACGATCTTCGGCGACTGCCCTGACATCTGCGGACGGATGTTCCGGTCCGATCCAGTCGCGCAAGGCCGCAGCCTGCCGCTGCAGAATATCGCGGAGCGGCGTATTTTGCTGCGCGAGTCGGATGGCTTCGTGCAATGAAGCGATCGTCTGCCCGGCGGTATTCGGATCTTCCAGCGTCCGCGCGGAACGGCTGAGCGCGTCCGCCACACCGGGAGAAAGAGGCAATGAGCGCTCGGTCTTCAGCCACAAGAGCGAGGATACCTGGGCTGCGACCACTGCCCGAAGGTTGCGTGCCGAGCGGCGGGAAGCAAGGGAGCCTGCGCCGTGCGGATCGAGCCCGTCATCGATCGCCGCCATTTCGGCAAGCAGCTGCTGCTGGTCTCGTTCGGAGATGGATGGGCTGCCACGGGCGAAAGTGGCCATTTCGGCGAGCATGCGCGCGGCCAGCCGCCGGGTGCGGCCGGCAATTTCGGCTTCGGACGCCGCAGGGGTGAAAATCAGCCCGATGACGAGGCCGACAACGACACCTGTCAGAACTGTCAGCGCCCGGTCGGCGCCGAGGGATAGAAGGTGGCCAGGATGGGCCGTTTCCAGAAGCGCGACCATGGCTGCGGAGTAACCGGCGAGGATTGTGCCATAAGCGACGAAACCGCGAAGCACATTGCCGAAGCCGGCGCAGAGGCTGATCCACGCTGCCAGCCCGACGACCAGAAATACCGGGTGCCCCTCGGCGGCAAGGACCAGCAACATGCCGACGAGCGTGCCGGCAATCGTGCCGACCGCACGGAACACGCTTTTTTCCACCAGCAAGTTGCGAACGGGCTGGGCGGCTGCGAACACGGTCATGGCAGACCATTGCGGATGCTCCAGGCCGATCATCCAGGCGATCAGCAGCGCCAGGCAGGCGCCGATCGCCGTCCTGAGGACAAAGGGAAAGCGCGACGGGATGAAACCCCATTTTGCGGCGAGCGCGATCATTCCCTGCGCTCCGATTCTTCCTGAAGCTGTTCCAGCCGGGCAGCAATCCGCGTCAACACATCCAGAACGGTCGCGATTTCCTCATCGCCGATCTCCTTCAACAGTTCGGCCTCGGCACCCTCCAGTTGCGAGCGGATGTCCGCTACTGCGGCGCGACCCGCGCTGGTGAGGAAGAGTTGTTTGGCGCGGCGGTCGGCCCTGCCTGTCCGCCTTTCGATCAACCCTTTTTCGGAGAGGATATCGAGCAGGCGCACCAGCGTCGAGCCGTCGACGCCGACAAGCGATGCCAGATCCTTCTGGGTGATGCCGTCGCCGGCGGCGGCCAGGTGGACCAACGGTTTCCAGGTGGCGTCCGTCAGTCCGGCTTCCTCGAGCCGCTTTTCGATCGCGCCCCGCCATTGGCGGGCGAGAAGGGAAAATTGGAGGCCGAAACGAAAGCGGGGCAGTTGCTGTTTCCTGTTCATGTAAGTTTGTACATTAAAATCATTTGAATATCAAATTATTTTAAATACCACCTAAATTGCCGCTGCCCACGTGGATCGGGTGCCGCCAACTATCAGTGTTGTCGCTCTTTGGACGGTGCTAAACTGAAATTTCAGTTGTCCAGCCGGGACGGAGGGGACGACAATGGCACGACGGTGGAAAACGACCTTTCTCGCGGCGCCGGCATCGGCGCTTGTCCTGCTGTCATCAACTTCGTTGGTTTGCGCCGCCTCGACGGACGAGCTTCTCGCCGCGGCGAGAAAAGAGGGCCAGCTCACCGTGATGGCCCTTCCCCGCGATTGGTGCCAGTACGGGCGCATCATCGACGGCTTCAAGGCGAAATACGGGCTGGCAGTTGAGGAACTGAGCCCGGAAGCCACGTCGGAAGAGGAGCTCGACGCGATCAGGGCCGCTCGTGACAACGGCGATCCGCAAGCGCCCGACGTGATCGACATCGGCCTGTCCTTCGCGACGTCGGCGAGGAGCGATGGCCTGCTCCAGCCGTACAAAGTCTCGACATGGGAAACGATCCCGGATGCGGCCAAGAATACGGAGGGGTACTGGTACGGCGACTATTACGGATTGCTCGCCTTTGAGGTCAACCTCGACCGCGTCTCCAGGCTGCCGACCGACTGGGCCGATCTGGCTTCGCCAGAATACAAGGAATCGGTCGGCCTTGCCGGCTCGCTGGGATCGAACCATGCCGTTCAAAGCGTGATCGGCGCCGGCCTGTCGGCCACAAGCGGAAGGATCGATGGAGCCGCCGAGCGCGGCCTGGAATACTTTGCCGAACTGAACAGGCGCGGCAATTTCGTGCCGATCGTCGGCAGCACCAAAAGCGTTCTCGACGGTCGCACGCCCATCCTGATTCGCTGGGACTATCTCGCACTTGCTGATCGCGAAGCGCACAGGGACAAGGCACGGATCGAGGTCGTCTGGCCGCGGACGGGCCTCGTCGCCGGCATCTATGTGCAGGCCATCAGCGCGCATGCCCGGCATCCGAATGCCGCCCGGCTCTGGATGGAATATCTCTATTCGGACGAAGGACAGCTCACCTTGCTGGGCGGTCATTGCAATCCGATCCGGTTTGACAGCCTCGTGCACGATGGCAAGATCCCTGTAAGCCTGCAGGAGCGGCTGCCCGATCTGGGAGACGAGAAGGGGCGCATCCGACCGGTCTTTCCAACGGCGAAGCAGCAGGATCGGGCAAGAGAGACCATCCTCAATGGCTGGGACGGCATTGTTGGCGTCACCATCGAGTGCACCCCGCCCGAGGAGGCCGAGCCGGTGCCAATGTCGCTCAACGAGCCGTCGACGCTCGTCTGCGCCGCGGTTCAATAGCCGGAATGGTCAGCATGACGCGACAGCCGCACCCCAGGACGTCGACGGGGCGGCAATGCCCGCGCGGCTCAAAATGTCGGCGGGGTATTGATCCAGATGAGCACGGTCTCGCCGTCGTGGCGGTTGCGCCAGGAATGGTGGCGGCGGCTGTCGAAATAGAGGGAATCGCCGGGGCCGAGGTCATGGAACTCGTCACCGTCGAGCACGATCTCGACGTGGCCGGAAAGCACGTGGATGAACTCCTCGCCCTCGTGGCGGTAGGCGCCGTCGCTGCAGGCGCCGGGCGAGAGCACGAAGCGATGGCAGTCCATCATGTTGCGGCCGTCGGCGAGCACCTGCACGGTGACACCGGGCGAGGTCTCCGGCCAGAATTTCCACTCCCCTGCCCGCACGACGCTCCGCCGCTCCGCCTCATCCTCGCCGGAGAGCTTCGAGACGGTGGTGCCGTAGTATGCGGCAAGATCGTGCATGACTCGGAAGGTCACGCCTTGCGAGGTGCGCTCGAAGGTGGACAGCACGGAGGTGGCGATGCCGATGTCGCCCGCCACCTGCTCCAGCGTCCTGCCGGCGGCGTGCCGCAGCGCCCGGAACTTTCGGCCGACGCCCGGCGGCGCGTCGCCCTCGCTCGCCGCCGTACCGTGGTGCGCTTCGGACTGGCCGTCCTCTGCCTCCAGCGCTTCGCGGATCGCGGCCGGGTTCAACCCCCGCTCGGCGCGAAACCAGGCGATCCGCTTCAGCCGGGCGACGTCAACGCCGCTGTATTGCCGGTGCCCGGTGTCCGAGCGTTCGGGAACAACGAGACCCTGGCTTTCCCACAGGCGTAGCGTGGACGCGGAGACGCCGGCGAGGCGCGCAGCCTCGGCCACCTTGTAATACACCGTTTCCGGCCCGTTCATGCCAATGAACCCTAATTCTTGTGTTATCCTGCCTTTATAGCAGCTTGCGGGTTGCAGCGACGGCAAGCCTTCCGGGACAGTGGAAAATTGCATCGACGGCCGCAAAAATACCCGTTGCAATCTTACAGAAAAAATGTAGCTATTCCATCCGCATCTTGCAGAAAAAATGCAAGATATGACAATTCTTCCAGAGTTAGGACGCCGTATCATGACCGCCACATCCCTTGCCGACCGTAGAAACGCCGCCATCTCCCGTGGGGTTGGCGTAACCACGCAGATCTACGCAGATCGCGCTGAGAATTCGGAAATCTGGGACAAGGAAGGCAAGCGCTACATCGACTTTGCCGCCGGCATCGCCGTCGTCAATACGGGTCATCGCCATCCCCGCGTCATCGAGGCGGTGAAGAAGCAGCTCGACCGCTTCACCCACACCTGCCACCAGGTCGTTCCCTACGAGAACTACGTCGAGCTCGCCGAGCGACTGAACGAGGTCGTTCCCGGCAGCTTCGCCAAGAAGACGATCTTCGTCACCACCGGCGCCGAGGCCGTCGAGAACGCGGTCAAGATCGCCCGCGCCGCGACCGGCCGCCAGGCCGTCATCGCTTTTGGCGGCGGCTTCCATGGTCGCACCTTCATGGGCATGGCGCTGACGGGCAAGGTCGTTCCTTACAAGGTTGGTTTCGGCGCGATGCCGGGCGACGTCTTCCACGTCCCCTTCCCGGTCGAACTGCACGGCCAGACCGCCGAGCAGTCGCTTGGCGCGCTGAAGAAGCTGTTTGCCGCCGACGTCGACCCGAACCGGGTCGCCGCGATCATCATCGAGCCGGTGCAGGGCGAAGGCGGCTTCTACCCGGCCACGACCGCGTTCCTGAAGCAGCTTCGCGAGATCTGCGACCAGCACGGCATCCTGCTCATCGCCGATGAAGTTCAGACTGGCTTCGCCCGTACCGGCAAGCTGTTTGCCATGGAGCATCACGGCGTCGTCGCCGACCTGACGACGATGGCCAAGGGCCTTGGCGGCGGCTTCCCGATTGCAGCCGTGACCGGCCGCGCCGAAATCATGGACGCCCCCGGCCCCGGCGGCCTCGGCGGCACCTATGCCGGCAACCCGCTCGGCGTCGCAGCCGCCCATGCCGTCCTCGACGTCATCAAGGACGAGGACCTCTGCAACCGCGCCACCAGCCTCGGCAACCGCCTCAAGCAGCGCCTCGAATCGCTGCGCGAAAAGGCCCCGGAAATCGTCGATGTGCGCGGCCCCGGCTTCATGAACGCGGTCGAGTTCAATGACGCGACGACGAAGCTGCCGAGCGCCGACTTTGCCAACAAGGTGCGGCTGAAGGCGCTGGAGAAGGGCCTGATCCTCCTCACCTGCGGCGTGCACGGCAACGTCATCCGTTTCCTCGCGCCGCTGACGGTTCAGGACAACATCTTCGCCGAGGCGCTCGACATCCTCGAGGCTTCGATTCTGGAAGCACGCTCCGCCTGAAAAGGCGAAGCGCAACCGACCCAATCTTCAAGGTGGCGGCACGCCCGGACAACCTGTCCGGGCGACCCCCGGTTCATGCCCAACAACGGGCCTTAGAGGTAAGTGAAATGGCCTTCTACGACGCACTGACCAAACACCTGAAGTCCGCCGACTTGCTGCGCGATCTTGGCTATGTCGACGGCAACTGGACCGGCGGAAAGGCCGCTGCGAGCTTCGACGTGCTGAACCCGGCGACCGGCGAAAAGCTGGCGACGCTGCCGGAAATGGGGGCGGCCGAAACATCCGCCGCCATCGACGCCGCCTATAAGGCGCAAGGCGCCTGGGCAGCGCGTCCGGCCAAGGAGCGCAGCGCGCTCTTGCGCAAGTGGCATGATCTGATGATCGCCAATGCCGACGAGCTCGCGGCGATCCTGACCGCCGAAATGGGCAAGCCGCTGGCCGACGCCAGGGGCGAGATCCTTTACGCCGCCTCCTATGTCGAATGGTATGCGGAAGAGGCCAAGCGCATCAACGGCGAGACGATCCCAGCCCCGTCGGCCGACAAGCGGATGCTCGTCATCAAGCAGCCGGTCGGCGTCGTCGGCACGATCACGCCGTGGAACTTCCCCGCCGCGATGATCGCCCGCAAGGTGGCGCCGGCGCTCGCCGTCGGCTGCACGGTCGTCTCCAAACCGGCCGAGCAGACGCCGCTGTCGGCGATTGCGCTGGCCGTGCTTGCCGACATGGCTGGCATTCCCGCCGGCGTCTTCAACGTCGTCGTCGGCACCGACGGTCCGGCGATCGGCAAGGAGCTCTGCTTCAACCCCAAGGTGCGCAAGATCTCCTTTACCGGCTCCACAGAGGTCGGCCGCATCCTGATGCGCCAGTGCGCCGACCAGATCAAGAAGGTCAGCCTCGAACTCGGCGGCAACGCACCGTTCATCGTCTTCGACGACGCCGATATCGATGCCGCCGTCGAGGGTGCACTCGTTTCGAAGTACCGCAACGCCGGCCAGACCTGCGTCTGCGCCAACCGCATCTACGTGCAGTCGAACGTCTATGACGCCTTCGCCGAGAAGCTGGCCGTCAAGGTGAGAGAACTTTCAGTCGGCAACGGCTTTGACAAGGGCGTCACGATCGGTCCGTTGATCGAGGAAGCGGCGATCACGAAAGTCGAGACGCACATTGCCGACGCTGTCGCCAAAGGCGCGAAGGTTGCTGCCGGCGGCAAGCGCTTTGCCGACGAAGGCACCTTCTTCCAGCCGACGATCCTGACCGGCGTCGATCGGACGATGAAGGTAGCGCGCGAGGAAACGTTCGGTCCCGTTGCGCCGCTCTTCCGCTTCGACACCGTCGACGACGTGATCGCCCAGGCCAACGACACCGAGTTCGGCTTGGCAGCCTACTTCTTCGCCGGCGACCTGAAGAAGGTATGGAAGGTGGCGGAGGCGCTGGAATACGGCATGGTCGGAATCAACACCGGCCTGATCTCGTCGGAGGCTGCCCCCTTCGGCGGCATCAAGCAGTCCGGCCTCGGCCGCGAAGGCTCCACGCACGGCGTCGACGACTATCTGGAGATGAAGTATCTCTGCATGGGCAACCTGGCCTGATGGCATAATAACGGTTGAGCCTCCCCGGGGAGGCAAAGCGGTCGGCAGTGAGGGATTGCCGACCGTCGGCAAAGCCAACGCCAGTGGCTTTGCTCGTGCCTATCGGTTGTCGTCGTCGTTTACCGTCGCCAGTTCGTTGAGCAGATCGATCAGATGCTCGACCCGTTCGCGGCCGTAGCGGGCTTCGATGTTGTCATAGATCGCTCGGCTGTCCGGCGCCACGGTGTTGATTAGCTCCAGCCCGGCCGGTTCGATCTGCAGAAGGACGCGGCGCCCGTCCCCCTTGTCCTTGTGCTTCGTGATGTAGCCTCGCTCCTCGAGCGACTTGATCATGCGGGTAAGGCTTGGCGCCAGGATGAACGCTTTTTCTGCCACGTCCGACGCGTCGAGCGTGCCGGCTTCGGCCAGAACGCGGATCACGCGCCATTGCTGCTCCGTCACGTCAAGCTTGGCCAGCATCGGCCGGAAATGGCTCATCACCGCCTCACGTGCCCGCAGCAACGCGATCGGCAAGGACCGCCGGGTGTTGCGCGGCAGCAGACGGTCGTCGGCAACAGTCGGGATTGGCAGATGGTTCGGTTCGCTCATTGGTCGTGTATCCGGTATTTTGTGCCGAAGGACAATCTGTCGCGCCCCCGCTGAGGGGCAGATCGCTGCGCAGCGATAGCTAACTTGCGAAATACACGAGTAAGGGAAGGGTCTGCCACACCCTGGCGATGACACCAGGAAAAATTTTGGCTCACTCAGCCCCACTCTGTTGATGACGGTCGGGGACACCCGTCTATTCGGCGCGGCGATTATCATGCGCACATCCGATTACTCCGCAGGCTTCACCGTGTCCGGATGCGCCGCCATGAACGCCGGAAGGCGCGAACAGGCGTCAGCGATGCGGCGGATGCGGGCGAGGCCGGTGATGTCGACGCCCCAGCGCCCGGCATTGTATAGCTGCGGCACAAGACAGAGGTCGGCCATCGTCGGCGCATCGCCGTGGCAGTAGTGACCAGACTGCGGGTCGTCCAGCATCTTCTCTACCGCTGCAAGCCCTTCGCCGATGAACTTCTTCATCCAGGCCGAGCGCACCGCGTCACCGCCGCGGGTGAGTTCCATCACATGGCCGACGACTCCGAGGTTGCAGATCGGGTGGATGTCCATGGCAACGGCATATGACAACGCACGGACGCGCTGGCGACCCGGCGGGTCGGCAGGAAGAAGTCCGGCAGCTTGGCGCGTTTCGGCAAGATACTCGATGATGGACAGTGATTGCGTTATCATCCGCCCATCGATTTCGAGTGCCGGCACCAGGCCCTGCGGATTGCGGATCAGGTGTTCCGGCAGCTTGTGCGCACCTTCCAGCAGGTTGACCAGCACGGTGCGATAGTCGAGGCCGAGCATGTTCAGTGCAATGCGCACGCGATAGCTGGCCGAGGAGCGCCAGTAGTCGTAGAGAATGGTTTCACTCATCGGCGCCCTTCCTTTGTCGAGCCGGCGCCGAGCGCTTGCTTCAGCGCCCGGCCGTACTCCGCCCGGCATCCTTCCCAGGTCCCACACCCCACGCCCGTGTCGTCCGGCACAGCCGCGGACCTCAAGTCCTTTCGGAGTGCTTCACCGTCTGCTCGATCGCGCCGAAGATCGAGTGCCCGGCCTCGTCCTTCATCTCGATGCGCACCGTGTCGCCGAACTTCATGAAGGGCGTCTTCGGCGCGCCCGTCTCTATTGTCTCGATGGTGCGGATCTCAGCAATGCAGGAATAGCCGGCGCCACCTTCCGCGATCGGTTTGCCGGGACCACCGTCGAGCTTGTTGGAGACCGTGCCGGAGCCAATGATCGAGCCGGCGACGAGCGGCCGGGTCTTGGCCGCATGCGCGACCAGCTGGCCGAAGTCGAAGGTCATGTCGATCCCGACATTGGCGCGGCCGAAGGGCTTGCCGTTCAGAGAGACGAGCAGCGGCAGATGCAGCTTGCCGCCGTCCCAGGCGTCACCCAGCTCGTCCGGGGTCACGGCCACCGGCGAGAAGGCCGACGATGGCTTCGACTGGAAGAAGCCAAAGCCCTTGGCGAGCTCGGCCGGGATCAGCCCGCGCAGCGACACGTCGTTGACGAGCATGACGAGCTTGATCGCGCGCCTTGCCTCTTCGACGCTGGCGCCCATCCGAACGTCGTCGACGATGACGGCGACCTCGCCCTCCATGTCGATACCGTAGGCCTCGTCGGCCATGACGATCGGATCGCGCGGCCCGAGGAAGCTGTCGGAGCCACCCTGATACATCAGCGGATCCGTCCAGAAGCTCGCCGGCATCTCGGCGTTGCGAGCCTTGCGCACCAGTTCGACGTGGTTGACGTAGGCCGAGCCGTCGGCCCACTGGTAGGCGCGCGGCAGCGGCGAAGCCGCCTCGTGCTCGTGGAAGCGCATGGCCGGCTGTGAGCCGGTCTCGATACCTTCGGCGACGCGGGCAAGCCGCGGTCCGGCATGGGCCCAGTCGTCGAGGGCCGCCTGCAGCGTGCGGGCAATATGGCCCACCTCCGAGCAGCGCGTCAGATCCCTCGAAACGACCACCAGCTTGCCGTCGCGGGTGCTATCCTTGAGTGTGGCGAGTTTCATGCTCTCTCCCCGATCTTGTGTTTTCCCGCACCAGTATGGCATCTTCGCCGCGACCCGTCCCTCCCCTTCGGTGCGCCCGCACCCTGCCAAGGAAGTCATCCGCGTGAACCGCACCCTGCCGAAATCGCTTGGCGTTGCCGCAGCCGCCATCGCCGTTACAGCTGTAATCCTGCACCTGATGGGGCGCATCTGGATCTGCAAGTGCGGCTACGTGAAGCTGTGGCACGGCGTTGTCGTCTCGTCGGAGAACTCGCAGCACCTGTCCGACTGGTACACGCCGAGCCATATCATCCATGGCATCCTGTTCTACGCGCTGTTTACCTGGCTGTTTCCGAAGGCGAGCATCGTCACCCGCCTGGCGCTGGCGCTTGTCGTCGAATGCGGTTGGGAGATCCTTGAAAACACCGATCTTATCATCAACCGTTACCGCGAGGCGACGATCTCGCTCGATTATTATGGCGACAGCATCATCAATTCCGCCGCCGACATCGCCGCCATGGTGCTCGGCTTCTTCCTCGCCGCACGCTTGCCGGTCTGGACGAGTGTGGCGATCATCATCTTCTTCGAGACGCTGACGATCTACCTGATCCGCGACGGCCTGGCGCTGAACATCCTCATGCTCGTCTGGCCGCTGGAGGTGGTGAAGACCTGGCAGGCGGGCGGCTGAGGGACTTGTTGGTGACAACACGTTTACAGTAGCAGTCTTCGAGAATGCGGTTGCCCTCCCCTCCCCCGTCATGCCGGACTTGATCCGGCATCCAGCACGCTCAAGTCCTAGAGCGCAATAGAGTCTTTCGCTCCGCCGACGTGGCACTGCTGGACCCCGGATCAAGTCCGGGGTGACGGAAAGGTACGTTTTCGCCATCACTTGAGGCCCGGCGTGCCGTCGAACCTGCGCTCCAGCCCGTCCCAGCAGTCGATGTAGTTGTCCTGTAGTGTCTCCAGTTCGGCGGCGAACTTCGTCAGTTGCTGGGGAAAGCGGGTCTCGAACATGAAGGCCATGGTGTTGTCGAGCTTGACGGGCCTCAGTTCCGTGTTCGAGGCCTTCTCGAACCCCATGGCGTCCGGGCCGTGCGGCAGCATCATGTTGTGCAGGCTCATGCCGCCGGGTACGAACCCCTCCTCCTTGGCGTCGTACTGGCCGTGAATCAGCCCCATGAACTCGCTCATGATGTTGCGGTGGTACCAGGGCGGGCGGAAGGTGTGCTCGGCGACCAGCCAGCGCGGCGGGAAGATGACGAAGTCGACGTTCGCCGTCCCCTCCTCGCCCGACGGCGCCGTCAGCACCGTGAAGATCGACGGGTCGGGGTGATCGAACAGGATGGCGCCGACCGGCGAGAAGGTTCTGAGGTCGTATTTGAACGGCGCGTAGTTGCCGTGCCAGGCGACGACGTCGAGCGGCGAATGGCCGATCTCGGTGACGTAGAACTTGCCGCACCACTTCACATGCACCCGGCAGGGCGTCTCCTTGTCCTCGAAGGCAGCAACCGGCGTCTTGAAGTCTCGCGGGTTGGCCAGGCAGTTGGCGCCGATCGGACCGCGGTCGGGCATGGTGAACTTGGCGCCGTAGTTCTCGCAGATATAACCGCGCCACGCCTCCCCTTCTCCCAGTCGCGAGACCTTGAACATCATGCCGCGCGGGATCAGGCAGATCTCCAGCGGCTCGACATCCATGATGCCCATTTCGGTGAAGACCCGCAGCGCCCCGATTTGCGGAACGACCAGCAGTTCGCCGTCGGCGTTGAAGAAGTAGTCGTCCACCATGTCGGCGTTAAAGGTGTAGGCATGAGCGGCCATGCCGACCTGTGTCATGACGTCACCGGCGGCCGTCATGGTGCGGATGCCTTCAAGGAAGGTCAGCGCCTCCGTCGGGGCTGGAAGTGGGTTCCAGCGCAATTGCCCGAGCGGCAGCGAATGGTCGTCCAGGCAGGGTGCCGACTTCCAATAGGGATAGCTCGCATGGGCAAAACGCTTGGTGTGACGGACGCTCGGACGGATGCGGTAGAGCCAGGAGCGCTCGTTGGTGCCGCGTGGCGCGGTAAACGGTGAGCCCGAAAGCTGCTCGGCATAAAGACCGTAGTTGCACTTCTGCGGGCTGTTCTGGCCCTGCGGCAAGGCACCCGGGAGCGCTTCCGTTTCGAAGTCATTGCCGAAGCCCGGCATGTAGTTGACGCTGTTGGACGTGGTCGTGCCTCCGGCGACCGTCTTGTCGGTCTTCTCCAGCATGCTTGCACCTCCTCTGCAAAACTGCCATATCGCAGGAATTGGTTACATTCGTAACTGTCTATTTTGTAACTATCAAGGCGGACCTATGAACCGGAGTTCCAATGGCGATATGTCGAAATATGGCGCAGGCGACGAGGATTTCGACCTCGACGCGTTCCTGCCCTATCGGCTGAACCGGGCGGCAGAGATGGTCAGCCTGCGCTTTGCCGCGCAATACAAGGCGCGCTACGACATGACCCGCCCGGAATGGCGGGCGCTCGCCGCCCTCGGCTCCTACGGACGGATGACGGCGACCGCGATTGGCGCGAACTCGACGATGCACAAGACGAAGGTTTCCCGCGCGGTGAAGGCGCTGGAGGACCGCCGCTGGCTGAAGCGGAGCCTCGATGAGAACGACCGGCGCGTCGAGCATCTGGAGCTGACCGCCCTTGGAACTCGGATCTATCGGGAGATGGTGGTTTTGGCGCACGCCTATGAGCGCGAACTTGTCGCTGTGCTCGGTGCGGGCGGATTGAAACAGCTGGAAGCAGGCCTTGGCGCAATGGAGAGCGCCATGTCGCCAAGGTCTGAACGAGGACGAGCCAGCTCGAAGTAGCGTCAGTCAGGGCCTATCGGCGGCGACGGCATCGGGGCTAACCGACTCTCCGCTTGCGGCCGGACATCGCCCATCCCCTGGTCGATCTAGCTATGGGCGGCACCTGGCAAGGAGAGCCTTGCGCCGTCAGGTTAACGGGACGATCGAGCCCTTTCGACCGACAGCGCGCGGCGGAAAACCGACGTCGGATACCTTCAAGGAAGCGCCGATTCCGTTTTCACGATACCTTTCATTTCAGGCGTTAAATGACGCAGCAAATACGTTCGCCTCCGTTGTCTTAAGCGGACGATCCTGCTGAAGCATTCTTCGCAACATTGTTGACTGGTACGCGGCCGGTACGGCTGCGACTGCCAGCGGCCTTGAGATCAGGTAGCCCTGAATCCGATCGCAGCCCATCTCTTTGAGCAGTGCCATCTGCTCTTCGCTCTCGATACCTTCCGCGGTGACGATAAGGCCGAGACTGTGGGCGAGATCGATGATGCCCCGCACGATTTTTCGATCGCTTTCGTCCACCACCAGGCCCGTTATGAAGCTGCGATCGATCTTGATGCGGTCGAGCGGCAATTCCTTCAAATGCGTGAGCGAGGCATAGCCGGTACCGAAATCATCAAAGGCGATCTCAAAACCGGCGTGATGAAGCCGGTCTATTTCTTCCCGCACCCGAACGGCCTGCTTGCCGAGGAACATGCCCTCGGTCACCTCGATCGCAATCGTGTCCGCGCCAAGCCCGCGGACGCGCAAATCTTCCAACAGGCGTTCCGTGTATCCGGGTCTCGCGAAATCCGCGGCCGTCGTGTTGATGGCGATCTTGCCGAACGGAACTCCGCGTCTCTGCCATTCGGCCGCTTGCGCGACAACCGCCTGGCGAACGAAGCTGCCGATCGAAGCGGTGATGCGATGATCGTCAAAGACCTCCATGAAGCGGCCAGGCGCAACAAGGCCGTGCTCGGGGTGCTGCCAGCGCAACAGCGCCTCCATGCTTTCCGGGGCCCCGGTCGACAGGGAAACGATCGGTTGATAGTGGAGCAGGAACTCGCCGTTCGCCAGACCGTTGCGCGCTTGTTCCTGAAGCGTCAGCCGCCGGGTCGTGGCGATTTCGAGCCCTTCCTGGAAGAACTCATAGCGATTGCGGCCAAGTCTTTTTGCACTGTAAAGGGCGATGTCAGCGTTCTTGATCAGGTCGGTCGAATTGCTGCCATCGCGCGGGAAGCGCGCAATCCCAATGCTTGCGCAAACGATCGTCTTGGCGATGTCAAGATCGAGCGGCAGCTGGATAGTCCGCTGGACATTGTCCAACACGTCCCGGAGTTCACCTTCGCCGGAAATCGACTTGAGAACGATCACAAATTCGTCGCCACCGAATCGAGCAACGATGTCGGTCGGTCTCACCGCCTGCCTTATGCGGCCGGCGATGATTTTCAGGAGCGCGTCACCCGTCTGATGACCGTATATATCATTGATATCCTTGAAGTTGTCCACGTCTGACATCGCGACAGCGGCTTGGCCGGACACGTTGGAAGCCTGCATGATCTCATGCGCAAGCGCCTTTTGGAGCGCGAAGCGGTTCAAAAGACCGGTAAGGGGATCGAGGCTGGCCGCTTCTGCCAGACGATGCTGGGCGTGTTTTTGCGCGGTGATATCAAAGCGGCAGGCGACATAGTGTGTCACTTTGCCATCGACATCGAGCCGAGGAATAATTGTCGTCGCCACCCAATACAATGAGCCGTTCTTGGCTTTGTTGCAGATCTCTCCTCGCCAAGTCTGCCCATTCCGGATGGTGCGGAACATCTCTCCAAAAAACGGCCTGTCATGGGCGCCGGAGTTGAGCAGGCGGTGGTTCGCGCCAATCAATTCCTGCTGGGTGTATCCGCTGATGTCACAGAATTTCTGATTGGCATAGAGGATCGTGCCATCGGGATCGGTGACGGCAACGATAAGGACGGCATCGACCGCATCGATCCAAAACGCATCATCATGCCCGGCCGAGGCCCGGTCATGATTCAAGGAATGTGCAAGGCTGTGTCCGGTGTGGGGTTTCGAAGGGTGGGGTCCATCTGCGGACTGGAGAGGTGGTGCAGGTTGGCGCACGGTATTTTCAATTCTTTTGTTATTGCATTCAATTGCGAGGTCGCAGCCGCATCAGCCCGCCAGAATCGGGTTTTCCGCGGTCGATTGAGGCTGGAGCCGGGGTCTTCCTCCGTTTCCATTCACAAACGGTAAATTTTTAAGCCGCGAATACTTCGGCGTGGCGCGTTATCCCCTCCCCTCCCCATTCCTTCCTACAGCGAGAGAGCGGTGTCGTCGGAATTGCGGCGCAGCACGGAGGCACGCGGCTGTGGGCGTTAACCTCTTGTTAACGATAAAGGGTTTGACCAAGCACGCAAATCAGTTGAAAAACAGTCGCGACGGATTTTTTCCGCTTTTCCTCCACTAACCGTCGGACATCATGGACAATACACTCAGACGCCCCCAGGACCTTCCCTCCTCTGCCGACCGGATCATGCGCCATTCGCAGCTGCTGTCGGCCCAGTTGCAGAACCTTCGCCAGCAGATGTACCCGCCGGAAGCGATGAAGTCGCTGAAGACCTTCTCGTCGAAGGATGCGGCGGCACTTCTCGGCGTCGCCGAGTCGACGCTGCGGCAGATGTCGCTCGATGGCGCAGCCGTGGTCCCCGATCGGCAGGACAATGGCCGGCGCGTCTACACGCTGGCGCAAATCAACGAGATCCGCACCTATCTGGCCAATCGCCGCCCGGCAGACGCGCTCGATTTCCTGCCGCGCCGCCGCCCGGGCGACAAGCTGCAGGTGCTGGCGATCGCCAACTTCAAGGGCGGCTCGGCCAAGACGACGACGACCGTGCACCTGGCACATTATCTGGCGCTCCAGGGCCTGCGCGTGCTGGCGATCGACCTCGATCCGCAGGCGTCGCTGTCCACCATGTTCGGCTATCAGCCCGAATTCGACGTCGACGCCAACCAGACGCTCTATGCGGCGATCCGCTACGACGACAACGAGCGCCTTCCGCTGTCCGCGGTCATCCGCAAGACCTATTTCGACGGCGTCGACATCGTGCCGGGCAATCTCGAGCTGATGGAATACGAGCACGAGACGCCACAGGCGATCGCCAAGGGCCTGTCGCGCGGCGATGGCATGTTCTTCCGCCGCCTGAAAACGGTGCTTGGCGAGGTCGAGGACGATTACGACGTCGTGCTGATCGATGCCCCGCCCCAGCTCGGATACCTGACGCTCGGCGCGCTCTATGCGGCGACCGGCCTGCTGATCACGGTCCATCCGGCCATGCTCGACGTGGCCTCAATGAACCAGTTCCTTGCCATGACGAGCGACCTGCTCGGCGTCATCGAGGATGCCGGCGGCGTGTTGGAGCATGACTTCATTCGCTACGTGCTGACGCGCCACAATCCGCACGACGTGCCGCAGGTGAACGTCGTTGCGCTGCTGCGATCCTTGTTCGGCGAGGACGTGCTGGCCGCATCCGTGGTCGACACCACGGCCATTGCCAGCGCGGGGCTGGAGAAGAAAAGCCTCTACGAGATGACCCGGGGCAGTGTCGGCCGCGACACGCTCAACCGGGCGCTCGAATCCGTCGATGCGGTCAACGCTGAGATTTTCCGCCACATCAAGATCGTCTGGGGACGCAAATGAACAACGCCAGTGACCGCTCCAAGAGAATGAAGGCCATGTTTGGCGGCATCAATCCGGAAGAGCTTGCTGCCGCCGTCGCCCCCTCGCCGCTTTCGCAATCGGGCCGCCGCGTCTCCTCCGGCGCGGTGCGTTCGATGCAGGATTCCTTCTCGGCGATCGAGGACGAGAATGTACGGTTGCGCGAGCAGATCGCAGGTTCCGAGGCCGTGATCGAGATTGCGCCGGAACAGCTCTCACCCTCCTTCGTGCGCGACCGCATGGACGAGCAGGCCGATCCCAGCCTCGATGAACTGGTCCGCAGCCTGCGCGAGCACGGGCAGCAGGTGCCGATCCTCGTTCGTCCGCACCCGGACCGGACCGGCCACTACCAGATCGCCTATGGTCATCGCCGCTGGCGCGCAGCGAGCACGCTGAACCGGCCGATCAAGGCGATCGTGCGCGACCTCTCCGATGACGCGCTTGTCATCGCCCAGGGCAAGGAGAACAGCGAGCGCAAGGATCTCTCCTTCATCGAGCAGGCGTTGTTCGCCCAGGAATTGAAAGAACGCAGCTTCGACCGGCAGACGATTGCCGCCGCCCTCGGCCGCAGCGAGGACAAGGGGCTCGCCTACATCTCGATCCTCACATCGCTAGCCGCCACGCTGGCGCCCGAGATCGTGCGCAAGATCGGGCCGGCGCCGAAGACCGGACGGCCGAAGTGGGAAAAGCTTGCAGCACATTTCTCTGAGCGCAAATTGCCGGCCGGGCGCTCGTCGGCGGCAAACGGCCTGATGTCCTCCGACAAGTGGCTGAGCGCCGACAGCGACGCGCGCTTTGCCATGCTGCTTTCACTGTTGGAGGCAAAGGAGAAGCCCGCGTCTACCAAAAGCGCGATCAAGGACGAGGCAGGGCAGGACGCCGTCGTAATCGAACGGGCCGGGACCGTGACGCGGTTTGCGATCGACGATCGACGGTCGCCGGGGCTTGCCGAGTGGCTGGCGGCGGAGTTGCCGGCGCTGATGGCTCGCTTCGAGCGGGATCGGACCTAACCAACAAGAGCGGGCGAGGGCGGCGCATCCAGCCGCCCTTGCGCTTTTCGGCCGGCGGCCGAACTAGACCCAATGCGGCCATTCCGACTTCAAGGTCCCGGGAAACGCTGCGCCGGTCGCGGCAGACGCAATTAAGCCGTAACACCCAGGGCTGAACGGTCAATCCCAGCCTAGCACGCTGAAAATGCAGCATAAATTCCCAGAGCGTTCCAGCTGTAACTCTGTCTTATCCCAAGGCAGTGGAATTTGACCGCACACGCTCCTAGCCGCGATGTTGCAAGCGGGTATCGTGACCCGCTATGTGGATACCAACATGTTGAAATTTATTGCTAATCGATTTGAATCTGTTTCAATCGATTTGGTGATATTTTCATGCGCCGCGGGCTGTTGCCAGGCTCGGCGCATCTGTGATTAGTGCCGTCGACGAAGGCTACTCGAAAAGGGAGAAACGGAATGGCGTTGATTACCATGCGGCAGTTGCTCGATCATGCTGCTGAGAACGACTACGCGCTGCCCGCGTTCAACGTGAACAATCTGGAATACATTCAGGCCGTCATGCGCGCGGCCGACGCCACGGATTCGCCGGTGATCCTGCAGGCGAGCCGCGGCGCGCGCGCCTATGCGGGCGATGCCTTTCTGCGGCACCTGATCCTGGGCGCGGCGGAAGAGTATCCGCATATCCCGATCTGCCTTCATCTCGACCATGGCGACCAGCCCTCGACCTGCATCTCGGCCATCACCAACGGCTTCACCTCGGTGATGATGGACGGTTCGCTGATGGCGGACGGCAAGACAGTGGCAAGCTACGAGTACAATGTCGACGTCACGGCGGAAGTCGTGAAGATCGCGCATGCGGCCGGCGTATCGGTCGAGGGCGAGCTCGGCTGTCTCGGCAATCTCGAGACCGGCGCGGGCGACAAGGAAGACGGTCACGGCTTTGAAGGCAAGCTGTCGCGCGAGGAACTTTTGACCGATCCGGACCAGGCGCTCGACTTCGTCTCAAAGACCGGCGTCGACGCGCTGGCCGTCGCCATCGGCACCAGCCACGGCGCCTACAAGTTCACCCGCGAGCCAGACGGCGAGATCCTGTCGATCGAGACGATTGCCAAGATCAACAAGAAACTGCCGAACACGCACCTCGTCATGCACGGATCCTCGTCAGTCCCGAAGGACCTGCAGGACCTGTTCAACGCCTATGGCGGCAAGATGAAGCCGACCTGGGGCGTGCCGGTGTCGGAGATCCAGAAGGCGATCCCGCTCGGCGTGCGCAAGGTCAACATCGACACCGACCTGCGGCTGGCGATGACCGGCACGATCCGCAAGAACTTCACCGAAAATCAGGAAAACTTCGACCCGCGCAACTACCTCAAGCCGGCCACGGCGCTGATGACTGAGGTCTGCAAGGAGCGTTTTGAGGCGTTCCGCACCGCCGGCAAGGCCTCAAAGATACGCGCCAAGCGCCTGTCGGAGATGGCGAAGTTCTACGCTTCCGCCAAGTAGCATCAGATCGGGGCGGGGAGGCGACTTCCCGCCCCAGCGCTTAGACCTTCTGGTCGACAAGCGTCCGACATGCCGGTGCGGGGGTCGATCGGTTGCCGGCGATGGTCACAGCCCATCGCCCTGGCCATTGGGTGGACACTTACCTCGACATCGCTAACGCAATTGCTTCGCGAGCAATGATGGTACGGCCGAAAGCGGCTTGCCAAACAGTCGGAGCCGATTTCCGCGAAACGGCATGCGCAGAGCAAAGAGCTGCCGCGCGGAAGGCGATCAGAAATCCGCGTCCCGCCTCAAAGACCGGCTGCCTTCGTCAGATTGACACGAAAGCGATCGCGGCGGCGCTGGTAGCGCCGCGTCATCTCGGCCGACGCATGGCCAAGCTGCTTCTGCACGTGCCGCTCGTCCACCTCAGCGGCGGAGGCGAGGCCGGCGCGCAGCGAATGCCCGGCAAATTTTAGCGCCCGTTCAGACTCGGAAAGGTCGCCGCGCACGCCGGCGGCGAGCGCCGTCTTCTTGACGAGGCGCGCCACCTCCTGGTCGTGCAGCCGTTCGGCGCCGACATTCTTGCCCCGGCCGGTGACACGACGGAAGAGGGGGCCTTTGGCGAGTTTCGCAAACGTGATCCAGGTTTCGACAGCGACGACCGGGCAGGTGGCCTCCGACGAGCCGCGGCCGATCTCGACCTCGCGCCAGCCGGTCTTGCCGCGCAGCGTCACGAGCAGGCCCTTGTCGAACAGCTCGATCCAGCCCCGCCCATCGTCGCTCTGGCTGCGGCCAAGGTCGAGGCCGACGATTTCCGAGCGGCGCAGGCCGCCGGCAAAACCGACCAGCAGCATGGCACGGTCGCGCAAGCCCCGAAGCGTGCCGCGGTCGAGCGTCTCTAGCATGGCGATCAGCTCGTCGGGCAGGATCGCCTCCTTCTGGCGCGGCGGGGCGCCATGGCGGTTGCGGATGCCGGCGAGCACAGTGGCGATGGCGCGATCCTGGCGATCGAGATTGTGGCGGCGTTGCGTGCAGTTCCAGCCGATGGCGGCAAGGCGCCGCTCGATCGTCGCAACGCTGGTCGGCCTTCTGCCACGCCCGGCCGGGCCGGAAGTCGTGCCACCACCGCCGCCAGCGGCGCAGGCAGTGATGTAGAGGCCGACGACCTGCGGATCCGGGGGGAGGGGGGAGAGCCCGGATCGGCGGCACCAGGCGGCAAAGTGCTTCCAGTCGGACGCGTAGGCGCGGCGCGTGTTGGCAGAATTCGCGGCCTCGACGTAGCCGCGGGCGCGGTCGGCGAGCTCTTGCAATTGCGCCGGCGGGGGAGGGGGCGCCGGCACGTCGGCCGCCGACATCGCCTCGGCCGCCGGCTGGCCATGCGGCGGCGCGGCGCGCTGCCTAGCGTGAATTTCAGGGTTTTGATCGCTGAGTCGGGACATTTCTTTATACTGAACAGAACGAACGATAATGCAAGATTATCATTCGTTCGGTCGTTGCGGCAGGCCGTGCGGTTTTGTCTACCGTTTTGACATAAACTGCACGCGCCGCGCATCTTCCCCGCATGGCAGGACAAGACGCTGCTGACGGGTGCGCCAATCGCCCCGCAGCGGTCCAACGCGGGTCAGATCGTCGTGGGATTGTGGGGCGATGTCGTAAAGGCGATTTTAGGCCGCTCCGATCTGGCTGCGCGTTAACATCGGATCGTCGGCGTGGCGGCTTGAGGAGCTTGCGGGAATTACTCCCCTGTGACGTTGCGCAGGGATTCCTCAGTGCCCTCGGCTTACGCGATTTGCCAATAGCAACTTCCAAGCACAGACCACCGGCAGATCGCGAGAACGCCGGTGGGCTTTATGCCCTCCGGTCACAAGTTCCCAAGGATGTGCACAGGTGTCGATATTGACAAATCGGAATAAGGCCTGTCTTATTCATGTATCGATTATTAGATATCGCACAGCGATAACAGGCGGCACGGATGTATGATCCTCTCGTTCACCCCTTTCCCGACAAAAGCCAGCCGGATCCGGATTCCTATTGGTTGAAGGTAAGTGGGGCGGCGGCGCCTGACGACGACGGGCCGGTGGCCGGAGATGCTGAGGTCGATGTCGCGATCATCGGCGGCGGTTATACAGGTCTTTCGGCGGCGCTCGCACTCGCCCGTGACCACGGCATCAAGGCAACTGTCTTGGAGGCGCGGTCGTCCGCTTGGGGTTGCAGCGGGCGGAACGGGAGCTTTGCCCGGATCTCCGGCGGCCGCGTTCCGTGGTCGCAGCTCGTCAAGACCTATGGGCCGGATGTCGCCCGCGCGTATTTTCAGGAGCTCAGGCAGGGTCTGGATACCGTGCGCGCCCTGATCGCGGACGGAGGCATTGCCTGCGACAAGCAGCCCGATGGGGTCTACAAGGTGGCCACCTTCGGCACCCATGCCGACGCGCTTCGCCGAGAGGAGGCGCTGTACAACGGGGTTCTCGGCTATCCGGCCCGTTACATCGGCGCGAGCGGGCTGCGCGGCATCCACGAAGGCTCCGAAAGCCACGGGGCATTGTACCTGCCGGATGGGTTCTCGCTGAACCCATTGGAACTGGCGCGCGGTCTGCACCGCATGGCTCGCGACCATGGTGCCCGGATCCATACGAATTCACCCGTGACGCGCTGGATCAGTGACGGCGGAGCAAATCGGCTCGTAACGCCCACGGGCACGATCCGCGCCAGGCGCGTCATCGTGGCGACGAACGGCTACACGTCGTCGCGATTGCACCCTTCGCTTGCCGCGCGGGTTCTGCCCGTTCATTCGCAGATCATCGTGACGGCTCCGATGAGCGCCGCACAGGTGGAGGCGAGCCTTCCGTCCGGAAAGTGCATGTTCGATACCCGCGAACTGCTCTTCTACTATCGCCGGCTGCCGGACAACCGGATGCTGTTCGGCGGACGCAGCGCCATCTCCGGCAACGATGCCGCCGCCCCGCGTCACCGTCAGTACCTCTACGACGCGATGGTGCGGAAGTTTCCTGCCCTTGCCGGAATCGATGTCGAGCACTGGTGGGGCGGTTGGGTCGCCGTCTCCCGGAATTCCCTGCCGTACTGCTACAGGGTGCCGGGAGCGAATGACGTGTTCACGGCGGGTGGATACGCCGGCAGCGGTGTTTCGTTCTCGATCCACCTGGGCACGAAACTGGCGATGCTGGCCGCTGGCCGCCCGTTCGAGACGTCCGCGACATTTCTCACCCGTGAGCCCGAACGCTACCCGTTCGCCTCCTTCATACGGCTGGGTCAGTGGATGGCGTATCGCTGGCTGCACGCCAAGGACGCCCGCGAAGCGCGCAGGGCAGGGTGACGTTCATGCGGAAGCTTTCGCAAGTGCTATCGAAGGACACCCGATCAGCCATTGGCGGTTGGCCGAAAGTGCCGGTGGGCGGTCCTCCCGGCGTATTCGCAGAAGAGGAAGTGCGATGACCGCAACTCCGTCCAAACTCATGGGGTCAACTGCGATGGCAGATGCCGAAGAGTCGCCTCTCTACGTTACCGCGCTTGCCAAGGGCCTGTCCGTATTGACGGCATTCGGCCCTTCGCGACCCGCCATGAACCTGCTTGAACTGGCTGAAGCCACCGGCCTGAACAAGAGCACGATCCAGCGCTCGGTGTTCACGCTCGAGGCGATGGGCTATCTGGCGCGTGAGGGCGGCTCCAAACGATACCGGCTGACGGTCAAGTCGCTGGAAATCGGCACCGGGTATCTCCAGACGGCCGAGTTGATCGAGAGGGCCAATCCCTTCGTCCAGCAACTGAACCGCCAGACGGGCGAGAGCTGCAACCTGCTCGAGCCGTGGGGCACGGACATGGTCTATGTGGCTCGCTTCACGAGCCACAAGGAAATGCCGATCCATGTCCCGATCGGGCAGCGCCTGCCGATGTACTGCACTGCGGCCGGGCGCGCCTACCTTTCCGCCCTGTCGACCGAAGCCGCGACGTCTTACATCGAGCGGTCCAATCGGGTGGCGTACACAGCGCATACGGTAACGGCTCCCGAAGAGCTGCTGGGACTGCTGCGGCGCGCGCGGACCGACGGATTTGCCCTGATCACCGAGGAAATCTACGTCGGAGACATCGCCGTCGGCGCATGTGTCGTCAATGCCGAAGGGCAGCCCCTGGCGTCGATCAACATTTCCGTGCCCTCCAGCCGCTGGCGTCGAGAGGACGTGATTTCTGAGCTTGCTCCACAGGTCGTCAATGCGGCCCGAGCGGTATCGAGCGCGGCAAAGGGACTGAAACCCCAGGCGCGGTGAAGAACAAACCACAGCAATAGCCAATTCTCAGGAGGAAACATGCCGATCCAACGTTTCGAACCCAATGGAAAACGTCTCAGCCACGTGCTCGTCCATAATGGGATCGCCTATGTCACCGGCCAGGTGCCGGCGGACCGCAGCCAGGACGTCGCCGGCCAGACGGCCCAGGTTCTGGCGCGGATCGACGAACTTCTCGCCAAGACCGGCACGGACAAGTCGAAGATCCTCTTCGCGCAGGTCTGGCTGAAGCATGCCGTCGCGGATTTCGCGGCCATGAACCAGGTCTGGGAAGACTGGATCCCTGAGGACGCGCTGCCTGCGAGGGCGACGGTAGAAGCCAATCTCGCCGCCGAGAACATCCTCGTCGAAATCGCGCTGCAAGCTGCAGTCGAATCCTGAAACCAACACCAAACCAATCAACTCGAAAGTACAAGGGTGGGAACCAAAATGCGTAAGACCTTTGCAATCACAGCCCTGGCAGCGCTTGTTGCTGGCACGGCGGCCAGTGCCGCTGACACGACCCTGACGATCTCCAGCTACGGCGGCGGCTACCAGGAGGCACAGTCGAAGTCGTACTTCCAGCCTTTCATGGCGCAGAATCCGGGCATCAAGATCGTCGAGGACAGCGCGTCGAGCAACGCCAAGCTCAAGGCCATGGTCGAAACGGGCAACGTCACGCTCGACCTGATGCTGACCGACGACAGCTTCGGCCTCGACACCGACGCGCAGTGGCTCGAACCCATCGACTACTCGATCATCGACAAGTCGAAGTTCATCGAAGGGGCGGCTGGCACATATCGCATCGCTTCGGACATCGAGGCTACGGTTCTGGCCTACAACGCCGAGGAATTTGGCGGAGCGGCGCCGAACGGGTTTGCGGACTTCTTCGACACCGAAAAGTTTCCGGGGCTGCGCGCCGTCTGGAAGTACTCGGCCTCGGGCATTTTCGAGGCCGCCCTTATCGCCGACGGCGTGAAGCCGGAAGACCTCTACCCGATCGACGTGGAGCGGGCGCTCAAGAAGCTCGACACGATCAAGGATGACCTAGTGTGGTGGGAAAGCGGTTCGCAGTCCGAGCAGTTGCTGGCGAGCGGCGAGGCGAACATGGCGCTCGTCTGGGTCTCACGCGCGCTCAGCGTCGGCGAAAAAGGCGTAAAGATCGACTGGACGAACTGGACGTCGCAGACCGGGTACTGGGTGGTCCCGAAGGGGACGAAGAACAAGGAAGCCGCGATGCAGGCGATCAACTTCTTCACCGAGCCCACCCAGCAGATCGAATTCACGAAGTACATGCCCTACGGTCCGTCGAACAAGAATGCCCTCGATTCGGTCGACGGCAAGTTCAAGGGCAACCTTCCGACCGACCACCTCGACACGCGCGTGCTCATGGACGCTGAGTGGTGGGCGGCAAACGGTGCGAAGGTTGATCTCCGCTTCCAGGAGTGGCTCCTCCAGTAAGCCATTACGAAAAGAGGCCCGCCTGCATCGCCAGGCGGGCTCCATCCCAACTTTTCCTTCGGAATTACGATGACCGCAACAACAAACGATCGCAGCGTGCCCGTGAAGGCGGGATCATCGCGGGGCTTCCGGTTACCGCCGGCGTTCTGGCTGATCGTCCCGTCTGTCCTGTTCCTCGCCCTTTTCTTCGTGTTTCCGTTGCTGAAGCTGGTGGCGATCTCGCTGCCCGATGGCAGCATGGAGTACTACCACCAGATCTTCACGACTCCGGTCTTCCTGCGGGTCATCGGCGAAACGTTCAGGGTGTCGCTCATCGTAACCGTCGTCACGGTCGCAATCGCCTATCCTTACGCCTACGCCATGGCGCATGGGGGTCGGGCGATGCTGCTCGTCCTCACGATCGCCTTGCTCATTCCGTTCTGGGTGAGCCTTCTGCTGCGGAGTTTCTCGTGGATCGTGCTGCTTCAGAACAGCGGTTTGGTCAACGACTTCCTGATCGCTACCGGATTGATCGACAGACCGCTTCGCCTTATCCGGACCCCGATGGGGGTGATCATCGGCATGGTCCATATCCTTTTGCCCTATGCAGTCCTCCCGCTTTACACGGTCATGAAGAAGATCGATCTCCGTCTCATGGAGGCCTCGTCCATCTGCGGTGCAAGCTGGCTCAGAGGGTTTGCGCGCATCTATTTCCCGCTGTCTCTACCGGGTGTCATGGCCTCCGCAATCCTCGCCTTCACCCTGGCGCTCGGCTTCTACATAACCCCAGCTCTGCTTGGCAGCCCGCGGGACATGATGATCGCCCAGATGATTGCTGGTCAGTTCAACGAGCAACTGAACTTCGGTCTCGGAGCCGCGCTCGCCGTCGTCCTCATGGTGCTGACCGCCGTTGCCTTCGGGCTGTTCGGGGCCGTGCGGGCCGCCCTGCAGCTGCGTGGCCGCCGGAAGGAGGAAGCCTGACATGGACAAGCTGAGACGCATCCTCTTCTGGCTCGTTGTCACGCTTACGGCGCTGTTCCTGCTGCTGCCGACGCTGATCATCGTTCCGATGTCGTTCACGACGACGACCACGCTGGAGTTTCCTCCGGTCGGCTTCACCCTCGAGTGGTATGGAAAGGTCATCGGCGCGTCGGACTGGCAGGGAGCACTCCTAAACAGTCTGGTCATTGCCTTCGCCGCATCGGTTCTCGCCACCGTCATCGGCACCGCAGCCGCGCTCGCATTGCACACCCATCGTTTCCCCGGAAAGACCATCGTCATGGGGCTGCTTCTCAGCCCGATGGTCACGCCCGTGATCGTGCTCGCGGTGGGAATGTACATGGTCTTCTCCGGATGGGGGCTGGTCGCGACCCGGCTCGGGCTTGTCCTCGCCCACACGGTGCTTGCGATACCCTTCGTCGTCGTCTCGGTGCTGGCAAGTTCGCGAATGGTGAACCCCTCGCTGGCGCCTGCCAGCCTCGGCCTGGGGGCGGGCCACTGGTTCACCTTCCGCCGAGTCACGTTGCCGCTGATCATGCCCGGCGTGCTGTCGGGCGCGGTGTTCGCCTTCATCACGTCCTGGGATGAGGTGGTGATCGCGCTGTTTCTCGCCGATGCCCAGACCCGCACGGTTCCGATCATGATCTGGAACCAGGTGCGGACCAATCTCGACCCGGCCACGGCCGCCGTCGCAGCGATCCTCATCGTGCTGTCGGCGCTTGGCGTTCTCCTCTCGTACAAATTCAGGGAATCCAGATGATGAATGCCGCTCATCAGAACACCGCGGGAACGGCAATGAAGCTCGAGGGGGTTTCGAAGCATTACGGGGCCGTCCGTGCGCTCGACAACGTGTCGTTCGAACTTCGGAAAGGGGAGTTCCTGACCATGCTCGGCCCGTCCGGGTCTGGCAAGACGACGTCACTGCGGGCAATCGCCGGCTTCATCCAGCCGACATCCGGCCGGCTGCTCATCGACGGCCGCGACATGACCGCGGTTCCGCCGCAGAAGCGCAACATCGGCATGATGTTCCAGGACTACGCTCTCTTCCCGCACATGACTGTCCTGGAGAACATCGGCTATCCGTTGGAGACGCGCGGCATCAAGCGGGCCGAGCGCGAAAAGCGCAGCATGGAGATGCTCGAGATCGTCGGCCTGGCGCATTGCGCGAAGCGCTACCCCAAGGAGATGTCCGGCGGCCAGCAGCAGCGCGTCGCGCTTGCCCGCGCGCTCGTCTTCAAGCCGGACATCGTCCTTCTCGACGAACCGATGGCCGCCCTCGACAAGAAGCTGCGCGGGCAGATGCAGATCGAGATCATGCACATCACCCGGCAGGTCGGCGCGACCGTGGTTTCGGTCACGCACGACCAGGAGGAGGCGCTGGTCATGAGCGATCGCATCGCCATCTTCAAGGACGGTCGGCTCGAGCAGATCGGCACGCCGCACGAGCTTTATCTGCAGCCACGGTCCGAATTCGTCGCCGACTTCATCGGGGAGGCCAACCTAATGCGTGGCAACGCCCGATCGACAGCGGACGGGGTTGTCGTGGAAGGCGAGGGCTGGAAGGCCAGCCTTCCCAAGGGCGATCCCCGGTCCGAGGCTCTGAAAGCCGGCCAGAAGGCCTGCGTGGTGCTGCGCCCCGAGCGCATCCATGCCGTCGCGGCGGGTTCTGCCACGGAAAACGCCGGTGAGGGAGTGATCGAGGACAAGATCTACCTTGGCGTCGAATACAGGCTTGTCGTCCGGATGGGTGATGGCGGCAAGATCAATCTTCGTAGCCGGGATGTGGCTTCCATCGCGTCGATGCACGCCGGTGACAGGATTGGCCTGGCCTGGAGCGCGGACGACCTCGTGGTCATCGGCGGGTGAGCAGGCGGGGAGGGGACGAACATGAGCCATGACAACCAACAGCCGGAGGTATCGTTCCTCTGGAACGGCTCCAGCATCAAGGCGCGGCAAGGCGATAGCGTCGCCGCCGCCCTGTGGCGCGCCGGCATCACCACGCTCGCCCGCTCGCGCAAGCTGCACCGTCCGCTTGGCTACAGCGGCTCGTATCCGACCGGCGTCCTTGCCCGCGTGAACGGGCGTCCGAATGTCCGGCTCGATCAGGTCCACGTGCGAGAAGGCCTTTCCGTCGAGATGCAGAATACCTGGCCATCGCCGCGCTTCGATCTGCTCAAGTTTGCCCAACTCCTGCCGTCGAAGGCCGTCTACGGTGGCTTCGAACATGGCGACTGGATGCCGAAGGCGGGGCTCGGCTATCGCCTGGCCGAACGCGCAATGGCGAATCTCGCGGGCGTGGCCCGTCCGGCCGACATCGCCGCTCAGCCTCAGTCCGTCCCCGGCGAGCGCGTTTCAGTGGATTGCCTCGTCGTGGGAGGCGGTCCCGCCGGAATCGCCGAAGCCAACCGGCGGGTCCAGTTGGGCGAGACGGTCGCGCTTGTCACGAGAGGTGATCGTGTCGCCCGTTTCGCAGATTCCCTGGGAGCCGTGGTCGAGCCGCTCAGCCCGCAGGTCCGACTGTTCACCGGCATGGAGCTTTTCGGGGTCTACCGCGAGGGCACGCTCCTGGTCGGCGCGCCGCATGACAACACCCGGGGCGCTGTCGCGTTTGATCCCCGTGCCGTCGTGCTGGCCACCGGACGTCGGTCCATACCGCCGCTGGTCAAGGGCAATCAGCTGCCGGGCGTATTGGATGCTCATTCCGCACTTCAGCTTGCGGCCGTCCACCGCGTCCTGCCGGGACGCCGCGTCGCGGTGGTGGGGACAGGAGCCGAAGACGCCATCGCGGAAAGGCTCGGCTCTCTCGGCGTGGAAGTGGTTCACCGCGGGCCGGTCGAGGAACTCATCGAAATAACGGGCCGGGCCCGTGTCGCGGCGATCCGCGCCGCCACCGGAATTCGATGCGATGCCGTGGTTCATGCCGGGCCGTGGCGGATCGACCCGAGCCTTGGCTTCCAGGCCTCGGGCGAGGGGATGTTCCAGGTGCAGGCGCATCCCTTGCCGGAAACGATGTCCGTCGTCGGTGCAGTGGCGTTGGGCGACGAACGCATTTCCGCCCGGAGACATCTTCACCCCGACACCCTGATCTGCCCGTGCATGGACGTGACGGCCGGCGAACTCTACTGCCACATCGATGACGGCGAGACGGATCCGGAAGTCCTCAAGCGACTGACGTCCTGCGGCATGGGCACGTGCCAGGGTTTTCCGTGCTGGGAGCATATGCTGGCGATGCTGGCGGCGCGCATAGGCGTCGAGCCGGAAGCGTTCGCCCGCCCCACCCATCGGCCACCGCGACGTTCGATAACGGTCGCGCAGGCGGCCGGACTTGCCGGACTCGTGGAGCCTGACCGATGAGCAAACCTCTTCCCAAACGGGCCTCCGTCGTCATCATCGGCGGCGGCGTGCAGGGCCTCTCCGTCGCGTTCAATCTGGTGGAGCAGGGCCAGCGCGACATCGTCGTTCTCGATGCTGGCTACTGGCAGGGCGGCGCATCCGGTCGCAATGGCACGCTGATCCGGCCCGGCTTCGCATCCGTGGCCTGGACGGAGCTCTTCGTCCTGACCGTCAACGAATGGCAGACCTGGTCGAAGCGTCTCGGCGAGAACGTCATGTTCACGCGGCGCGGATACTCCGTGGTGTCGGAGGCGGAAAAGAGCGAGGCCATGCTTCTCGAGGGCCTGAAAGTCCAGAAGAGCCTCGGCGTCAACAGCTGGATGTTGTCGCGTCGGGAGATCGACGAACTTCTGCCGGCGATCAACAAGTCGCGCGTCAGGGCCGTGCAACACCAGCCGGACGGCGGCGTTGCCCCGCATCACGCGGTGATGAAGGGCCTTCTGGCGTTCTGCCAGCGCAACGGTGTCGATGTTCGCTATCGGACCGCGATCACCGGGCTGGAGCGGACGGCCTCGCGGGTTAGCGCCGTGCTGGTCGGCGACCACCGCATCGAGGCGGATTGCGTCGTCTCCTGCGCCGGACCGAACAATCCGGATATCGCCGCGATGGCCGGCGTGCCGCTGAATGGCTTCGGCATGCGTATCGAAGCCATGGCGCTCGAGCCCACCCGGCCGCTCATCAAGCCGGCCATCGCCCTGATCGACAGCCTCGCCTATTTCCACCAGACCTCGCGCGGTGAGGTTGTCGGCGGAACCGAGGTGCCGGAAAGACCGCGCATGTCGCTGAAGGTCGATGTTCCGGTGATGGCGAACATGGCTAAGGTTTACCTCGACATGTTCCCGCAACTCGGCGAGGTCCGCATCCTGCGCCACTGGGCCGGCCAGCTTCATGCGTCTTCCGACTACGCCCCGCTGCTGGGCGAACATCCGGACCTGAAGGACTTCTGGTTCTCGGCCGGATGGTCCTATGGGTTCGCAGGTGCTCCGGCCGCCGGAAAGCTCTTGGCGGAAGCGATCGCAAAGGGCCGGATCGACCACCGGATGAAGCCGTTCGCACTCGACCGCTTCGAGAAGACAGGGCCGATCGTCGAGGGTGGCATCGTGCTCGCGTGACGTCCGGCTACCGGTCGCAATCTTCACAGACAGAGAAAGGACAGCTCTGATGAGCAATCACGAGAATTTCTACATCAATGGTGAGTGGGTTTCCCCCGCGAAGCCGCAGACCCTCGACGTCATCAATCCGGCGACAGAGGAACCCTTCACCCGAATCTCCGTCGGTTCTGCGGCCGACGTGGACAAGGCAGTCGCTGCGGCAAAGGCCGCGTACGAGACGTTCTCGCGCACGAGCCCCGCCGAACGGCTCGCCCTGCTCAAGCGCGTCCTCGAGGTCTATCTCGACCGCTTCGAAGACATTGCGCAGGCCGTCTCCGCGGAAATGGGCGCTCCGCTTTCCTTCGCCCGCGATGCACAGGCATGGGCAGGACGGGGCCATCTCGAATCCACGATCAAGGCGTTCGAGACCTATTCGTTCAGCGAGACGCGCGGCACGACGATGGTCGTCAAGGAGCCGATCGGCGTCTGCGCCCTGATCACGCCATGGAACTGGCCGCTCAACCAGATCGTCTGCAAGGTCGCGCCGGCGATCGCGGCCGGGTGCACTGTCGTGCTCAAGCCGTCGGAGATCGCGCCGATCTCGGGCATCGTCTTTGCGGAGGTGATGCATGCGGCGGGCGTGCCGAAGGGCGTGTTCAATCTCGTCAACGGCACCGGCCCGGACGTTGGACAGGTCATGGCCTCCCATCCCGATGTCGACATGGTCTCCTTCACCGGATCGACGAGAGCCGGGGTCATCGTTGCCAAGGCGGCGGCCGACACGGTCAAGCGGGTGGCGCAGGAGCTCGGCGGCAAGTCGGCGAACATCATCCTCCCCGACGCCGATTTCGAGACCGCAGTAACGAAGGGCGTTCGTGGCTGCTTCAGTAACACCGGGCAGTCCTGTGACGCGCCGACGCGCATGCTGGTTCCGAAGGATCGTCACGACGAGGCGCTTGCCATCGCCAAGGCTGTCGCCGAGGCGTTTCGCACGGGCGACCCGAACTCCGAGGAGACGAACCTCGGCCCCGTCGTCAGCCAGTTGCAGTTCGACAAGATCCAGCGCCTGATCGAAGTGGGCATCAGCGAAGGCGCGACGCTCGTCACCGGCGGCCCCGGACGACCCGACGGCCTGAATCGTGGCTACTATATCCGGCCGACCGTGTTCGGGAACGTGACCCCCGACATGACGATCGCGCGGGAGGAAATCTTCGGGCCGGTCCTTTCCATCATTTCCTATGAGGATGAGGAGGATGCGATCCGCATCGCCAACGACACCGTCTACGGGCTGGCCGCCTATGTCCAGTCGCAGGACATCGACCGGGCCCGCCGGGTCGCGGCACGCATGCGCGCCGGCTCCGTTTACCTGAACTATCCGGCATGGGACACCATGGCGTCTTTCGGCGGCTACAAGCAGTCGGGCAACGGCCGCGAATACGCTGATTTCGGCATCCACGATTTCCTCGAGATCAAGAGCGTCGTCGGCTACGGCGGCTAAGTAACGGAAAGGCGCGGCGCCAGTGCGCCGCGCCCTTCCTTAAGAGTGCACGCCAGCTAGTGCGGCATCAATATTGTTCCATTGACCCCGAAGGCAGGCCGGACTGACGCGGGAACGCCAAACAGCGCTGGCGCAATTCGAGCAGATAGTTCCGACCCCTCTCAGCCAGCGCCCGTCGCGGTGGGCGGGATCGGTTCGGCGCAGCCGTCGAGATGCGCCATAATGGTCTCAAACGCGGAACGCTCACCGAAGCCGATGAGCACGAGGATATTGTCCGCGTCGAGGCCTTCCGGCGCGTTTGCCATCGGCTCGAAGGAAAGGCGCGTGCCGACCAAGTGCACGGCGAAACGCCGGCCACCGATCGTGCGCAGGAAACCCTTGGCGCGGTAGACCGCTGTCGGCAGGCCGGTCAGAACCTTCTGTAGGCACTTCAGATCAACGGCGCCCTCACGTCGCCAGGTCGCACTCACCGCCGGTTCATGAACGGGTTCAGCGCTGAATGTCGAGGCGATGCCGGACGGCAAAACCTGGCCGGCAAAGAGGATGTCGAAGGGCACGCGCGAACTGGTGGTTTCGACGATGCGGGTGTCCGGAAAGGTCCAGCGTGCGTGCCAGACGTCGAGTTTTTCGCGGTCGACCAGATCGGTCTTGTTGAGAACCAGAAGGTCGGCCGAACCGATCTGCGCTTCGGCGAGGCCGGGCGCAGCTGCAATCGCATCGTCGAAGCCGGCTGCGTCCACCACCACGACGATGGCGTCCGCGCGCAGGCGCGCGGCAAAGCGCGCATAGCGCACCGTGTCCATGATGCGGGAGGGATCGGCCACGCCACTCGCCTCGATCACGATGTGGTCGATGTCGGTGCGGGTGGCCAGAAGCCCCTCGAGTTGCTCGACAAAGCCCTGATTGAGGCCACAGCAGACGCAGCCGTTGGACAGGCTGTAAAGGCCGCCCTCGGTCGAGGTGATCAGCGCGGCGTCGATGTTGATCGCGCCAAAGTCGTTGACCAGCACCGCGACCTTCAGCCCATGGTCGCCGTTCAGGATGTGGTTGACGAGTGTCGTCTTGCCCGCGCCCAGAAAGCCGCCGATGACGGTGACCGGTATGGGCGCGCCCTTGGTCACCATAGCTGCGGCGCCTCGCCCTGCCATACGGCATAGGAGTTCTCGTTCAACCGGTCGTGCACCAGCTGGCCCTGCAGGAAGGTGAGGTCCACCTTGGTGGAGTGGATGTTGCCCTGCGGCTCGACCTCGAACAGGTTGCGGTCGAGCACGATGATGTCGGCCGACTTGCCGACTTCGAGCGAACCCGCTTCGTGCTCGATGCCCATCGACCAGGCGCCGTTCTTGGTCATCACGTCGATGGCTTGCTTCAGTGAGATCGGCTCGCCGAAGCGGCCTTCCCCTTCGCCCCACGGATTGGCACGGGTGACCATGGTTTCGAGCGCGATCCACGGATCGAGCGGGCTGACCGGCCAGTCGGTCCCGATGACGGCGACGCCGCCGGCCTCCAGCACGCCCTTGATGTTGTAGGCACGCGACAGGCGCTCCGGACCGTAGCCGGAGCGGGCGCCCGAGACAAACTTCGACGGATACCACGACACCGGCGAGAATTCGGCCGTGACGTTGAGATCGCGGAAGCGCTTCAGGTTGCCGCCGTGCAGGATGGTCGAGTGCGCGCACTGATGACGCACATTCAGCCCGCCCGGCCGCCGGCGCACTTCTTCAACTGCGTCGAGGAAGGTGTCGGAGGCAGCGTCGCCAGTGCAATGGGCGATGACGCGGATGCCCTGCCGGTCCATGTCCCAGATCATGTCGGCAAGATGCTCGGGCGTGAGGTTGAGCTTGCCGCTCCAGCCGGCATTGCCACCATCCCACGGTGTGATGAGATAGGACGAGCGCGGCTCGACCGTGCCGTCGAAGTGGAATTTGACCGCATTGGCGTTGAGCCGGGCCGAGCGGTAGTAGTGGCGCTCGCCGGCGAGCAGTTCCCAGCGCCGGCGCACCGGGAAGATATCGTCCTGCCAGCTGATGGCGGCCTCGACACGCAGGGTGAGTTCGCCGGCCTGGTCGAGCGACTGCAAGGCATTGAGCCGGTTTTCGCAGACGTGAACATATTTCGTCGAGACCACGCCGCGCGCGGATTGATAGCGCACGCCGTCGCGATAGGCGGCGCGAAGCACCGGCACCGGCGTCGGCGGCATGGCCGCATGGATCAGTGCGTAGGCGCCGTCGATCAGAAGGCCCGTCGGCTCGCCGCTGACCGGATCGCGCTCGAGATAGCCATTGGCCGGGTCGGGCGTGTCGGCGGCGATGCCGGCACGGCGCAGCGCCTCGGAATTGACCATCATGGTGCCCCACATGCGGTCGAGCAGCGCCACCGGACGGTCGGGCATCACCGTGTCCAGCCAGTCCTTGCCGGGAACGAGCCCGGCCTGCCGAAAGGTGTAGCGGACGAAGTACTGGCCGTAGATCCAGTCGCGATCCGGGTGCTTGGCCGCATAGGCCAGGATGGCATCGCGCACCTGGTCAGGCGTCGGGTCGACAATGCCAATGTCGAGATCCTCGGCATAGCGCGGCGCCAGCGCGAGGTCGGGATGGGTATGCATGTCGTAGAGGCCCGGCATGGCGAAGCGCCCGCCGAGATCCATCACTTTGGTCTGCGCACCGATCAGATGCTCGACATCCGCACGCTCGCCGCGGGCGACGATGCGCCCGCGCGCCACCGCCAGCGCCTGGCACCAGGGCAAGCCCGGATCGCCGGTGTAGACGCGGCCGTTGACGAGCACGAGGTCCGCATAAGCGCTGCGGGCCGAGTGGCTCGGGCGGTGATCGTAGAGAACGCGCATGATCGGTTACCTGTCAGAAGAAAAGCGTGAGTGCCGGCCTCAATAGCCGGCGCTCGGGATCCACCATTCACGGCCGCGCACGGTGGTGACATATTCGGGCCAGCGCAAGCCGATCGGCGCCTCGTAGTCGGCCAGCGGCGGAATCCACTTGGTGCCGCCGACGCCGCCGCCGGTGCGCTCCTCGAACTCCTTGCGGGCCGCGGTACGCAGCTCGGCGTTCTGCATCAGCTCGAGTATCGAGTGGGCGATGGTCTTCGACGCGCAGACCACCATCGGGTCGATGGTTTCGGGGATGCCGCCCAGTGCGTTCATCACCCAGTCCGGATAGGCAAAGCCGGCCGGACCGGTGAGCATCGGGCGGGCGATGTAGAGGCGCGCGGTGGGCGCGTGCCAGCACATGTCGGTGTAGTCGTCCGAGGTATAGTTGATCTGCGAGGGCGGCAGGTCCTGGCGCAGGATGCGCTCGGCCTCCTGCGGGGTCACCAGCGTCTCGCAATCGGGCAGGAAGGGCTCGGTCATTGGCTCCAGCCCGAGATTGGACTGGATCTCACGGGCGATTTCCTTGGCACGCTCCCCCCATGTCGGGGCACCGACGGCGGCAAGCTTGCCATAGACCAGCTCGGCCATGACGTGGTTGGCAAGGCCGGGGCGCGACTTCGACACCCAAATCTTTTCGACGCGGCAGTGCGCAAGCTTGGCGGCGGCCTCGGCGTTGCGGTCGAGGATCAGCGTCGCCTGCTCGGCCATTTCTACCGTCGCCACGCGGATGATGTACTGGATCTCGGAAAGCCGCGCCGGCAGGTTGTCCGCCGTCGCCTGCCCGGCCGTCAGGATCGCCTCGCTGATCGACCAGCCGCCCATGTGCGGCAGCATGGAATCGCGCAGCGCCTTGGAGGCGTTGTACATGTAGAACAGCGCGTCGTTGGCGCCCGGCGCGCGCACGGCGCTGTGCGCCTGCGGAATGGGCAGGCCGTCGGCACGCTTCAGCCATGTTTCCGGTTCGTCGCAAACGAAGCGGTAGACCATCGCATAGGCTGCGCCGCAATGCGTGTCCCAGTTCACCGTGTTGCACAGCGGCAGCATGTAGCAGGGATGGAAGCTGATCATCGCGTCGAGGCCGTCATAATAGCCCTTGGCGGCATGGATCGGCTTGGAGCCGCGCACCTTCTCGGCCGGCTCGCCGAAAAACTTCAGCGTGCCCGGAATGCCGTGCGCCTGCATGGCCGCCTTGGTGGCGAGCAGACCGCCAAAGGCGCTCATGCCGAGCGCTGAATGCGGATCGGTGTGGCCGCCGGCATGCTCGTTCAAGCCCTCTCGCGGCGCCTTGACGGTGCTGGCCGCCTGGCAGTTGCCGGGAACGGCGTCGTATTCGGCATAGGATGCGATGACCGGACCACCGTCGCCATTCGTCCAGGAGGCGGCGAAAGCCGTCGGCATGCCGCCCGAACCTTCCTCTACCTCGAAGCCCTCGGCGCGCAGGCGTTCCACGTACCAGGCAGCCGACTCGTATTCGCGCCAGGCGGTCTCGGCCTTGTGCCAGATCTCGCTGGTCCACTTGGATAGCTCGGCCGTGTTCTCATCGACCCAGCGTGTGGCGGTGTCCTCTGCGAAGCTCTTGCTCATGTCCCTGCCAATTTTTCGATGTTGTGCCTGGATGCAGAGCAAAGCAGTGAATTGCTTGCGCAAAAAGTGATATGTTTTATCGTTTCGCGCAAATTTCGTTCACCAGACGGGGGAGTCCTTGCGGATACCATCGACACAGGCGCTGCGCGCGCTCGAAAGCTTTGCCCGGCACGGCAGCGTATGGCGAGCGGCGGAGGAGTTGCATCTGACGCGCAGTGCCGTCAGCCACCAGTTGAGGCTCCTGGAGCGCGACCTGGGCTTTGATCTGCTGGAGCGTGTCGGCAAGGGCGTGGCGCTCACCGCGCGCGGCCGGCGCTATGCCCATGACGTGCACAAGGCGCTGACGATGCTGGGCGATGCCGGCGCGCAATACCGGGACGGCGGCATCGGGGGATCCTTCCGGATCTGCTGTACACCGGGGTTCGCTTCGCTCTGGCTCTGCACCCATATCGCTGCATTCCAGGAAATGTACCCTGACGTTTCACTGTCCATCCTGACGCCGCGCCGTCTGGACGACGTGAGCATCCCCGACGTCGATGCGTTTATCGCCTTTGGCGACGGCAACTGGCCGAACCGCAGCGTCGAACTTCTTTGCGATGTGCGCTTCACGCCGCTCTGCAGTCCGAGCCTGCTCAACAGGATCGGCGGCATGTCCAAGCCGGCCGATGTGTTGCGCACAAATCTGCTTCACCTCAACGATTTCGAGGATTGGGCGCGCTGGCTGTCGCTCACCAAGGTGGAAAACGCGGATCCGGCGAGCGGCATAATCTTTTCCGACATGAACCTGGTTTTTTCGGCGGCCATCGCGGGACAGGGAATCGCGATGGGCGACGAGCTCACCGGGCAGAAGGCGTTGAGCGAGGGTCGGCTGGTGCGCCCCTTCGATATGGCGATCCGTGCATCACGATCCTATTACCTGGTCGTGGACCTGGCCAAGTCGGATCATCCGGTCCTCCCGGCCTTCCGTGACTGGCTACGGACCAGCCTCGCGGATGAGGCGGCTGATGCCCAAGGCCGCTCGGGGAGCTATATAGGTGAATAGAATTTCCCAATAAGGCGAAAATAATTCGGTTGCCGTGAGCTGATTGCGTGGCTTAGGCTTCTGAAAAAGGTGAGGGGAAGCCTATGCAGCAAGCCGGACAGGCAGCAGAACTCAAGGCTGTCGGTATTGGAAAAAGCTTCGGTGCTTTCCACGCGCTGAAGGACATTTCGCTGGATATCGGCCGGGGCGAGTTCTTGACCCTGCTTGGTCCTTCCGGCTCCGGCAAGACGACATTCCTGATGATCCTGGCCGGGTTCGAACGTGCCAGCCGGGGACGGCTGTTCAACGACGGCGTCGACATCACCGACCAGCCGGCTGAACGACGCTCATCGGGCATGGTCTTTCAGGGCTATGCGCTGTTCCCGCATATGAGTGTGGCCGCCAATATCGCCTTTCCGCTGCGGGTGCGGCGCAAATCCGAACAAGAGATCAAGCGCCGCGTCGCCGAAATGGTCGAGCGCGTGGGCTTGCAGGGCCATGAACACAAGCTGCCCTCCAAATTATCCGGTGGCCAGCAGCAGCGCGTCGCGCTGGCACGTGCGCTCGCTTTCGAGCCGGGCGTGCTGTTGCTCGATGAGCCCTTTTCCGCACTCGACAAGAGCCTGCGCGGCCAGATGCAGACCGAGATGAAGCGCCTGCACGAGGAAACCGGTACGACATTCGTCTTCGTCACCCACGATCAGAGCGAAGCGCTGGCCCTCTCGTCGCGCGTGGCCATCTTCAACCATGGCGAACTCCTTCAAGTGGGAACGCCGCAGGATGTCTACGAGCGCCCGGGCAACCGCTTCGTTGCCGAGTTTCTCGGCGAGATCAACATGCTGCCGCTACGCGAAATCCGCGCTGACGGCGAGGGCGCCAGAGGGCTGCACGAGGACCGTGAGATCGCATTGCGGTTTGCCCAAAGCGCGGTTGATGGCAATGCCATCCTGGCCGTACGTCCCGAACACATGTCGATCGCACACGAGCCGGCACCGCAGGAAAACGGGGTCGCCGTCGCCGTGACGTCCTCCACCTATCTCGGCGCGGCGACGCGTCTGGAATTGGCGACCCGCAGTGGCTGCAAGCTGAGTGTTTGCGTGCCGACGGAAACCGCGCAGCGCGCCCTTGAGGGAGGCAAGAGCGTCTGGCTGACATGGCCGGCTGAGGCGGGCTTCCTGTTGCCGGCGGGTTAAGGGGCGGACAAGCATCAAGCCGCAAGTCGCGTCCCAGCAGATTATCGAAGACAACAAAGGGGGGAATGACCATGAATGAAGCTTTTCAGAAAGACTGCCTCGAAATCCTCGCAGAGAAGGTGAAGCGCGGCCAGATCACCCGCAGGCGCTTTGCCCAGCTCGCCGCGATGCTGTTTGCCGGCGCGCCGTTGGCGCTCCGGGCCACGGGTGCCTCGGCGGAAGACAAGCAACTGGTGTTCGTGAACTGGGGCGGCGACGCCGTGACCGCCTACGACAAGGCCTATGGCCAGCCGTTCCAGCAGGAAACCGGCATCGTGGTGAAGCAGGACGGTTCCGGTCCGACCGAAGGCGCCATCACCGCCCAGTTCAAGAGCGGTGCGCCGAGCTGGGATATTGTCGATGCCGATCCGTTCTCGGCGCTCACGCTCGGCAAGCAAGGCATGGTGGAAGAGATCGACTACGCGGTCGTCGACAAGAACAAGATGCGCCCGGGCTTCGGCTGGGACTACGCCGCGTCGAGCTACTTCTTCTCCTACGTGATCGCCTATGATTCGGAGAAGTACGGCGACCAGGCGCCGAAGAGCATGGCCGACTTCTTCGACGTGAAGACGTTCCCGGGCAAGCGCTCGCTCTACAAATGGGGCAGCGGCATGTGGGAGGCCGCCCTTCTCGGCGACGGCGTGGCGCCGGAAGAGCTCTATCCGCTCGATCTCAAGCGCGCGCATGACAAGATCGCGGCTTTCAAGGAGAACGTCGTCGCTTACTGGGGTGGCGGTTCGGAAAGCCAGTCGCTGCTGCTGGATGGTGAAGCCTCGATGGCGCTCGTCTGGTCGACCCGCGCCTCGCTGATCGAGCAGGATTCGGGCGGCCGCATCAAGTTCATCTGGGACCAGGGCCTGCTGTCGCCCGGCGCGATGGCCGTCATCAAGGGCAACCCCGGCGGCCGCGACGCGGCGATGAAGTTCATCGCCAGCGCGCAGGATCCGCAGAAGCAGCTCGTCATGTTCGATATCCTCGGGCAAGGCCCCGCCAACCCGGCGACCGATGCTCTGGTCCCCGAAGACAAGAAGCGCTTCAACCCGGTCGACCCCGCCAATATGAGCAAGCAGATCGCGCTCAACATGGAATGGTACGCCGAGCACTACGGCCCGGCGCTCGACGAATTCACCAAGATCATCTCCGCCTGAGCCGGCAGATGCTTGGTCGCTCCAACCCGATCGGCGCGGCGCTCTTTCTGGCGCCGCTGCTTCTTCTCCTCGGGCTCGCCTACGGCATCCCGTTTGTCGGCGTCCTGAAATGGAGCTTCACCCTGCCCGAGCCGGGGCTCGGGCAGTATCAGGCGCTGCTCACCGATCCTCTGGTGCAATCGGTGTTCGTGCGCACCTTTCGCATTTGCGCGTTTGTGACGATCGCAGCGGTGGCCGCCGCCTATGCCATTGCCTACATCTGGGTACGCGGCACGCCGGGCCAGCGGCTGGCGGCCGAGTACTGCATCCTGGTGCCCTTCTGGATTTCGGTGCTGACGCGCGCGTTCGGCTGGGTGGCTCTCCTCTCCAACCAGGGGCTGATCAATACTTGGCTCCGCTCCATCGGTTTTCTCAGCGAACCGCTCGCGCTCGTGCGCAATGAATTCGGCGTCGTCGTCGGCATGATGCATTTCCTGATTCCATTTGCGGTATTCCCCATCGCATCGGCCATGCGGGCTCTGGACGAGCGGGTACTGCTGGCCGCGCGTGGCATGGGTGCCAGCCGCACGCGCATCTTCTGGTCGGTGTTCGTCCCCATGACCATGTCCGGCATCATCGGTTCGGCGCTGATCGTCTTCGTCTTCGCGCTGGGCTTCTTCGTCACGCCGGCGATCCTCGGCGGCGGCCGCAGCGTCATGGTGGCGGAACTCGTCTACCTGCGTATTTTCCAGAGTCCGGACTGGGGTCTGGGTGCTGCCATCAGCATTACCCTGGTCGTGATCGTCGGCCTGTTGACGGCGGCGCTGTTCCGCTACCTGCGGCCCTCAGAGATGGCAGGCTGACATGAGCGGTTATCGCCCGGGTCACGTTGCGTTGTTCGTTGCCATTCTGGTGGCGGTCTTCTTGCTGATGCCGCTGCTGGCGGTGGTGCCGGTGTCGCTGACGCCGTCGCGCATGCTGTCCATGCCGACGGGCGGGTTGTCGCTTCGGCACTACCGCACCCTGATCGAAGACCCGCGCTGGCTGGACAGCATCCTGCTCAGCCTGCGCGTCGGCATCGTTTCCAGCACGCTGGCGACGCTGTTCGCCCTGACCTTCAGTCTCGGCATCTGGATGTTCCGACCGCGCTTCGCCGCGCTGCTGGTCGGCTTCGTGCTTCTGCCGATGATCGTGCCGCCGGTGGTTTCGGCGATCACGCTCTATTTCCTGCTAACGTCGATGTCGGGTATCGGCAGCGCCATCGGCTATGACAGTTGGCTGGGCGTGGTGCTTGCGCACGTCGTGGTAACCGTGCCCTTCGCCGTGGTGCTGATCCTGGTGTCGCTAAGCCAGGTCGACCGGCGCATCGACCTTGCCGCGCGCGGTCTCGGCGCGTCCACATGGGAGCGGGCGACGAAGATCATCATCCCCAACATCAAGTTCGGAATAGCAACCGCATGGCTCCTGTCCTTCGTGCTGTCCTGGGAGGAGATCGGCGTCACGCTGTTCATCACCAGCGTCAATGCCATCACGCTGCCGCGCCTGATGTGGATGGGACTGCGCGACAACATCGACCCGGCGATTGCGGCGATCTCGGTCATCCTGACCCTGATCACAGTGACGGCCATAACGGCCCGCATTGCCTATCGCCGGGTAGAGAGCAAGGACTGATCCCAGGTCATGAGGGCCCCCGGGCAGGCGACGTTTTGCTTGCGCTGCCGGAGGTTCTCGATCGCAACGGCCAGCCCGTAACTGCGTTCGCAGAGTCGTCCGCGGTCACTACGCAAAAATTCTATAAAAAGGCCTAGATCAAATTCTTTACAACGACGCCCAACTTGCGGCACATGATGAAAGAGATCGTGAAGCGCTGCAACGGCCGATACTACCTGCGCTCGAATCATATGCAATCTTGGGTTTACCGCCTACTCGCCCAGATCAACTGACTGCGAGAGCTAAACGTGTAATTGAATTTGGACCGGGAGTTCGGTCCTCGAAAAATGGGAAAACCGTCTGTGCCTAAAAGAATTCTTCTAAGAATTGGGAAAGCTCCTTTTGAAGTCGTAAACATACTGGAATCTGACGAGAGGGACGTCGCAGGCACCAATTCTGGGAACATGTTGTTTGCACAATCCGTGTTTAAGACCCTTTCCATCGATGATGTTGAAATCGGTAGGCACGGCTATGGAGCGAACCCGAAGCGAGCAGACTTTATCAATGAAAACTACGATGCCGTTGTGTTACCGATGGCAAATAGCTTCCGCGTCGCATGGGCCCCGGCACTTGAGAACTATTATGAACTAGTTCGCCGACTGAAGATTCCTGTAATCGTAGCCGGCGTAGGAGTTCAAACTGACTTAGACTACAACCTCGACAACCTAAAACCGATTGATGATATATCGCGGCGCTTTGTCTCCGCTGTATTGGATCGTTCCGCTTCAATCGGCGTTCGAGGGGAATGTTCAGCGGCGTACCTGAAGAAACTGGGGTTCCCTGAATCGTCCATCGACATCATTGGTTGTCCATCGATGTTTATGTACGGAGAAAATCTTGCAATTCGAGACCCTGGCACAATTTCTTTGGATTCACCTATCTCCATTAACGTGACATCTGCTTTTAAGAAGGGATGCTTCCGCAATGGGCTGGATTTGATGCTGCACCTAGCGGACAATCATATCCAGAAGTACCGTAACTCAGTTGTAATCTGCCAAGAATCGCGCTCTTTGACAACGATGCTGTGGGGAGGCGGAAAAGGTTCGGAGTTTGATGGGATTTCTCCGGAAAGCATTTACGAACTTACCGCGAATAAGCGAGCAAAATTTTTCGTTGATCCATCGACTTGGTTTGACTATCTGAGCAAATTCCAATTTTCCTTCGGCACAAGATTACATGGAAATATCGCATCGATACTGGGTGGAACCCCTGCATTTATCTTAGCACCCGATTCTCGTACACGTGAGCTTGCCGAGTTGTTCCATATTCCATATCGAAGAATGGACGAAATAGATGAAAATCTTGACGCAAGAGAGTTGGCTGAGTCAGCGGATTTTTCAAGAATGCTGAATGGTCATTCGGCACTTTTTGAGAACTACGTCAAGTTTATCAAAAAGAACAATCTGCCTTGCATTTATGATTTTCCTGGCAAAGCGGAAGAGTTTGACCGTCGTCTGTCTACCGAGAGGTTCCCAAAGGCAGCGGAGACCTGTGCTCCGGACGTAATCATTGAACGTTTGGGGAAATTCCGCCGTGAGACTCTTTTGACACTCCGCAAGTTGGAAAAGCAGGTCACGCAGAGCGAGCGAAAAGCAGAAAGACTAACTGCAAGCAATCGCAAGCGTGATAGCCGCCTCAAGAAACTCATTGCAATGAATGCAAGCCTCGATGGAAGATTGGATCGAATCGAAAGACGCATTTCACGGTTGGGAACATCCAAGTTGTCCCGTTTAAGGTCTTACGCAAAACGGAAGCTCAAGCGCCTGTTTTAATGCTTTTACCCAACGAATCACATCACTCCGTGAACATGTCGAGCCAACGACAACGAGTGTGCCCATGGGAATGTTTCATCTTTCCGGCGGTGGGCAATTGAAGGCTGCTGACCTGCAACCAGAATGAAGTAGAGTCCGGCCCATTGAGGACGGACGAATGAGATGTAGAGATTTACGGAAGAGCAGATAATTGCGGTGATCGTTCTGGACACCATGGCGTTTGGCGATGCCTCGATTCGTTAAGGCCTCGCTGACGCCGCACAGTTTCATTGCATGCTCGATGCGGCCCCGGACTGCACGGTCATCCTGAAGGTTCATCCGGAAGTGATAGCTGGCCGAAGGCGAGGGCACTTCGATCGCCCCGCTCTCGCGCAATTCGCGCATTCTTTTGCTTGACCAAGATGTCCATCCAGCATCGTTGCTGGAGCATGCTCATGCGGTCCATGGCGTCACATCACTGATGGGATTTGAGGGGCTGCTTTGGGGCCGCGAGTGATGCCTGGCATCTCCCCGTCAGAACTCGGCTCTAATTTAGCCCTTCATGCCGACAATACTGATGTCTCGGGCGAGCAATACCGGCGTTACACATACTCCTTTGAGGTTGTTCGCGTTAATTGCTGATTAACGGTGCATATATACGGTGCCGTACATAGAAGATCACGATTAGACCCGGACAGTCCGGCGTGGGATCGAGGAAGGGGTCGGGAGTCGATATATGACGACCCGCCCACGAACCGCTGCTGCGACGGTCCTGTAGCTTGCGCGAACAACGAGCGAGAATGAAGTCCGCCGTTGTTTTGCCCTTTCGGCTCCAAGGGAGAGTGCACCCCGCAGGAGCCTGAGTGACGCACTCCCGCCGAACGGCACACCGCGATCCCGCCACTGAAGGAAGTCGAATGAATACCCTCGGTGTATCCACGATCTACAAGGCAGACGACGCCGAGCCGGCGCAGGACCGCCGAACCTCTTTGGCGATCCGCACCTTGCTTCTGTCGATCATGGCGGTCTTTGTGGTCGGTCTGCTGTTTGCCACTTCGGCCAACTTGCTCTCGGCGTGGGATACGATGCGCAGCGCGCGTGCCATGCAGCACAATGCTGAGATTGGTGCTCTCTTCCTGACCAGCGCCGGGTCGCTCGCGACGGAACGCGGCGTGACCAATACCGCGCTGGCCGGCGCATCTCCTGCCGACACCGGTACGCTCATGCGGATCACCGTCGTCCGTCGCCGCGGCGAAGTGGCCCTCGCTTCGGCACTCGCACGCCTGCGCGACGGCCCCGATTTTGCCAGGAAAGACGTGTTGCTCGCCACCGTGCTCCAGAACCGGGACGCGCTGGTCGCGCTTCGGCGCGCCATCGATCGGCAGCTGCCGCTTCCCGCGTCGGCCCGCGATAGCGTTCTGGTTGGCCGTTGGGTGCCCGCAGTCACCGCACTCATCATGTCATCACAGGACCTGCGCATCGCCGCACAGGAAGTGCCGGCCACTGGGCTCGCCCGCACCCAGGTCATGCTCGATCTGAGGCAGGCGATGTGGGTGGTCAGCGAATATGCCGGCCGTGAGCGGGCGATGATCGGCGCCATGATCGCCCGCCAGGAGCGGCTCAACGACCAAAACCTCGCCACGCTCGCCGAATATCGCGGCCGGCTCGAACAGTCCTGGGCTACGATCGAGGCCTATGCCGGCCGTTCCTTCGCCGATCCGGCAGTGGTTACGGCCATCGAAACCGCCAAAGCAGAGTTCTTCGGCACCTTCGGCGCACTGCGCCGGAGCGTTTACAAAGCGAGCGCCGAGGGCCGCCCCTATGCGCTCCGGGGCGATGAATGGGTGACGGCGGCGACGCGTGCCATCGACAGCCTGCTCGCTCTGTCGCACGTCATCGGCGAGACGACCGGCAACTACGCCAGGGAAGTGGAGGCCAGCGGCCTCAGTAGTTTCGTCGTAAGCTCCACCGCGCTGGCGATCACCGTGGCGCTTGGAGCCTTCGCCTTCTTCATCGTCGTTACCCGGGTCACGCGGCCGATCCAGGCGCTGACCGGTGTGCTCGAAGCCTACAAGACAGCGCTCGACCAGCATGCGATCGTGGCGATCACCGACCGCCAGGGCAGGATCACCCATGTCAACGAACCCTTCTGCCGCATCAGCCGCTACGGGCGCGACGAATTGATCGGCAGCCACCACAACATCGTCAATTCCGGCCACCACCCGAAGGATTTTTTTACCGCCATGTGGCGTGACATCGCTGGCGGCAGGAGCTGGCGCGGCGAGATCCAGAACCGCGCAAAGGATGGCACGCTCTACTGGGTCGACACCACTATCGTGCCCTACCTCGACGACGCCGGCCGCACCGGCGGCTATGTCTCCATCCGCTACGACATCACCGAACGCAAGCGGGCCGAAGTACGCCTGAGCGCGGAGAACAAACGCCGCGAACGCGTCGAAACCCTGCTCCGCGACATCATCGAAACCATTCCCGACGGCGTCGCCGCCTTTGACAGCGAGGAGCGCCTGATCCTCTGGAATAGGGCCTACCGAGAACTGCATGACACCATCGCGCAGGATATCGACACGGGCGCGCGGTTCGAGGACCTGATGAAGCTCGCCCTTGAGCGCGGGCAGTTCGCACTTTCGGACGACTCCGAGGAAGGCGCCGCCGGTTGGCTTGCCGACCGCCTCGCCGCATTTCGCAAGCCAACCGGCCCAATCGTCCAGCACCTGCGCGACGATCGCTGGCTGCAGGTGCGCGAGCGGCGTTCGAACTCCGGCAACACGGTGGGAGTGCGCACCGACATCACCGATCTCAAGCGGGCGGAACTCACCATCAAGCAGCAGGCCGAGCGCGATCCGCTCACCGGGCTCTACAATCGCTCGGTGCTCACGGGTGGCTTGCAGCGGGCCTGCGCCCGCGCCCAGCGCGGCGGCTACATGGGCGCGCTGGTCGTCGCCGACCTGGACAATTTCAAGTCGATCAACGACACGCTCGGTCATGATGCCGGCGATGCCCTTCTCCGGGAACTGGCCGACCGCTTCGTTGCGGCGCTGCGCGCAAACGACATCGTCGTGCGCCTCGGCGGCGACGAATTCGCCATCATCCTGCCGAAGATCGCCGGCCGCGCGTCGCTCGAGCGGCTATTGGGCCGGGTGCGCAAGGAGGTCGCGCAGCCCTTCGCCATCGGCTCGCATCGGGTCGTGCCCAATTGCAGCCTCGGAGTTAGCCTGTTTCCCGATCAGGCCATCACGCCCAACGACCTGATGAAGAACGCCGATATCGCGCTCTACGAAGCGAAGGGCAACAATCGCGGCGGTTGGCGCATCTTCGACACAGCCATGCGCTCGGCACTGGAGCGGCGCGAACGGCTCGCCGCAGCGCTGCAGGGCGATCTTTCGACCGGGCGTCTGGCCATCGCGTTGCAGCCGCAGGTCTCACTCACCGATGGACGGCATGTCGGCTTCGAGGCGTTGGCACGGTGGAGTTTCAACGGCCGACCGGTTTCTCCGGAAGAATTCATCCCCGTGGCGGAGGAGACCGGCGCGATCGTCCCGCTCGGCACCTTCGTGCTGGAAACCGCGCTCGCCTCGGTAAGAGCCATGCAGAAAGCGGGTTTCGACTTCGGCACGATCGGGATCAACGTAGCAGCCGCACAACTAAAGCTCGACGGCTTCGTCGGGCAGGTTGCAGCGATGCTGGACCGGTTCCAGATCGCGCCTTCCAGCCTCGAACTGGAGATCACCGAAAATATCCTGCTTGATCGGGGCGTCGACACGATCGCCCCGGCTCTCGACCAACTCGTCCGGCTCGGCGTCAGCATCGCGCTTGACGATTTCGGCACCGGCTATGCCTCGCTCATCCACCTGAAACGCTTTCCGGTGCACCGACTGAAAATTGACCGATCTTTCGTCGGCGACATCGAAACCAGCCCGGACAGTGCCGCAATCTCGAGGGCGATCATAGGCCTTGCCCATAGCCTCGGCTTGCGGGTGGTGGGAGAAGGCGTGGAGAACGAGCGCCAACGCGCCTATCTGCGCGCCCATGGGTGCGACTATGGCCAAGGCTACCTGTTCGGAAAGCCGCTGCAGGGCGCTGAACTGGACGATTATGTAGCGGCCCGCATTCGCGCTGCCGCCCCGCTCATCCTCGACGCCAATCTCACAAGACCCTTTGCTCATGCCGGCTAAGATGGGAAGAGAGGCCCGCGGCGGCGTTTTACTGCTGCACAGGGAGATTTGGGCTGGTTTTCGAGGACATTCGCTTCCATCGCGCCGGCGTCTGCCGTCAGAACAGGGCCATGCCTGCGACCGCGGCAGCCATCGCAACCGTCGCCATCCACCCTCCGGTTCTCAGCATCGGAGGTGCTGTGAATTCTCTCATCACCGAGCGTTTGCCAACGACGGACATCATCGCCACCATAAACGGAACCGCATTTCTCCGGCCGCACCCATCGCAGCGAGGTTCGCTCCGATGTTGATCGTATTTGCGATAAACAGGAGACCGACAAGTCCGAGCACAACGCTCTTCGGCCAGATGTGGCCGATGTTTTGGGCCAGGCCGGCGCCGGTGACGCGGCCGATCCTGGCGCTGACGCGTTGGATCGCCGTCATCAGCGGATAGGTAAACACCATGGTCCAGAGCATATTGAAGCCGAACTGCGCGCCAGCCTGAGAATAAGTGGCAATACCGCTCGGGTCGTCGTCGGCTGCGCCTGTAACAAGGCCAGGGCCGAGTTGGCGGAAGACAGCCGCCTTTCGAAAGCGGCTATATTTGTGTGGAGCGGCCGGCGCTGCGACCCGCGAGGCAGACGTGTTTCTCATTCGCGGCAGCAACGTGGAAGGGTTTCTCAGTGTTCCGTGACCCCGGCCCAGACCGATTGCGCGGCCGCTATTGCTGCAACGAAGCGAGGTTTCCGCTTCATCTTCGGGAACTTTTCGATGGATCCCGCATTGCTGACCAACGAAACGAGGTTGGGGAATGCTGAATCACCTCATGGCCATCCCGGTTCCGGTGTACGGTACCGACACCGAGGGACGGATCACTTTTTTCAATGAAGCTGCCGCCGCTCTGTGGGGCAGACGTCCTGTCGTGGGAACCGAGCGATGGTGCGGTTCCTGGAAGCTTTTTCATGGCGACGGTCGCCCGATGCAGCGCAACGATTGTCCAATGGCCAGGGTTGTCAGAGGAGAGGTCGTTGCGGATGAGGAAATGATCGCACAACGCCCTGACGGCAGCGAAGTTGCGTTCGAATCCCACCCCAATATCGTCAAGGATGACACCGGCAAAGTCATTGGTGCGGTAAATCTCCTGATTGAACTGGCGGACTCCAACGGCGCCGAAGCCGCCGACGCAAGGCTGGCAGCGATCGTCTCTTCTTCAGACGATGCGATCATTGGCAAGACCTTGGAGGGCGTCATCACCTCCTGGAACACTGCCGCGACCAGAATTTTGGGCTACGACGCCGAGGAAATGATCGGCCAGTCGATCCGCAAAATCATACCGGCCGACCTTCAGAGCGAAGAAGACGAGATCCTGTTCCGCCTGAAACGAGGAGAACACATTCGACATTTCGAGACAGTCCGCATTGCAAAGGACGGTCGGTTGGTAGAATTGTCGATCACGGTTTCGCCGACGCGCGACAAGCGCGGACGATTGGTTGGTGCCTCGAAAGTGGCTCGCGACATTACCGAGCGAAATCGGGCTGCGCTGACCTCCGCGCGTCTCGCTGCGATCGTCGAAACGTCGGATGATGCGATCATCAGCAAGGGCCTGGACAGCATCGTGACGTCCTGGAATGCCAGTGCGACGCGGATGTTCGGCTACCGTCCTGAGGAAATGATTGGAACCTCCATAACGAGGTTGATCCCGCCGGAGCTACGGGACGAGGAAGACAATATCCTGGCGAAGCTGCGCCGCGGCGAGCGGATTGACCACTATGACACGGTTCGCATCACCAAGGACGGCACCCGCATCGATGTGTCGCTGACGATTTCCCCGATCCATGATTGCAAGGGTCGGGTCGTGGGAGCGTCAAAGATCGCGCGGGATATCGGCGAACGGAAGCAACACGAGCGATTGCAGCGCCTGCTCTTCGACGAGTTGAACCATCGCGTAAAGAACACACTGGCCATCATCCAGTCGCTGGCAAGGCAGTCGCTGCGGAAGTCCCCCAGTCCGGAACGTTTCGTCGAAAGTTTTGTCGGGCGGATTGACGCCCTTGGGCGAGCCCATAATCTGCTGGTCGACCGGAAGATGTCCGGCACGACCGTTGAGGAACTCGTCAAAAACCAGGTCGCCCTTGGCGAAAGGGAAGCGCAGATTGCATACCGAGGGCCGGACGTAAGGCTGGAAGCGCGCATTGCGGTGCAGCTTGGATTGGTCCTGCACGAACTTGCAACGAACGCCCGCAAGTACGGGGCGCTTTCGACGGGCACCGGCCACTTGGACATCAGTTGGACGGTCTCGGACATGGCCGCCCGTGTATTGCGGCTCCGATGGTGTGAATCCGGCGCATCTCAGGTGGCAGCACCGAAAACCTCAGGCTTTGGCACGACCATCATCGAACGAAGCCTTCTGCCCTATGGCGGCAGCGCACAACTATCCTATGCCGGCGAGGGCCTTTCCTGCGAAATCGAGTTCCCGTTACCGGAGGAACGGTCTTCAGCTTCCGACGCGGCACATGCATCCGCGCAAGATCAGTTGAAGCCCACCGACCTTGCCTTCCATCGCCAGCCGCGGGTTCTTATCGTCGAGGACGAACCATTGATTGCAATGGAGATGGAAGAGGTATTGCGGACCAACAATTTTCAAGTTGCCGCGACGGCTTTCCACTTGAAGCGCGCGCTTCAGCTGGCTGCCGGGGATGAATTTGATGCGGTCCTGCTGGATGCCAATCTGGGCGGTGCGCGGGTGGATGAGGTGGCGGAGCTGCTCGCGGCCAAGCGGATACCGTTTGTTTTCGTCAGCGGTTACGGGCGCGAGGGCTTGCCTGCGAGGTTTCGAGATTTTCCGCTCGTATCCAAGCCCTTTGACACCAAGCGCCTGGTAGCAGAATTGACAACGGCGCTCCTTGCTCGCGCTCCGGCCTCGAGCCTTGGCCAGGCCGGCAAGATGCCGGATGCCGCAGCGCCGCCCATCCCAGATTCTTAGTCCGCCGTCTTTCCCAGATGGTCGGCCATGGACGCACCCCGCGCGCCCATCGGCAATGGTGCACCCGTCGTCGAGTCGCGAGCGGTCTGGTGCTCCAGTTCGGCATTCAATTCTGCCCCGACGATCAGGATCGCTACCGAGAGCCATGTCCAGACCAGAAATCCGACAAGCCCTCCAAGCGTGCCGTAGGTCGCATTGTAGTTGGCGAAGTTGCTGACATACCACGAGAAGGCCAAGGTCATCAGGAACCAGGCCACGGTCGACAGTGCCGCACCCCAGGTGATCCATCGGAATCTGGCTGGCTGTCGGCTCGGCCCGAAACGGTAGACCGCCGTCGACGCCGCGAACATCATCGCCAGAAGGAATGGCCAGCGAACAACGAGTGCCAGGGTTTCCTGCAAGGAGCTGGACAAGCGGGACACGATCGCCGGCATCAAAGCGATGGCGCCGATCACTATGACCGCAGCCAGCATGGCACCGATCGTGAAAACGAGCGCGATGAGGTTAAGCCGGAGCAGCCCACGTTTTTCGTCCTCGTCGTAGGCCACGTTCATTGCGTCGAAGACTGCGAGAGTGCCGTTGTGCGTACTCCAAAGCGCCACGCCTAATCCGACGAAGAACGCGATGCCGAGCGTGGTGTCCCGTCGTTCCACAAGGGATTGGAGTTGGTTCGAGAAGACCTCGAAAGCTCCCTGCGGCAGAACGCTCGCCATCTCCCGGATATGATCCTGGATGGCGACAGGGTCGGCGAGCAGGCCATATAGCGACACGAGGGCTGCAAGAGCGGGAAACAGGGCGAGGAGCAGATAGAAGGTGACGCCCGCGGCAATCAGCGTGACGCGATCATCAGCGACTTCGCCGACGAGCCGCCAAAAAACGTCGCGTAGACCCGGCGGTGGAATTTCCTTCGGTGCCCGAGCGCGCCGTCCGTGGCCGTCGCCCTGTGTTTCGCCCTGGGTGGATCCCGTGGCGGAACGGTATACGCGGCGCTCGCCCTTGCCGCTTTTCTTCGGCAACAGCGCGCCGGCCGCAAGTGCCAACGCCGCCAATACCAGAGCCTTTCGCGCGCCGTTTCGGTGCTGAGACATCGGGACCTCCGATTGGCGTCGTTGGCCCTAAACGTCCGAGGCTCGCAAATGATGCATTTCAACAGCGAAAAAGTGCCCTACAGCCGATCCTGTCGGGCAGGTGAATAGTCGTTGCGCATGTCTGCAAGCGTGGCCGGACCCCGCTGCTCCACTCAGCCGAGGAACTTCTGCGGTTCCCATCAATTGGCTCTGCAGAAAGGAGAACGATCATGGGCATGAACAAACCGAGAGACGGTGCGCCTGGTACAACCGACCAATCCCCGCGCTGGGAAGGACCTGAGGAAACGCGGCCGCGCGGGTACCTTCCGGCCAAGGATGATCCCGACATCGATCGCGATGCGGTTGGCGAGAACAACCGGGACCGAGAGCGCACGTCGGGCGCTATCAAGAGGGACCCTGCCGGGCCGGAAAAGGATGCGAGAGGTCAATTCGCAAAATCCCAGGCCGACCGCGAAAGCACCGGCGTCGACAGCGCAAAGCCGACTGTGATTACCGGACCGGAAGACGTGACCGGACATCGCACACCCCCGGGTGAGGAACCCGAACGGGACTGGGACATAAATTTTGACGAGACTGAGCCGGATCGTTCACGCTAGGCGGACTAGTCAGGGCCGACCAGGGTCTCCTTTGGGTCAACCGAGCCGCCCGGTTCGGTGACCGGGAGGCTGGCGAGGTACACTGCTGCCACGATCATTGTCGAGACAATCAGGATGGCCACGATCGCCTGCCTTCCATTGCGAACGGTCAAAAATTTCATGGCATACCTGTTTGTGGCTGGGTCCGACGTCATTTCCAGAAGCCGCGGGCTGGGTCTCTAGTATTTCTTCATCACATCCGGATCGTCGTCTCGTTGACGACCGCCGAGGGCTCCGCTGACGGCGGCGATGAAGGCGCCGACCATGAGCGAAAGCGCACCGAGGAGCGCGACTGTGGCAGCCGTCTTGCGGGCGTCATCCGCCACTTTCTGCGCTTTGGCTTTTGCATCTTCGGCCTGCTTCAGCACCGCATCGATGCGCGCCTTTGCTTCTGCCTCGCTCGAGCCGGTGCGCGCCGCAATGAGCCTCTCCAAGTAGCTTCGGTCGTCGGCCGGCAGGGCGCCGGCCACCGCGGCATTTGAAAGAATCCGCGCGACTTCTCCCAAAGCGCCAGATGGAACCTGGCCCTGGGGCGGATTTGCCGGGTTGGCGGGCCGCAGCAGCGCATCCGAGAAATACTGAGTGATGTTGTTTGTATTTTCCCCCGTTGCAACTGCAGTGGCACCCGCCGCTCCGGCAACCGCGCCCGCCGCGCCGGTCACGCCGCGGGCGACGGATGTAGCCGCAGAGCTCACGAGCGCCGCAACCAGAAGCGTTGCCACCGCCCACGCCAGCAGACCATGGGCTGTGTCGCGAAAATAGATCTCATCCGTATGAACCCCGACCCACTTCGTCCGCAAGCGTCCCGCCAGGTACCCTCCCAGGGCCGCGGACAGCCACTGCACGACGACCAGCCAGATGGCTCCGGTCGTAGAGATCGTTTCAGCCGATGCGCTCTCCGCCTTCCAGGGAGAAACCATCGTCAAGCCCAGGCCCGAACCAACCAGGAGCAAAATAAGGGTCACGGCAGCGGCCGTAACCGCTCCACCAAATACCGCTGCCCAGCTCACCGCCGAACTGGTCGATTCAACAGGCGTCACATCGTCTTTCGCCGCAAAGGTCGCCATTTGCTTCCCCTTATCGCATGAACAAAAGAAGCAGGATGACGATCGGCAGCGGAATACCGAGCAGCCACAGCAAGATACCTCGGCCCATTTCATACCTCCTGCCAGAACTCTCTGGTCGTCTTGAGCCCAATGAACCGCAATAACTGTGGCGGTGAATGCTTTGTTCCCAGTCGACGGGCCGGAATTCATCGCAACGTCGCTCAAACGTGCGGAGACACGTCAGTCAAAGCCCGACCGGTCCGGCGGTGCTGGTGCGTTCATCGCTCGTCGTTGGGAAGTCAGAAGCGGCCGGGGCGAGGGTCGTGCGCCAACTTGTTCCTGATCTGCCTCGCGCACGGTTCTGCACCGATGCCGCAAGACCCAGCGTCGGTGACTGGGGCGCACATCCAGAAATAGATGGAGTGGCGGACATAGCGCCGGGCGCCCACCCGGCATCTGCGTGGGTCTGAAAAACCGCTCCCTAGAGGCTCTTCAGCAGCTCGAGGACGCTCTCGGGATCATGGTAGCCGGCCTTGTACAGCCGCATGACGCGGCGCGCCAACGTCCTCGCCTCAATGCTGTCTTTCGGCACTGTTGGATTTCGGTTGGCGAGACCAAAGATCGCCCCCATCAGCTTGATATCCTCGGGGCCATAAGCACCCGCCGCCGTTCTTTCCCGCCCGGTGTCGTCGTAACGGAACCGATGCTTGGCGGCTGCCAGTCCGCAGAGCGCCAGCTCGTCTCGAAGCACCAATCCCCGACCATAAAGGCCTAGGAGATAAGTGCGCAGCCAGGTGCGGTGGCGATCCTCGTCTTCGAACCAGCCGTACCGGCTGATCGCGGTGACGATGCGTTCGATCTCTTCGAGTTTCTGGTCGTTTTGGATGAATGCCTTCTGCAGGACTTTAGAGCCCATGACTCCCTCCCATACGGGGGCGGAAGAAGCCAACTCCCTGCCGTCAGCGCCCTAGCCATTTGCCAACGATGGCGGAGTATGGGCGTGATCGCCAACGAAAGATAGCAACCATGGGCCGAACAAGATTTTATTTCCCCACGCAGCGGGGATGCAAAAGCTGGCCTAGCGGCGCTTGAACAGCGCGCTCAGAACGACGACGGCGGTGATCGTGCCCGTTACCCAAAGCCAAGGAACGCTTCGGTCAACCGACGCGACGGCGCTTCTCCGTTCGGCAAGCCTGATGCGCAGTTGGGCAACTTCCCGGCGGAGTTTGGAAAGCTGCCGTTCAACCTCGCCGGCCTTCATCGCATCGAATGCCTCGTCCTCCAACTCGGCCCAATGCTCGCGGAGTTGAGCAGGACTGTCAAAACCATGCGTGCGTATGTTGGTCATTGTCTATCACCCGCTCAGACGGTCGCCATTCGACGACCGGCTGGAGAATCCGCGGTCAGGCCGCCGCCTTCGCATTGACCGGAGGCCTCCGCAAGTTTCGTGAGATTTTTGTCGGTGGCTTCTTCCTCGGCCAACGTCTGGGACAGAAGATCGGCGATCTCCTTCTGACCCAACGTTTTTGCCCAGGTGATCAACGTTCCGTATCGGCTGATTTCACAGTGCTCGACCGCCTGCGCGCTGGCAACGAGTCCGGTATCGAGCGCGGGCGATCCTTTGAAGTCGTCCATGATCTCCTTGCCTTCATCGACGATGCCGATGATCGCTTCACAGGTCTTGCCGCGGGCGGGCTTGTCCAGCAGCTCAAACACCTTCTGCAGCCGCTCGACTTGCATTTCGGTCTCGTCCAGATGCTTTTCAAATGCCGCCGTGAGCTCGTTGGACTGGGCGGCGCGAGCCATCTTGGGCAAAGCCTTTAGAATCTGTTTCTCAGCGTAGAAAATGTCCTTGAGCGTGTCGTGGAACAGGTCATGGAGGTCTTTTGACTGCATAGCCACTTTTCCTTCTCCTCTTTCGTTGTTGGGGATCGCGGTGCAAACTCAACGCTGGTTGCTAACGTGCTCGTAGGAGCAAGGTTCCTGGGGGCGCCAACCGTTCTGAAAGATTCCCGGGTCAGAGGTGCCCCGCCGACGCGTCCGCCAGAAACTGGCCCATCGAGAGAGTCTCCGACTGGATGCTGAAACGACGCTGGAACAAATCCGGAATTTGTTCCCGCCGTTTGCAAGGGTGGGTCCCGGCGGCGGAACTATTCCTTTGAGCGCCAGTTAATTCTCGCAGCCGAGGGTCCGGAGGACAGAAGATGAGCGACGACAAAAACAGGAGAAGGGAGCGTGCCGCTCAAAGCGGTGCCATCTTGCAGCAGGTAGGTGCACTGCCGTACCGAACCAACAAAGACGGCAGCCTCGAGGTTATGCTGATCACGTCGCGTGAGACCAAGCGGTTTACACTGCCCAAGGGATGGCGAATGAAAGGAAAGAGCGACCACAAGGCGGCACGCATCGAGGCGATGGAAGAGGCAGGTGTCGAGGGCAAGATCGCGCGCAAATCCATTGGCAGCTATTTCTACTGGAAAAGGATCGACCGCTGCTTCATCCCGGTCCGGGTAACCGTCTACCCGTTGCAGGCGAAACGGACCCGTTCGCGTTGGAAAGAACGGCATCAGCGGCTGAGGAAGTGGCTCCAACCAAACGATGCCGCCTTGCTGGTGGACGAGCCTGAGCTCATGACGCTTCTGCACCAGGCCGGATCGGACAGCGGACATCCGTCGCTCGCGGCGCCACCATAAGGTTCGCGCTGTTTCTTCCGTCGCTGTCCGACGGGAAAGAGGACATGTCGCTGATCGAGAGAACCAAGATCGCCTTTGATGAACTGCGCATGCTGATGCTGGGGGCGCAAATTTTGCTTGGGTTCCAGCTCCACGCGCCATTTCAGGATGCATTCTCACGTCTGACCCGCATGCAGCGCATAAACATGGCGATTGCGCTCTACTTGATGGTGATTGTCATTGGGCTTCTGATCGCACCGGCCGCCCGCCACAGGATCGTCGACAAGGGTGAAGCGACAGTCTGCGTGAACCGGTTCGTCACGGCAGTGGCCGATGTGATTCTCGCTCCATTCGCAATTGCTCTTACGATCGATCTGACAATCGCGGCTCAACGCAGCCTCGGCACGCATGTCGGCATTACCGTTGGTCTATGCGGCGGCCTGATCGCGGTGCTGCTATGGTATGGACCGCTGGCGTTGAGGCGGAAACCGCAGGACGACCGCATGGCCCCGTTAGAGAAAACGTCCGTCAATGCCAAGATCGACTTTGTGCTGACCGAAGCCCGGGTCGTCCTGCCCGGTGCCCAAGCGTTGCTGGGGTTCCAATTCGCTATTGTCCTGACGTCGGCTTTTGGCGAACTGCCCCATTCGGAGCAGGCTGTGCATGGGGCAGCACTCGCATCGGTCGCGCTCGCGACCATGCTGTTGATGGCGCCGGCCGCCTACCATCGGATCGTATACGATGGCGCGACCGTTCCAGATTTTTACGTGATCGCGAGCCGCTTTCTGCTGGCCGCAACGATATTCCTCGCCCTGGGTCTGGCTGCCGATATCCATGTTGTTACGGTCAAACTGTTAGGGGATTATCGCTTTGCGGCAGTGACCGCAGCAGGGACAGCGGTGCTTTTGATGGGTCTCTGGTATGTCTGGCCATGGTCGGTGCGGATGCAATCCACGCTTTCCAAGAAAGATCACGACGCGCTTTAGACGGCTGTAGACAACAGCAATATCGCTCCGGCGGCGGCCATGCACAGGCCGACCCAGTTCCTGGTCAAGCCGAGAAATCTGAGCTTCTGTCCGCGCGGCTCAAGCGTCCGCTTGGTCCCGGTTTGGGTGGATCCGTGAGATTCGCTGAGGGGGCGCCGCGTGATCGCCTCCCAAAAAAGCAGAGAACGCCGCCTAATACCAGTGCAGCACCCAAGAGAATTGAAAACATGCTCGCCATCACGGTGCGCTCTGTTGTCCGCCAGGAAAACCGAGCGCATGGCGGAAAGTTCCACTGAGCCGATACCCCATGGAACATCTTCTACCGCTGTTTGTTACCCACAGTAGCGTGGTGACAAGGAGGAATGGAACATGACTAAGTTGCTTGTGACGATTGCACTCTTGGGGCTCGCCGGAGCTGGGTGCACGGCAACAGAGCAAGGTGCCGGCATTGGCGCAGCCAGCGGAGCCGTAATCGGCGGCGCGGTCACCAATGACGTGCGCGGTGCGGCGGTCGGGGCTGCGATAGGGGGGGTGTCGGGAGCTGCAATCGGCAGCGTCGCTGGCCAGTCCGGGCGCTGCTATTATCGGGACGCATATGGTCGTCGCTACATCGCTGCCTGCTGAGGCAGCCGCTGCTTTCTTTCGAGCGACCATAGGTAATTGTAGCGCCACCAGGAAAGGGGCACCGGGCGTCACAAGTTATGTTCGCTTCAGCGTGTCGAGGAGGTTCAGCATTGCCGACGGATCGCGGTATCCGGCTCTGTACAAGCGCACCACCCGACGCCCGAGGGCGCTCGCCTCTGCACTACCCGCCGGAACGACTTTGCTGGCAAAATCGAAAATTACCCGAAGGAGGGTGAGGTCTTCCGGCGCGAAAACGCCCTCTTTGGCCAAGTATTGCCCGGCGCTCAATTCCGGTCTGCAATAGCGCCTCCTGGCGAGGGCGAGCGCAAACAGAGCAAGCTCGTCCCGCAAGACCAGGCCGCGATCATAAAGGTCGGACAGTGCGAACCGTAATCCCTCCCGCTGCGGCGGTCTGTCTTCAAACCACGGTTCGGTGGCAACCGCAGCGACGATCCGTTCGATGGCGTTATGCTTGTCGTGCTTTGGAATTATCGTCTTCCGTCCAGACTTGGAAATCATCGCTTTCCCATTCCGAACCGGTGGAAAAGAGAATGCCGTCGGAGCTCAACTCATTAATTGCGACGGTAACTATATTGTGCCCTCGAACCTCACCGAACGAAAGTAACCCTTGGACGCACCATACAGCCCTGTCATCTACAGTTGCGTCGAGGCTGTTTCGGCTGATCGAAGCGAGCGCGCTCATTTGATCGCCGTCGAGCGCCGTTGCGGTTTGCTACAGCACGATCGTCAACAAGAGCACGAACAGCAGGGCGATCGCCAAGACTGAAAGCTCGACAAATCCGTCATACATCGTGGCAACCTCCATCCAGAACAGCCAATAACGCGCACGTCGCGGACTGGTTCCGGCTGCATTGGAGATCAGGCGCAAGGCCTAAGTCTCGTCGAGCATTGCTCGCAGTTTGTTAGGGTCGTGAATGCCGGTTTGGAACAGTGCAAAAATACGTCGGGCCAATCCGGCCGCTTCCTCTCCGCCCGGATCGATCTTCCGACGTTGGCAAATCTCGTCAAATACCGACTGGAGCTTGGAAATTTCATCAGGCCCGATGATGTGGTTGTGCAACAGGTGACGTTGGATCACGGTCATGTCCTCCCCACTCTGGCGCGGCCCCTTTCTGGCCGCTACTTCCCAACAGCAGAAAATATCTGATCTCCGGGCGGTTCCTTCAAGAGCCGCAGAGAGGTGAAATCTTTCCGCAAGTCACCCCTTCTACCCTTGAGGCTTTTCGCGGCGAGGCAGCGCGCATCGCTTCACGAACCACCGGGATGAGATGACGATGAACGGATCGCCAATATCCGCAAGCATAGGGGTTGCCCTGATCGAAACGGTTCTTGCTGTTCGGATCACGGAGCTTCTCATTCATTTGTACGTATGACGTGGCAGATAGTAACGCTGCCTTCTGGACGGACATAGTGGCGTAATATGCGAAGGTGCTGGTGTCGGCCGCATACCCTATGCCCCGGTACATTACGCCATAAGCAATTTGGTCGTGTTTACATCCAGTAAAAAAGTCATCACGTTTTGTTGATGGCGATACTTAACCTCAACCAGATCGATATCGCAAAGTCATCCTTGTCGGCAGAACTTTGCGTTGTTGGAGCCGGTGTCGCAGGCCTGCTATTGGCCACGCGCCTCGCGAAAAATGGAAGAAAAGTTATCGTCCTTGAAAGCGGCAATGAGTATTTTGACGAAGAGATACACCAGCTCAACGGGATGGACTTTTCGTCCGGAAACTATTCAAGGGCATTATCTGGGCGCTACCGCGGTTTGGGCGGCACGTCGTCGCGGTGGGGCGGACGGATAATCCCCCTGAGCGACTGCGACACCGGCAGCCGCGAGCATGTCGAACTGCCAGCCTGGCCGATCGATATTTCTCGGCTAGATCGGTACGGGGACGAAATTGAACAAGCCCTTGGAGTGGCGAGGGGCGCATACGATGGCGTCTCCGGCATACCGGTATGGAAGCCGTATGAGCCTCGGACCCAATTTCGGCTGCGGTGGGCCAAATGCCCTAGTTTCAGAAAATGCAATATTGCAACCTTGTTGCGACGCCAATTGGAGAGCAATCCGAATATTGATATCTGGCTCGGCGCCACTGCCTGCGAATTCGAGCTGAACCGGGAAGTCGGCCTGTTGCGCGGGATAGTCGCACGCAATTTCAGTGGCAAATCTATCATAATACGGGCGGATCACTTCGTAATAGCAGCCGGCACGATCGAGACGACAAGGCTATTGCTATTGATCAACCGGGCTTCCGATGACCGGATATTTCATCCATCCAGCGGGTTGGGACATTACTTCCAGGATCATCTGAAGCTTGAAATCGCAACTGTTGACCGTAGCGACGTAGCTTCGACCAATCAGTTGTTTGGATACCGATACATCAACTCGACCCGACGGGACTTGCATCTGGAGCTCGGACACCAGGCACAGGTGACGGCCGGCGTCGGCAGTTCCTTCGCATACCTGGCTATGGAATTCGGCAACAGCCAGCTCGCCGGTCTGAAGAAGGTCATGGAAGGCGTGCAGCTCGGAAAGGTTGACTTCGAAGAACTGCTGAGACTGTCACGCAATATCGGTTTGCTCGCCAAAGGCGCTTACTGGCGGCTGTCTCATAAGCAGCTATTCGTTCCAAGCGGCGTCAATTTCAAGATCATGCTCTGTGCTGAGCAGTTGCCGAACTGGAACAACCGCATTTCGTTGTCCTGCGAGCGGGATCGCCTCGGTGTACCGAAGGCCCTGTTGCGATGGCAGGCTATGCCCAGCGAAGAGCGAACCCTCCGTGCCACGATTTCGCACCTCTCGGAGTACTGGAGATCTGTAGGGCTGGCGCATCTTTGCCCGCTGCATTGGACCGCTGCGGTATTGAACGAAAGCGCCAGTTTGGGAGAGAGCGCAGAGCCATGCGCCCATCCTTCAGGGACGACGCGAATGGGTATGGATCCCCACACCTCGGTCGTGTCGCCAAGCCTGCGCTGCCACGCCATTTCGAATGTATCCGTCGTCAGCGCATCGGTTTTCCCGACGGCGGGCAGCGCCAATCCTACCTTCACTATCATGAAATTGGCTTACTATTTTGCCGACATGTACGCCGCGACGAGGCGTTTTGGCGCGGCCTGAAAGCGCTGCCCTAATCGCCGCGATTCCAATTGTCGACCAATGCAGCCTGGCGGCGTGTTTGCAGTAGGCGAACCATCAACCACGCCCGATACAGCCGAATACGGGTGAGGCAGGCCATCGCCCCGACACGACTGCCGACGCCGGAAATGCGATCGGACGCGAGGACTTTCGCCAACTCGCCGATCGGTGAGGCAGCGACAACAGCGCATGACAGCAGCCAGCGGAGGGTTCCAAGCCGGCGCCCTTCAATGTGGCGAAACTCGTGGGCGACATGCCGATCCCACCGCCGCGACAGCTCCGCAAACGACTTGCAGGAGGGGGTCAAGACCTTGGCTTCTGGGACAAAGGCAATGCGGTACCCCATGGAAGTTGCTTTCTGACCCCACTCGGTATCTTCCATCGTCGAGATGCCGCCGAAAGGCCCGACGGCTTCAAAAACCGTGCGCCGGACTGCCATGTTTCCGGTCGCCGCGAAACCATATCGCTCGACATAGCTGCGCGCGCGGTAACTGTAGATGCTCTCATAGGCTTCGATACTGGTGGGCTTTTCTGGATCGGTCATGCGAATTCCGATGTCGCCACCGACAAGATCCACCTCGGGCCGACCGTTCAGAAAACCGACCAGGCTCTTGATCCAGCCGGGCTGGGCCACGCAATCGGCATCGATAAAGGCCAACAGATCGCCCGAGCTTTCGGCCGCGCCAAGATTGCGCGCAGGACCTGGGCCGGGCGTCGGTTGGCTGACCAGGCGTACATCCGGAAAGCTCGCGCAGACAGCGGCTGGCAAGTCGGCCGAACCGTTGTCAACGACGATGACTTCAAACGAAATTCCATCGGAGCGCTGCGCCTGAAGCGCCAGCAGGCATTGACGGAGATTGTCGCTAGGTTCGTTGAGGTGCGGTATGACAACACTTAGCGCCGGCAATGTCCCCATGAAAAGCAATCCCACCCGGTGGTTTAACCACATGGTGCAGGGCGCCGCCGGGCAATGAAAGGGGTGACACGCCCAACCTTTGAGCAAAAAACGTCATCATTTAGTTTGAACCGCTTTGGCCGACGCCGTACCCGGCAAGGACGTTGCTGCTGGGCACGGCCGGCAGCCATCACATTAAGGCTGTCGCGTCTTTCTCTACGGTTTTCAGAAGCTGCTTCAGTTGCGGTTCGTCGACCAGTTCGCTCGCCTCGGCCAATGTGCACCAGCGGCGCTGCCGTTGCCCCTTCTCCGGCCAGTTGATCAACGTACCGCGGACGCGCAGACCGAACAGTGACACGTCGCACAGATCGCTCGACCCGTCATCGTGTTCTTTCATGTAGCTGTACTGTCCCAACGGCGTTCCGTGGATCTTGCCGATGACCCCTGCCTCTTCGTAGGCTTCCCGAGCGGCGGACTGGGTCGGCGAGGCCCCGCGCACGAGCCAGCCTTTTGGCACGATCCAACGTCCACGCCGCCGCGAGGTAATCAGAAGTGTCCTTACGTTTCCACAACGCCCGACACGCCATGGCAGTGCCCCATATTGGAGCAGGGGAGCCGGCGCCTCGGCTTCACGGGTCGAAGCGCGGGACGTCGCATCCTTTTGTTCGCCGCGGCGGTTACTGGAATCAGCAGACGAACGAGCCGGTGAACGGGCGGGGCGATAGGAGGGAAGAACGGCCGGCGACGCACACCAGGGGCAGCGTGAAGCCGCGCGTGGAAGGTAACGGTGGCATGAACTGCAGGTTCGGGTGGAGGACGAAATTCTCATTGATAGGTCCAATCGGTGCGGCACCTGGAGGGTGCGGCAAGGGAGTGAACCGCAAGTTGGCGTTGAGAATGTCCCGGAGCGGACGAGGCGTGCGGTATTCAGGGTTCAAGAAGGCCGCTCCGGGAAAACCCACGAGAGGTCCCGGCCAGCCTTGATATCCTGATGAACGTTTCCATGCACATGTTAAGATATATAGGGGTCAATCAAGGCCGTTCAATGACAGGCGTGCGAAAATGACCCGGTCGCCCATCGGGCACTGCTTTCGGCCAGCGCCGATCCGCACTTCGCCATGAGGCGCGGCTAGCGCTGAAGCAGACGAGCACCCGTCTGCCCGGCCAAAAGATGGCGATGTCACATGCCCCCGCAAGCTCATCGGTGCTCAGTCCAATGTGACCGGCGTATAACCTTCAGCTGCAATGACGCCAGCGATGGCACCTGCATCCTGAACGCCCGCGACGGTTACTCGATGGCTCGCAGCGTCGGCGGATACCTTCGCGCTAGGGAAGGCCGCCTCGACGGCTGCCGTGATGGTCCGCACGCAATGGCCGCAGGTCATATCCTCAACGGAGAAGGCAAGGGTGGTCTCGTTCGTCATTTCGCAATTTTCCTGTTGAACGAGTGGATCCTGAGCCTTTCCCCCGTGACAAGGTCAAGCGCTTTCTTGGGCTTTGAGCTCCGGTGCGTCGGCCGCACGGAAGCCTGCCAGTTGGCCGTGGATAATCTGCTTGAAATCGACCAGCATCATCTCCGCTTCATCCGCGGGAAGCGTGATCGCCAGCCTGACGACGCCGCCCGCCAGCTGAAAGAGCAGAAATACGAGCCGGCCGAAGCGCTCACGGTCGGTTGTCTCGAGCAGGTGAGACGACATCGCGCAGAAAAGTTCGGCCTGCCGCCGCGTCTCCACGATGTCCATGTTCTGGAGTTCCTTGTCGGCCTGAATGGCGTTCAGCAGGTCCTGGATCGCCGGATCTCCGGCAACTTGCAGATAGTACCCATTCAGGATTGCGTCGGCTGCATCGCGGATGCCAGCCATGTCCTGAACTCCGGAAAGGCTGACCTCGATGCCTGCGCGCGTTTCGGCACTGTGCTGCTCGTAGAGCATGGCGATGATTGCCGACTTGTTTGGAAAATACTGGTAGACGGAGGCAATCGGGCCGCCGGTGAGCAACGCGACCTCCCGCATCGTCATGCCGTCGATACCCTTCTCACCGATCAGCTCTTTTGCGACCCGCAATATTTCCTCGACGCGCCCGCGGCTGCGTTCCTGTTTCGGTCTGCGCCTGAGGCGCTGTTCCAGATCCCCGGCTTTCGCCGTCATGCCCGTGCTTCCTGCGTGAATCACCACGTTATTCTCTCACCAAATCAGCTGCAGCTTAAGGAATTATTCCCCGCCGTCGTACGCTTTCTCCTTTCTTTCGGTGCCGCGCCGATCATTTTGGGTTATCGCCGGCACGGCGCCGCCGGTTCCGGCCACTCCTTCACCCAACGCGTCGAACTTTGGAATCGCGGTCATTCCAGCGCCTTGATCATCGGCAGTACCGAGAATTGTCCCGCCTCGGCCTTGCGCGTCAGTTCGCGCAGGTAGCCGCCGGGCGAGCGGATCTGGTCGGAACGCTCCAAGATGGCGGCGACCACCACCGAAGCGGCCCCGTCCCCCATCGCCGCCCTGGCCTTTGCGTAGGCGTCAGGCGAAATCCCGAGCATCGAGCGGACCAACGCGGCCGCCTTGATGAGATCGGCCCAGGTCGCCAACCCGTCTTTCGCATAGGATCCGATTTCCGGGCATGCCGCCAGGACTCGCTTCAGGCTAACCGCCACCCCCTTGCGCGTCGGGCTGCTTTCCTGCGCCGCCGGCTCCGCCTGCGTTGACTCTTTGCCGTTTATTTCAAAGGTGGGGTCTGCATTTGAATTCTGAATATGCCGCTCATCTTGAAAGTCATTGGCGCTCATTTCTTCGTTTGTGAGCGAATTCAGGTAGTCTTCTTCCACCTGTCGCCGCAACGTCACCAGGGCCGCCTTGCGCTCGCCCAGCGCCTCGGACGAGGCCTTGCGGCTGAGCCTCCCCGACACCGCGACCAAGGCGATCTGGTGCTCCACCCACGCACCCGGGCGCCCCTCGGCGAGCGCCGCCTCGATGATCTTCGCCACGTCGCGCAGGTGCAGTGTCACCTCGGCACGGAGAGCCTGATGGCGCTTGGCCTCTGCACGCGCGCGCTCAGCCTGTTGATGGATATCACTCGCCATCAGCGCCAGCGGCGCCAGGTCGAACCCGAAGGCCTCCTCCACCACGCCGCGCTCGTCGCGGCGGCAATAGCGCTTGCCGTTCGGACTGTCGCGGCGCAGCAACATGCCGGCCGCCATCAGCAGCGCCAAATGCCGCCGAAGCGTTGCCGGCGCCATGCCGCGCGAGCGGACCGACAGTTCCGCATTTGACGGAAACACGACGATCGGTGCGCGACCGTCGAGGACTTTTTCCGGATGGAACGTCAGCAGCGCCTCAAGCACGGCGATCGTCCGGTCCGAGAGTCCGTAGTGCACGCGCGCTTCCGTCAATGCACGAAGGAGCTGCCATTTCTCGGCGGTCCCCGTCTCGTTGCCGCCCGCCTCGGCCGCAAGCCTGGCCTGCGTCTCGAAAACCCGCTTCTGCATCGCAAAGACGCGCGCAGTCATCCTGCCGCCGCCGAAAGGCGTCGTCGCCAGTCTCTCCGTCATGGTGGTCCCTCTCAAGGAGGCAAGAGGTCGGGCCCGAACGTCATAGCAAAGCCGTCACGCATTCGACAAATGCGCGGGAAGGCTCTAATCCATTGAAATCAGAGCATTTTTTGTTGCGCCGCGGATGGCGACAGACAATAAATGTCCGTTCCGCAACCGGCAAAAACGATGGCGGACTCTTGACTTTGACTGTCGGAAGTGATTCTCTCGAACTGCTACATTGAAGAGGGCTTCCGGAATGGCGACGTTTTGGAGGCCTTTTTTCTTGCTTCGATCCTTTCCCGTTTCGTTTCCATCATTCCCGGCAAGGCGGCTCGCCCGACCGGAATCCTTGCGCTAGCCGATGCGCCCCCAGGCGGAGAGCATCAGCCCCTCGATCTCGGCGTTGACGGCATTCATGCTTTCCATCGCCCGGTCGTAGGTGGTGCGGGTGAAGTTCTCCCGGCCAACCTCGTAGAGCGTTTCCTTCGTCAGGCCGGCATCCGAGACCGCCGTCGACTTGACCATGGGCGCCGTCAGCACTCGGTCGCCGAAGAGCGAACGCATCAGCCCGACGATCTGCGCCTGTGGTGCGTCGTTCGGCTCGAAGCGCGTGACGAGATAGCGTAGAAAATCGAAATTGAGCCGGCCGCCCGCCTCGCGCACGACCGCCAGCAGATCCGAGGTCATGAACAGGAACTGGTTCATCGAGGCGACGTCGAGCATCTGCGGATGAACGGTGACGATCACCGATGTCGAGGCGCAAAGCGCTGAAAGGGTCAGGTAACCGAGCTGCGGCGGGCAATCGAGCACAACGACGTCGTAGTCGTCCTCGACGGTGCGTAGCGCTGCGTGGACGCGGGCGAAGAACAGCGGCTGGCCGGGCGCGCCCGCCTGTCGCATTGCCAATGCGCGCGGCGTTGCGTGCTCGAACTCCTGCAGTTCGAGGTTACCGGGCACCAGATCGAGTCCGTCGAAATAGGTCTTGCGGATGATGTCCTTCAGTGGCCGCGCTTCGTCGTCATAGCGGATCGTCCCGTAGAGCGTGTCGTTGCCATGGAGATCAAGCTCGGGCTGGTAGCCGAACAGGGCCGAGAGCGAGGCCTGCGGGTCGAGATCGACCGCCAGCACCCGGTAGCCGGCAAGCGCGAGATACTGCGCCAGATGGGCGGCCGAGGTGGTCTTGCCCGAGCCGCCCTTGAAGTTGGTCACGGCAATGACCTGCAGGTGTTCGCCGCCACCGTGGTCGCGCCACTTGCGATAGCCGCGTGCCTTGGCCAGGTTGCCCTTGGCGAGCGCCTGGTCGGCCAGATGGGCTCGCAGCGCGTTTATATCGGTCAGTGAATAGAATCGCCGTCCGCCCGGGCCGGTTTCCGGCTGCGGCCCTTCGCCTGCAAGTGAGAGCTGTCGGAGGTAGCCGTCCGAAACACCGATCAGACGCGCCGCCTCGCCAGAGGTGAAGCTGCGCAGGACCTTCTTCGCGGTGGGAGGAAAGAACCGCTCGCGCATCGCCTTGAGCTGCGCCGACAGGATGCGCGCATCCGCCGCAATCGCCTCGTCGGCGGCGGGCTGCGCGTCGTCCGTTCTGTTCGGCGCTACCATCATACTCGTCCTCGGGGCATCAACTGCCCAACACAAAATCGCGCTGCTGCGCGGTTACGTCAGACGACCGATCTAACAGGAAAGTCGCTCGGTAACGGCGAAATGCCGATCGGTCATCAATTTCCGTTAGAGACGGTGTGCCGATTCCCGTTCCGCGTCAAGGCGGAATTGGTTAACGAGTTATAAACAGGGGGGGCGGGGAAACAGAATCATTTCCGCCACTTACAGGGAAGCCGCACCTTCATGGGCTGGTGGCTGCCGTGCCTGCCACGACCCGCGACAACAGCGCAAGGAAAGCCTCCCGCGCCTTCACGCCGCCAAGACGGGCGGTGCATTCGGCCTCGAACGCTGCTTCGACCTGGCAGATCTTCTGCACAAAGCTCTCTCCAATCGGCGTCAGGTAGAGCGCATTGGAACGACGGTCCTGCAGCGACGGCCGGCGTTCGGTCAACTGCCGGCGCTCCAGCGCATTGATGAGCGGTACGAAATTGGCACGCTGGACACCGAGCGCGTCGGCGATCTCGGTCTGTTTGCGGCCCGGATTCGTGGCTATCAAGAGAAGGATCCCGTACTCGCCGGGGCGCAGGTCGAAGCCGGCAAACCGTGAGTGGAAGCGGCGCGTCAGCAGCGTCTGCGTGCGCTTCATCTGGAAGATGACGCTGTGTTCGATCGACGAGACATCGAGCGCGCCGGCCTCACCAAGCTCCTCATTTTCAACAGTGTTCGTCATGGCGTCCCACATCGCCGTCTCTGAAATGAGGCTCCTCCGAAATGTGGCAATTGGCAACACGCAAATGCCGGGCGACCAACACGACCTGGGGATAAATAGTATGACTTACATATGTCGTTCGGCTGAGGCGCCTCACACATTTGCGCGGCGGCCAAGTGTGCGACGCCCCGACCGGATGCGTCCCATTAGGAAGCGTCGCCGAACCGCTGCACCCGATCCCTCAACAGCCGGATCGTTTCGCTGTTGGCGTTGGCGAAGGCAAAGCGGAGGTAGCGCTCCTGGCCCGGGCCGAAATAACTCCCGGGCAGGCACAGTATGCCCGCTTCCTTGGCGAGCCCCTCTGCAACGTCGCTCGACGTTCTGTCCGCGAATGGATGGCGGACGAAAGCGAAATACGCTCCGACAGCACCGATCGACCAGCCGCTCAACCCCTCCAGCGTTTCCTTAAGCGCTGAGGCTCGGCGGGCGATTTCCAGCCGGTTCTGTTCGCGCCATTCAGTCAGCAGGGGTAGCGCGTCGGCGACGGCGGCCTGCGCAGAGCGGGGCGGGCAAATCTGCACGTTGTCCATGACCTTGGCGACCTGCTCGACGACCGCAGGACCAGCGGTGATCGCGCCAAGACGGTGGCCGGGGATGCAGAAGGATTTCGAGAAGCTGTAAAGGCTGATCAGCGTCTGCTGCCAGTCCGGCTTCTCAAAAAGCCGGTGCGGGCGCACGCCTGCTTCCGGCAGGAAGTCGCGATAGGTCTCGTCCAGCATCAGCCAGATACCGCGCGCACGGCAAAGGTCGAAAATGCCGGACAGGAGCTCCGGCGAATAGACTGCGCCGGTCGGATTGTTCGGAGACACGAGCGCCAATGCCCGCACGTCCGGCGTGATCGCTTCCTCAAGCATCGCAACATCGGGAAGAAAACCGTTCTCAGGATCGCAGGCTGCCAGCCGCACCTTGATCCCGAGCATGCCAAGCGTTGTTTCCTGGTTGAAGTAGTACGGATTGCTCATCAGCACGGTGTCACCCGCACCGGCGAGGGCAATCGCGGCGCAGACGAAGGCCTGATTGCATCCGGACGTGATATGCACGTTTTTGGCGTCAAGGCTGGCGCCGTAGACGGAAGCCACGTGCGCCCCGTACACCTGCCGCAGGCGGGTATCGCCTTCGATCGGACCATAGCCGGTATAGGCGCTGTTGGCAGCATAGTCGCCAAGCAGCCGCAGCATCTGCGGATGGGCAGGATATCCAGGCACGGCCTGCGACAGGTCGATCATCGGACCGCTGCGGCCATCATAGCTCCGTCCCCAGGCAAAGACCGTGGGGATCGGCGGTGCGGCGAGGGTTTCAACGGCAGGGTTGAATTTGGGCATTGGCGCTTCTTTCAAGGTAAATCCGCGTCGCACGCGGGTTCGTCGGTCCAGGATTGTCTTTTTTCGCCGTCCGGCAGGCCGGGGAGGGGGTTAGAGTTCTCCGCCGTCCGCCCGCCTCGACCGCGCAGCAGCATGCGCGCCGAGATTTGCGGCTCCGGCAAACTGTCCTCTTCCAGAGAGGTGAACAGCCAGTCAATGAATACTTTGACGATGGGCGCCGCGCGGACATCCTGCCGGCAAGCGACGTAGAACGCATCATTGGCTGGAACCGACAGATCGAACGGCACAACAATTTCACCGCGGGCGATCAGGCTCGCCGCTGTGATCGTATCACCCAGCGCAATTCCCTGGCCGTGCAGGGCAGCCTCGGTCGAAAGGCGAGCATCGCTCAGGAAATGCTGCGGCCCGCGCGGCAAATGAACGGCGTCGGCGGCGGCAAACCAGGTGGTCCACTCTCGCCCGTCCCGGTCGCCGTGCAACAGCGTGTGGTCGACAAGGTCACGCACAGAACGCAAGGGCCGGCTGTTGAGAAGGGTGGGACTCGCAATCGGAAAGAGCCGCAGATGGCTCCAGAGCCGCGTCCAGCAGTCCGGCCAATTGCCGTCGCCATAGAGAATGGACACGTCCACGTCGCGCGAGAACACCTGAGACGGATCATTCGCAGGAATGAGGGTGAGCTTGATGCCCGGATATCGATCCGTAAAACGGTTCAGCCTTGGGATGATCCAGAATGACAACAGTGCCGGCACGCAGGTGATCGTCAACGAACCGGTGGTCGCCGGCCGTCTCATCAATGCCGTCGCCGCCGCGATGCCGCCGAACGCCTCCGTGACCGCTGGCAGCAGCAGCGCGCCCTGCGAGGTCAGCTTCAGCCGCTTGCCGCCGCGCTCGAACAACACTGCGCCAAGCGCCTCTTCGAGCGCTTTGATCTGATGACTGATGGCGCCGTGGGTAACGCTCAGTTCCCGGGCAGCTGCTGAAACCGAACCTCGACGCGCCGCGGCCTCGAAGGCGCGCAACGGGTTCAGGGGCGGCAGACGGCTGGACATGGATGGAGGCGCGCTTCAGTGTGAATTTTTCTCACATAAAACGCTATAACAATGTCAATTGCTTTTCCAGCCGATTTGTTACGTAATGATGGCAACAAGGGCAAAGCCCGGGGAACGGAATTCGCTGCTGACAAATCAAGCCGACGTATCCCCGTGCCGACAGATCAGGTCAAGCGAGGCGAAAATGGCATTTGACGACAGCAAGCTCCAGGCACTTCGGGCAAAATTCGGCGACGGTCACGGCGGCGACATTTTCAATCCCGCCTTCCGCAAGGTCGCAGACAAGATCTTCTCCAAAAGCGGCACCCGCCTCGCACCGTATGCGGGCGTACCCACCCTCCTGTCGGCACCGCACAAGCCGGTCGATGCGGAAAACCCGGACTTCGGCGATCTCCAGGTCGCCATCACCGGCGTGCCGATGGATCTCGCCGTGACGAACCGCAATGGCTCGCGCTTTGGACCGCGCGCCATGCGCGCCATCGAGCGCATCGGCCCCTACAACCACGTGCTGGACTGCGCCCCGGTACAGGATCTGCGGGTTGCCGATATCGGTGACGTCCCGTTTCGCAGCCGCTTCCGGCTGGAGATGAGCCATGAGGACATCGAGAAACGCTTCAACCAGATCGTCGATGCCGGCGTCATTCCGCTCGCCGTCGGCGGCGACCATTCGATCACACACCCGATCATGAAGGCGGTCGGCAAGAAGCAGCCGGTCGGCATGATCCACATCGACGCCCATTGCGATACCGGCGGCTCTTTCGACGGCACCAAGTTCCACCACGGCGGACCGTTCCGCAACGCCGTGCTTGACGGCGTTCTCGACCCGACCCGCACGATCCAGATCGGCATCCGCGGTTCATCGGAATATCTGTGGGAGTTCTCCTATGACTCCGGCATGACGGTGATCCATGCCGAGGAAGTCACCGGCATGGGCATCCCGGCGATCATCGAGAAGGCGAAGAAAATCGTCGGCGACGGTCCGACCTATCTGTCCTTCGACATCGACAGCCTCGACCCGAGCTTCGCACCGGGCACCGGCACACCGGAAGTCGGCGGTCTCACCACCCGCGAGGTGCTCGAATTGATCCGTGGATTGAAGGGTATCAACCTCGTCGGCGGCGACGTCGTTGAAGTGGCTCCGCAATACGATGCCACGACGAATACGGCGCATGCCGGCGCGCAGGTTCTGTTCGAAATCCTGAGCCTGATGGTATTCAGCCCTTCCGTTATGGCAAAGGCTTGAGATATAATAGAAAATGGGAACATGCCGATCCGTGGATCAATCCGGATCGCAGAAACTGGAGAAAGACGATGCGTGACATCCTCAACGCAAACGTGAGCCGCCGCGGCGTGCTCGGCGCCGGCATGGCCGGTGCATCGCTGCTGGCGATGCCCTCGATCCTCCGCGCGCAGGAAAAGTCCCTGAAGGTTGGCGTCTATGGCGGCTACTTCAAGGATTCGTTCGACAAGAACATCTTTCCGGAATTCACCAAGGCGACCGGCATCGCGATCGAATCGATCGCCGAGCCGACGGGCGAAGCCTGGCTCGTTCAGCTCGAGCAGGCAGCGAAGGCCGGCCAGGCTCCGGCGGACGTTTCGATGATGTCGCAGGTGGCGATGCTGAAGGGCCAGGCGACTGAACTTTGGGCGCCGCTCGACACGGGCAAGATCAAGAATGCCGGCAACCTGCTCGACCGCTTCGTCAACAAGTATCCGGACGGCCGCATAGCCGGCATCGGGGCGGTGGCTTGGTACATCACGCTCGTCACCAACACCAATGTCTACAAGGAGGCGCCGACCTCCTGGCAGGCGTTCTGGGATCCGGCCAACGCCGACAAGCTCGGATTGCTGGCCCTGGTCTCCAACTCCTTCCTGCTTGAGGTAACGGCCAAGACTTTCATGGGCGGCACCAACGCGCTCGACACCGAGGAAGGCATCCTCAAGGCGTTCGAGAAGCTCTCCGAGGTCAAGCCGAACGTGGCACTCTGGTATCGCGACGAGGCCCAGTTCGAACAGGCGCTGAAATCGGGCGAGATCCCGATGGGCCAGTACTATCACGACGTCACCGGCCTTGCCGCCGCCGACGGCTATCCGGTCCGCTCGACCTTCCCGAAGGAAGGCGGCATCCAGGATTCCGGTTGCTGGGCGCTGTCGCGCGCCTCCAAGAAAGTCGACGAGGCCCACCTCTTCATCGACTACATGTGCCAGCCGTCCATCCAGGCGACGCTGTCGCGCAAGGTTGGCACGGCACCGACCGTCAAGCGCGAACTGCTCGACCTGACGGATGCGGAATTCGCCGCCGTATCGTCCGACATCGAGCCGATCATCCCGCGCTACGACCTCTATCAGACCAAGTCCGACTGGCTGAACCAGAAGTGGACGGAACTGATCGTCGGCTGATCCAAGCGGCCCCTTATCTGGCCTGCCGGCCAGCTTCGCCCCGTGAACGGGGAGAAGACACAAGCGGCAGCCTCCGCGCGTACCCTCTCCCCGCATGCGGGGAGAGGGCCAGAGGGAGGGGCAATTTCACAATCTGAATGCTCGCGAACCTGCAGAGCGGAGACCCAATGTCCGGACTGGCCCTACAAAACGTCACCAAGGAATTTGGCAGCTTCACCGCGGTGAAGAGCGTCAACTTGACGGTTCCGCACGGCACCTTTGTCTGCCTGCTTGGTCCCTCCGGCTGCGGCAAGACCACCTTGATGCGCATGATCGCCGGCCTCGATCTTCCGACCGGCGGCGCGATCAGTCTCGATGGAGCCGACATCACCCGCGTGCCGACCCACAAGCGCGATCTCGGCATGGTGTTCCAGTCGCTGGCCCTGTTTCCGCACCTGACGGTCGGCGAGAACATCGCCTATTCGCTGCGCATACGCGGCCTGCCCAAAGAGGACCAGAAGAAACGCGTCGATGAACTGCTGGCGATGATCCATCTGTCCGGCTATGCCGACCGGCCGGTTTCCAAGCTGTCAGGCGGCCAGCGCCAACGCGTGGCGATTGCCCGGGCGCTGGCGATTTCGCCGAAGCTGTTCCTGCTCGACGAGCCGCTTTCGGCCCTCGACGCCAAATTGCGCGAGGCGATGCAGGTCGAGTTGCGCCAGTTGCAGCAGCGGCTCGGCATCACCACGATCGTCGTCACCCATGACCAGCGCGAGGCCATGACCATGGCCGACACCGTCGTCGTCATGAACAGCGGCGAAATCCGCCAGGCGGCAGCGCCGATCGAAATCTATCGCCGCCCCGCCGATACGTTTGTCGCCGACTTCATCGGCATGACGAACCTGATCGACTTCTCCGTCGACAGCGCCGCCCGCGCCAATGTCCTCGGCACTCCAATCGAAGACCTCTCCGTTCCCGCCGGGCTCGGGAAGGGCATCCTCTCGGTTCGCCCGGAAGACGTGCGCCTGACCGCCCCCGGGCCGGGTGCGATTCCCGGAAAGGTGATCTTCGTGCGCGATCTCGGCGGCACGATCGAGACGTTCGTAGAGGCCGGCGGCAAGCAGATTGTCGCCGTGTCGATGCCGAATGCGCGCCCCGACGTCTCGGTCGGCCAAGAGATTGGCGTCAAGCTCAGTCCCGACGCCTGCGTGGTGCTCAAGTCATGAGACGGGAAGCGCCGCAAAGGCTCGCCGACTACGGTCCGCTGTTCTTCCCGGCCGCGATGCTGACGGTGTTCTTCGTCGTGCCGTTCGCGACGATGATTGCCGTCTCGTTCTTCAAGCGCGACCCGGCCGGCTTCTACTCGACCGCCTTCGTCTTTGACAACTACGCCCGCTTCCTCAGCCCGTTCTTCGGCAAGGTGCTCGGCTTCTCGCTGTTCCTTGCGATTGCCGTCGCCATCTGCTGCGTGCTGATCGCCGTGCCCTTCACCTATCTGCTGACACGCGCTCGCCGCCGCACCCAGGTCGTCTGGCTGGTGGCGCTGCTGTCGGTGCTGTCGCTGTCCGAGGTTATCATCGGCTTTGCCTGGTCGACGCTGTTTTCGCGCACCGCCGGCATCACCAATCTGCTCGTTGCGATCGGGCTGATGAGCGAACCAGTGGCGCTCAATCCGAGCTTCGGCGCGGTCCTGACGGCGATGGTCTACCAGGCGCTGCCCTATACCGTGCTCGTGCTCTATCCGGCCCTCGTACGCCTCGACCCGACGCTGACGGAAGCCGCCCGCACGCTTGGCGCATCGCCGTTGAAATCGTTCTTTACCGTCGTCGTGCCGGCCCTGCGCAACACGGTAGTCGCCACGCTGATCATGGTCTTCATCTTCGCGCTCGGCTCCTATCTGCTGCCGCAGATTCTCGGCCGGCCGCAGCACTGGACGCTGTCGGTGCTGATCACCGACCAGGCCATCTACCAGTCCAACATGCCGTTCGCCGCAGCCATGGCCGTGTTCCTGGTGCTCGTCACGCTGGCGCTGGTTGGCCTGACGCTCTTCGCCGGCCGCAAGGGAGAAGCCGCATGACGTCGATCCTCACGCGCTTCTATCTCGGTCTTGTCGCACTCTTCCTGTCCATGCCGCTGATCGTCGTCGCCGGCGTTTCGGTTAACGAGAAGCAGACGCTCGCCTTTCCGCCTCAGGGGTTTTCGCTGTCCTGGTATGGCGAGATCTTCCTCAACCCCGAATGGCGCAGCGCACTGTTGGCCTCGATCACGCTGGCAGCCGTTTCCGCTGCGCTGGCGCTTCTGATCGCACTGCCGCTTGCCTGGTTTCTCTGGCGCCGCCATGCACCCTGGGCAAACATCTTCCAGCTGCTCGGCATCGCCCCCTTCACGCTTCCGCCTGTCATCACGGCACTCGGCATGCTGACCTTCTGGGCGACGACCGGCTTCTACGGACAGCCATGGACGGCGGCGATCAGCCACGCGATCTTCTTCGTCACCCTGCCGCTGGTGACGCTGTCGCTCGGCTTCTCCTCGATCGACCGGTCGCTGGTGGAGGCGGCCGCAACGATGGGCGCCGACGACCGGACGGTCTTCCGCACCGTCGTGCTGCCGCTCATCCTGCCCTATCTCGTCTCCGGCTATGCCTTCGCCTTCGTGCTGTCGCTGAACGAGTACATCGTCGCGTACATGACGATCGGCTTTACGATGGAGACGTTGCCAATCAAGATCTTCAACGCGCTGCGCTACGGTTACACGCCAACCATGGCTTCGGTGACGATCCTGTTTGTCACGATTGCCGCCCTGATCTTCGGCCTCGTCGCCCGCTTCGGTGATCTGCCGAAGCTGTTGGGTGCGATGGCCAGCAATGAGAAATAGCACGATCATCTGCCCGCTTGATCGTCTGGAGGAGAAGACATGAAGATTGCAGCCCTGCAGATGCAGGCCGTGGACGGGGACATCGAAACCAACATCGCCCGGATTGCGACAGCCGCACGCGAGGCGGCCGATGGCGGGGCCGGGCTTCTGATCGCTCCGGAACTGGCCGTCGACGGCTATGGGGCAGGGGAGGCGTTTCTGGAAACCGCGTCGGCGGCGGAAGGTGCTGTCATCGAGAGGCTCGCCACGATCGCCCGCGAGAACGGGCTCGCCATCATCACGGGATTTGCTGAGAAGGACGGCGACGTCACGTACAACAGTGCGCTCTTCACCGATGGCGCCGGCACCAACGCCATTTATCGGAAGTCCCATCTGTACGGCGACTACGAGCGGCGTTGGTTCCGCCCGGCTGCGCCATCGTCAGCGATCGTCAGCCACGGTGGCCTGAACATCGGCATGCTGATCTGCTACGACGTCGAGTTTCCAGAAAATGTCCGCCGACTCGCGCTTGACGGAGTCGACCTCGTCGTCGTGCCGACGGCGCTGCCGAACGGGCCCTCCGGCGCCTTCATTGCCGACAAGATGATCCAGGTCCGCGCCTTCGAGAACCAGACCTTCGTCGCCTATATCAATCACTGCGGCACCGTGGGACGCTTCAGCTATGCCGGGCTCTCGCGCATTGCAGCGCCCGATGGCAGCCTGCTTGCCGAAGCCCCGGCCGAAGGCGAGGCGCTGCTTTTCGCCGAGATCGTCCCGTCGGACTATGCCACCTCTCGCGCGGAAAACTCCTACCTCGCCGATCTGGTGCGGCCAGTCTGAGCCTCCGCGATCGATTCTGCTCGCGCCCTTGATCGGGTGACTGCGTTGGATCGTGTCGTATTCGAGGACACGGCATCATCTGCACGCGCCGGATGACCGGGCGGCGCCCGGTCATGAAGATTGCAGAGACACGTCTTTTCTCGCGATCCTGGTCCCGTGATCACGATCAGTCCTGCACCACGTCCCATTCGTCGCTCGGGTTGAACGTCCGGATCTTCGCCGCGATCTCCGCCGTGTTTGCGCCGAGATCGGCCTCGTAGATGATGCCGTTCTTGTTGACGAGGAAGGTCTTGACGCCGGTGAGGCCATAGGCAACCGGCCAGGCGATGGCGGCATGGCCGGCGATCATGTTGCCGTTGATGATATAGCTAAACTTGCCGCCGGCGATGTTGTCGCCCTGGCCAGTCAGGATGCGGTAGCGGTAGCCGTGGTAACCCTGTCCGGCCTTGGCCCTTTGAAGGGCGTCGCCGTCCGCGAGCGCCGGCCCGGCCGGACTCTCCTGCCCGCCGAATTCTTCGGCCGGCCAGTAGAGGCCGTCCTGCTTGCCGGGGCTGCTGACCACCTTCTGCGCATATTCGAGCACGCCGTCGCCGTCCCGATCCTGGGACGCGTAGTCCTCCTGCGCATCGACGTAGGCTTTCAGCGTGTCGATTGTCGAAAGCTCGTTCTCGCCGACGTGGCGGTCGGCGATCTCCTCAAGACCGGCACGGGTGTCGAACGCCCATTTGCCCTTGTCGTCCTTTGCGATCGGGAAGGGCAGCGGCCATTGGATCTTGCCGATGTCCAGCACCTTGTCGCCATCCTTGTCCTCGACGTCCACCTTCTCTTTCACACCGGCCTGGATGTCGGCAAACGTGTCCATCGCCCCGGGGCTGGCCTTGGCCTTGGCCGGGTCAAGTCCAAAAAGTCTCGCCACCGCGTCGAAGTCGCTGTTGTTCACCGCCGTCTTGAAGGCCTCGACCGCCTGCTCGGGCGTGTCGAATTCGGGCGGCGCCTCTGCCGCAACATAGTCATCCAGCGAGGGCGTCTGCTGCGCCGCCGCCGGAACTCCGGCAAGCTGGAGCGCAACCAGAGCGATCGCGCCTGCAAGCGAAATTGCAATCCTATCACGCGCAATTCTCAACATTGCTCTCTCCTGATCGCCTGTTGTTCAACGACGGCCGCCACCGCGCCCGCCGCCGCCGCCACGCGGCCGTGGGGCGCCACCGCCACCGCGACGCCCGCCGCCGCTCGCACTCGGCCTGCGATGACCGCCACCGCTCATCGATTGCCGGCCACGGTTGGAGGCAGCCTGTGTATTGCGCTTGCTGCTGACGTTGCCCATCGCTGACGGGCGATTGCCGGAGCGCTTCTGCACCTGGCCGCCAGGCTTCGGTTTGTTGACCTTGCGGTTGGCATTCGCCGGTCTGGCGCCTGCGGCCTTGCCGGCGCTGGCTCCGCCAGGGCGGTTGACGCCCGCGCCGCCGCCCTCCCGACGCGCGCCGGCCGCCTGACCGGCCCTGTTACCAGCGGCGTTCCCGGCCCGTTCGCGTGCGCGCTGCGCATCGACCTTGCTTCTGCGGACGTCGTCGACCGATACCTTGCCGGCCCGATTCGCAAGCGTATCACCGCCGTTACGCCGTACGTCCTTGGCACGGTTGGCGATGTTGTTGTCGCGGTTTCCCTTGAACTCGTTCTTGAACTCGGTCCGGTCGAAATTGGCGAACTGGTTCTTGTCGAACTTGATCTTCGAACGGTCAATATTCGACCAGTCGACGTCGTTCATCTTGAACTTGTCGCGATCGATGTTGATGTCGTTGAAGCACTTGTCGCAATCGATGTCGACGTCGCCACCCCAATTGCCGCCCCAGACGCCCCAGTCGTCCCAGTCAACCGCCGCCGCCCAGATCGCGGCACCAGTGATCGCCGCTGCGAAATAGGGCGCCGTGGGATAGTAGTAGTTCGGGTAGGGATCGTTGTAGTAGCTGATCGGAGCCGCCGCGTAGCCGGGCTCGTAAAGCATTTGCGGCTCGTACTGCGGGACGTAGATCACTTCCGGATTGGCGGCCTGGATCACCACGTTGTCGCCCTGCGCTTCGACCTTGATCTTGTCATCCGACTTGATCATGCCCTCGACCACGGCCTTGTCGCGCAAGGTCTGGATCGCCATCAGCACGTCCTTTTGCTGGTAGGCGAGCGCGCTGCCGAGCGACTGCGTCCAGTCGAGGTCGTCACTCATCATCTTGACGATCTCGGGGTAGTTGAGCAGCGAAATCACGCTGTCGTCCCAGTCCTTGTCCGGCTCCAGGTCCTTGTTCGACTTCTTCTTCTCGAGGAAGCGCTCGGCCTCGACGATCTGCAGCGGAAACAGCGAGGCGGAGGAGACCAGAGCAACCAACTCGTCGGGATAGAGCGCGATGCGCGCCACCAGCACCTCCAGTTCGTCCTCGGTCAAGAGGTCGGGCTGTTCGGCCTGGGCGCCGCTGGAACTGGCCGGGGCGGAAGCCTGCTGTTGCTGCTGCTGCTGCTGAGCCAAAGCTGATTCCGACCAGGAAACGCTCGCTGTCGCCAGCAAAAGGCCGATGGCGACGTTCGAGCGCAGGCAGCTTGAAAACCTTTCGAAATCCATGACCTTGAAACCTCCCATCCGGTACACACCGGTCATTCAGCTTCAGTCTCGAGGACGCTCAACCTGGCCAGCGCTTCAAGCTGGCCATCATGCTCACGTTGCTGGGAACGCAAGACGCCCCGGCATCACGGCATGGTTAAACCCACGCACGATTGTGTTCCAAAGCAACGAGGAAAGGTAGTGGCCATGCCGTAGCTACATGTAGCCACGCCCGTATGCACGGCAGGCGGCGGAGACCCGCTGCCCCTGACTGCGCAGTGCAACACCTCAACGAGGCTGCCGATTTTGGCGGGAATACCGGTGTTTTTCACCTTCAGGACGCGGCCGCGCAATCGAGGCGCACAGCCCGGCGGTCATTGACCGCCGAGCAACCCGACAACCCAAAAGGTCAAAGCCGACACCAACGCCGCGGCCGGCAGCGTCACGAACCAGGCAACCACGATGTTTGTCGCGAGTCCCCACCGCACCGCCGAGACGCGGCGAGCCGCGCCGACGCCGATGATGGCGCCGGTGATCGTATGGGTGGTGGAGACCGGAATTCCGAGCCAGGTCGCACCGAACAGCGTGATCGCGCCGCCGGTTTCCGCGCAGAAGCCCTGCATGGGATTCAGCCGGGTGATCTTCGACCCCATCGTGTGCACGATGCGCCAACCGCCGAACAGCGTGCCCAGAGCAATCGCGGCCTGGCAGGTGATGACCACCCAGAAGGGGACGTAGAATTCGGAGCCGAGATGGCCCTGCGAGAAGAGCAGGACGGCAATGATGCCCATCGTCTTCTGGGCATCGTTGCCGCCATGGCCCAGTGAATAGAGAGATGCGGAGATGAACTGCATCCCTCGAAACGCCTTGTCGACGGCGAACGGCGTCTGCTTCACGAAAATCCAGGAGACGAGCAGTACCAGCATCAGCGCGAGGAAGAAGCCGATGGCCGGCGACATGAAGATGGCGCCGACCGTCTTCGCCACGCCCCAGAACACGATGGCATCACCACCGCTTCGCGCCAGGCCAGCGCCCACCAGCCCGCCGATCAACGCGTGCGAAGAACTGGAAGGAATGCCGAACAGCCAGGTGACGACGTTCCAGACGATCGCCCCCATCAGGGCGGAGAAGATCACCAAGGGCGTGACGATGGCCGGATCGATGATGCCTCGGCCGATCGTCTCGGCCACATGCAAGCCGAAGAAAAGGAAGGCTATGAAGTTGAAAAAGGCCGCCCACATCACCGCATATTGCGGCCTGAGCACCCGCGTCGAAACGATGGTGGCGATCGAGTTGGCCGCATCGTGCAGCCCGTTCAGGAAATCGAACAGCAGCGCGATGCCGATGAGCGCCACCAGCAGTGGAAGGGCGAGGGTGGCCTCCATCAGACGTTCTCGATCACGATGCCGCTGATCTCGTTCGCCACGTCCTCGAAGCGGTCGACGACCTTCTCGAGCTGACCGTAAAGCTCGCTGCCGATCATGTAGGCCATCGGGTTGGAGGCGCCGTGGCGACGGAACAGGTCCTTCAGCCCCGCCTCATGCAATTCGTCCGCCCGCCCCTCGATGCGCATCACCTCCTCGGCGATCGCATTGAGGCGGGTGATGTTGGCGCCGATCTTGTTCAGCAGCGGAACGGCCTCGGCGACGAGGCGGGCGGCCCGAACGATGATCGTCCCCATTTCCTGCATGCCTGGGTCGAAGCTCGACTGCTCGAACAGGCGGATCGTCTTGACCGTCTTGTGCATCATGTCGATCGCGTCGTCGAGCGACTGGATCAGGTCCTTGATGTCACCGCGGTCGAACGGGGTGATGAAGCTCTTGCGGACCGCATGGAGCACCTCGGCGGTGATGTGGTCCGCCTTGTCTTCCAGTTCGACGATGCGGTTGCAATACTGCTCGATGTCCGGCCCACCGGCCAGCACCTTCTCCAGCGCTTCCGCCCCGCCGACGACGGTGAGCGCATGCGCGTCGAACAGGTCGAAGAACCGGTCTTCCCGGGGCATCAGGGCACGAAACCAACTCAGCACGATCGTTTTTCCATGTATGACAGAATTGCGACAGCACATAGAACAGAGAAACCGGCGTGGAAAGACGCAAGGACCGGAAATGCCGCGCCGGTTGGCGTTCGCAATGCGATCCTTCCCCAGTTTTTTGAGCGAACTGGCCTGTCAGAGGCTGATTAGCGCGATGCCGGCGACTGCCAGGGCGGCTCCGGACCAGGCAGAAGCGGTGGGCGCGTTCCCCGTCCGCATCCAGACCATGGGCAGGATCAGCAGCGGCGTCAGCGACGACAGCGTCGCGACGATACCCACATTGCCGCGGGCGAGTGCCGCCATTAGCAGCGACATCCCGACTCCGGTGCCGAAGAAGGCCGCAGCGAAGGCTATGAGGCGGGTTCGCTTCGTGAAGTGACCGGTGCTCTTCACCGCGGCAATGGGCAGCGAGGACAGAACAAGATAGAACAGGGCAGCTACGCCCGAGCGGATCGCCATGGCTGTAAAGGGCTCCACGCCCGAAGCCATCGCCGGCCGCGCCGCCAACGTGCCGATCGCCTGGCCAATTGCCGTGATCAGGCCGAGCGCAATGCCCAGCCCGGCGAAGCGCGCGATTTTGGAAGCGGTTGCCGGGCTTTTGCCCTCCTTCGGTCCGCAGATCGCCAAGGCTACGCCTGCGACCACAAGCCCGATGCCGATGCCCTGCTGGCCAGTTATCGTTTCGCCGAGCCCCAGATAGCCGAACAGCACGGCGAAGGGTGCAGTCAACGAGTAGAGCAGCGAAGTCATTCGCGCGCCAGCAATGTAGATTGCCGCGAAATAGGCACTACTGGCGATAATGATGCCGAACAGGCCGGAAAGTGCGAGTGTACCTGCCTGCCACGGTTCGATTGCACGCCAGCCGCCAGTAACAAGCGATGCGGCACCCGTTATGCCAAAGCCGGCGAACATCTGCCAACGGGTAAGCACGATCAGCGGCACGCGGCCCTTCAATTCACCAATCAGAATGGCGCTCAAGGCGACGCAGGCGGCGGAGGAAATGGCGAGGAGCTCGGATATGTACATGGGGATCGTCTGTGGAATGCTGCTCCGCCTATGGCACAGAGCGAAACGATGCGACAATCACTAAAACTCGTGTCAACAATTCGTTCACAGCTCTCCGCGTTGTAGAAAAGCGCAGCGCGGCAACGGCAGACGTCTCCGCAACAATCAGCTCGGAAACCCTAACGCTTGCTCCAAAGCCTCCCAGGACTCGTCCATGGCGAAGGCCGGCGACAGGAAGGGGATGCCGACGTGACCAAAGCGGATCGACAACTGCCTTTCGGCGATTTCCTCGTCAACGCCGGCAATCTGGTGAAGATATATAAGTGAGACTAGACCGGTCCGATCGGCTCCGGAACGACAATGGATGAGGATGGGCTTTGGCGCGTCACGCAGAAGCACCACGAGTTCCTTCGTCTTCGCCAGCGTGAGCACTCTAGACGAGGACATCCCGAAATCGAAATGCCTGACATCGAGCCGCTCGGCGGTTGCCACCTCGCTTTGGTACCAAGGCCTACTGCTCGGGCCGCGAAGATTCACGATCGTTCGGATTCCGTACTGGCGCACATAGCGCTCGATCTGCGCGGCCGAAGGCTGAGCGGAGCGATAGAGTTCACCCGGAATGACTTCGTGGAAATTGCCGGCGAGTTGCAGGCCAATCAGAAAGGCACTGACCACAAAAGCAATGAGTGCCGTCAGTGTTCCCGCCCAGGCAATGTATCTGCGCGCCAAACTCCACCCCCGCAATCTCCCCCGGCCGTACGGCCCGGGAAAGGTCCGCACTGTCGCTTGCCGAGCTGACAGGTTACTGAACGCGCGCGCTAGAGACAACCTCGCCCCGGAGCGAGTGAGCGAGTCCGTCCCGGGCCCCCGACACCACCGGTCACGCCACCCCGCTTGCTAGAATTGTCCGTCCAGGGTGCCAACCGCACGATAGAGTTCCGGCCGGCGGTCGCGGAACAGGCCCCAGCCCCAGCGCTGCCGCTCGATGGCGTCAAGATCGAAGGTGGCGGTCAGTACCGCCTCGCTCTGCCGGTCGGCCTCGGCGATCTTCGCGCCGGTCTGGTCGGCGATGAACGACGAACCGTAGAAGGTCATCGAGGTGTTGTTGCGCCCTTCCTCGGTGCCGATGCGGTTCGAGGCGACGACGGGCACCATGTTGGCGCCGGCATGGCCCTGCATCACGCGCTGCCAGTGCGCGGCGCTGTCGAGCGTCGGGTCCTGCGGTTCGGTGCCGATCGCGGTCGGATAGAGCAGGATTTCCGCACCCAGCAGCGCCATGCTGCGCGCCGCTTCCGGGAACCATTGGTCCCAGCAAATGCCGCAGCCGATCGTGCCGAAGCGGGTCTTCCAGACCTTGAAACCGGTGTCGCCAGGCGAGAAATAGAACTTTTCCGTATAGCCCGGGCCGTCCGGTATGTGGCTCTTGCGGTAATTGCCGAGAACGCTACCGTCCGCGTCGACGATCGCCACCGAATTGAAGTGCGCCGGGCCGGCCTTTTCGAAATAGCTGACGGGCAGCACGACGCCGAGTTCCTTGGCAAGCCTTGCGAAATGCGCCACCAGCGGATTGCCCTCCAGCGGCCGTGCGAGCACATTGAAGCCGGAAAACTGGTCCTGGCAGAAGTACGGGGTCTCGAACAGCTCCTGGATCAGGATGATATTCGCCCCGCGTCCCGCCGCCTCGCGCACCAGCCGGTCGGCGGTGGCAATGTTCTGGTCGGTATCCCAGCTGCAGGCCATCTGCGTGGCTGCCAGCGTCACTTGCCGCATGGTGATGCTCCCTTGTTTGCTTGCGACGCAAGCCCTTCTGCTCGAACTGCCCTCATCCGCCTGCCGGCACCTTCTCCCCGTGAACGGGGAGAAGGGACAGGCCGTACCGTCTTCGTCCCTCTCCCCGCCTGCGGGGGAGGTTTGGGTGAGGGGCTAAAGCGTCACCGTACTTGTTTCACGCCTGATAGGTGATCCGCCCGTCGCAGATTGTCGTGACCGGCCGCACCGAGGCGAGATCTTCGAAGGCCGTGCGCTCGACGTCGCCGGACAGGACAACGACGTCGGCGAGGTAGCCCTCCTTGAGCACGCCCTTGCGATCCTCCATGAATTCGACCCAGGCGCTGGTCTTCGTGTAAGCCACAAGCGTCTCCTGCAACGTCAGCCGCTGGTCGGCCATGTCTGCCTTCCAGGTCTTGCGCGTCATCGCGTCATGGATGCAGCTCATCGGATCGAGCGGCGAGACCGGCCAGTCGGTGGCGAAGACGATGTTCGCGCCGGCATCGACGAGCGTTCGCCAAGCGAAAGCGTAGGGCCAGCGCTCCTCGCCGATATAGGAGAGGTACGGCTCCAGCGGCAGGCCGGCATTGCCCGGCGGATGGGTCGGCTGCATCGAAGCGACGGTGCCGGTTTCGGCGAAGCGCTTGATGTCGTCGGGATGGACGACCTCGATGTGCTCGATGCGGTTGCGGCTGTCGCGCTTGCCGTTGACCGTGATTGCCGCCTCGTAACCATTCAGGACCATCCGCACGGCGCCGTCGCCGATCGCGTGCACCGCGATCTGCAGGCCGAGCTTGTCGGCCATGGTCGCAATGCTGTCGAACTGATCCTGCGTGAACAGCGGCTCGCCCTTCCAGCCCGGCTGGTGCTTGTAGTCGTCGATGAACACGGCGGTACCGGACTCGGTAACGCCGTCCATGAACATCTTGACGAAGTCGCAGCGCAGCTTGTCGGTGTCGAAGCGGTCGCGCCAGGCGGCCGCCTTGTCCTCCAGATCAGACAGCGGCATGAAGTTTTTCAGGTGGAAGGGCATGCGCACGCGCACCGGGAGCCCATCGGTCCTTTCGATCTCGTCCAGCATCTCCAGCTGGTAGAGACTTCCATCCATGTTCTGCAGCGAGGTGATGCCAAGGGAGGCGCAATAGGCAAGGCCGCGCTTGATAACGGCAATATCCTTGGCGCGCTCCTCAGGCGTGACGTGCTCCGGATCGCCGCCGGTGCCGACGCCGAGCATCTCGCGACCACCGGTCTCGCTGAGTGCCGCGACCGGGCGCATCGCGTCGGATTCGCGCAGCTCGCCGCTGGCAAGTCCGTCGTCGCCCATGACGATCTCGTTGCCGACGCCGACCTCGCCGCCCTTCAGGATGCCCGCCATATCGAGTGCGATCGTGTTCGCCCAGGCGGTGTGACGATCCGGCGCCACCATCATGAAGGGCCGGTCGGAGATGATCCGGTCGAGATGGTGGCGGGTGACGCGCTCGGTCTCCGACAGGATCGTGTAATCGGCATACTGCGCCTCGAGCAGCGGCAGGTCGGGATTTGCCGCCGCATAGGCACGCACCTTCTCCTGCAAGGTCTCGAAGCCTTTGACGCCGAAGAGGGAGAGCTGGGTGAGACCGACCGAACCGCCGAAGATATGCATGTGCGCTTCGTTGAAGCCGGGCAGCACCGTGCCGCCCTTGGCATCGATGACATGGGTATCCGGCCCGGAAAACACGTCGATCTGCGGTTCGGAGCCGACAGCAAGGACCCGATTGCCCGAGATCGCGATCGCCTCGGCCGTCGGATTGGCCTCGTCCATGGTGAGAATCCGCGCATTGCGGATGATGTAGCTTGCCTCTGTTTGCATGGTGTTCCCTCGATCTGATGCCGGCCGATCCACGTCGTTGAGACAGACTGCCGGCTTTATTTGGTGGCGCGGCGCCACTGGCGCCGGCGCAGAACTCAGAACGCCATGGCGCTGATTGTGCGGAAGAAGGCGAAAATGTCCTGCTTCAGCTCGTCATCCAAAGGGTTCGGTTGCGAGGACTGCTTGACGATGACGGTCTTCGTACTCGGGTCGACGTAGAGCCACTGGCCGTGGATTCCGATCGCGCAAAAGGCGCCATCTGCCTCGCCTGACTGATACCACTGGCTGCGATAACGGCCGTTCGGCAGCATCGTGTTGAGACCGGCGACCCATGCCTCGTGATCGCCCTTGGTCGTCATGTCGGCGATCCAGGCCTCGGGGACGATCTGGCGGCCGTTCGCCGCTCCGCCGGTGCGCAAGAGCTCCCCAACACGGGCAAGGTCACGTGCGGTCATGCAGATGCCGCCGGCGCAGCGCGGCGTACCGATGGCGTCGACGGTCACATAGGCGTCGTTCTTCGCCCCCATCGGCTGCCACAGCAATTCCGACATCAGATCGGAGAAGCGCCGCCCGGTGACGCGCTCGATAACGACGCCGAGCAGATCGGAGTTCGGCGAGGCGTAGAAGAACGGGCCGCCATGGGCGTGCGCCGCCTTCGGCAACGTCATCAGGAACGATGCCAGTGTCTCGGTCTGAGCACCCGGCTCGGGGGGATTCCACAGCGTGGCGCGGCGATAGCGCGCAAAGGCGCCGAGCGGATCGAGATAGGCTTCCTCGAAATCGAGGCTGACCCGCATGTCCAGCACGTCGCGATAACTGCAAGTGCCATACGCACTGCCGCCGGCCTCCGGCAGGTAGTGGGTGATCAGGCGGTCGGGATCAATCACCCCCTGGGCTTCGAGGATTCCCGAGATGATCGCCGTCATCGATTTTGAGATGGAGAAGATCAGATGCCTCGCGTTCACGTCCGCATGAGGCGCGTAGTAATCCGCGACAATGCGACCGTCGCGCAGGACGACGAAGCCGTCCGTGTGTGCGTAGTCGAGAAAGTCCCTGACCGTTGCGGCGCCTTCGACGTCGGTCTCTACCCTCGTAGACAGGAACGCTTCGGAAGCGATCGCCGTTTCCGGATCCGGACGGGACGCACGGATCTCCGCGGTCGGCACGAGGTCGTGGGCATTCTGGAAGCTCCAGCGGCTAAAGGGAGCGGTGCGCCAGTTCGCGAGTGTTACGTCGGAACGGGCAAAGCCGTGCTGGTCCTTGAAGGTGGAAGTCATCGCATCACCTGACCGGCTGGCGAAAAGTCAGGCTTTCGCCGCGGCGGTCTCCTGCTGATCGCGCAACCGGGCGCGGGCGCGAAAATTCATCATCTCACTGCGCCGCGCGATGTCGCGCGGCGCAGTTCTTGCGTCTCTCGGAGTTACTTATGCAACTCGGTCCAGATCTTGGTGTAGAGCTGCAGCGTTTCCGGCTCGCAGCTCGCGAGGAACTCGCCTGCCGCCTGGAATTCAGCCGGGATGAACAGCTCCGGCGCCGCCTGCATTTCGGCGGGCATGAAGGCCTCCGAACCCTTGATGCCGTTGGCATACTTGGCAAAGGCGGAAAGCAATGCCGCATTTTCCGGTTCCATGATGAAGTTCATGAACAGCTTGGCATTTTCCGTGTTCTTCGCATCCTTCAGGAGCGCGACGCTGTCCATGAAGTAGGGGAAGCCCTCCTTCGGATAGCCGAACTTGATGTCCGCGTTCTTCGCCCGCGAGCGCATGACGGCGCCGTTCCAGTAGTACACGGCCGCGTAATCGCCGGCCGGCAGCTTTTCCGTCACGCTGTAGTCCATGGCAAGCCACTTCGCCTTTGCCTCGACAAGCTTGTCGCGGACCTTGCGAAGGATCTCCTTGTCCATCGTGCACCACTCGCCGCCAAAATACTTGATGGTGGCGAAGAGGACGTCGTTCATTTCCGGCGCCACGTTGATCTTGCCGACCAGCTCTTCCGGCGGGTCCAGGAAGATGGCGGAGGTGTTGATGTCGCCCTTGTAGACCGAGCTGTTGACGCCGATGCCCGTCAGGCCCCACAACCACGGAACGGTATAGTGGCGACCCGGATCCCACGGCACGTCGACCCAGCGCTCGTCGACGTTCTTGAAGTTCTCCATCTGGTCGGGACGGGCTTCCTGCAGAAGGCCTTCCTTCACCCAGACCTGAACATAGTTCGCCGACGGCACGACGATGTCGAAGCCGTGACCACCGGCCCGGACCTTGGCGAGCGCGGTGTCGTTGGAGTCGTAATCGGTGATCGTGACCTTGACGTCGTACTCCGCTTCGAACTTCTTGATGAGCTCCGGATTGGTGTAGTCACCCCAGTTGTAGATGTTGAGCTCGCCCGCCGCCGAGGCGGCGTTTGCCAGCGCCAGCACTCCAACCGCCGCCATTGCTGTCGTTGCCATCCATTTCATTTTCATTCTCTGTTCCTCTCTGTGATTGTTTCCGAGATGACTACTGCTTTCGCCGATTGATGAAGAAGAAGACCACCACCAGCGCGGTGGAAAGCGCGAGGAATACGGTGGCGATCGCATTGATCTCCGGGGAGGTCTCGCGCCGGAGTTGTCCGAGCATGTAGGTCGGCAACGTGTCCTGCCCGCCGGACTTCACGAATTCCGTGATGACGACGTCATCCAGCGAAATGACGAAAGCCAGCATGAAGCCGGCGATGATCGCCGGACGCAGCAGCGGCAAGGTCACATGCCAGAAGGTCTTCCAGGGCGTCGCATAGAGGTCGGCTGCCGCCCGTTCCAGCGTCAGGTCCATGCTTTCAAGACGGGCACGGATGGGCAGGTAGGCGAAGGGAATGCAGAAGGCGGTATGGGCGACAATCAGGTAGCCCAGGCCCGAGTAGCCGGTCCAGACCTTGATCCGCGAGAAGACGATCAGAAGCGCCACCGCGGTCACGATTTCCGGCACCATGAGCGGCTGGTTGATCAGCGCGTATTTGAAGGTCAGGCCGCGATAGGGCGCCGTCCGCGTCGTAGCAAGCGCGGCCATCGTGGCCGCGACCGATGCCAGAAACGCCGCCCATGACGCGATGACAAGCGAACGCATGGCTGCGTCCTGAACGGCAGCGTTCTGCCATGCCACCACGAACCAGCGCGTCGAGAACCCATCCCACCGGGAGAGGGACTCCGCGCCATTGAAGGAGTAGACGACCAGCGCGCCAATCGGCAGATAAAGCGCAAAGAATGTGAACAGGGTGATGAGCCCGAAACCGGGTTGGGCGCGGACGTCGAAGCGCGACTTAAGCATGGCCCGTTCCTCCGCGTGAGGCATTGCGCACATAAAAGATCAGCGCGACCATCACCAAGGCCATCAGGGTGATCGACATCGCCGCCCCCAGGGGCCAGTTGCGGCCAGAGCCGAACTGCATCTCGATCAGGTTGCCGAGCATCATGTTCTTGCCGCCGCCCAGAACGCGCGGGATGACGTAGGCCCCGAGCGAAGGGATGAACACGAGGATCGAGCCGGCGATAAGGCCGGGCTTGACCAGCGGAATCACAACCCGCCGCAACACTTGAAAGCGCGTCGCATAAAGGTCGTACCCCGCCTCAACCAGCCGGAAGTCGAGCTTTTCGATCGAAGCGTAAAGCGGCAGCACCATGAGCGGCAAATACACATAGGTCATGCCAAGCAGGTTGGCGGTGTCCGTGTACATGATCTGCAAGGGCTGCTTGATGATGCCGAGCCAGATCAGAGCATTGTTCAGCATGCCCTCGTGGCGGATGACCTGCTGCATCGCGAAGGTGCGGATCAGCAGGTTGGTCCAGAACGGGATTGTGACCAGGAACACCCAGATCTCGCGGGTGTGCGGCGGGCGCGTCGCGATGAAATAGGCTGTCGGAAAACCGAGGATCAGGGTGAGGATCGTCGTGAAGAACGACAGCTGGATCGAGCGCCAGATGATGGACAGGTGCGCGTCCGCGAACCCCAGCGTGTCATCGAATATGTCACGCTGGAAGAGGACGGAGGTCCACCCCTCAAGCGAGAATTCCCCGAACCTTACGTCGCCATAGTCGCCCTTCGCCATAAAGGAGTAGAGCAGCATGACGAGGAGAGGCCCGACCGCCGCAAAGAAAATGATCAACAGGGCCGGCGTACTGAGCAGCCAGCGGGAGCGGGTATCTTTTTTCCTGGCCGCGAGGGCGGCCTGCTGGGCGCCATTCATCGTCAGTCCCTCAGGATCTGGGCGACGTCGTCGCTGAAGCCGATGCCGACCGTGTCGTCCTTGGAGAAGCCGCTGTGGCCGCTACGGGCATTCTGCTGGCGAACCATGAAGGTCGTGCCGTCGTCGAGGCGGATGTGGAGGTGCGTATCGGTGCCGAGATAGACAACCTCGTGGATGACCCCTTGCAAGAGCGAGGCAGGCGAAGGCGCGCTGACCTGGGCGTGCTCCGGACGGACAACGATCGTGACCTTGCCGCTCGGCGTCAAGTCGGTGGGGAAGGTCGCTGGAATCTCAGCGCCCGAGGAAAGGCGCACACGGGCCTTGTTGCCCGAAACGGAAACGACGTCGGCCTCGAGGAAATTCGTCTCGCCGATGAAGTCGGCGACGAAGCGTTCGGCCGGGCGGTCGTAGATGTCCCAGGGCGTACCGACCTGCCGGACCGTGCCGGTCGACATGACGGCGATGCGATCCGACATCGTCAGCGCTTCTTCCTGGTCGTGCGTGACGAAAACGAAGGTGATGCCGGTTTCGAGCTGCAGGCGCTTCAGTTCCATCTGCATCGATTTGCGCAATTTCAGGTCCAGCGCCGAAAGCGGCTCATCGAGCAGCAACACCTTCGGCTGCGGCGCAAGGGCGCGCGCCAGGGCCACGCGCTGCTGCTGGCCGCCGGACAGCTGCGTCACCGCGTTGTCGCCGCGACCTTCAAGGTGCACGAGCTTCAGCATTTCCTTGACGACGCCGTCGATCTTGGATTTCGGAGTGCCCAGCATCTTCAGTCCGAAGCCGATATTCTCGGCGACGGTCAGATGCGGGAAAAGCGCGTAGTTCTGGAAGACCGTATTGACCGGTCGCTGGTTGGGACGAAGGCTGGAGATGTCCTTGCCGTCGAGCAGGACCTGACCTTCGGTCGGCAGCTCGAAGCCAGCGATCATTCGAAGGAGCGTGGTCTTGCCGCAACCGGAAGGTCCAAGGAGCGTGAAGAACTCGTTCGACCGGATATCCAAGGTCACGTCGTTGACGGCTTGAAAAGTCCCGAACCATTTCTGGATGGCGCGCATGCCGATAGCGCCGCCATTGGCGGATTTCACCTGGGTCTGGTCCATTTGTTCCCCATTTCACCCGGGTTCTGAAAGGCTCCCCCTTCACCCCGGCGGTCTGCACAATGGCTGCTTGCCGCAGCTTCTATGTGATAGTCGTCGCTTGCTTATGATCACAACAAACCATAATTTGATCAAAACTGTAAAGAGGCAATTTCGCGGACGGGACAATATCAACCCTACGTCGAAATATGCCGGGGAACTGAACGCGAGCCTTTCCGGAGCGATCCGCCTGCGGAATTGAGAAAAAACGCGGTTTCAAAGGGTTAGTTCAATGCGCGACGCACCCACAAAGGGGCATCGGGCTCGACCCACGGAGGGGACAGGCATGCTGGCATCGGAGGAAAGGCAACCGTACGAATCGATCAAGCACTGGGTCCATCGCACGCTACGCCACGCCCTGATGACGGGACGTTTCCAGCCGGGCGAACCGGTGACCATCAACGGCCTCGCCGAGATGCTGGACGTGAGCGCCATGCCAGTGCGCGAGGCGTTGCAATATCTGGTGGCCGACGGCGCGCTGGAGCTTCTGGACAACCGCCGTGTCCGCGTGCCGGAAATGGTGCCGGAAAAATTCGACGAGATCCTTGCCGCCCGGATCGCACTGGAGACGGTTGCGGCCGAACGGGCCCTGCCGGAGATGGACTTCATCCGCGTCGCCCGGCTACAGCATCTCGATTCCCTGGTGGACGATGCCTACGATGCCGGGGATATCGAACGCGGCATGGTGGCCAACTTCGATTTTCACCGCTGCATCTATGAAGTCCACTCCAACGGCGTGCTTCTGCCGATGATCGAATCGCTCTGGCTACGTCTGGGCCCCTTCATGCGCCACGCCGCCGAGAACCATTGGCAAAGCTATAAGGTAGACCGCCACGCCGAGGCGATGGTTGCGATTCGTGACAAGAACGCGGAAGCGCTGAAAACAGCAATAACCGCGGATATCCAGGACGGAATCGGCCATCTTGGCCGGACGCAGTTTCTAGACGCCGCCGCACGCGCGTTCGCAACAAGGCGGTAGCGGTGCCGGCATGGCACTCCCAATTGGACGACGACGAGCCGTTGTACGCCGACCATTACATTCGGCAAAAATTCCCCCCCGTTCAATCAGCGAACCTGGCCACGCGCAAGCCGGTTGATGCTTGCAGCGGATGATTGGCGTGAGAGGCCAATTATTGAGAACCGTGCGTGCCGCGACGCCCCTTGGCCACAGCCGCGGCGATAGTTCGCACCTATCGAACTTTCATTCTTTATCCATTTTACTTATCACTAGCTCCTGTCTATGTTGCGCCGCGAAGCGATTTTCGCTTTGCAGCAAATTTCTACAGGAGTACCCATGTCCGTCCTCAATACCCCCATCAAGCCGTTCAAGGCGCAGGCCTTCAAGCAAGGCAAGTTCATCGAAGTGAGCGAAGCCGACATACAGGGCAAGTGGGCGATCTTCTTCTTCTATCCGGCCGACTTCACCTTCGTCTGCCCGACCGAACTCGGCGACCTGGCCGATCACTATGCCGAACTGCAGCGCCTCGGCGTCGAGGTCTTCTCAATCTCGACCGACACGCACTTCAGCCACAAGGGCTGGCATGACGCGTCGGAGACGATCGGCAAGATCGAGTACGCCATGATCGGCGACCCGACCGGCACGATTACCCGCAACTTCGAAGTCATGCGTGAAGGCGAGGGCCTCGCCGACCGCGGCACCTTCATCGTCGACCCGGACGGCATCATCCAGGCGATGGAAATCACGGCAGAAGGCATCGGCCGCAATGCCGCCGACCTGCTGCGCAAGGTCAAGGCCGCGCAGTACGTCCGCGCCCATCCCGGTGAAGTCTGCCCGGCCAAGTGGGAAGAGGGCGCAAAGACGCTCGCCCCTTCTCTGCAGCTCGTCGGCAAGATCTAACCTTTAGCGATGCGCCGCCCCGCTCGATGCGGGGCGGCGACCCTGCCGCGTCTTCCTCCCAAGACCGCGGCCGCGATGTCTAACTGCTTGTTTGTACGCAATTCCGAACGCGAGACCCTGCCCGCTCTTGCTGGAATTGCTCTTATACGGAGTGCCCGATGCTCGACGACAATCTCAAATCCCAGCTCAATGCCTATCTCGAAAAGCTCGTTCGCCCCGTCGAGATCACGGCCTCGACCGACGACAGCGCGAAGTCGCAGGAGATGATGACGCTGCTGAACGAACTGGTGGCGCTGAACGACAAGATTTCCCTGACCGAGCGCGGCGACGATGGCGAGCGCGCGCCGTCATTCGCGCTGAGCAGCCCCGGCCACGACATCCATTTGCGGTTTGCCGGCATTCCCCTCGGCCACGAATTCACCTCGCTCGTGCTGGCGCTCCTGCAGGTCGGCGGCCATCCGCCCCGCGTTGAGCAGGCGATCATCGACCAGGTCCGCGAGCTCGACACCGACCTGACCTTCGAGACCTATTTCTCGCTGTCCTGCCAGAACTGCCCGGACGTGGTGCAGGCGCTGAACCTGATGGCCGTGCTCAATCCGCGCATCAAGCACGTCGCCATCGACGGCGGCGTGTTCCCGGCGGAGGTCGAAAGCCGTCAGGTAATGTCGGTCCCGACCGTCTACCTCAACGGCGAGGTCTTCGCCCAGGGCCGCATGGAGATCGAGGAGATCGTCGCCAAGCTCGATACCAATTCCGCCGCCCGCGCCGCGGCGAAGCTCAACGCACAAGAGCCCTATGAAGTGCTCGTCATCGGCGGCGGTCCGGCAGGGGCGGCGGCTGCGATCTATGCGGCGCGCAAGGGCATCCGCACCGGCATTGCCGCCGAGCGCTTCGGCGGGCAGGTGCTCGACACGATGTCGATCGAGAACTTCATCTCCGTTCGCCATACCGAAGGGCCGCAGCTTGCCGCTTCGCTGGAGGCGCATGTGAAGGACTATGACGTCGACATCATGAACCTGCAGCGCGCCGAGAAGCTGGTGCCGGGGAGGGACCTGATCGCCGTCGAACTGGCCAACGGCGCGACGCTGCGCTCGAAGACGGTGATCCTCTCCACCGGCGCACGCTGGCGGCAGATGGAGGTTCCGGGCGAGGACAAGTACCGCAACAAGGGCGTGGCCTACTGTCCACATTGCGACGGGCCGCTGTTCAAGGGCAAGCGGGTGGCGGTCATCGGCGGCGGCAATTCCGGCGTCGAAGCGGCGATCGACCTCGCCAACATCGTCAGCCACGTGACGCTGATCGAGTTCGACGGCAAGCTGCGCGCCGACGACGTGCTGCAGCGCAAGCTCCGTAGCCTGCCGAACGTCGAAATTCTGCTCAATGCCAGGACGACGGAGGTGGTCGGTGACGGCCAGAGGGTCACAGGCCTCGTTTACGAGAACCGGATTGCCGGCCAGCGCCACACGCTTTCGCTGGAGGGCATCTTCGTGCAGATCGGCTTGCTGCCGAACACGGAATGGCTGAAGGGCACCATCGAGCTGTCCTCGCGTGGCGAGATCGTCGTCGACAACCACGGCCAGACCTCGGTTCCCGGTGTCTTTGCCGCCGGCGACTGCACGACGGTGCCCTACAAGCAGATCGTGATCGCTGTCGGCGAGGGTGCCAAGGCTTCGCTTGCCGCCTTCGACCATCTGATGCGCACCTCGGCGCCGGATACGGACAACGCCAAGGCGGCCTAAAGGCCTTGCCACCGGTTGGCTCACCGCTGTTGAACGTGCATTTCAACAAAGGTGAGCCGACCCGGGTTCGCTGCTTCTTTTCCAATCGCTCGAACGCGGTAGACTGATATCCGCTCATGCGCGGAAGGAAGCGCGATGAAGGCGATGATCCTGGAGAGGATCGGCGACCCGCTTCGCCTGGTCGAGCGGCCCGATCCACTGCCGCTTGCCGGCCAGCTATTGATCCGAGTGGAGGCCTGCGCCGTCTGCCGCACCGACCTGCACGTCGTCGACGGCGACCTGCCCGAACCGAAACTGCCGCTCGTCCCCGGCCATGAAATCGTCGGCATCGTCGAAGCGGTCGGAGGCGGCGTCTCCAGCGACAGGATCGGACGCCGCGTCGGCGTTCCATGGCTCGGCCATGCGTGCGGCCAATGTCCCTACTGTCGCCGCGACGAGGAAAATCTCTGCGACCAACCGCTGTTCACCGGCTACACCTGCGACGGTGGCTTTGCGACGCACACACTTGCCGATGCCGATTTCGCCTTCGAGCTGGAGCGCACTCAGGATGCGGCCTCGCTCGCGCCGCTCCTTTGCGCCGGGTTGATCGGCTGGCGTGCCCTGAAGAAGGCAGGCGATAGCGAACGCATCGGCATCTACGGCTTTGGCGCCGCCGCCCATATCATCACTCAGGTCTGCCGCTGGCAGGGGCGCGAGGTCTATGCCTTCACCCGCGAGGGCGACGGCGATGCGCAGGCCTTTGCAATCAGTCTTGGAGCGGTCTGGGCGGGAAGCTCACACTTGCCGGCGCCGGTCGAACTGGACGCCGCCATCATCTTCGCCCCCGCCGGCGAACTCGTTGCCGCCGCCCTCCGTGCTGTCCGCAAGGGCGGGCGCGTCGTCTGCGGCGGCATCCATATGAGCGATCTGCCGGCCATGCCCTATTCCATTCTCTGGGGGGAGCGGAGCGTCGCATCGGTTGCCAACCTGACGCGCCGGGACGGGCGGGAATTTTTCGAGATCGCGCGCAAGGCGTCTGTCCGGACGCACACCGTCACCTATCCACTGGCACGTGCGAACGATGCGCTTGCCGATCTGCGGGCCGGACGGCTCAGCGGCGCGGCCGTCCTCATTCCGTAGTCTGATCATCCCGCCTGACACCAGAAAGGGCAGTCAAACGGGCACGGCGGCAAGGGTGCCGCCGCCGTCACGGTCGGGTTGCTCAGGCGAATGGCTCGGCGGGGCCCTTCGCCGGGTGCGTAAACCATGCCGGACCGTTTGCCGTCATGTGGATGTGGTCCTCGAGCCGGATGCCGAAGCGATCGGGGAAAACGAGCATCGGCTCGTTGGAGAAGCACATGCCTTCGGCAAGTGGCACCGTGTTGCCGCGAACGAGATAGGGCTCCTCGTGGATCTCGAGCCCCAACCCGTGGCCGGCACGATGCGGCAGGCCCGGGAGCTTGTAATCGGGTCCCAGCCCGTGGCGCGTAAACACGGCGCGCGCGGCGTCGTCGAGACTGTGGCAAGGTGCGCCGATCTTCGCTGCATCAAAAACGGCCTGCTGTGCTTCACGCTCGATCGCCCACGCGCGGGCGAACTCGGCATCCGGCTCGTCCAGCACATAGGTCCTGGTCAGGTCGGAGTGATAGCCGTCGATCCTCGCTCCGGTGTCGACGAGGATGACGTCGCCCGCCGCAAGCGTCTGGTCGCCTTCGGCGCCATGCGGCAGCGCGGTGGCCGTGCCGAAGGAGACGATGCAGAAGGTCGAACCGCCTGCTGCGCCGAGTGCCCGGTGCTGTTCGTCGATATAGCGAACGACGTCGGAAGCGCGGATGCCGGGCTTCATGATGGCGTGGGCGCGTTTCTGAACCTCCAGCGTCAGTCCCATCGCATATTGAATGATCGCGATCTCGGCCGGCGACTTGCGCAGGCGCAGGTCGCGGACCAGACGGCCGCCGTCGGCGAGCCGATCCATGCCCAGACATGCCGCGAGCGCGTGGAAACTGAAGAGCGGGAGCGCGTCGTCGAGTGCCAGCCGCCCCTTCGGTCCGAGCAATGCGGCCACGAGTGCCGCAGGGCTTTCCTCCTCCTCCCATGTGGCGATGTCGCCCGGAAGGTGCGGCAGGGTTTCCACGCGGCTGCGCTCGAACGCGGGAACGATGTAGGAGAGGTCGGAAGGGGTGACGAGCGCGCCGAGCAGGCGTTCGCTTTGGTGCCATTCAAGGCCGGTGAAATAGCGCAGGCTTTCCGTGGAGCCGAGCAGAACGCCGGCGAAGCCGCCTGCCTGCATGTCCTGGCGCAGCCGATAGAGCCGCAGCTGTCGCTCTGCGTCGGTGATGGGTGCGGGAGGGGTTGAAAAAGACATGCGAGGCTCCAGTTTCGAATTGGCGAAGACGGCCGACGCCGGTAAGGCGGGGCCACGTTCCATCAGGGCAGCGAGCATATTTCCTTTGTAGGCAATTTGTCGACAGGCGTGGCGACTGCTATGGTCGCCATCTCGCTTTCGCGCCATGCCGCCGGGAGCAATTCAATCCAATGACGAGGATCAACCATTGACTGTCCGAGAGTATACCATTCCGGGAATGTTTTTTCGTGACCATGTCGTGCCTGTCCCGCTGGATTGGTCGAGGCCCGATGGCGCAACGATCAACGTGTTCGCCCGGGAGGTTTGTGATCCCGCGCGGCAACGCGAAACCCTGCCGATGCTTGTTTTCCTGCAGGGCGGCCCCGGAGGAAAGTCGCCGCGCCCAACCGGCGGCGGGCCATCCTGGCTCGCCGAGGCACTGAAGACCCACCGCGTCATCCTCGTCGATCAACGCGGCACCGGTCGAAGCACGCGCATCGAAAGCGCGACCATGGCCGGCTTTGAAGACGCGGAGGCGGCCGCTGACTACCTCTCCCAGTTCCGCGCCGACAGCATCGTCGCGGATTGCGAGCACCTGCGAAAGGCCGTGTTTGGCGGTGCGAGGTGGTCGACGCTCGGCCAGAGTTATGGCGGATTTCTGACGCTGACCTACCTGTCGAAGGCACCGGAAGGGCTTGCGGCCTGCTACGTGACCGGCGGATTGGCGGGACTGGACGCGACGGCCGCCGATGTCTATCGCCGCACCTATCCGCGCGTGGCGGAGAAGAACGCGCGCTACTACCATCGTTATCCGCACGATCGCGAGCGGATCGGTCGCATCGCCGACTTTATCGCCGACAACGACGTCCGCCTGCCGGACGGCGACCGGCTGACCGTGCGCCGGCTGCAGACCCTCGGCATCGACTTGGGCATGGCGCCAGGCCTCGAAAACGTCCACTGGCTGATGGACGAGGCGTTTTCGGGCCCGGGCGAGGATCGCCTGTCGGACCACTTCCTTGCCTCCGTCATGGCGCTCACCTCCTATGACGCCAATCCGCTTTTTGCCGTTCTCCATGAGAGCATCTACGGCCAGGGAGACGGCGCCACCGACTGGGCTGCAGAGCATATCCGTGCCGAATATCCCGACTTCGCCGAGGATCACCGGCCGCTGCAACTCACCGGCGAAATGTTGTATCCGTGGATGTTCGAGGAGATCCGTTCGCTGCGTCCGTTCCGCGCCGGCGCGGAGGCGCTCGCCGCCCGCAAGAGCCACGGCAGGCTCTACGATCCGGAACGGCTGGCGACAAATGAAGTACCCGTCGCCGCCGCCATCTATTTCGACGACATGTATGTCGACGCGGGGTTGTCGCTCGATACCGCCCGCCGCGTCGGCAACCTCGAGGCCTGGGTCACGAACGAGTACGAGCACGACGGCGTGCGCCAGTCCGGCGCCGTGCTCACCCGCCTCATGACGATGGTGAAGGAGCGCGGCGGCCCGCTCGCCTGACGTCGATGCTTACGGCGATTGCAGGTGCGACCTGCGATCGCCATCGGAGTGACTACGCCGCCGCGAAATCGATCGGGCGTTGCAGGTCACGAGCGACATAATCTTGGATCTGGCGAACGATCTGGGTCGCGTGTTTCGTCGCCAGCCGGTCGCACCGGTCGATGTCGCCGGCCTCGATCGCGGCGATGATTTCCTCGTGTTCATCGACAAATTCACGCGGCAGCCGATCATTGAAAGACGAGTAGTACAGGCGCAGGATGCGCCTGCCCTCGTCCAGCAGCCGTGCAAAGAAGGCCGTGTAGTAGGGGTTGCCGCCGAGTTCGGCGATTGCGACGTGGAACTCGCGATTGGCCTCGATCATCGCGAACGCATCCTGCTCGTCCACGGCTTTGGTGAAGTCGTCGTGGTGATTGCGGATCTTGGCGATGGCCTCGCGATCCTTGCGCATCGCGGCGGCGCGCGTCGTGGCCCGGTACATCAGCGTCAAGGCGTCGAAATAGGCCGGAAGTGCTGCGAAGTCGATGGCCGCGACCACGGTGTTGCGGTTCGGTAACGTGGTCACCAGCCCGTCAGCCGCCAATCTCAGCAGCGCCTCGCGCACGGGCGTGCGCGACATCCCGAAACGCTCGGAAAGGCTCGCCTCGTCCAGAGGGCTGCCGGGCTTCATTGCCATCGTCAGGATTTCCTGGCGAATCTTGCCGTAGATTGTTTGCGGTCCCGACCCGCGGGTTTTGTTAACTTCCATGCCCTTGTTCCCCTTTTTCGGCTTTTTGTCTCTTTGCGAGCAGCCTTTGACTGTCTTGCTTGCACCCAACTTGAAGACAGATCAAGTCCGCCGCCGATCTCCGCATGGGGGCGATGGGGGATGAACTGCAGGGAGTTCTTCGCCGAACGGCTTGAGATGTGAACACCGTACCCGCTCCTTGGTGCGGATACGGTGCTGTCGTCAGAAGTCCATGCCGCCTGGCGGCATCTGCGGCATTGGGCCTTCCTTTTTCGGCTTCTCGGCGATCATGGCTTCCGTGGTGACCAGCAAGCCCGCTACCGACGCCGCATCCTGGAGTGCGGTGCGAACGACCTTCACCGGGTCGATGACGCCTTGCGCGAACATGTCGCCGAACGCGTTTGTCTGTGCGTTCCAGCCATAGCTGAAATCGGCCACCTCGCGCAGCCGGCCGACGATGATCGAGCCTTCGGCGCCGGCGTTTTCCGCGATCTGGCGCACTGGAGCCTCGATGGCGCGGCGGACGATCTCGACACCGTGCTTCTGGTCGGGGTTGTCGGTCTGCACGCCGCCAAGCGCCGCCACTGCTCTGAGCAGGGCAATGCCGCCGCCAGGCAGGATGCCTTCCTCAACCGCAGCCCTGGTCGCATGCATTGCATCGTCGACCCGGTCCTTGCGTTCCCGGACCTCGACTTCGGTCGAGCCCCCGACCCGGATGACAGCAACGCCACCGGCAAGCTTGGCCAACCGCTCCTGGAGCTTTTCCCGATCGTATTCGGACGTTGTTTCCTCGATCTGCGCCCTGATCTGGGTGATGCGTCCCTGGATTTCCTGCTTGGTGCCGGCCCCATCCACGATCGTGGTGTGCTCTTTTTCCACCATAACCTTCTTGGCCCGGCCCAACATCTCCAGCGTGACGTGTTCGAGCTTGATGCCGAGGTCTTCGGAGATCGTCGTGCCGTTGGTCAGGATGGCGATGTCCTCCAGCATCGCCTTGCGACGGTCGCCGAAACCCGGTGCCTTGACCGCCGCGACTTTCAGGCCGCCGCGAAGCTTGTTGACGACCAGCGTGGCGAGAGCCTCACCCTCCACGTCTTCGGCAATGATCAGCAGCGGCTTGCCCGACTGGACCACCGCCTCGAGGACGGGAAGCATCGCCTGCAGGTTGGAGAGCTTCTTTTCGTGGATGAGGAGATACGGCTCCTCCAGTTCGACGCGCATCCTTTCCTGGTCGGTGATGAAATAGGGGGAGAGATAGCCCCGGTCGAACTGCATGCCCTCCACCACCTCCAACTCGGTCTCGGCGGTCTTGGCCTCCTCCACGGTAATGACGCCTTCGTTTCCGACCTTCTCCATCGCCTCGGCCAGGAAGCGGCCGATTTCGGTGTCGCCATTGGCTGAGATAGTGCCGACCTGGGCGATCTCGTCGTTCCGGGTGATCTTGCGGGCATTCTTCCTGAGTTCCTCGACGATGGCCTCGACCGCCTTGTCGATACCGCGCTTGAGGTCCATCGGGTTCATGCCGGCGGCGACGGCCTTTGCGCCTTCCAGGACGATCGCCTGGGCCAAAACGGTTGCGGTGGTGGTGCCATCGCCGGCGATGTCGCTCGTCTTCGAGGCCACTTCGCGCACCATCTGGGCGCCCATGTTCTCGAACTTGTCCTCAAGTTCGACCTCCTTTGCCACCGTGACCCCGTCCTTGGTGATGCGGGGAGCGCCGAACGACCTGTCGAGCACCACGTTGCGCCCCTTCGGGCCGAGCGTCACTTTGACTGCATTGGCAAGGATGTCGACGCCACGCAGCATCTTTTCGCGGGCTTCGGTATGAAACTTCACTTCCTTCGCAGCCATTTTACTTCTCCTCCTTCGGTCGCAAAGTGCCCTTTGAGTTTCGTTCTCAGCGATGCGGCGGCAAATATTAGCACTCCCTAAGGCGGACTGCTAACCTGTTTCGTGGCCTCTACGCTTCCACGCGCGGAGCGGGATTGGATCCGATCCGGCGCGACGGACAGACAGAAAGTCATTGCCGTTCCGCCGGGTACGGCTGTTTACGATTGTGGCAAAAAAGAGAAAATGAACCCTATCATTCTTATAGACATTCTCTATAATTTGCAGTCGCGGGCATGACAGGTCCGACGGATGGCGCTTGTCCAACGGGGCGTCCGAACGAAAGGAAGACGACGATGGGCAACGCGAATGCTGTCGGCAAGGCGGGCTTTGGTCACAAGCGCGAAGCGCAGTCCGAACGTTCGAAACGCACCCAGCGCTGGGCTCTGGACGGGATCGTCTGCAACGTGGTCGCCGCTGCGGCCTTCCTCTTCGTCGTGGCCTTGGTCTTCGGCCTGATCGGGGGATAACCGTTCCGCCCGAGCGTGGCGGATGGGATTGTCTTGTGGTGCGCACAGCCGACCACACAGATGACGCCTCATAGGTTCCAGATACGTTTGGCATTTCCTCGGTAAAGTTTTTCCCGCTCCTCGGGCGTGCAAGCGCCGAAAATCGCCTGCGTCGCGCCGACCCAGACGGAAAGGCCGCCGCCGCGCGTGCAGACCGGCCAGTCGCTGCCCCAGACGACCCGATCCCAGCCGAAGGCGGAGACGATGTGCTCGGCATAGGGCCGGATGGTGTCGACGGTCCAGGTCTGCGGATCCGCATAGGCGACGATGCCAGAGACCTTGGCCGTCACGTTCGGCCGCTGTGCAATCCCGCTGATCCCGCGCTTCCAGTTGTCGAAGGCACCGGAGACGATGTCCGGGACGCCGCAATGATCAAGCACGAAGTGAACGGCCGGCGCGCTGTCGATCAACGTGAGCGCGAGCGGCTGCTGGCGCGCCAGCATGCAGATGTCGAAGGTCAGCCGACCGCTTGCCAACCGCTTGAGATTGTCGCGAAAGAGCGCCTGCTCCGAAATGTCGTCGGGAACGACGTGCAGCACGCGACGAAGCCCCTTCACGAACGGATCGGCCGTGCACTTTTCCAGATAGGCGGGAAAGTCGATCTCTTCCGGCCGGCAGGCGGCGATCACGCCCCGGATCAGGTCGCCGGTGGTGTCGGCGAGGGCTCGTACCACCTCGGTCTCGACCTCGATATCCGAGGTCGCGACGTCGACCTCCATATGCAGCGCCGTCTCGATGCCGAGCCGCTTCGCTTCCCGCGCGTATTCGGCATAGGTGAAATCACGGTTCAGGTCGCCGGCGCCGGAAAGCCAGGGGTAGGCAAGCCTCGACTGGTCGATCAGGTGCAGGTGCGTGTCGATGAACATGGCGCATTCCCCCGAGTTGCCGCGTTCGGACCTATGTTGCGCAGAGCGGCGTAAACGTTCAAGCCGCTGTTTGTTCCTGTCGTTGACAGCGATATTTTTTGTCTCTTATGTATAAAGTACAATTATGACTTGACAAGCATCAACGGCGGCGCATCGCCTGGACCGTCGCCGCTCGCTGCGTAGGAGGACAAAATGGCTCGTATCACAGGCATGCGCGTGTTCGACCTGCGCTTCCCGACATCGCAGAACCTGGACGGCTCCGACGCGATGAACCCCGATCCGGATTATTCGGCCGCCTATGTCATCCTCGACACCGACCAGCCTGGGCTTACCGGCCACGGACTGACCTTCACCATCGGCCGCGGCAACGACATCTGCTGCATGGCGATCAGGGCCATGGAGCATCTGGTCGTCGGCACGGAGCTGGACGCGGTGCGCAAAGCGCCCGGAAAATATTGGCGACACCTGACGGGCGACAGCCAGTTGCGCTGGATCGGACCGGACAAGGGGGCGATGCACCTTGCCACCGGTGCGATCGTCAATTCGGTGTGGGACTTGCTGGCCAAGCAGTCCGCCAAGCCCGTCTGGCAACTCGTCTGCGAGCTCTCGCCGGAGGAGATCGCCGATATTGTCGACTTCCGTTACCTCACCGACGTCCTGACCCGTGACGAGGCAGTTGCGATCCTGAAAAAGGCCGAGGTTGGAAAGGCCGAGCGAATCGAGACGCTGAAGCGTGAGGGCTATGCCTGCTACACCACCTCGGCAGGCTGGCTCGGCTATCCGGAGGAAAAGCTGCGGCGCCTTTGCCAGGAGGCGGTGGACGCCGGCTTCAACCACGTGAAGATGAAGGTCGGCCGCGACCTTGACGACGATATCCGCAGGCTCACGATCGCCCGCGAGGTGATCGGCCCGGACCGTTTCCTGATGATCGACGCCAACCAGGTCTGGGAAGTGGACCAGGCAATCGACTGGGTGAAGAAGCTTGCCTTTGCCAAGCCCTACTTCATCGAGGAGCCGACCAGCCCGGACGACATTACTGGCCATCGCAAGATCCGCGCGGGCGTAGGCCCGGTGAAGGTCGCGACCGGCGAGATGTGCCAGAACCGCATCATGTTCAAGCAGTTCATCGCGGAAGGGGCCATCGACATCGTCCAGATCGACTCATGCCGCATGGGCGGGTTGAACGAGGTGCTGGCGGTGCTGCTGGTCGCGGCGAAATATGGGCTGCCCGCCTGGCCGCACGCCGGTGGCGTCGGGCTTTGCGAATATGTCCAGCACCTGTCGATGATCGATTACGTCGCCGTCTCCGCCACGAAAGAGGGCAGGGTGATCGAATATGTCGACCACCTGCACGAGCATTTCGTTGATCCCTGCGTCATTCAAGACGCTGCCTACATGCCGCCAACCAAACCGGGATTTTCGATCGAGATGAAGCCGGAATCGATTGCCGAATACACCTTCCGGCCCTAAAAGGCGGACGTTGATTTCTGGCGGCGCCGTCCGGCATGCCGTCCGTCCTGACTGGGGGGAGACTAGCGTGGAAGATATCCTGACGATCGCCGACCTGAAGGCGCGCGCGAAGCGCCGCGTGCCGAAGATGTTCTTCGACTATGCCGATTCCGGCGCCTATACCGAAGGCACCTACCGGGCGAACGAGGAGGATTTCCATAAGGTAAAGCTGCGCCAGCGTGTGCTGGTCGACATGACCAACCGGTCGCTTGCAAGCGAGATGATCGGCGAGAAGGTGTCGATGCCCGTCGCGCTCGCCCCGACCGGAATGACCGGAATGCAGCACGCCGATGGCGAGATGCTGGCGGCGCAGGCCGCCGAGGAGTTCGGCATTCCCTTCACGCTTTCGACCATGAGCATCTGCTCGATCGAGGACATTGCTTCTGTCACGACGAAGCCGTTCTGGTTCCAGCTCTACGTCATGCAAGACCGCGAATTCGTGGAGAACCTGATCGATCGCGCCAAGGCCGCCGGGTGCTCGGCACTTGTGCTGACGCTCGACCTGCAGCTTCTCGGCCAGCGCCACAAGGACATCCGCAATGGTCTGTCCGCACCGCCCAGGTTCACGCCGAAGCATATCTGGCAGATGGCGACGCGGCCGCTCTGGTGCGCCCAGATGCTGGGCACGAAGCGCCGCACCTTTGGAAACATCGTCGGCCACGCCAAAAGCGTCACCGATCTCACCTCGCTCTCGGTCTGGACGAGCGAGCAGTTCGACCCGCAGCTCTCCTGGAAGGACGTCGCCTGGATCAAGGAGCGCTGGGGCGGCAAGCTGATCCTCAAGGGCATCCTTGACGAAGAGGACGCGCGCATGGCCGTGTCCACCGGCGCCGACGCGATCATCGTCTCGAACCACGGCGGCCGTCAGCTCGACGGCGCGCCGTCGACGATCAGCATGCTGCCGCGCATCGTCGATGCCGTCGGCGGGCACATGGAGGTGCATCTCGATGGCGGCATCCGCTCCGGCCAGGACGTCCTGAAGGCGCTCTGCTACGGCGCCAAGGGCACCCATATCGGCCGCCCCTTCCTCTATGGCCTCGGCGCCGGCGGAAAGCGCGGCGTCACCAAGGCGCTGGAGATCATCCGCAAGGAACTCGACACCACCATGGCGCTCTGCGGTGAACGCGACGTGCGCAACCTGTCGCGGCGAAACCTGCACCAGGAGTGATCGGCGGCGGGGGGCAGCGCTGCCCGCTCACCTCTCGCGTCAAATCTGCAAAAGTTAATCCAAAATGATGCGGCGCCCGGAATTGCCTGCGATGGCTAACGGGCGCACACTCCCTCCGTTCAAACGGAGGGAGGCATCCATGATGGATCGCAGCGAACTCGAGAGAACTGTCCGGGCGTTCTACAGGGCCCGGAATGACCATGATCTTGACGCGGTGATGAGCCTTGTCGACCCGGACGCCAGCTTCCGCATTGCGGGCAACTTTCGCCTGGGTCCGCTGACGCACATGGTCGAGGGCGCATCCGAGATCCGGGCCCGTTTTGCTGATTTGATCGCGAACTGGGACCTGTCCGTCATGAAGATCGAAAGCATGCACGTGGACGGCGACACGGCGGTGGTCCATCGGACCGGTCCGGTTCGTTTCATCCCGGAAGACAAATTCTTCGACACCGAGATGATGGACAAGCTGACCTTTCGCGAGGGACGCGTGATCGAATTCACCGAGTTCGTCGACACGCTGCTCGCGGCGGAGATCATCGGCTTTGTCAAACCATCCGGCATCTGGACCGGCGTGCCGGGGGTGCCGATGGAACCGCTGGACGCAATGGAAGATGCCGACCGGCCAAACGCCTGAGAGCAGCCTTCCGCCTTGAGACGGTCGGTGCGAGTGCGGCATCGGCAGCGCGTGCGTGGATCGTCGCTAGACGATTTCGCCATAGCGAGGCGATGGCTGTGATCTCATATGTCACGAAGGGCCGTGATGGAAAAGCCCGGTCCTTCCCGGCATTTATCACCCAATGTTTGTCAATTGTGGTATCGGGGCTGTCGTTGATCGCGACCATTTTTCGACGAATGGTTTTCGCCAAACGCAGCAAGCAGAAGAGGCCCAAATTGGCAAAATCCATCCACTCCATGATCCGCGTCCTGGACGAGGCCCGTTCGGTCGAATTCTACCGTCGGGCCTTCGGCCTTGACGTGGCCGACCGGCTCGATTTCGAAACCTTCACGCTCGTCTATCTCAGCAATGCTGAAAGCGAATTCGAGCTCGAACTGACGGTCAACAAGGGCCGGACCGAACCCTATGCGCTCGGCGACGGCTACGGCCATCTCGCCGTCTCGGTCTCCGACCTCGATGCGGAGCACGCGCGCGTCTCTGCGCTGGGCCTCAACCCCAACAAGATCGTTGAATTCAATCGCGATGGTACAATGATTGCCCGCTTCTTCTTCATCACCGATCCAGATGGCTACAAGATCGAGGTGCTGCAGCGGCAGGGACGCTTCCAATAGGCGGCAGGGGACGGCGCCGCTACCCCGAGCCGAAATCGCTCAGCGCCGTCCGTCTCGCTTCAACGTCTGCTCTCGGAAAAAGATGAAGAGGCCGGAGGCCACGATAAATCCGGCGCCAACGAGCATCGCCGTGCGCGGCAGGTCGCCGAAAAAGATCCAGCCGAACAAGACCGCCCAGATGAGCGAGGTGTATTGCAGCGGCACGACCGTCGATGCATCCGCCAGTTTCAGCGATCGGTTCACCAGTATGTGTGCCCCCATCGCGACGATTCCGAGCAGACCAAGCAGGCCGAAGTCAACCGGACTTACCGGTGCCCAGCCGCCCGGATTCAAAGCAAGGCCCACCACCGAAAATAGGCCGGCGCCCGCCACCTGCCAGAAGACCAGCGTGGTATCCGGCGTGCCGCGCAGCGTGCGGCCGAGAACCATGGCAAGGGCGAAGGCAATGCTGCCGCAGAATGCGATCAAGGCGGGCAGAGTGAGGCTTTCGGAAGACGGCTCGAGGGCGATGACGACACCGGCGAACCCGACCAGAATCGCTGTCCAGCGTCGCCAGCCGATTTTTTCACCCAGCATCAGCGGCGAGAGTGCGGCAACGTAGATCGGAGTTGCCAGCCAGTAGGTCATGGTGTCGGCGAGCGGCATATAACCGACCGCGAAGTAGAACGCCACCGCATCGAAGGCGAAAAGGAAAGAACGCAACACCTGCAGCCAAGGGCGTTCGACCCGGATCAGGCTCCGCCAGCCGGTGCGCCAGAAGAACGGCAGAAGCACGGCGATTGCCGCGATGCTGCGGATCAGCATCAGTTGCGGAACCGAATAGCTGCTGACCAGCCATTTACCGAGCGCGTCGTTCAACGAAAACAACACCATGCCGAACACCATGATCAAGATGCCGGCGCGTGTGCCGCTGGAATGGGATGTGGGAGAGGAGGAAGTGATCGCGTCTGTCATTTTGTGGCTTTCATGCGCTTGGGCACTGCGCCTGCGCAAGGCGTCTACCGGCCACGAAGAGACACTGTCGCCTCTCGCACATTCGCGACGATCCAGTCAACAATATTGATGGCTGCATGAAGTCCAGCGAAGCATCGCGTCAGCATGTGGGGCCAAGACATGCGAAAGAACAACGACCCAAAGCGCGGCAAGCGAATCTGAAAGATCGCGAAGCGCTTTAGCGCAATGCGCGCAGGGCATTGAGTATCACCGCAATATCGATCAGTTCCTGCGTGAAGGCACCGGCGACCGGCGGGAGATAGCCTGCCGCCGCGACCAGCATTGCCACGACCGACAGCCCGAGGCCGATCAGAACGCTCTGCAGCGCGATCCTCTTCGTTCGATGCGCGGTATGGATCGCCTTTATGAGGTGGTCGAGCCGGTCTACGAGAAGCACCACGTCGGCGCTCTCCGAAGACGCGGCTGCGCCGCGGGCACCCATGGCGATGCCGACGGTCGCTGTCGCCAATGCCGGCGCATCGTTGACGCCGTCGCCGACCATCATGGTTGGCTCCTTGAACGATTCCCGACGGACGATCTCAACCTTCTGTGCGGGCGTCAGTTCGCCATGTGCCTCGTCGATCCCCAATTTTGCCGCGACCGCAGCGACGACATCGGACCGATCGCCTGAAGCAAGCACGATGCGGCCGACGCCGACACCATGCAAAGCCTCCAGCATCGCCGCCGCATCCGGCCGGATCCGATCGGCCAGCATGATGATGCCGGCAAGCTCTCCGTCCACCGCGACGGCCACCACCGCGGCATCGTCAGGGACCCCGTCACGCAGGGCATAGGGGTCACCCTTGCTGCTGTCGCGGACGTAGCGGCTGCCGCCGATCGTTACCCGGCATCCGTCCACCACGCCGGTGACGCCCGTGCCAGCCGCCTCGCTGATGTCGGTTGGTGTGGAGAGCGGCAGGCCGCGTCGGCGCGCTTCCCCGACCAGTGCTTCGGCGATGACGTGGCTTGACGCCTGGTCGAGCGATGCCGCCAGACGCAGCATTTCCTGTCCATCCCAGCCCTCCGTCGTCTTCATCTCGATGACGCGGGCCTGTCCGTAGGTGAGCGTGCCGGTCTTGTCGAGGACGGCCGTCCGCACTTTGGCAAGTGCCTCGAGAGCGCCCCCGCTCTTGATCAGGACACCGAGCTTGGCCGAACGGGACATGCCGGAGATGATTGCCACCGGCAGTGCCAGGATCAGCGGGCACGGCGTGGCGACAACGAGCACCGCCAGCGCCCGGATGCGGTCGCCGGAGAGCCACCAGGCGACGCCTGCGATCAGCAGCGTCAGGACCAGGAACCACACCGCGTAGCGGTCGGCGATGCGCACGCTCGGGGCCTTGCTCGCCTGCGCCTGCTGCACCAGACGCACGATGTTGGCGTAGGTGCTTTCGGCAGCCGGACGGGTGGCGATGATGTCGAAGGCGTTGCCGAGGTTGGTGGAACCGCTCAGGATCTCGTCCCCGCTCGCCTTGTCGACCTTGGCACTCTCGCCGGTGAGGCTCGATTGGTCGAGGGCCGCCGCCTCCGATGCAAGCGTGCCGTCGACCGGAACGACTTCGCCGTGGCGAACGAGAATTCGGTCACCGGCCCGGATCTCCGAGAGCGGGACTTCCTCCAGCGCCTCCCCGGTGTAGCGCATCGCCGTGTGGGCGACCCGCCCCAGCAGCGCCGTCATCTCGCGCCGTGCCCGTCCTTCCGCATAGCTTTCGAGAAGCTGGCCGCCGGAATACATCAGCGCCACCACGTTTGCGGCGAGCGGTTCGCCGAAGGCCAGCGCCGCCGTCATTGAGAAGGCGGCGACGAGATCGAGGCCGACTTCGCCCTTTCGCAACGACGTGACGATCTCGATGGCGAGCGCGATCAGTACCGGGACGGTGGCCGTGAACCAAGTCCGGTCGGCCCATGTTTCGCTGCCATAGAGCCAGGTGATCGTGCCGCCGGCCAAGCCAGCCATGGCGATGGCGACGAGCGTCGATCGCAACGTGAAGAGAGAACTGGCAATGGACGTCGACAAAGACACTACCTTCGTGATCGCAATATCGAACACACCCCTGAACGAATGCGGTGAGGAGCAGAAACAATTGGTAAAGAAGGAGCTTAGGATACCCCATCGGACGAGTCGATACGCGGAAGGAAACAGTGCTACACCGACACCATCCTTCCGCGTATCGCAAACGGTTCCTGTTGCCCCGCTCGGCGACTATCCGCGGCGCGCGATCAGGATTCCTGCCAGGATGATCAAGCCGCCGATCGCCTGCATGACGCCGAGCGATTCGCCAAGGAGGCCCCAGGCGAGCACGGCTGCCACAACCGGCTGCAATAGCAGCGTGAGCGAAGAGAAGGCTGCCGGCAGGAAGGCGAGGGCATAGGTGATCAGCGCCTGTCCACCCGCGTGACACACAAAGGCCAGGCCGAAGACGGTGGCCCAGCCAGGGACGGTGGAGGGCAATAGCGCCGGCTCGAAGTACAGCGTGACCGGCAGCAGGCAGCAGGCGGCCGAGGCCGATCCCCATTGCATGATGCGCAACGTGTCGTAGCGGGTGCGCAATCTGTTAATGGCGAGGATATATCCGGCATAGAAAATTGCCGCCAGAACAGCGATTGCGTCGCCGTGAAGGTCGCCGCCCTCGAGCGCCGCCGGACCGCCCTTGAGGACCACGATGCCGATCGCCGCCATGAAAAGTCCGGCAACGAAGGTGCGCGTGATCGCAAAGCCGAACAGCAGCCACCCGAAAATGGTCACGAAGACCGGCGCGACGTTGCTAAGAAGCGTGGCATTCGCGACGGAGGTGATTTTGACCGCAATGTGCCAGGCGGCGAGGTCAATTGCGAGAAACACACCCGGCAGTGCCAGAAGCAAGCAGTCGCCAAGTGTCCGCGGTGGCACGTCACTGCGCTTGCCACGGTTGAGCAGTGAAAAGATGGTCAACGGGATCAGCGCCAGTACAACCCGCCAGAGCGCCGTCGCCAGCGGGCCGACTTCGGAAAGCCGCACGAAAATCGGCGAGCCGCCGATGGCGATGCTGCCGGCGACGATTGCGAGCAGCGCCACCTGGTTGGCCGACGCCGATGTTGGCAAAGTCTGGGTCTGGGTCAATGGATTCCTGCTTGAAAGTGCAAACGGCGGCCCGATGGCTGAGATCAGGCGGGGGGGGGGAGGAGATGACAGAGCTAGCAGAATGGTGCCGCTTGCAACAGGGGCAGTATTCGCACCGGTGAGTGGTTGTGCTCGGTCAAGGCGAGAGCGGTTCAAGCGCCTGCCCCGGCTGATAAGCCGGAGGAAACAGCCTGCGGCGCATTCGATCAAACGGCGCTTCCGAACGCTGAGATCGTGACGGGCAGCTAACCCGCCTCGACGATGCCCTTGGTCAGGCTGCCTGTCGCCGGATAGAGCGGGATCAGGCAGGCCTGAAGGGCATGATAGATATCGCCCTTGCCGGAAAAGAGCGTGTAGCTCGGAGTAAGATCCTCGGTCAGTTCCTCATGCCAGCCGCCGCGTGCGCGGTCGATGAAGTGACGGGAAATGCCGTCCCAGATCTTCCGGTACCAGGTCTCGTGAAAGGCGCTCGGCAGGTGCTCGCACAGGAAGGCCGCCGCCCCCACGCCCTCGGCCATCGGCCACCAGAGCTTGCTGCGCTTGGCCGGCTCGTCGTTCCAGTCGAGCGTGTAGAAGAAGCCGCCCTTGTCGTCGTCCCAAGCAAGTTCGATGGACTGTAAGAACAGCGCCTTGGCCGCCTCAGGCATCCAGTCGTGCCTGCGTCCGCCAAGCGACCAGAGCTGCAGCACCAGCCGCGCCCATTCGAGCCAATGGCCGGGAGTGGTGCCCGAAGGGCGAAACATCTCGTTGCCCTGGTAATCCTTGTCGAGCACCCAGTTCTCGTCGAAGTGCTCCGGCACGCGAAAACCGTTCTCGCCGGCCCGGCGGCGGATGATCAAGTCGGCGATCCGTTCGGCCTTGTGCAGATAATCCGTCTCGCCGGTGGCCTCGAAAGCTGCCATCAGCGCTTCGGTCAGGTGCATGTTCGAGTTCTGACCGCGATACCCCGGGACCAGCGACCAGTCGGCGGCAAATTCCTCGGCGATGGCGCCGTGCTCGTCCTCCCAGAAACGGGTGTTCAGAACGTCGGTGACATCCGCGAGCATGCGATCGGCGTCCGGGTGGCCGGCAACCTTGGCGCTGGACGCTGCCAGCAGCACGAACGCATGACCATATCCCTGCTTGCTGGTATCCAATGGGCCGGAGTTGTCGAGCGACCAGTAGTACCCGCCCCGCGCATGGTCGCGATGCTTCTCCCAGAGGAACCGCATGCCATGGTCGATGATGTCGTCGGAACCTGGCCGGCCAAGCAGGCTGCCGATCGAGAAGCAATGCACCATGCGCGTGGTCGAATGGATGCCGCGGGTCGGGTTGCCGGGATTCAGCGGCCGGCCATCGGCGTCCAGTTCAAAGAAGCCACCATTCGGATTGAACGTGTTGGTCTGGAAGAAGTCGAAGAGGCCGTTCGCCTGGGTCCAGAGCCATTCGCGATGATAGGTCCGCTTGCGCCAGGCAAGGCCCAACTGACCGTTCGTGCCCATGGTGTATCCTCCTCGCTAATTCATGTCGAACGAAACCGTAAACCGTTCGATACCGGGGGACTCTCGGCCGAATTGATCTCGGCGAGGTCAACGGAATGGGAGGCACTTTATTGCTTAGAATTGGTGCATGAGCAAGTTTAAAACGTTTTAAATTGCAGATATCGTCGCAGCCGCTGTCGGCTGCAACGCACGGCAACGCAACTGCCGGAACTGGACTCGCGGCATGACCGCGAGTCCCTTGTTAGGAGCAATCAGCGACCCGCTCAGGTGAACAGGGGACGCTCCTCGCCGTTTTCCTGGATCCAGGTGGAAAGTCCGATCTTGCCGAGGACTTCGAGGAACGGCTTCGGCGGCAGTTCTTCGACGTTTGCCATCTGCTTGACGTCCCATTCACCTCGAGCGACCAGCATGGCAGCGGCGACCGCCGGCACGCCCGCGGTGTAGGAAATGCCCTGCGAGCCGACTTCGTTGTAGGCTTCCTTGTGGTCGGCGACGTTGTAGATGAACACCGTCCGCTCCTTGCCGTCCTTGATGCCCTTGACGTAGTCGCCGATGCAGGTCTTGCCTTCATAGTTCGGGGCGAGCGAGGCCGGGTCCGGCAGGCAGGCCTTGACCACCTTGAGCGGCACGACTTCCTGGCCTTCCGCCGTCTTGACCGGCTGCTCGGAGAGCAGGCCGATGTTCTTCAGCACGGTGAAGACGTTGATGTAGTGATCGCCGAAGCCCATCCAGAAGCGGACGTCCGCGCCGTCCATGTTCTTCGCCAGCGAGTGCACCTCGTCATGGCCGCAGAGATAGGCCTTGCGCTTGCCGACCACCGGCAGGTCGTATTCCTTGCCGATCTCGAACATCTGGTTGGTCTGCCACTCGCCCTTCTGCCAGGAATAGACGACGCCGGTGAATTCGCGGAAGTTGATCTCCGGGTCGAAGTTGGTGGCGAAGTACTTGCCGTGGCTGCCGGCGTTGATGTCGACGATGTCGACCTCGGTGACCTTGTCGAGGTATTCGTCCTTGGCGAGGCGCGCATAGGCGTTGACGACGCCCGGATCGAAGCCGGCGCCGAGGATGGCGGTGATGCCCTTATCCTTGCACTCATCGGCGCGCTTCCACTCGTAGTTTCCATACCACGGCGGCGTCTCGCAGATCTTGCCCGGCTCTTCGTGGATCGCCGTGTCGATATAGGCGACGCCGGTGTCCATGCAGGCGCGCAGCACCGACATGTTGAGGAAGGCGGTGCCGACGTTGATGACGATCTGGATGCCGGTCTTTTGGATCAGCGCCTTTGTCGCCTCGATGTCGAGGGCGTCGAGCGCGTGGGCTTCGAGGACGCCCGGCTGCTTCATCGCCTTCTTCTCATTCACCGATGCGATGATCGCGTCGCACTTCGCCTTGGTCCGCGAAGCGATATGAATGTCTCCCAATACATCGTTGTTCTGGGCGCACTTGTGCGCCACGACCTGTGCCACGCCACCGGCGCCGATGATGAGAACGTTCTTTTTCATTTCGGGGGATATCTCCTTCTACCCGTTTGCCAAGGAGCCTCAGGAAAGGCTCTGTTCGAAGTCCGTATAGGTGAATTCGCGGACGGTTCTGATGCTGCCATCCAATTCCCTGATGGCGATCGCCGGCATCTTCACGCCATTGAACCAGTTCTTTTTGACCATCGTATAACCGGCGGCGTCCTGGAACGAGATTCGGTCGCCGACCTTCAACTCGTTCGCAAATCGGAACTCGCCGAAGACATCGCCGGCGAGGCAGGACTTGCCGCAGACCATGTAGTTGTGCGGCCCTTCATTCGGAGAGACCTTCGCGTTCTCGCGATAGATCAGCAGATCAAGCATGTGGGCCTCGATCGACGAGTCGACGATGGCGAGATTCTTGCCATTGAAAAGCGTGTCGAGCACGGTCACTTCCAGCGTCGTCGATTTGGTGATCGAGGCCTCGCCGGGCTCGAGATAGACCTGCACGCCGTACTCGCCGGAAAAACGCTTCAGCCGCTCGGCGAAGCGCTCGATCGGATAATCGTCGCCGGTGAAGTGGATGCCGCCGCCGAGGCTGACCCATTCGGCCTTCTTCAGGAGCGGTGCGAAGCGTTCCTCGATCGTCCCGAGCATGCTGTCGAACAGGTCGAAGTCGGAATTTTCGCAGTTGTTGTGGATCATGAAGCCCGAAACCCGGTCCATCACTTTCTCCACGCGTGCGACGCCCCATTCGCCGAGACGCGAGAAGGGGCGGGCAGGATCGGCGAGATCGAAGCTCGAGGAACTCACCTGCGGATTCAGCCGCAGGCCGCGGACGATGCCCGAGGCCTTGTCGGCAAAACGCTCCAACTGACCGATCGAATTGAAGATGATCTTGTCGGCATGGCTGACGACCTCATCGATCTCATAGTCGGCATAGGCAACCGAATAGGCGTGGGTTTCCTTGCCGAAGCGCTCGTGACCGAGGCGTACCTCGTTGAGGGAGGAAGACGTCGTGCCGTCCATGTAGTCGCGCATCAGATCGAAGACGGACCAGGTGGCGAAGCATTTCAGCGCCAACAGGGCCTTGGCGCCGGACTTCTCCCGCACCTCGGCGATCTTCTCCATGTTCTGGAGAAGCTTCGACTTGTCGATCAGATAGTAGGGCGTCTGGATCATGGATCTTCGTGTCTTTCGTGAGGTGGAAGGCGTTGCGGTCTTCTCCCGCATGCAAGCCTCCGCGCGATGGATCGCTCAGTCGGCCTATCGTGTTCAATTCGGAAAGCGGCACCGGCGTCCTGCACATCGGCGCGGTGACGGGATTGTCATCTCTAGAGCTAAGGGAGCACCTTGCGCGATTCCTCGTCCCGGCCGCGGACAACCGTTGCAACGGCCGGGCTACGATCGCGCCTTAAATCGCAATAGCCTCTGCCCGCGGTGAGAGAAGAACGACAGCATGGCGCCATCTAAGTCCGGAAGCCCGGGAAGTCAAGGCGTGGGCGGGACCCCCGGTAGCGGGTTTTGGCCCATCGGCCTGCCTGGGGGAGCGCGACCCGTCAGGCTCCCTCTGCGGGGGCATTATCCTTCACCTCGACGACCTTCAGCCGGTGGTTCTGACCGTCGCGGGCCTTCCAGTCGATGGCCTGTCCCGGCGCAAGACCAAGGAGGGCAACGCCGATGGGGGTCATCACGGAGATTTTCGCCTGTTCGATGTCGGCGTCGCCCGGATAAACAAGCGTCACCGTCCTGGCCTGGCCGGCCTCGGTTTCGTAGGTCACGGTCGAGCCCATCTGGACCGTATCGGACGCCACCTGATCGCTCGGGAGAACCGACGCGCGCTCCAATTCTCCGAGCAGTTCGTCCGCAACTTCGAAATTGCGGTCGAGCGCGGCTTGGGCCAGATCGTTGAGGCGGGCATAGTCGGCCTCCCGGACATAGATCAACGGCTTGTTCATAACGATGTAACTCCTGTTCAATCTGCAATGTGTCGCTTCTGCGCGCACGATGAACGATGCCGCAGCGGGTAGATGTGTTTGTTGATTGGTGTCGCGCGTTGCAGAAGATGACTACCATGCTCCCCGACACCCGGGGCGCGACAGCGACCGGATTCGGGCTAATGTCCTGCGATCGGACAGTCTTGGTACCGGCTACCCGGATGGGCGATCGAATTAGTAGTCATCTTATAATGATTGCCGCTCGACGATCCGGTGTCAAGGAGGCCGCGTCAGATGATCGCGGAGAGCACCGCACCGAACTTTGTCAATTTCCGGTTCAAATCGTCCCGATATTCCGATAGTTCCGTTTTCGCGCCAACGATTGCCTTGTTAACTATCGGCGCACGGAGAGCACGATGACCAATGTAGATGAGAAGTTGGAGCCGATCCTCACCGAGGTTTTACGGCGTAATGTGGGTGAAGTTGAGTTCCATCAAGCCGTTCGGGAGGTTCTTGAAAGCCTTGGGCGCGTGGTGGCCAAACATCCGCGTTACGCCGAGAACGCACTCATCGAACGCATTTGCGAACCGGAACGCCAGATCATTTTCCGCGTGCCGTGGATCGACGACGCCGGCCAGGTCCAGATCAATCGCGGTTTCCGCGTCCAGTTCAATTCGGCACTAGGCCCCTACAAGGGCGGAATCCGCTTCCACCCGTCCGTCAACGTCGGCATCATCAAGTTCCTCGGCTTCGAGCAGACATTCAAGAACGCACTGACGGGCATGCCGATCGGTGGCGGCAAGGGAGGATCAGATTTCAATCCGAGAGGCCGCTCGGACCGCGAGATCATGCGGTTCTGCCAGTCCTTCATGACCGAACTGCACCGGCACCTGGGAGAATACACCGACGTCCCGGCCGGCGATATCGGCGTGGGGGGACGCGAAATCGGCTACATGTTCGGCCAGTACAAGCGGCTCACGAACCGCTACGAGGCGGGCGTCCTCACCGGCAAGGCGTTGTTTTATGGCGGCTCGCGTGCACGCAAGGAAGCAACCGGCTACGGCGCGACATATTTCGTCCAGCGGATGCTTGGCACCAAGGGCCAGGATTTTGCAGGAAAGCGGGTGGTGGTCTCCGGCTCGGGCAACGTCGCGGTCTATACCATGGAGAAGGTGATCGAGTTCGGCGGCAAGGTCGTCGCCTGCTCGGACTCGAACGGCTACATCGTCGACGAGGCGGGCATCGATCTCAATTTGGTCAAGGAAATCAAGGAAGTTCGCCGGGCCCGGATCGCTGAATATGCGCGCCTGAAAGGGGCCGGGTCTCACTATGTGGAGGGCGGCTCCGTTTGGGACGTGCCCTGCGATGTCGCCATGCCGTCGGCTACGCAAAACGAACTAACCGGCCGGGATGCGCGCCTCCTCGTCAAGAACGGCGTCACTGCCGTCGGCGAGGGTGCCAACATGCCGTGCACGCCGGAAGCCGTGCGCATCTTCCAGGACGCCGGCGTGCTGTTTGCCCCCGGCAAGGCCGCGAATGCCGGCGGCGTTGCAACCTCGGCACTGGAAATGCAGCAAAACGCCTCGCGTGACAGCTGGACGTTCGAGCAGACCGAGACGCGCCTTGCGACGATCATGCGCGACATCCACGACCGCTGTGCCGAGACGGCGGAGGAATATGGCGCGCCCGGCGATTACGTGCTTGGGGCCAACATCGCCGGCTTCGTCCGCGTGGCGGAGGCGATGGACGCCCTCGGCGTCATCTGACGCAGATTGATCGAGCCACGGGCGACCAGTCGCCCGTGGCTCAGTTCGGGCGGGGCATGGAAAGCGGGACGACGGAGTTCCGCTTTCGTTGCCTTTTGCCCGCTCCCTTTCGGAGGAATCAGCGCTCGGTGAACGCCCTGGACATGCTGTCGGTGATCGGCTTGACCAGGTAGCTGAAGAAGGTTCGCTGCGCCGTCTGGATCATCACCTCTGCCGGCATTCCCGGAGTCGGGTGGAATCCCTTGACCTTGGCAAGTTCACTCGCCGGAATGTCTATACGCGCCAGATAGACATCATGGGCCGGCATGCCGGGTTTGCTGTCTTCCAGCGCATCGGCCGAAATGTAGAACAACTCGCCATGCAGAACCGGCGTCGTCCTCTGATTCAGGGCAACCAGGCGAACGGTCGCCGTCTGCCCGACCGCGACGCTGTCGATGCTGTTGCGCGGGATCTGGGCTTCGATGATCAAGGGCACGCCCTTCGGCAGTATTTCCAGGATTCCCTTGCCGCTTTCGATGACGCCGCCCGGCGTGTGATAGTAGGTGCGGATCACCGTGCCGGTGACGGGTGCGATGATCGTAACGCGCTTCAGAATATTCTCGGCCTGGCGCGCCTGCTCCCGCACCGTGTCGAGATCGCCCTGGATGGCTTGCAGCTTGTCCAGCGCGTCTTCCCGGTAGGAGACCTCGGCGCGGCTGACTTCCTGCTGGCCCTTCACGATCTGCGCCTGCGTCTCGGCAACCTCGGCCTCCAGCCTGCCGATCTGCCCCTGGGCGTCGGCCATCGCGCGTTCGAGCGCCTTCATTTCGGTCAGCCGCAGCAACCCCATGCTCACCAGCTTTTTCTTGTTCTGGTGCTCCTCCCTCAGCAGCGACAATTGCTCGATGACCGCGTCACGTTGCCGGTTATAGCCGACGCTGCGGAATTCCAGTGCCTTGATGTTCTGGCTGAGCAGGGAAAGCTCGTTGGATTGCTTCATCCGCTGCGCTTTGAAGTTGAGCTGCTGGTTGACGATGATGGACCAGACTTCCGCGTCGCCGCGATACTTGTCCAGCAGTTCGGAAACCTCCATCTGTTCGTCGCCCTCAAACTGCGAGGTCAGGCGCGCGACGGTCGCCTCCAGCCGGATCCGACGGAGGAACAGTTCCCGTTCCTTGGCCAAGGCAGCCGTCTCGTCGAGCTTGATCAGCGGCTGGCCTTCCACCACCTCGTCGCCCTCGTTGACCAGCAGTTCCTTGATGATGCCGCCTTCATAGTGCTGGACGACCTTGTTGCGCCCGGTTGCGACAAAGCTGCCCTGGGCGATGACCGCGGCGGCCAGCGGGGCGGTGAACGCCCAGACGCCGAAACCTCCGAATGTCGCGCACAACAGGATCATTCCGACCGCCAATTGTTTCCGGATCGATCGGGGAACGTCCGCGTACCACTCGATGTCATGGACCTTGGCTATATCGGACATGTTCGGGGAACTCCTACTGCAACAGATGGCCGAACGAGCCGGTTTCGGTGTTGATTCCGCGTGCCTCCAGCGCCTTCAAGACGTCCTGGCGCATGCCAAACAGCGCCACCGTGCCGTTGACCATCAGCAAGACCTTGTCGACGCTGTTGAGGAGGGACGGACGCTGGGTGATCGTTATCACCGTGATCTTGTGGTCCTTCGCATGCTGCAAAGCGCGCGTGAGCGCCGCATCGCCGGCACTGTCGAGATTCGAATTGGGCTCGTCGAGCACGACCATGCGGGGATCGCCGAAGAACGCGCGAGCCAGTGCGATTCGCTGCTTCTGGCCGCCGGAAAGCGGTGCTCCATCGGCCGCCACGATCGTCTCGTAGCCATGCGGCAGCGTGGCGATCATTTCGTGGACGTCGGCCAGCATTGCTGCTCTGTAGATCTGTTCGTCGGTTGCGTCCTCGCGCATGCGGGCGATGTTCGCCTTGATCGTACCCGGAAACAGTTGCACGTCTTGCGGCAGGTAGCCGATGTTCTCGCCGAACTGCCGCTGGTCCCAGTTCCTCAAATCCATCAGGTCGAGGCGAACGTTTCCCGATGTGGGCAGGATCGAGCCGACCAGCATCTTCCCCAGCGTTGTCTTTCCCGCGCCGGAATTGCCGATGACCGCCAAGGAATCGCCCGGTTGCAGCGCAAAGGAAATGCCGTTCAGCACGACGCGCTTGGTGCCACCGGGCACGTAGAGCAACCGCTCGACGTCGAGGCGGCCTTCCGGCCGCGGCAGGTTCAGGCGTTCGAAATTCAGCGGCGAGGCCTTGAGCAGGGCCGTTATCCGCCCATAGGCGGCACGGGACTGGCTGTACTGGTGCCAGCCTTCGATGGCGCCTTCGATGGGGGCCAACCCGCGGCCTGCGATGATCGACGAGGCGATCACCATGCCGCCGGTCATTTCGCCCTGAATGGCCAGATGCGCCCCCCAACCCAGCATGGCGACCTGTGCCAGCAGCCGGACGCCCTTCGAAGCGGCCGCAACGGCGATGTTGCGGTCCTGGGCGATGACCTGCGCTTTGAGGGAGGCCGCCGTATCCCGTCCCCAGATCTGCACCGCCTCCGGTATCATCGCCAGTGCATTGATGATCTGTGAGTTGCGGGACATCGACTCCAGGTGGAGGTTGGCCTTCACCTGCGCGGTGTTCGCTTCCGCAAACGAAGCTGCGGTTAGTCGCTGATTGATGAGCGTGAAGACCAGGAGCATGAGAGCGGTCGCAATTACGATGGCCCCGAGATGGGGGTGGATCAGAAAGACGGCCACCACGAAGAAGGGCGCAAGCGGGGCATCAAGAAACGACAGAAGCGTTCTGGATACCAGGAACGAGCGGACCTGCTGGAGATCGCCCAGCGTCTGGTATTCCCGGCCGTTCGAGTTCAGGGACGCGCGCGCCGCAGCGCTGAGAATGGGAGCGCCCAGCTGCGCGGCGACCTCGACCGCGGTGCGCATCAAAATGAAACGGCGAATGGCGTCAAATATCGATTGCAGGACGATGGCGCCGACAATGACCAGCGTCAGCATGATCAGGGTGTCCATCGATCGGCTTGTCAGAACCCGATCCGATATCTGGAACAGGTAGATCGGAATCGCCAGCACGAGAATGTTGCTGGCGAGCGTAAAGATCATGACGACGACGAGGTTGCGCCGAACGGCATCGACACCAGCCTTGAGGCTGGCGGAGAAATCGACGGGACCGAGGCGTTTGTGAAACGTGCCCCCGCCGGAACCCGTTCCCTTGCCGCCACCGCCGTTAAGGGTCTTGTTGGGACGGTGCTCGTCGGTCTTGATCGGCCCCGTGTCGCCCTCGATCGTTACGATGCCCTCCGGGCCTTTGGCCACCGTCTCCTCCCGCTTCACCGGGGCAGGACGGGCCTTTCCGGTCGGCAGCACCCGTTCATCGGCTTGCACCGCATCTGAACCAGATGTGCGCGCCTGCGCAGCCGATGCTGTATTTTCCGATCGCTGCGGCGGTTGCGCGGCGGGATCGTGGCCAGTTGCCTGCAATGGTGCGGCGGCTGGCCCGCCTTGGGCAGCCAGGGCCGGGCTTCGTTCGGAGAGTTCGCTAGCCTTCGGGGGGGAAGCGGCATTTGCAACTGCCGTGACGCGTTCCGGTGCCTTGACTGAGCCGCCGTCGGATTTGGCCTGTGCCGGTTTAACATGGCCGATCGACCGATGCGTCTCGGCATCGCCGTCCTGCGCGCTTGCCTGCGGGGCGGCGCGAGATTCCGCCTGCCGCGGATTTTTCAGGGCAGGCGCGAGCGCTGTAACGGTCGCAACGAACTTGGTCGGACCCGATTCGTTTCCGCCAGCGCATGAAGAAGGCTTGGTGATCTGCGGGACCGGTTCGGGCCGGGTAGCCAGAGGCTGGACCGGCGCCTCTGCGGTGAAATCAGGCACGACTTGAACCAAACCGGACGTCGCGGGCTGGAAGCTCCTGCGGGCGCTACTCCAAAAGGGGATGTCGCCCGCGCGGTCGTCTGTATTGATGGCCTCGCCAGGCGGAGAATCTTTCGCCGGCGAGGGCCGTTCGTCGGCGGCAGGCGGATCGACCGTCTGGATCAGCGACAACAAAGGCGGATCCGGTGGCCCCTCTGGCGCTGGCTGTGCGGGTTCCGCATGCGGGTCGATGGCCGCCGCGTCCCGGCATTGCTGTACGGCCTGCTCGAACAGTGCATAGGCATCCGTCGAGTCGGCAGCCCTCCTCCGATGGTCTGACATCGTTTTCCCCTCAATGTCCGAGTAGGTGTTGCAGCCCGTCGTCCGTCTGCCCTTCGTGAGCGGCAGGCAGGTAAACGCCCGGTGCTGCTTCGTGAGCGGGCTCGAGCATCGAATCGTCGAGGAACAGCACGGCCTCGCTGACCAGTGCGTCGGCACCGGGGCCGCCGAAGTCGGGCTTGTTCGAGATCAGTTCCGCCTGGACGAGTGTTTCCTGGGAGTATTTTTCGCCTCCGACATAGGTCTTTCCCAAGGAGTCCAGGTCAAGGATGACGGCGTGATTGATGAGCGCATTTCCGCCTGTCGACACGGCCCAGTCCGCATCCAGATGCGGCTTCAACTGGTCCATCGCCAGGGCGATCTGGTCGCTGTCGCCCAGGATGCTCGTCTGCTTGATATATTGCAGGTTGAGCAGGTCACCATTGATGTAGAGAACCCGCAAGCCTTCCAAGCCGGTGAAGGCATCATCCGTCAACACGCCTTTGGAAATGCTGTTGCCGCCGTCTGCGAGATCGTTTGCGAGGGTCAGATACTTGCTCGACAGGGCTTCAAAACGGTCGGCGCCGCCAATGTTGGCGATATAGGCGTCGTTCCACAGCAAGTTCCCGCCGGTGGATACCGAGCCCGTACCCGTCGTATGGAATCCGGGAAGCGCGCCCACGACGTCGTTGTCGAACAACACGTTGATCTGTTGAATCAGGTTGGCGTCGTACACGGAGCCACCAACGATGATCAGATCGTAGGCGAAGCCAAGGTCGAGAATGGACGTCTGGTTGACCCCCAGATTGCCGCCGCTGATGACGCTTGTGGTGACCCCGGACGAAGACAAAACACCGATATCGTCGTCGGTCTTGAAGATGAATTGTTCGAGCCAGTTGACCATCAGCAGGTCGCCGTCGATCTTGGTGATCGACCAGTATTTGGGAAAGCCGCCTAGATCGGCACCGGTGTCGTCATCGGTCGATTTGTCGATGCGCTCGAACTCGGCAATGTTGAACAGCTGGTTGATCGTACCGTTGCTCGACCAGTCCTTGATGCCGGCGCTGATCGTGTCGACGTCCCACAGGACGTTGACCTGGACGATCGCGTTGATTTCGTAGTAGTTGCCGACGACCGCGGTGACCTTGGCCCCGGTCCAGAGGTTCTTCAGAATGGCTTCGTTGACCAGCGTATTGTCGCCTGCGGTCAGGGTGACGGAAGCCTCGACCTTGTAGGATCCGTCCTCGCCGACCGTCACGTTGCCGGTCCAGGTGTCGCCGTCCGGCGCCTCCTCTTCCTGGTCGTCGAAATTGTAGTAGTCCTTCAGATCGGGTGCTTCGTCGACGAGTTCGCCGTTGACATAGATGCCCTGGAGGGACGTCGACTGGGTGACGAAGACCTTGAAGGGGCCGTCGTGATCGGCGTCGACCTGTTCCAGCCGCGTCCCGGCCAACTTGATCGTCTCGATGATCTCCGCGCTCGATCCCGGCCGTTGCAGGTCGCCGATCGGCGACAGCGAATAGGCCATCTCTGCCGCATCGAGCATTTCCGCGCTGTCGACCGGATTGGGCGAGAAAACCAGGCCGTGCCCGCCGACGCTGAAATAGTCGTTATCGGAGAGCAGGATCATCTGGTTGACGTAGGTGACTACCGAGCCGATGGGATCGATTTCCGGCATAAGGACCGTGTTGGCAGCGATGCCCGCAGCGAAGCCTTGCGGCGTGTGCCAAGGCGGTTCGGGGAAGGGGAAGGACTCCAGGTTGAACGGCGTTGCTGGTAACTGTGGGAGCGGCAGTTTCCACGGCGGCACATAGATGAGCTCAGGCCCCGGGGAAAAGTACTTCACGCCCGGGTCATAGCCAAGAAAGTCATAGGGCGCCGCAAACGGACTTTTATCGGGGAGGGGCGGGGGCAAATCCGCATCCACGGACTTGTGGGCCTGGAAATCGTCGTAGGCCTCCCTATGCATTGCGCGTTCAGCATTGAGCTGGAACATGCCGATGAAATGGGCGATCTCTTCGGTGATCTTGTCCATTGCCGTCATGACACGCGACCCTTTCGACGTTTGGCCGTTAGGCGAGCCCTGCAGCCTGGAAGGAACTGCACGGTCAGATCAAACGAAAGTGGCTTCGCCCAGACCGGGCGAAGCCACTTCATCGCGTCATGCGTCGTCGTCTTCACCGACAACGGTGTTGATGAGGTCTCCCCCGACCACCGTCATGTCGACTGCGTTCTGCTGCAGGTTCGCGCCGAGCACGATTTCCTGGTTGAAGGCACTGAGGTTGATCGCAGCGTCGGCCGAAGCGTGGCTCGTGCCGGTGACGTAGCCGTCATCGCCATTGTTCGAGCCCCACGAGCCGCCGTTGCCACCGGCGCCGCCGTCACCATTCGTCGCCGTACCACCGGCCGCACCTGCACCGCCGTCCCCACCAAGGGCCCAGCCGCCATAGCCGTCGCCGCCGATACCGTCGGCCCAGGCGCCACTGAGGGCCAGGCCGCCCGTGCCGCCGTCGGCCGAGGCGTCGCCGCCGATGCCGTCGCCGCTGTCCGCATAGCCGCTGACCGCGCTGCCACCGGTCCCGGCACCACCGGCACCACCGGCACCACCGGCACCAGAACCGCTACCTGTACCGGTGCCGGTTCCGCTTCCGGATCCGGTCGCGCTGCCGCCGGCACCGCCGTCACCGGCATCCGTAGCACTTCCGCCAGCACCACCAGCTCCACCGGCACCACCGGTACCACCGGCGCCGCCAGCACCTCCGCCGCCGCCGGCACCGCCATCGCCGCCGTTGCTCGAGTCATCGACGCCCGAAACGGCCGCGGCGAGAGCGGGGCTGAGGAAGCCGAGGAGATTGCCGGCCGCCGCGCCGGCATCGCCGGTCGTGGTCGTGCCGCCGTCGCCGCCGTCGCCGCCGTCGCCGCCATCACCGCCTTCGCCACCGTTGGCGTTGCCGCCATCGCCGCCTTCGTCGCCGTCGCCGCCATCGTTGTCGCCGCCGTCGCCGCCTTCACCGGCCAATGCCAGGCCGGCGCCAAGGCCGAGACCAAGGCCAAGGCCGAGACCGACACCGGCACCGCCCGCACCGCCTGCACCGCCTGCGCCTGCGCCGCCGGTGGCATCGCCACTATTGGCGTTGCCGCTCGAGCCTGCGCCGCCGGTTGCCGCCCCACCATTGGCGGTGCCGCCAGTTGCACCACTGCCAGCGGTGCCACCGCTGCCGTCGCCGCCGACGGCGAAGCCGCCGAGCGCAAAGCCACCATCACCGCCGTCGCCGCCGTCGGCGTCGGCATCGTCGCCGCCCGAACCGCCCCTGCCGCCAGCCGAAATCCCCTCTTCCGCGTTGGCCGTGCCGCCGGACGCGCCGAGGTTGAAGTTGGCCGTGCCGTCATTGGAGACGCTGGCGTTCTCGACCGTGTCGTTGTCCTGCAGGTTGGCAACCTGGCTGAAGACGTTCGCTACGTTGTTGCCGTCGCCGCTGAAGGCATTGTTCAGGATGTTGTCGAACTGGATGTTAAACAGCCCATCGATCGAGTTGTTGTTACCCGTCTGATCGATGTCGGCGAAGTCGTTGTCGGTCGGCTCAAATCCGTCGAGGTTCACTCCGACGTCCACGGTGACGCCGACGGTTGTGGCGTTGGTGTTCGAGTTGGTATTGGCGTTGGAGTTTTCGCTCGAATTCCAGTTGCCGTTGCCGTTCAGGTTGAGGTTTCCGTTCCCGTTAAGGTTCAGGTTGCCATTGCCATTGCCATTCAAGTTCTCGGATTCGCTTGTCTGGGACTGATCCTGAGTGGATGTCTGGTCCTGGGTGGACGACTGTTCCTGCTGCTGCTGCTCCTGCTGGCGCTGCTGCTCTTGCTGTTGTTGTTCCTGTTCCTGACTCGGATCGTCGTTGATAAGATCCCAGTTGGTCCGGCCTCTGTCAGCCATAGCTCTATCCTCTGTCGCTGAGCCGCTGGCTTGACCGCCATTCATCTTCTTGGGGTCATCACCGCGCGGCGGTTGAACATGAGTCGTGCTTTTTGGTTGCGCCGGGCGCGTTCTCGCGGCCGTGCACCACTAACTGGAGGATTTTTTCCTCCTCCGGATTTGGGTCAAAATGGAATAGGGCTCAAACGGGGTCCATCTGGTCGTAACCGGGGCATATCCGCCTCGCTTGCATTCCATGTTTTGACCCAAGCCCGGCGCAATAGTCTGTTGGGAAGGAGCGATCGTTATAGCTGACCATTGGAGTTAGGGGGTATGATCGTGCTGCGTCTACGGGGTATTCGAATAGGCCCCAGTACTGCCGTTGATAGAAGGGGTTCGCTAAAAGATTTCCGCGGAACCGTGAATTCTGGCAAGGATGGCTTTGCTCTGCACCTTCCTTATGACCTAGGGAAATACTACTAACGGCTATGCCTTGTTGCGAATTACTCCGCTGCCGTATTGCAGTTAGGGACGTTACCCTTTGGATTGCTCTGGTGCGTGAGACATCATTGAGGTTGATGCGGTCAGACTGATGGCAATATCCGGATGTGGTATCTCGGGTATGTTTTGCGGATGTATTTGGAGGGAAAGGAATGCCGAAGTTTCAGGAAATACTCCTGTTGGTTGGGCAGCTAAACTACACTTGGACAAACACGGAGAGCCTTCTGATCCACATGATTGCCGGCCTTGCCCAGGTCGACAAAGAGACGGCCATCGTCATCTTTCTGACGTTGAATACGACCCGCGCGCGTCTTGACTTGGTCGAGCGCCTGGCGAAGATGCAAAAAACATCGGCTGAATGCCGCAACGACGTGCTGGATGCGACGAGACGGCTGAGCGACCTGTCGAAACTGAGAAACAAATACAATCACTGCATCTATTCGTTTGATCCGGACAGCGGCCAGGGACTGACGCAGCTCATGCGGATATTCGACAGCAAGGACGACGTTAAGTACGGCAAAGTCGAAGCGCTCGACACCCTGGAGATGGCGCGGATCAAGGAGAGCATTCGCTCACTGATCGACCTCAATCACAGGCTGTGGGACATCACTGAAAAGTATAATTTTCCTCGATAGGTCTGCGGCACGGCGGGGCTTCTGACGCCGGTCCGCAGCAGTCGGTGACCTTCACAACGCTCCGATGGAGAACTGCAGTTCCGGCGGCAAGGCAGACTGCCTAGCTGATCCGCAACGGAAGTGATGCGAAGCCGCTCGCCGGGTAGATGGCGCGTACGCCGCCGCCGGGTATCGGTGCGATGTGATCCGTGCGCGCGAGCAATTCTTCCATGACCACACGCAGTTCCATCCGAGCCAAAGCAGCACCGGGGCAGACATGGATCCCAGCGCCGTAGAGCAGGTTCTGCGAGGGGTCGCGATCGAGGCGAAATTCTCGGGCGTCATCAAAGGCGGCCTCGTCGCGGTTGGCCGAGGCCCAGATGAGCGTGATCCGCTCTCCAGCCGCAATCCTGCGACCACCTATTTCAACCGGCTTTGTCGCCACACGCCGGTTGGATATCAGCGGTGCGTGCAGCCGCAGGATCTCGTCGATGGCCGGAAGTAAACGGCCAATGTCCCGGCGGAGCTCCGCCTGGAGTTCGGGGCGATCCGCCAGGAAATCCGCGACGATGCCGACGCAAGCCGCGATGGTGCCAAGCTCGCCCACGGTCCAGTTGCGCAAGATGCTGACAATGGCGTCGTGGTCGAGTGGTTTACCGTCGACGGTCTGCCGGAGAAGGCTGGTGGTGATGTCGTCCGGTGCCGCCGAACCGGCATGCTCCCGTTCGTTCAACTGGCCCCGGATATAGCCGTCGAACTCCAGCGCGATCGCCGCCATGGCCTCCGTATTGCGGGCCAGGGTGGCCTCCTGGTTCTTGCGGACCCACTGGCGCAGCGGACCGTGCAGCGAGGCTGGCCACCCGAGAAAGGCGCACTGGATGCGGACCGCGTAGGGATCGGCGAATTCGCTGATGATTTCGGTCGAGTGGCCCTTTTGCAGGCCGGCGACCAGTTCGCGCGCGATGGCCCGACATTCAGGCTCGAAGGCATCGACCCGTTCCGCCGTGAAATAGGTCTCGATCATCCGTCGGTAGGGGGTGTGCTGCGGCGGGTCCATACCGTTGGGCACGGATGGATGCCGCGACGCGGCATTGCTGAACGTCTCATGATCCATGAGCGCCTTCAGGACGTCCTCATGTCGAAACAGCGACCAGCCGAGATAATCGCTGTGGGCAACGGGGCAGGTTTTGCGCATGTGGTCATAGGCCTGGAACTGGTCGTTCAGAACAGCTTCGCTGCGGGGGTCCCAATCGAAGGCAGGTCCGCCCGACGGCCCGTTGGTGTCGCATTCCGTGCCGGCTGTTGATTTCATCTGCCTCGCCCCCTCGTGTCGATCTCCTGCCATCTGTGGGAAAGTCGAGCCGTGCGTTCTTTGCCGTGGCGCAAAGAGTGTGACGCAAATCCTGATTGGCCGTTGGGAAAAGGTCGCGAACCTCACACTTTATAATTGCAGCCGCCAGGACCGGGGAGGAGCGGCTGGGATGCCGCGGGCAAAGGCAGCAACCGTTTGTCGCGCTCCGTGCCATGATGGTCGAAGTGCAGCGCGCGGCCGCTGTTCCGGCATGTCCGCGCCGCTTATCTGACGCCGTGACGCAGGAGCAGCGGCCCGTAGAGCACGACAAAACCGAGGAAGGCGACGATCCAACACGCCCCGGAAAGTGGCAGGAGCAGCACTGTGAGTTCCGGCGCAAGGGCTGCGACGATCCGTGCCAGCGCGGCAAGGACAATCGGCACATAGATGGCCAGGACCGTCGATGCGGGTGCACGCAGCATCTGGCCGCTGTGCCCGCGTGTGGCTCGTGTCATCACCGCGAGCGTCATGCCGCCGATCGCGCCCACCGTCCAGGCATGGATGCCCGCGGTACGCAGGCCGATGTCGCCCGACAGCAGGGCTGCGCCCGTCAGCAGGAAACCGGCTGGAACGAAGAAAAACGCGACATGCAGCACCGTCACCAGCGGCTCGGAAACGGTGCGGAGCGGCGCCCAGCGCAATTGCCGCGCGAACTGCGCACCGGCAGCAAGCAGCATCAGGATGCCGGCCGGCCAAACGAAGGCCTCAAGGCGTGCTGCGATCGCCCACGCGGCGAAAGCCAGGAAGGCGAGGGCCATGCCGGCCATGTCGAACCGGTCGAAAGACGATGGCATTCTGCCCGGATTTTTCTGGCGCAGCCAGTTGCCGGTAAAGGCCGGAATAATGCGTCCGCCAATGATGGCGACGAGCATGATGATCGTGCCGATCGCCAGCCGATCGGCTATCTCGGCGAAACCGTAGCGGCTCACTTCGTAAAAGAACAGAAGCTCCGCGGCGAACAACGCGCCGAGGGCAACAACGACCTTGTAGTTGCGCCGGTTGCCCGCAACCACCAGTTCACGCAGGACGAAGATGGCAAGGACCGGCAGGAACCCTGCAGCCACCACCATGGCCGCATCGGCTCCGATCCAATCCGAGCAGGCGATCGCCACGCGGCCGGCCAGCCAGAGCGCAAAAAGCAGAAAGAGCGGCCAACCGGACAGCGGCTTGCGACCGGTCCAGTTCGGAACCGCCGTCAACAGAAATCCGGCGATAACCGCCGGCACGTATCCGAACATCAGTTCGTGTTGGTGCCAGGCGACCGGTGGCATTGCCGACGGCAGCTGCGTCCAGCCGAGAAACCACGGGACCCAAAGCGCCATCATCACCGCCGGCTGGAGGGCACCGAAGAGGAAGAAGGGGCGGAAGCCCGCCGAGAAGAAGCCCGCAACTGCGGAAGACGGTTTTGTCGGGGCTTGACTCGCCATGGTCAGTTTCCTTCGGTGATGGCGTGCGCGCGCCGGATGGGATGCAGCGAGGCGGTCAGTGAGGTGTGTTTCCGGCTCATGCAGCAGTCTTCTAAAATAATCAAAGCCATGAATAGGGCCTCCATCGGGCGCCTTCTTTGCGAAAACGCAAGTATGCGGGTGCGCTGCTCCAACGGGGTCGGGGGAGATCCGGAGAGGGCAGGACGGCTCGCAGCCCTTGCCGCAGCCGATGGCTATCCGGTGCGGATCCGTGGACGACGGGATGGCCGGGCGATCGATGAGAGGCTTACGGGCCAGGTCGAGGACGGAGACGAGGGACATGACATGCATCACTCCGGGGCGGCCGATGCCGCCCCGGAATGATGGTCGTCGCGCCTATGCGGCGGCTTCCGCAAGTCGGGAAGGTTGCGTGTCGTGCAAGTAGGCGATGAGATCCTCGATCGTCACGAGGCACAAGCCATGCTGTTCGGCAAAGATCTCGAGATCCGGCAAGCGGGCCATGGTGCCGTCGTCGTTGGCAATCTCGCAGATCACGCCGGAGGGGGTCTTGCCGGCAAGGCGGCAGAAGTCGACGGCAGCCTCCGTGTGGCCGGGGCGGCCGAGCACGCCCTGCGGGTTGGCCCGCAACGGAAAAATATGCCCAGGCCGCGCGAACTCCTCCGGCCTTGCAGCCGGATCGACCAGAGCCCTGATGGTTGCAGCGCGATCTGCAGCCGAGATGCCCGTCGTCGTTCCGGGCAGGTAGTCGACCGAAACGGTGAAGGCGGTCTTGAGCGATTCCGTGTTGTTGGGAACCATCAGTTGAATGTCCAGCGCATCAAGACGGGCACCTTCCATAGACACGCAGATCAGGCCGCGGGCCTTGTTCATCATGAACGCGATCTTGTCAGCCGTCGCATCCTCAGATGCAAAGACGATGTCGCCTTCGTTTTCGCGACCTTCGTCGTCCACGACAATAACCATCTCCCCGCGGGCAATGGCGGCGATCGCATCTTCAATTTTATGGATAGTCATACTTCGGTCTTTCAAGGGTTGGGCCGGATCCCGGCCATTGTTGCGCCTTCGCGCCTGCGCGCATCGGCAAAACTTCCCTTGGGCGAACAAACACCGTCGCGCCTCCGCGAGGAGTGCTGCAGTGACCTTGCTCTCTTTCATCCGGACTATACCGTCGGCTCCGGCATCGCACCGGATCTGCTGACCTTCCGGCGAGACCGGAAGCGCTCGCGGGCTCCGGGATGTTTCCCGATACCGCCGGTGGGGAATTGCACCCCGCCCTGAGAACGCCGCGAAGATAGGAGCAATCGACCGTAAATTGCAAGGGGGCGCGTCCCTCGACGCGAAGATGCCCCTTCGCTAATCCACGCCGAAAATGCTACTGGTCCTATTGCCATTGAACGGCCCTTTTCGGGAACCATATAGACATCATGTGCTTGGAAACATTCGTCAGGATATCGAGGCTCGCTAAGGAAGCACCCGGCTTGTCCCGGTGCGGGCCTTTCTGAACCAGACGCCGCACACTTTTCCGCCCCGGGATCCTCATCATTTGCGGTTCGTTCTTCTGCCAGCGCGCAAGCGCAGCACTGATTGGGCCTGTCAATGGGTGTATCTCCCGCATTCCAGACCTCCATCTTCTGTCATCGCTTTCACCCTGCACGGCTCGACGCTGTCGGCGGGGCAAGGGATCCGTTGTCCATTTTCAAGATGACGGGCGAGGCGGTTGGCGACCGGCGATACATGGCGTCGGCCAGGTCCGCGATCTTTGCATTCCAGAACGGCGCAACCGTCGGCGATGCCTTCGGGTTGCCGCGGCTCTAGTCGAGCCGGGCAACCCGAACTTCCGACACCCTTAAGCGTAATATGAGGCTGCAAGGCAGCCTGAAAAAATCGTTAGGAATAGCCGTGACCCTTTGGACCGAACTGGCACGCGCCAGCAACTCTGCTGGCGACGAGATTATCCTGCGTACACGAAACGAGCTGTTCGAAATCCGCTACAATGGATTGGAGCTGATGTCGAACCTCAGCCACCAATCCGAAGACATCCTCGCGAAACGCTCCCTGAGGCTGCACGGTGCGCCGGCACGCAGGATCTTCATCGGCGGCCTTGGCATGGGCTTCACCCTGCGGACGGCCCTGAAGCATCTGGAGCCGGATGCGGAGATCGTCGTGGGCGAACTGGTTCCCGAGATCGTCGAGTGGAACCGAACCCATATTGGACACCTTGCCGACCATCCGTTGCAAGACCCCCGTGTCAAAGTTCGGGTTGGTGACGCAATGGAGGTGCTGGGGGAAGAGCGGGACCCCTTTGACGTGATCCTGATGGACACGGACAACGGACCTGACTTCACCGTGCGCGCGCCGAACGAAGCTATCTATCAGAGCTCCGGGATCGGACAGATAAAGCGGGCCCTGAAGCCTGGTGGCATCGGCGGCTTCTGGTCCGCCACAAGCTCGCCTGCGTTCGAGCAGGAACTCAACAAAACCGCCTGGTATTGGAGACGCGACGAAGTGCCGTTGATCAGCGGACGGGTCGATGCATTCCATTATACTTACTTCGCCAGCGAAAGCGCCGCCAAGGTCGGCTTCCTGCAGGCCGGATAAGACAAATTGACGAGCGTGCCGCTGCGTTGTAGCAGCGGCACGCTCGGTCGGTGCTCCCGACCGCTGTCGATAGAGAGTTTGATTTCCCGAGGGTCTCCAGCCGTGAGAGTTTTCCCCACATACCAGCGCTACGCCATCTTTGCTTTTGTGGCGCTGCTTGCGTTTGCCTCGATCATCGCGGCAAGCCTCTACAGCCACTGGATGTGGATCTTCGCCGCACTATTCGTGGCGTTGACACTCGTCGGCTTGCGCGACATGCGGCAGTACAAACATGCGATCTTGCGCAACTATCCGATCATCGGACACATGCGCTTTATTTTGGAGAGCTTCCGTCCCGAGCTACGCCAGTATCTGATCGAGAGCGACCGGGATGAAGAACCATTCAGCCGCCAGGATCGTGGTCTCGTCTATCAGCGCGCCAAGGGTGTCGAAGACAAGCGGCCCTTCGGCACGATCGAGAACGTCTACGGTTCCGGCTATGCATGGCTGACCCACTCTGCCGCGCCGACGGAGATCAAGACGACCGACTTCCGGGTCAGGATCGGCGGGTCTGCCTGCAAGCAGCCCTACAATGCCAGCCTTTACAACATATCGGCGATGAGCTTCGGCTCGCTGTCGGCAAATGCGATCCTCGCGCTGAACACGGGCGCCAAGAAGGGCGGGTTCGCACATGACACGGGCGAGGGCAGCATCAGCCGCTACCATCGCCAGGGCGGCGGCGACCTGATCTACCAGGTGGCATCCGGCTACTTTGGCTGCCGCAACGACGACGGCACCTTCTCACCTGAACGGTTTGCCGAGCTGGCCGCCGATCCTCAGATCAAGATGATCGAGATAAAGCTCAGCCAGGGCGCCAAGCCCGGCCATGGCGGCATGTTGCCGGCATCGAAAATCTCAAAGGAGATCGCCGAGGCCCGCGGTATTCCAATGGGGGTCGACTGCATTTCGCCCGCAGCCCACAGCACCTTCTCGACGCCGGTCGGCCTGATGGAGTTTGTCGGGCAGCTGCGCGACTTGTCCGGAGGCAAACCGGTCGGCATCAAGCTCTGCATCGGCCATCGCCGGGAGTTTCTGAGCATGGTGAAAGCGATGCTCAAGACCGGAATCATCCCTGACTTCATCGTTGTCGACGGCAAGGAGGGGGGGACCGGTGCGGCACCCGTGGAGTTTGCCAATCGTGTCGGCATGCCGATGCTGGAAGGCCTCACTTTCGTCCACAATGCCTTGCGTGGCGCGGGAATCCGGCACGAGGTCAAGATCGGCGCCGCCGGCAAGATCATTTCCGCCTTCGACATCGCCCGCACGCTCGCCCTGGGGGCGGACTGGTGCAATTCGGCCCGCGGCTTCATGTTCGCAGTGGGCTGCATCCAGGCCCAGTCCTGCCACACCAACCACTGCCCGGTTGGCATCGCCACCCAGGACAAGCTGCGCCAAAAAGCAATCCACGTCGGCGACAAGAGTGACCGGGTGGCACGTTTCCATCGCAACACGATGAAAGCGTTGGGCGAGATCGCCGGTGCGGCCGGGCTTAGCAATCCGAGCGACTTCATGCCCTACCACTTCATGTTCAGGCAGAAGGACAATGAATTCCTGGATGGGAATGAAGCCTATCCCTATCTCCCCGAAGGCTTCCTGCTCGCTGACGAGGAAATTGAAGGCCTCGCCGACTGGCACAGCCGTTGGGACCGGGCATCGGCGGACACGTTCGCCCCGCCGGAAATTCCACATGGGCCATTTACGGCGCGCAAACGCGTCGCCTGAGGGCTGGCCGCAAGACTGCTCCGGTTCTCGATATGTCCTGCGTCCAAGATGACCGGGATATTTGGATAGGGTTCGGAGGGCTGCACGGCTCTCCGAACCGCAAGCACCCGCGGGTGCTGTCCTCGCGCCGGACAGCCCAATAGCCGTGTCCGCGACACCTCCAAATCTCGACGATACTTACGATTATAGAGAACATCTGCGGGAGGTCTCCGCCCGCGTTAGAATGGTGCTGCAGAAAATGCCGAGCAATAGCTGCGACCCCGCGCCGACCGGCGGCGTGCGATCGATTTGACGGCAAGCACGGGTGACGCCACACTTGAAACGGCTCTCTGCGCCGCGATCCTTCAGCTCGGCGTCAATCTCTTGGCCCTCGCATATCTGCCGTTCTTTTCGGCCGACATCGCTGGGGCGAACGGGGCGACGTGCCGCTGCAAAAACGGGTGAATACCATGGAATGGTCCGTAACGCTTGGAACTGTCCGCGGCACCGCCATCCGCATGCACATGACTTTCCTGCTGTTGCTCGTCTGGATCTGGCTCATGCATTATCGGATCGGCGGAGCACCGGCGGCCTGGGAAGGCACGGTCTTCGTCGTCTGCGTGTTCGCATGTGTGGTGCTGCATGAGTTCGGGCACATTGCCGTCGCGCGCAGGTTCGGGATAAGGACGCCCGACATAATCCTTCTGCCCATCGGCGGCGTGGCGCGACTGGAGCGCATGCCGACCAAGCCGTTCGAGGAGCTTCTGATCGCCATTGCAGGTCCGCTCGTCAACGTGGTGATCGCGGCCCTGCTCGTGGCTTTTATTGGCGGTGCGGTCGGTTGGGACGAGTTGACGACGCCCGAAGATCCCAGTGTCAATTTCCTGGTCCGGCTCGCCGGCGTGAACGTTTTCCTCGTTCTGTTCAACATGATACCGGCCTTTCCCATGGATGGCGGCCGCGTGCTGCGGGCGGTCCTGGCAATGCGCTGGCCCTGGGGGCGCGCCACAAGAGTTGCTGCCAGAATCGGCCAGGGCGTCGCCTTCGCGATGGGCATTGTCGGACTGTTCTATAATCCGCTGCTCATACTAATCGCGGTCTTCGTTTATCTCGCCGCACAGGCGGAAGCGCAGGGCAGCGATCTGGAGGCGATCTCCGGCCAGGTCGCAGTCGGAGATGTAATGGTGACCAAGTTCGCCGTGCTTGAACCATCCGCGCGCTTGGATGATGCGGTCGAGCTTCTGCTCGCAACGAGCCAGAACGAGTTTCCGATCGTCGGCGCCGACGGCACGTTCGAGGGATTGCTAACCCGCGACGGCATCATTGCCGCCATGAAGGAGGGGCGGGCGCACGCATCCGTGCTCAGTGTAATGCGCGCCGAGATCCCGACGATTGCCAGGGACACTGCGATCAACGAGAGCCTCCGCATCATGCGGGCTGCAAACTCGTCCGCCGCTGCGGTCGTCGATCAGGATAAGCGTCTCGTCGGCCTGATGAACCTCGAGACGATCGGGGAATTGCTGATGCTGCGCGCGGCCGCCGAGGACTTCCGCTTTGATTCCCTGCGCCGACACCGGACCCGTCCGTAAGCTTGAGCCGGCAGCGACACTGTTCAAAGCACGTGCCCGCGATCGGAAGCACATTGTAGAGCTCTCTGGCACCCGTCGTGCCGGTAAGCTCGGCTTGCTCCGGCACGGGGTCAGCGCGCTCACGCTCGCGGGCTAGCAGGCTCTTGTCCCAAGCAGCCAAGAATTGCTGCGGATCGATCAGGTGGCGCTCATCTGCGGCACATAATGTTGTGTCGAAGACTCTGTCCGTCCCCCACGAGCACCAATCGACGTGAACCTTGCTACCCCAGCGCCATCATCGGGCCGCGCTGGAAGCAGAGGGCGGCATCGCCAATGCATTGGGTAGCGTCCGGGAAAGAACAGTCGCATGGAAAAAGGATCCCGGCTGGCTTGACTGGCCCAACCAACGCCTCTAGTAGGTTGTAGGCCTAACCCTACAATTTGGATGCCATGCCACAGCCAAATCCAAAATCATCCGCCGCGCTGTCACTCTCGGACCTGCCCGGACCTGAGGTCCCCATTCGCGGCTTGCGTCATCCCGGCCGCTGGATCAGCGGCGGCCTCGTCATCCTGCTGCTCGCCGTGATCGGCCGCGCCTTCGCGGTCGGGCAGATCCAGTGGACCGTGGTCGGGGAGTTCCTGACGGCCGGCGTCATCATCACCGGCTTCGGCTGGACGCTGCTGATCTCGGGCTGCGCGCTGGTGCTCGGCGTCGCGCTCGGCTTTGCCTTCGGCATCATGCGGCTCTCGGAAAACCCGATCCTGCGCCTTGCCGCCTGGCTCTATGTCTGGGTGTTCCGCGGTACGCCGGTGCTGCTGCAGCTGCTCATCTGGTTCAACATCGCGCTCGTCTTCCCGCGGCTCTACATACCCGGCCTCGTCGATGAGCGCATGGTCGACGTGGTGACGCCCTTCGTCGCCGCCGTTCTCGGCCTCGGCGTCAACGAGGGCTCGTATCTGACGGAAGTCGTGCGCGGCGGCATTACCTCCGTCGATCGCGGCCAGAAGGAGGCGGCCCATACGCTCGGCATGACGCCCGGCCAGACGATGCGGCGCATTATCCTGCCGCAGACCCTGCGGCTGATCCTGCCGGTGCTCGGCAACAGCGCCAACGGCATGCTGAAGTTTTCCTCGCTCGCCGCCACCATCGCCATGGGCGAGATGCTGAACGCAGCCCAGCGCATCTATTTCATCAACGGCGCCGTCATCGAGCTGCTGTTCGTCTGTGCCATCTGGTATCTGGCCGGAACGACCGTGCTGTCCATCGGCCAGTATTATCTCGAGCGCCATTTCGGCCGCGATGCCGAGGCCGCCGTCAGCAAGTCCAGCTGGTTCAAGGGATGGGCGGCGCGACGGGCTGTCGCCTCGGAGGAAGCATGAGTCTCGCGGTCAAGGCGGTCGGAATCCGCAAAAGTTTTGGCGATCACGAGGTGCTTAAGGGCCTCGACCTGGAAGTCGCCTATGGCGAGGTGTTGTGCATCCTCGGCCCATCGGGCAGCGGCAAGAGCACCTTCCTGCGCTGCATCAACCATCTGGAGACGCCGAACCGCGGCTATGTCTGGGTCGACGGTGCCATCATGGGATACCAGCTCAGCGGCGGTGCCCTGCAGGAATTGCCGGTCAAGCGGCTGCGCGCCCAGCAGAGCCAGCTCGGCATGGTGTTCCAGCATTTCAATCTGTTCGCGCATCGCACGGTGCTCGGCAATGTCACCGAGGGGCCGATGGTCGTGCGCGGCCTGCGTCGCGCCGAGGCCGAGGCCCGCGCCATGGAGCTGCTGGAGCAGGTCGGCATGGCCGGCAAGGCGTCGAGCTATCCCGCGCAGCTGTCCGGCGGCCAGAAGCAGCGGGTGGCGATCGCTCGGGCGCTGGCGATGGAGCCGCGCGTGATGCTGTTCGACGAGCCGACCAGCGCGCTCGACCCGGAATTGGTGGGCGAGGTGCTCGAAGTCATGCGCAACCTGGCGCGCGGCGGCACCACCATGATCGTCGTCACCCATGAAATCGGCTTCGCCCGCGAGGTGGCCGACCGCGTCGTGGTGATGATCGATGGCGAAATTCGCGAAACGGGTACGCCGGAGCAGGTGCTCAGCAATCCCGGCGATCCGCGCGTGCGCACATTCCTCAGCCGCGTGCTGGCCTGAAGTTCAAAGCTCAACAATGGGAGAACAGAGAATGAAACGACTGCTGCCTATGGTCCTGGGGCTCGCCTCCGCCACCTTCCTCAGCCTCGCCGCGACCGGTGCGGCCCATGCTGCCGCCGACGAGAAGCTGGCGGCTGCCGTGCCGGATGCCGTGCGCGACACGGGCAAGCTCAACGTCACCATCAGCCTTGCCTATCCGCCGATGGAATACAACGACGCCGGCTCGACCGAGCTGAAGGGCTTCGACATCGATCTCGCCAAGGCCATTGCCGAACGTCTCGGCCTGACGCCGGACTTCCAGAACGTCGAGTTCCCGCAACTGATCCCGCAGGTCGTCACCGGCCGCTCCGACCTGATCATGACGGCCTTCTCCGACAAGGTCGAGCGCCAGACCCAGCTCGACTTCATCGACTACTTCAAAACCGGCAACGTCTTCTATTCGACTGCCGACCACCAGGACGAGATCAAGGTCGAGGCCGACCTCTGCGGCAAGACGGTCGCCGTGGCGACTGGCACGAGCTGGGTCACCTGGGCCGAAGAACTCGGCAAGTCCGTCTGCCCGGCGGACAAGCTGATCAACGTCATCCAGATCCCGACCCAGGCCGAGCACATCATGCAGATCCGCCAGGGCCGCGCCCAGGCCTCGGTGATCGGTCTCGAAGGGCTTCTCGACCTGATGAAGCAGGAGCCGGGCAAGTTCTACCAGATCGGCGAAGTGGCCGAAATCAATCACTACGGTATCGCCTTTGCCAAGGCGAACGGCGAGTTGCGCGATGTCGTGCTGGCGGCCCTCAATGCAATGAAGGCCGATGGCACCTACGCCGAGATCCTCGACCGCTATGGCCTGAAGCAAGCCGGCGTTGAGGAATTCACGATAAACGGCGCTACGAAGTAACGAAAACGCGTCGGAGCCTGCCCTTGACCCCTCCTTCCACACCAGACGCCTCCACCGCAACGGGCGAACGCCCGGATGACAGGCTGTGCCGGCTGCGCCTCGACCTCTATTCGAGCGAGCAGCTCTACCGGCAGCTGTATCGGGCGCTCCGCGCCGCGATCCTCAGCGGTGACTTTTCCGAGGGGGAAGCCATCCCCTCGGAGAACCAGTTGCGCGACCAGTTCGGCATCGCCCGGACCACGGTGCGCAACGCGATGGCGCTGCTGGTGTCGGAAGGATTGGTCCAGCAGGTTCGCGGCCGTGGCACGATCGTGTCGCATCGACCGGTCAGCCACAGCATCTGGAACTTCGGCAGTTTTACGGAACTGGCGCGTCGGCAGGGCCAGCGCCCAGTGACCCGGGTGCTGGAGCACAAGGTGGAGAACGACGAACTGCTGCTGGTCCGCGCCCGCGGGCTTGCCAACGGCGAGACGATCAGCTGGCTGAACGTCGATACGTCGCAGCTCGACCTTGGCCTTTATCCCGGCATCGACGCCTACGATTTCGCGGCGCAATCTCTCTATGAGGTGTTGCGCCGCGACTACAACCGCCATCCGGTGCGCTCGGAGCTGCTGCTGACCGTCGTGCCGCCGTCCGATCGCCTGCGGGAGGTCTTTGCCCCGGCGGCCGACGTGCCGGGCTACCTTTGCGCCAGCGGCGATGTGCTCGATGCCGATGACCGGTTGGTGGAGCGCACGTCGATCGTCTACTCGCCGGCGGTCCAAATGAAATTCGCAACGCGCTGGGGGCGCGATACCGCGCCAGCCTGACAGCGGCGCGACGCAGGAGAACAAGACATGAGCCGTCTCAGTGAGACCTTTACCACGCCGAAGCCGATCCTCGGCATGCTGCACCTGGCCGGCGACGGCCCTGCCGCCAAGCTCGCCCAGGCGGATGAAGAAGCCCGCATCATGGCCGGCGAAGGCGTCGACGGGCTGGTCGTCGAAAACTATTTCGCCGATGCCGACGATGTCGAGCGCGTGCTTGACCGGCTGTGCGGCCTCGATCTCGGCACGAAGATCGGCGTCAACGTGCTGCGCGACGATGCGCGCGCCTTTGCGCTCGCCGAGCGTTATCCGGTCGCCTTCATCCAGGTCGATTCCGTTGCCGGCCATCTGCCGCCGGAGGCCGACGTCCCGTTCGCCGCCGATCTCGCCGCCCGCCGCGGGAGCGTTTCGGCGCTGCTGTTCGGCGGCGTGCGGTTCAAGTACCAGCCGGTCCTGTCCGGCCGGCCGGAGGCCGAGGACGTGCGCATCGGCGCCGCCCGCTGCGACAGTCTCGTGGTGACCTCCGATGCCACCGGCCAGCCGACCGACATGGACAAGGTGGCCCGCTTCCGCGCCGCGACCGGCGGGACCGTGCCGCTGCTGATCGGCGCCGGCCTCACCGAAAGCAATGCCACCGAGCAACTGGCCCATGCCGACGGCGCCGTCGTCGGCAGCTGGTTCAAGCACGACCACAAGGATACCGGCCGCGTCGAGGCCAGCCATGTTGCCCGGCTGATGCGCATCGTGCGGGCCATCAGGAGTGCCGCATGACCGCCTCGGATGGCATTGTCGCCAGCCCGGTGACCGCCGAAAACTTTTCGCGATACGGAAAAGTCTACGACCTGACCGGCGATACCGACCCGCAGGTGATCTGGACCGCCGGCGATGGCTGGCGCGACGGCTTCACCCGCACGCCGCTCATCGAGGGATCCGGCCATCTCGGCATCACCCGCGGTGGCAGTGCGCCTTGGCACTGCACGGCGATGGAGCGGCATCCGCACACCGAAGAGGCGCTCTTCTGCGCCGCACAGCCAATCGTCCTGGCCGTCGCTCCGGCGTCGGACGCGGATGCGCCGCATCGTGACGAGATCGAGGCTTTCGTGATCGCGCCGGGCCAGGCGGTGGTGATGCACCGCAACGTCTGGCACGATGCCTGCCGCGGCGTGGCCGGCCCGACGCCCTACTACTGGATGGCGATCTGCGGCCTGGGCGAAAGCCCCTGGGTGCCGGTCGCCGGCGGACCACGCCTGGTCCGGACCGAAGCGGAAGAAGGATCGGGCGCATGACCGCCTTCTTCATCGGCGACGTCGCGCTCGACGAATATTACACCGCCGATCGCTGGCCCGGCCGCGCCGACAAGGGCATGGTGACGGAACTGCCGGCCGAGATCGGCGGCTCGATCGCCAATGCCGCCGTCGTGCACGCAGCACTCGGCGGCGAGACCCAGTTCATTTCCCTGCTCAATGGCAGCGCGCTGTCGCAGCGGCTGATCGCCGATCTGAAGGAAAACGGCGTCGGCGTCGACCACATGCTGATCGATCCCGCCATTGCGGAATCGCGCAACCTGATCTTCCTCGTCGATGGCGAGCATGTCGTGCTCACTGTCGAAATGGGCGAGCAGCCGATGTGGCTGACGCCAGCCAGCCTTTCGGCCCTGCGCCAGCCGGGCTTCCTCTACACCACGCTCTACCGCGCCCGCCGGCTGCATGCCGAGGCGGAGGACGGCGTCATCAAGCAGGCCGGGCTGCTGGCGGACCTGCGCCGCCATGGCCGCCGCGCCATCTTCGATCTTGACGTCGGCGGCTGCACCGCCGAGGACATGCCCTACCTCACCGGCGCCGCCGTCGTCATCTTCAACCAGGTCGGCTTCCGCACCGCCTTCGGCCATGACGACATCACCCGCATCGGCGACTGGATGGGCGATCACGAGATTGGCTGGGTAGTCCGCACGTTGGCCGCAGACGGTGCTGAGGCCAAGAGCGGTGAGACGCTGCTGCGCACGCCCGGCTTTGCGGTCGATGTCGTTGACGTCACCGGCGCCGGCGATACCTTCGGCGGCACGCTGACCTGGTGCCTGGCGCAAGGCCAGCCCTTTGCCGAGGCGCTGGCGTTTTCGGTGGCTGCTGCCTCCCGCTCCGTGACGATCCACGGACCGCGCGGCGGCAAGGCGAGCGCCGAAGACATTCACCGCTGGCGCAATGGATGAGGCCCGAGACACGGAGGCTTGTACCCAGGCTGACGATAGGCCGCCCCTGGTACGATCCCGGCAACAAGCGCATTGAATGGTTTCCGTCCGCTAGCAACGACTGGCGGATAGGCTGGGAGACGTCGATGGCGGGGCCCGACGGTGCCATCCTGCACGCGGCTTGGCGATCTCCTTCGACGGCTCAGCGTGACTATGTCGTATAGGAGAAAATCCTCAGCCTGCCTGTGTGAGCCGACATTTTGCTCTTTGACCCGCGCTCCGTCGCAGGTGGCAGTTCCCGACTGAAATGCTATCGTTTGGTTGCCATCCATAATACATGGCGGGCGCCACCACGTTTTCCATTGGCGCGCACATTCACCTCGTCGGTGGCAAAGCCAACCTCCCGCAATCGACGTGTAAAAGCACTATCCGGCGCGGATGACCAAACCGCAAGCACGCCGTTCGCGCGCAGGGCAACTTTGGCGGCACGAAGGCCGCTGCGGTCATAGAGGCTGTCGTTGGAGGCGCGCGTCAGCCCATCCGGACCATTGTCGACGTCGAGCAGGATTGCATCGTAAGCCGCTTTCTGTGACCGGATCAGCGCGCCGACGTCACCGATATTGATATCGACACGTGGGTCGTCGAGCGTGCCCTCGTGGAGATCTGACATCGGCCCCCGCGCCCAATCGACCACGGCCGGAACGAGTTCCGCGACCGTGACTCGGGCGTCGTCTGGCAATCCGCCGAGGGCGGCCCGCAATGTAAAGCCCATGCCGAGGCCACCGATTAGGATGCTGGCGTTTTTCCGCCGTGCAATCCGCTCACAGCACAGCGTTGCCAGTGCCTCTTCAGAACCGCTCAGCCTGCTGTTCATCAGCTCGGTCGAGCCGAGCATGATGGAAAATTCGCTACCACGCTGCTTCAGGCGCAACTCACCTCCATCGCCGGGAATGGTTGCGCGATCAAGCTGAATCCAGGGAAGCATCGGCGTATCTCGTTGTGTTCTGTTGTGTTGTAGGCGCCTCTTAGCATGGGCGCAGTGCTGAAAACACCGGAGTATCTGGTGGAATAGAGATTGATTGTCCGCAAACAGACCGCCGGCACCGCCTCAACGGTGTGATCAAGCTGCCAGTGCTCATCTAGGCGAATTTAGGGGCGCTCCGACAGGACATTGAGAGACCAATGGCTCGTGTCGAGCAGAAATCCTCTCATGGCGGATTGACAATTGTTGACAATCGACAATGATGTAGTTGATGGAAGGAAAAAGTGATGGAACTTGAGAAACTCAGCCTCGTAGATCGCGCGGCCCAGCAACTGCGCGAGATGATCATCGGCGCTACGCTGCCCCCTGGTTCAAGGCTGACCGAGCAGGATCTGTCGGACAAGATGCAGGTTGCCCGAGGCACAATCCGAGCGGCTCTGTCTGCAATGGCAACGGAAAGTCTCGTCGTGCGGCGACCTTATTCCGGCTGGGCTGTGCAGACGGTTGATGAAGAGGTTCTGCGTGAGAACTATCAAGTTCGCGGCGCCCTCGAGGAGCTTTCAGTGCGCCTACTTTCGACGGCACTGGAGGCTGACAATCGGGCGGATCTGGTTGCCTCCTATGAGCGACTTGTCGTCGCTGAGCGGGATGGAGGCGCTGAAGAACGTCTTCAGGCAGACCTGGGTTTCCATGCGGGTATCGTTCGGGCCAGCGGCAATAAACTACTGATACGCCAATATGAAGGGATCTCCGGACAGACCGAATGGCTTTACAGGTGGTCAGAGAAGAACTGGCCCCGACGGATCAATCTTCTTGAGTGGCACAAGCCGATCTTCGACGCGATCCTTGCACGAGACGAGGAAGCCGCAGCGACTGCCGTGCGCATTCATACGCGACGCAGTCTGCACGACGATATGCACGATCTGCAGAACAATCCATCGGACAATTCAAACGGAGAGCGATCAAATCATGGCTAATTGCATATCATCGCTTACACGGCGCGGTTTCTTGGCGGGAAGCGCTGCTGCTGGGCTACTAATGCCTTTTGGCGCAACCTGGGCTGCCGCTCCGCGAAAAGGCGGGGAACTGCGCCTCGCGATGGCCGGCGGTAGTTCGGACAATTCTTTGGACCCGCGGGCCTTTACCCAGCAAATGCAGCGGGTCGTTGGTGTTGCAGTTTGCAACCAGCTTGTCGAAATTCTCCCGGACGGCACGCTCGTGCCTGAACTAGCTGAGCGCTGGGAGAGCGACGATGCGATCAACTGGACTCTCCACATCCGTCAAGACGTTTCATTCCACAATGGGAAAACGTTGGAGGCCGATGATGTAGTTTATTCGATTAACCTTCATCGCGGCGAGAACACAACCTCTGGCGCCAAATCTCTTTTCGGGGTGATCGCCGAAATCGCTGTCAACGGTCGCTATGAGGTGAGCCTCAAGCTTGACAGCGCAAATGCAGAGTTTATGCGCACCTTTGCTGATTACCACGCAATGATCGTCCCGAAGGGGTTCGAGGATTGGACCAATCTAATCGGCACTGGCGGCTACACTCTTGAGAGCTTTGAGCCGGGAATCCGAGCAACCCTGAATCGCAATTCCAACTATTGGAAGGCGGATCGTGCGCATGTCGAGCGTGTCGATCTGACGGTCGTCAATGACGCCACCGCCCGCGTTGCTGCACTTCAAAGCGGTCATGCAGATATAATAAATCAGGTAGACCGCAAAGTTGCTGCATTCATTGGTCGGAACCCATCGCTGGAATTGGTGCGCTCACCGGGCGCGGTGCACTGGACCTTTATCTGCGCTTTCAACGCTGAGCCGACGAGCAATAATCATGTTCGGCAGGCGCTGAAATACGGCTGCGACCGGCAGGCAATGCTCGATGTCGTCATGGGAGGGCTCGGGGCGCTGGGAAATGATCACCCTATCTCGCCAGACAATCCATATTTCAACGGCGCGCTGGAGCAGCGCAGTTTCGACCCCGATCGTGCCAAATTTCATCTCAAAGAGGCCGGGCTCGCGGAATTTTCTCTGGACCTCTATACTTCGGATGCAGCCTTGCCAGAAGCGGTCAGCCTGTCTGAAGTCTATCAGAGTAAGACCGTTGCCGCCGGCATTAAGCTCAATGTAATTCGGCGTCCTGCGGATGGCTATTGGTCCGACACCTGGATGAAGAAGCCCTTCGCAGTTTCGAGCTGGCTTAATCGACCCATCGATCAGACCTTTTCCTTGATTTACGGCACTGGTTCCGCGTGGAACGAAAGCTACTGGTCAAACGATCGGTTTGATAAGCTTCTGGCCGAGGGCAAGGCCACCCTCGATTTCGACAAGCGCAGAGAAATCTACGGCGAGTTGCAAAGAATCCTGCATGATGAAGGCCCCAGCGTGATCCCAATCTTCGCAGATTTTCTCGATGCCAAGTCCACTCGGATCAAGGGTTTTGAGCCAAGCGGAGTGTCGGATCTGTCCGGCGACCGGATCATCGAGCGTGTCTGGATCGAAGAATAAAGACGGATGCCAACAGTGGCTGGTTACATTCCCAGCCACCGGCGCTAGCGGAGATCTCAAATGTCATTGTCAGCAGTGTGGACCGACGTCGATCTGGAGGCCCCAGGTCGACAGGTCGGGTTCATTCGGGTCGAGCACTCGGTGCATCGTTCAGCATATGGGACAATTCCGATCCCATTCGCAGTTTTTGCCAACGGTCAGGGGCCAACTCTTCTCCTGATGGCGGGTTCGCACGGTGACGAGTATGAGGGACAACTCGCCTTGACCCGCCTTATTCGCGAAATCGATGTGGGTCGGATTCACGGCCGGATCCTGGTGTTGCCGGCCGCCAATCGACCCGCTGTGGCAGCAGGGCAGCGCACCTCGCCGCTGGATGACGGAAACCTAAATCGATCTTTTGGCGACAGTTACACCGATACCCCAACCGGCTGTATTGCGGCCTTCATCGCCGAGGAGTTGTTCAGCCACTGCGATGCGATTCTAGACCTGCACTCCGGGGGCAGCTCCCTGGATCATCTGTCGTGCTCTTATGCAGACCTCGGCACTGATAAGGTGATGGCGCAAAGAACATTTGCGGCCCTTGAGGCTATGAACGCACCGTTTTCCTGGGCACAGCCGGGTTGTCCGAGCGGACCCGTGGCTGGTCGAGCGGCACTCCGCAAGGGTGCGATTCACCTCTCCGGGGAGTTCGGCGGTGGCGGGCGGCTCAAGCATGACGCCTTCGAAGTGGCTGAGCGCTGTATTTATCGTGTGCTCGACCATTTTGGTATCCTAGCGATGGAGGAGAAATGGCGAGTCGAAACCCCGACACGTTTCGTATTCAACATTCAGGACCATTTCGTTTACGCGCCGCAGGCTGGAGTGCTCGAGTCCCTTGTCAAGCTAGGCGACACGGTTGAAGCAGGTCAGCTGGCCGGCTACTTGCACCGGCCGGAAAGCCCTTGGGAAGCACCTTTGGAATTGCGATTCAGGACCGATGGCATCGTTTCTGTCATTCGCACAATGGGGCGTAGTCGGGAGGGCGATTGTCTGTTCCAGCTTCTGGGCGAGACGGAACGCGAAGAAATCCTAGCGGCGATGGAAAATCTGGCGTGAGTGATTTTCGTTCGGACAACACATGCCCGCCGGCTCCCGCCGTTCTCGCCCGGTTGCAGCACGCTCTGGCTGCTGGTGGTTCGGCCTATGCAGAGGACGAAATCACTTCAGCGACCCGCGCCAGTCTCAGCCAGATTTTTGAACACGAGGTTGATTTCTTCCCGATCTTTACGGGAACGGCGGCCAATGCCCTGGCCATTGCTCAGCTATCAGACCGATTTGGTGAGGTGATCTGCCACCGCAATTCGCATATCTTTCTCGATGAATGCGGTGCGGTCGAGTTTCATTCTCAAGTGCGGCTTCGGCCAATTGAGGGTCGCCACGGCAAAATACTGCCAGAGAGCCTGCCTCCGTTGATGGACAGCGGAGATCCGCATCGCGGCAAACCAGCCATCCTTTCCCTGAGCCAATGCACCGAGACAGGGTTAGTCTATCGCCCTGACGAAATCGCTTATCTTGCGGGAAAGGCCAAGCTGGCGGGATTGCGTGTGCATATGGATGGCACTCGGTTTGCAAATGCAGTGGCGTTTACCGGAGCGTCTCCAGCAGAATTGACTTGGCGAGCCGGGGTCGACGTGCTGTGTCTTGGCGCGACCAAAGGAGGAGCGATCGGGGCAGAGGCCGTGATTTTCTTCTGCCCCGACGATGCCCGAGAATTTCGACGGATGATGAAACGAGCCGGCCATCTCGGGGCCCGGATGTGGTTCCTTTCAGCGCAAATCCAAGCTTGGCTCGACGGTGAGTATTGGTTGCGCGCGGCAGGTCACAGCAACACCATGGCCGCAATGCTTGACCAGGCGCTGCGGGCGAGTGGTATTCAGCCACACTATCCGGTCGAGGGTAATATGGTTTTCGTCGAGATGAGCTCCGATCAAAGCCAGATGCTGGCTGATAAGGGCTTTCTCCATTATTTCATGGAACAGCCAGATGGGCACCTGGTCGCCCGTCTGGTGACATCACACGACACCCAGCCGGCAGAAATCAAGGCGCTTGCCCGTGCTATCGAAGAGTGTCTCGCAGCTTCGTTCACGACAGCGGGGAAGCAAACAGGCCGTGTCGGCAGCGAGGCTCTGGCGAATGTCCCGTGTCGAGAACGCCCGAAATCCCGCCTGTAACGGCGCTATGCTGATTCCTCCGGTGCTCTTCATCTTGAGTGCTCCGCGCTTTGCCAGAGCCGCCATAGGGATTGCCTGGGCGCGCGAGACCGCGGTTCCGTTGCCTGGCTCTAAATTGAGCATGACAGCAAACCCGATGCGGTTCACCGACCGCTCGCCGAGGCCTGGCGGCCACAGTTCACGAAGGCAAAACCGCAATCGGAATTTGCCGACCGGTCATTGGCCGACGATGCCTAGGTTGGTGGAATTTTCGCATGCTCACTGCGGGTGTGCCGCGGAACGCTTCAAAAAAGCCATGCCGACGGCGGCATTCGGCGTCGCCCTTGCTGCCATCGATTTTGTTCGTAGCAAGCTCGGAGATCGAGCCGATCGGCGCCGCGTCCGGTTGGAACCACCTCAATCGCGCGCCAGGCGGATCGCCGCCGGCGTATAGTGTTTCTCCAGTACCTGCTCGATATCGGCGGCAGAGCCATTGCGCAGAAAATCCACCAATGTCCTGTGAAGCTCGACCTCGCCGGCTCGGTCGGCAACATTGGCCCAGTCGCGCAGAAAGACGATCATTGTATGCTGGGATAGACCCTCCCAGATGCCGCGGGCGAGTTGGTTGCCCGAATGTCGAACGATGGCACTGTGGAATTCGAGGTCAATCGTGCTGAGAGCAAGCGGATCGCCGGACCCTGCAAGCTCACCCATCCGGGCGACGATCTGGTCGAGTTTGCGGATCAGTGGTGCGCGATCGAAATCGTTCTTCATGATGTGCCGAAAGATGATGCATTCGACGGCGTATCTCAGTTCGTAAAGCTCAGCGATACGCTCGTCATTGTAGTCGGAAACCCGCACGCCGCGCTGGCCGCCTTCTACGAGCACACCGCGCAAATGTAACTTTTGGATCGCCTCGCGTGCCGGCACGCGGCTGACGTTGAGGGTCGACGCAAGCTCGGCCTCGGTGATGCGCTCGCCGGGGCTCTTCTCACCTATCGCAATTGCTAGGACGATGCGTTCCTCGACCTCGTCGGCGGTGGTTTTGGGCCGTTGGATGGCTGAGAGTGCTGACACACGGCCGTCGCCGGGTGTGAGTTGCGAATGACCCATGTCGCTCTCTCCGGTGTTTCTTGTTTTCATGGACGATTTATCCTGCCGATGCCGGGTTGACGGAGCGGAGAAATGACCGCGTGCGCGCCATGGCTGGTGCGGTGAAGAACTGCTCCGGTGGTGCATCCTCGACGATCTGACCCTGATCCATGAAGATGACCCTGTCCGCAACCTGTCGCGCGAAACCCATTTCGTGCGTAACAACGATCATGGTCATGCCGTCCGCCGCAAGGCTACGCATGACTTCCAATACTTCTCCGACCAACTCAGGATCAAGAGCACTGGTCGGTTCATCGAATAGCATGGCTTTGGGCCCCATGGCCAAGGCCCGGGCTATTGCGACACGCTGCTTCTGGCCACCCGACAACTCTTCAGGATAGGCATCGACCTTGTCCGCAAGTCCGACGCGTTCGAGCAGAGACACGGCGCGCTTCTCCGCCTCCGCGCGGGGAACGCGGCAGACCGTGATCGGCGCTTCCGTGATGTTGCGCATCACGGTGAGATGCGGGAACAGGTTGAAATCCTGGAATACCATGCCCAAATCGCGGCGTGTGGCATCGATCTCGGCACGTGGGCGCGGGAACATTCGGCCGTTGACAATGTCGCGATAGGCGGGAACGCCGGCGAGCATGATGGTGCCGGCTTCAGGCTCTTCCAGATAGTTGATACAACGCAGCAGCGTGGACTTTCCCGACCCCGAAGGGCCGATGATGCAGACAACGTCGCCGCGGGCCACTGAGAGCGAAACACCCTTTAGAACGTTCAACGCGCCGTAGGATTTCTCTATGCCGATCAGCTCGATCATGCGGCCTTGCCTTTCGTATAGCAGCGCTTTCTTGCATAGCCGCTGCTTGTCCGTTTTTCCAGCCAGCGTACAAAGATAGCGGCCGGATAGCCTACGCTGAAGTACATGATCATGCAGACGGTATAGATGGTGAAATACTGGTAGGTGCGGGCCGCGATGATCTGCCCGGAAAACAGCAATTCCTGAACAGTGACGACGGAAGCCAGCGCCGTATCCTTGAACAGGGAGATGAAGTAGTTGCCGAGCGCCGGCGTTACGGTCCGCACCGCCTGCGGCAGGATGATGCGGATGAAGGCTCGGCTCCGCGACATACCGAGCGCTGAGGCGGCCTGCCATTGCCCTTTCGGCACGGACAGGATGCCGGCCCTATAGACCTCGCTCAGATAGGCTGTGTAGTGCAGCGTCAGCGCCAGGATCGCCGCGACCATACCGTTGAGCCGGATGCCCACACCCGGCAGGACGAAGTAGATGTAAACCAGTTGCAGCACGAGCGGCGTTCCTCGCAGCACCTCGACATAGATGCCACTCACCAGTCGGATCAGGAACGAGTTGGACATCCGTGCCAGCGCGACGGGCACTGCAAGAACCAGGCTCATCGTGATGACGGCCAGCGTCATCGCGATTGTTATCCCGAAGCCGCGCAGCAGCACGTCATAGTACTGGGTAACAACCGAGAAGTTCAGTAGTTCCATCGGGGTGGTCTCCTCTGGCACAAGGAGATGGAGGCGCGGGGTCTTCCCGACGCCTCCATCCCTTGTGAAAAGATCAGTTTGAGACCGGGAAATAGAACAGGTTGCGGTCGCTCAGACCGTTCTGGCGCAGGACGGCCGAAACCTTGCCGTTGCCGCGCACCTCAGCCAACGCATGAGATATGGCCGTCCGCAGAGAGCAGTCGTCCTTGCGCATGCCGTAGCGGGCGTATCCATAGCCATAGGTAAAGATCAAATCGTCCGGGATTGCCACTCCGGCTACCATCTCGATACCCGCTCCCTGGTTCTCATTGATGAAAGTGGCGACTTTCACATCATCTTCCAAGATGACGTCGACGCGACCCTGCGAGAGGCTCATGAACTGATCGGCGTCGGTCTGGAACGGCACGACCTCGACGCCCATTGAGCGCAGGTATTCATCTGCAGCCGACCCGGCGATGGCGCCCACCTTGTGCGACTTCAAATCTTCGAAGCTTTGGATGCTCGAGGGGTTCCCTGCCAGAACCGTGATCGCGGGGCCATACCACCAACCGGGACCTGTGAAGCTGATGACCTCGAGCCGGTCGGGCGTGACATGAATGTTGGCTGCGATCATGTCGATGCGCTTCGACAAAAGCGCCGGCGTCAATGAGCTAAATGGCGCAACTTCATAGCTGATCTTGGTGACGCCCAGCCATTGCAATGCTGACTCGACGATCTCCACGTCGATCCCTCCAGCCTTTCCATTCGCTGGATCGATCGAGGTGTAGGGCGGGCTTGGGCTGATGCCCAGCACGATGCCATCGGACAGGGCCTTTTTCAGCGAACCATCGCCCTCGCAGGCCGCGAAATCCGGCTTGAACTCGAAACGAAAGTCCTGACCTGCTTCTTCTGCTCTGATCTGCGAGGAGGCAAATGTCGTCGCGACGAGGGCGCAGGCGGCCAGCATAGAGGACAATTTCATGAATGCACCTTTTCTGTTGGAGTTATGTCAATCTTCGGTTCAGAACAAAGTTTGCATATGGTATACCGTATGTCAAATACTTCACTGTCTGTAAAAGCACTTGGCAATCATTAGATGGTGATACCCCCATCGACATTGATCGCCTGGCCGGTGATAAAGGATCCATCCTCTGACGCCAGAAAGGCGCAAAGGCCGGCGATCTCCTGCGGTGTGCCGAGCCGGCCCAGCGGCTGGCGGCTGACGAACGAGTTGTAGGCGACCTCACGGGAGCCCGTACTCCGGGCAAGCTCGTCGATTCTGACTTCGAGCGAAGGTGATGCCACGGTTCCGGGGCAGACGCAGTTGGCGCGAATCCGTTTGGTGACATAGTCCGCAGCAACGGATTTGGTCAGGGCGATGACCCCACCCTTGGCAGCACCATACGCGGCGCGGCGGGGCATACCCTTGATCGAGGACACCACAGAACCGATGGTGGTGATCGAACCGCCAAAGGTCGTCATCTTGGGGACGGCGGCGCGCAGCACGAGGTATGCGCTGTCGAGCGTGATTTCCATGGACCGGCGCCAGTCTTCCGGCTCGCATTCCTCGATCGTGCCCTGATGCACGTAGCCCACGGCATGGATCAATATGTCGATCCGGGAAAATTTCGCGAAATAGGCATCTACGGCTTTGGCGCAGGTCCCATCCATTGTATCGATGTGCGCACAGGCTAGTGTCGTAAGGAGCGACGGGTTGAGGTCGCTTGCATGAACCTCTGCGCCCTCTGCGGCTAACCGCTCCGCCACTGCGCGCCCTATGCCCTGGCCAGCTGCGGTAACCACCGCGATCTTGCCTTCCAGACGTTGTGTGCTTGCCATTGCCGCTCAGCCCTTCGCGTTTAGCGGCGTCACGATCTGACGCTGCTCGCCCAGCCCCTGGATGCCAAGTGTCACGATATCGCCTGGCGACAGGTAACGCGGCGGCTTCATGCCGAGACCGACCCCGGGCGGCGTTCCGGTGCAGATCAGATCGCCCGGCTGGAGTGCACAGAATTCGCTCATGTAGGAAACGATCGTGGGTACGTTGAAGATCATTTTCGAAGTCGAACCGGTTTGCATCCGCTCGCCGTTCACATCGAGCCACATCGCAAGATTGTCAGCCGGGCCGAGCTCGTCAGTCGTGGTGAGTATGGGGCCAGTAGGGCAGAAATTCGGGAAGCTCTTTCCCTTGACCCATTGGCCGCCACGCTCGATTTGCCATGCACGTTCCGAAACGTCGTTGACCAGAACATAGCCTAGGACGTGGTCGAGCGCGTCTTCTCTGGCAATGTCCAGCCCGCCCTTGCCGATCACCACGCCCAACTCGACCTCCCAGTCGAGCTTGGTCATCCGGTCCGACCACAGGATCGGATCGTCAGGGCTGCAATAGGTGGAAGATGCCTTGCTGAATAGAATCGGCTCATCCGGGATCGGCATGCCCGATTCTGCTGCATGGTCGGAGTAGTTCAGCCCGATGCACCAGATGTTGCGGGGCGCCGAAAGCGGTGCCAATACTTTCGCCGCGGTTCGATTGACCTCCGGCAACGCCGACAGGTTCGCTGCGGCGAGGGTTGGCGCCAGCGACATTGCCGTTTCCGGGCCGAAATCGCTCACCAGTGACGAGACGTCGCGCGCATGTCCCCGATCATCCAGAACGCAGGGAATGATGCGTCCGCCAAGTTCGAGCCGAAGTAGTTTCATGTGATCGCCTTTCTTTGGATTTCAGGGGCTTTTATTTATGAGCTCGACCTGCGGCTTGGCCTGCCTTTGGCGCAACGCATCGCTCGCCGGTGCATCCCTGACACAGTCAGTACGTTGCGCGCCCGCCGGACAGGTCGAAGACGGCGCCGGTCGTGAACGAGTTCTCTTCCGAGACCAGCCAGGCGACCATGGACGCCACTTCCTCGACCTCCAGGAAGCGTCCGCGCGGGATTTTGGAGAGCATGTAGTCGATGTGGGTTTGCGTCATCTGGTCGAATATCGGCGTGCGCGCTGCGGCAGGGGTGATGCAGTTCACCGCGATATTCTGTCCCGCAAGTTCCTTTCCCAGCGACTTGGTCAGCGCGATGACGCCAGCCTTCGCGGCAGAATAGGCGGCAGCGTTGGGATTTCCCTCCTTACCCGCAATGGAGGCAATGTTGACGATCCTGCCGTACCCGCGCGCCTCCATTCCCTTTGTCACGGCCTTGTTTACGTTGAAGGTGCCGTTGAGGTTGATGTCGATCACCCGTTTCCAGTCGACGTCTGGATAGTCCGAAAGCCGATGGTTGGGGCCGGCGATGCCGGCGGAGTTGACGAGAATGTCGACCGGACCGAGGGCCACTTCGACGTCTGCCAGCGTGGCGGCGACGGATGAGGCATCCGCGATGTCCACCGTGAAGGCTTGCGCTTCTGCGATGGTGTTCGCTGCCCTGACGGCGGTCTCGGCGTTCATGTCCCAGATCGCCACCTTCGCGCCGGAGGACGCGCATCTTTGCGCGACCGCCAGTCCGATACCCTGACCGCCTCCGGTCACGACCGCTACGCGGCCTTCAAGATCGATACGATTCATTTCTTTTCCTCTTGCTGGGGGCAGGGCGAAGCGAACAGGGTCCTGCCCTGCACGCGGATCTCGACCTCGACGCGATATTTTGCGAGCGCGTCCGGGTTGATCTCGATTCCCAGGCCAGGGGCGTCGGGCACATGAATCAGGCCCTCGGCATCCGGCGTGATGCGGTTCAGGGTAAGCTCACGCGCAAGGGAACGCAGTTCTGTTGGATATTCGCAGATCTTGTGCTCCTTGAGCCCGGCATAGGGTTGCAGCGAGGCAGAGAGCGCGAGGTTGGAGGTGAAGGTATGGTTGACATAGGTCACGCCACTTGCCGCCGCATGATCGGCCACCGCCTTGGCTGGCCCGAGCCCACCGATGCGGCCGCAGTCGATCTGGATGTATCTCACCCCACCGAAGTCTATGAGGTGCTTTGCCATCTGGCTCGTGTGCGCGGCCTCGCCGCCGGCGATGCCCACCTTGTCCGTTTTTTGCGATAGCGCCTTGTAGGCGTTGAGCGCATCCCCTCTGAAAGGTTCCTCGAACCATGTGACCTCGAAGCGCTCCATGGCCTTAAGCCGCGCGGCGGCGGCCGCGACGTCCTCGCCGAACACCTGGCCCGCATCGACCAACAACACTCCGTCCACGCCCAATCCGGCACGGGCAGCCTCCAGCTGAGCGATGTCGCCTTCAAGCGAGGCTCCGAAGGGAGCCCAGCCGAATTTTGCTGCCCGGAAGCCTTGGGCACGGATCGCGCGCGCGCGGTTCAGGGTTTCTTCGGGGGTGCCGCCGAAGAGCACCGAGGCATAGGGCAGCTTGGGCCATGCCTTCTGGTAGCCCAGAAGCTTCCAGGCTGGTTCTCCCCGAACCTTACCCAACAGGTCCCACAGCGCCATCTCGATCCCCGACCAGGTGTGGGCCGCTTGCAGGAGATCCATGGAATTGTAGGCGACATCAGCAGCCATGGCGCGGATGTCGTCGGGTGAGGTCAGGCTGCGGCCCAGCACTGAGGCCGACACCGGACGGCAGGCGCCATGCGACATGGGCGTCACAAACGCGGCAATCGAGACCAGCGGCGAGGCCTCGCACTCGCCCCAGCCGATCGACCCGCCCGCGGCCACACGTACTACCAGCGCATCCTGGCTGCCGTCCGCCGCGGTCGTCACCTCCGGCATGGAAAGGTAAAAGAAGTCTACAGATTCAATTCTCATTGCCGGAAGTCTCCAAGGCCGTGTGGATGATGCCCAGAGTGAAGCCACCAGAAAGGGTTTCACCGGGCGCGAGTATATGGGCGCCGCCGCGAGCGGGATCCTCGTCGAGCCAGTCAAAGCCGCAGGGAGCGCAGGTCTGGGGTTCCAGACAAAAGGTCTCCGGATCCTCTGCCGGGCTGTAGACCATCAGTCGCCCGAAAACCGGATCGGCCAGCAACTCCACGCCTATGCCGATCGCGGGCCAGTTGATGCGGGCAATGCGGGACCAGCCCTCGTAGCAATTGTTGAAGGCACGGCGCGGAAAGGCGCGCGGAGTTGAATGATCGGCTTCATCCGGCACCAGATCGAGTGCCAAGGTTTCGCCGTCCGGGGTCAGCCGCCAGAAGCCAGAGGCATCGAAGCCGACATGCGCGATACCATGTCGGGGAAACCATGGATGGAGGCCCAAGCTGAAGGGCATGGCGTGCTCACCACGATTGGTGATGTTGATGCACACACGCAGACCTTGCTCACCAAGCTCGAAGTGCTGTTCCGCCCGATAGCGCCAAATACCGTCGTCGGTCTCCAGAGACAGAGTTGCGGATTTCCTGTCACTGCGTTCGACCCGCCACGGAAGACGCCAGCCGGAACCGTGAAAGTTCAGCCGGCTGCCGCCCATGTTCGGCGCGACCTCGAACTGCAGTCCTTGAAAATCAAAACGGTTGTCGCGCAGGCAGTTCGCGAACGGCAGCATTGGAAACATTGCGGCATGCAACGCATCCGTGGCCCCCTCGGGAAGGGGGCGCAGAAGCGAAAAGCGCTCCTTGCCGCGCGAGAGCTGAAGTCCTGCAACGGCACCACCGCTTGCGGGGGCAAGCTGGAGTGTCAACGCCCCGTAGGTGAGGTCGAGCCGTTTCATGTATCCGCCAGCAGTGCGACGGTTTCCATGTCGGCCGAGATGTCTGCCAGGCTGTCGAGCTTCAGCTTCAGCCCCAGGCCGGGCGTCTGGGGAATGTCTAGCATGCCCTCCGCATCAAGCGCCCACGGTGTCTGGACAATGTCGTCGATGTAGGGCGAGCCGCCAATGAACTCGACCAGATCCGTGTCGGGGAAGGCCGCGGCAAGCTGCAGGTCGGCGGCGAGGCCCACGGCCGTGTTCCATCCATGTCCGATGTACTTGATGCCGAAGGCATTGGCCATCTGGGCGATGCGCACCTGCTCAGTGATGCCGCCCACTTTGGTCACGTCCGGTTGGACGATGTCGAGCGCGCGCGCTTCGAACCATGGCAGGTAGGACTGGCGCCGCGTCAGGCATTCGCCGGTCGCGATCGGTACGGGGCTCTGGAGCCTGAGCTGGCGGAAGTCATCCAGCGCGTCCGGGTTTAGCGCCTCCTCGAACCACGCCACGTCGTAGTCATGGAGCATGCGGGCGGTGTTCAACGCCCATTTCAGGCCGTTCGGCCAATAGGCATCACTGGCGCCGGCATCGACCATCAGCTGGCAGTCGGCGCCCGCACCCTCGCGCGCGGCACGCACGATGTCCTCGTCCAGACGGGCATTGTCGCGCCGCCCGAACGGACCCCAGCCGATCTTGATGGCCTTGAAGCCCTGCGCACGGAAGAAGGCCGTGCGTTCGCGCATGAGATCGGGTTCTTCCATGAGGATCGATGCGTAGGCACGCACCTTGGTGCGGTAGCTGCCGCCCAGCAGCCGTGCGATCGGCTGTCCGCAGATCTTGCCGAAAATGTCCCAGAGCGCGATGTCGACGCCTGAGACAACGTGGGTCAATGTTCCGCCTCTGCCCATCCAGAACGTGTTCTGGTGCAGCTTTTCGCTCACGCGCATCGGTTCGTTGGCGCTTTCGCCCATGAGCAGCGGGCGTAGGAGATCGAGTCCCGCCTTGACCAGCCTCGCATCGGTGAAGACGGACCCGATCCCGGTCACCCCGTTGTCGGTCTGGACGACGATCAGGCTATGGATGGAATCCTCGGGCTTGATCTCGTTCGACCATCCGCCCTTTGGTGATTTTCCGAAGAGGCCAAGGGCCTCGACTCTGGTGATTTTCATGCTTACCTCGGCAGGTCAGAAAGTTGCGGAAATACCGCCATCGACCAGCAGGATCTGGCCGGTCACATAGCTGCAATCGTCGCCGCAGAAGAACATAGTCGCGCGAGCGATCTCTTCCGGCGGTGCGGGGCGGCGCAAGGGTATGCGCCCATATTTGATGTAGACATCCCTGAACCAGTCGGCCTCGTGCTCGTGGCCGCTGCCGTCAGGCAGGATTGCCATGCGAGTGTCTACGAAGCCGGGGCAGATGCAGTTGACCAGTACCCCCTTCGGCGCAAGGTCGACCGCGAGCGCGCGGGTCATGTTGACCACACCGCCCTTGGCAATGGCGTAGGCGAGGCTGTCGGTGGTGCCGCGGATCCCGAGGATCGAGGCGATGTTCACGATCCGCGCATGCGGCGAGGCCGCCAGCAGCGGGAGCATGGCCTTTGCCGTCCAGAGAGCCGCATTCTGATTGATTTCCTGCACCTCGGCATAACGGCTGCGCGTCAGTGCATCGAGGGGCGTGGCGTCGAGGATTGCCGCATTGTTGACAAGGATGTCGAGGCCGCCTAGGCGGGCCTGCGCGGTGCGGGCCATTTCGGCAAGTTCCGCTTCGGCGGTGACGTCACCGCGGAAAGCATGAACCCTTGCTCCGCCCCTCGACAGACTGTCGGTCGTGGCGTCGAGTTCCGGGCCGTCGATGTCGACCAACAGCACTGCGGCACCCCGCCGTGCAAGTTCAGCGGCGATGGCCGCTCCTATCCCGCGGGCGGCACCGGTAACCAGGGCACGCCGATTGGCGAGTGAGCGAAGATCTTCGGTCATTTTGCATTCCGATTGTTCAAATGGGGGTGTCAGTCACCCGATTGCGGTCGGGAATGGCGGCGAGAAGGGCTCGGGTGTAATTGTGAGAGGGCGCGTCAAAGACCTGTTCGGTCGCCCCTTGCTCGACCACCTCGCCCAGATGCATGACGAGCACACGGTCGCAGAGATATCGGATCACCCGCAGATCGTGGGAGATGAAGATCAGCGACAGACCGAGCTTCTTTTGCAACTCGACCAGCAGTGCCAGCACCTGGGCCTGGACGGACACGTCGAGCCCGGAGACGATTTCGTCGCAGATCAGCACCTGCGGCTCCAGCATCAGCGCCCGCGCCAGATTGACTCGCTGGCGCTGGCCGCCGGAAAGCTGGGCTGGCAGGCGGCCAGCGATGTCAGGGTGCAGACCGACCATCTCCAGCATCTGCGCGACCCGTTGCTGGCGTTCGGATGTCGGGCAGATCCCGTGGATCGCGAGAGGTTCGGCCAGTGCCTTGCCGATCCGCATCGTCGGGCAGAGCGCCGTGAACGGGTCCTGGAACACATATTGCACCTGGCGTCGCAGCGCGCGCCAGTCAGCTTGCCTCCGTACCGGCGTGCCACGGAAGGCAATCTCGCCGGAACTTGCGGACTCGATGCCGATCATGATCCGCGACAGCGTGGTCTTGCCGCTGCCGCTCTCGCCAACGATGCCGAGGATCTCGCCCTCTGACAGGCTGGCACTGACCTGTCGCAGGGCATGGTGATGGTGGATCTTGCCTTCGCGGCGGCCGGTAAAAACCTTGCCGATTGCGGAGGCTTCAAGAACGGGAGCGGTCATGGCAGTCCAGCCCTTCCTTCCAGTGCGAAGCGATTGCAGGCAACGCGGTGTCCCGGTCCGGCTTCCGTCCATTCCGCGCGCCTGATCTCGCAAACCCCTGCAACCGGCACAGGGCAGCGATCGCGGAAGGGCGCTCCGGTGCCGATCGTGCCCGGCTTCGGCGTCTGTCCCGGTATCGGGCGCAACGGAGTGTCACGGCTCGAATGCAGCGTGGGCGCGGAACGCAGGAGGCCGCGGGTATAGGGATGACAGGGGTCTCGCAGCACATCGACGACCGCCCCGGTCTCAACCGGCTGACTCGCATACATGACCATCAGGCGGCCACCGACCTCGGCGGCAAGGTCGAGATCATGGGTCACGAAGATCAGCCCCATGCCGAGTTCTTTCCGCAGCCGCTTCAGAAGCGTGACGATCTGGGCCTGGATGGAAACGTCGAGGTTGGTCGTCGCCTCGTCGGCAATGATGAGTTTCGGTCCGGCCGAGAGCGCGAGCGCGATGGCGACCCGCTGGCGCATGCCGCCGGACAGTTCGGAGGGATAGCTTGAAAGCCGGTGCTCGGGCTCAGGCAGGCCGGCCAGCCCCATCACCTCAATGGCGCGGGCCCGTGCCTCCTCCCGGCTGCACTGCCGATGCGCCAGCACCGCGTCGATGATCTGTCGCCCGACACTCAGCAGCGGGTTGAGGGCCGCCGTCGGGTCCTGGAAGATCATGGCGATCTCGCCGCCGCGCAACTGCCGCCATTCGCGTTCGTCGAGGCCCTTCAGGCTTCGGCCCTGCCACTCCAGCCGATCGGCGCCGACTTTTGCCGGATCCGGCTGGATGTTCATCAACGCTCGGCACAGCATCGACTTGCCGGATCCGGATTCTCCGGCGATGACGAGGCTTTCGCCTGGCGCCAGCCGGAAGCTGACGCCATCGACGGCGCGGAACGGCCCGTTGCGGCCCGGAAAGGTCACGGTCAGGTTCTCGACCTCGAGCAGTGGGGTGCCGGTCATGCGTCGGACTCCTTTGCGCGCAGTTTTTCGGTCCTTGATTCAAGCCCGTCGCCGATCAGCACGAGGCTGAGCGAGGTCAGCATGATGGCAAGGCCGGGCAGCGTGGTCAGCCACCAGGAGGTGGTGATGTAATCCTTGCCTTCGAGCATGATGCCGCCCCAGCTCGCGGTCGGCGGCTGGATGCCCATGCCGAGGAAGGAGAGCGTTGCCTCGAAGACGATCATCGCGGCAGTCTGCATCGCAGCCAGGACCATCAGGCTGGGCAGGACGCTTGGAAAAACGTGGAAGCACGCGATGCGAAGCCGCGAAGCGCCGATGACCTCTGCCGCTTTGACGTAGTCCTTGGAACGCTCCTGAAGCGCGATCGCGCGCACGACCCGCGCCACGCCCGCCCAGCCCGCGAGCACCATGAGCAGGATCAGGACCGGTACCGAGGGCTTGACCGCGCTGGTGATCGCGATGGCGAGAAGCACGTAGGGAAAGGCGAGCTGGATATCGATCATGCGATCGACCGCTGCGCGCAACAGTTGGGGGCCGAAAGCGCGCATCATACCCAGAACCGTGCCTAGGAATAGCGAACCAATCATGCCCGCGCCAGCGACCATCAGCGAAACACGCCCGCCGAACAGCACGCGCGCCAGCAGATCACGCCCGATGGCGTCGGTGCCGAAGATGTGGTCGGCAGACGGCGGCTTGCGCACGGCAAGCAAGTTCACTGCATTCGGGTCGGCCGCTGTCAGAATTGGAGCCGCCGTCACGGCTGCGCCGATTGCCGCAAGCAACAACAGCCCGGCAGCCAGCGCCGGGGTCAGCTCGAGCCGGGCGAGAACCCCGCGCCGCGCCTTCGGACTCCCGGAATCGAGGCCGGCATAAAGGCTTGTCGAGGTCATTTTCCGAACCCCGGCAGCAGTGCCCAGGAACCGGTTCGAGGGTAGGTGCGCACCTCGCGGAAACCTTCGGCATAACGGACGCCGGCGGCATGGCCGCGCGAGCGTGCCTGATCGATCATCATGTCGGTGATCGAGGTGTCCTCGCCATAGACCGCACGCATCCAGCTATCCTGGCTTTCGTGGCAGAGGAGCATCCGCTTTTTCAGCTCGAAGACCGGGGAAATGTCGACATAGGCCTCGGGCTGGAAATCGACGCTGCCGACGGTGTCCATGTAGAACATGTGCGGGATCTTGCCGATGGCGGGCAGGCTGGTTTCGACCAACCGCACCGAGGCGGGGATGCGCGCGTCTTCGGCCACCTGGCCCGCGATCCTGTGGTCGGGGTGATAGTCGTTCAGCGAGTGGATGAACATGACATCCGGATCGGCCTGTCGAATGACGTCGATGAAACGCTCGCGCGTGGGGCGCTCGTTCATCAGCCATTCGTCGTCGAAATTCATCCAGATCAGTTCGGCGCCGATAAGGTCGCAGGAAGCCTGCTGCTCCTTGCGCCGCACCGCCGCGATCTCTTCACTTGGCAAGGTGGGCGAACCGACATTGCCGTTGGTGGCCACGGCCATGACGACCCTGTGGCCCGCCTGGGCATAGAGCGCGAGTGTGCCGGCGCACAGGCATTCGATATCGTCGGGATGGGCTCCGATGGCGAGGATATTCATAGCTTCTCCATGCGAATGCGGGGATCGACGGCCGCATAGGCGAGGTCGATCAGCAGATTGACGATGACGAAGAGACTTGCCGTGATGATGGTGATGCCTTGGATCAGCGGGTAGTCGCGAGCCTTCATCGCCACGAGAGCGAGTTCACCAATGCCTGGAAAGGCGAAGATCACTTCCGCGACAATGACGCCGCCTAATAGATAACCCACGTCGACGCCGATCACGGTCAGCAAAGGCAGGCAGGCGTTCTTCAGGGCGTAGACGAAGGTTATGCGATGCGGCGAGAGGCCGAAGGCATGCGCGGTGCGGATATATTCCTCGCCGAGCACGCCGCGCATGGAGCTGCGCAGCACGCGAAGTTGCGTGGGCAGTATGGAAAGCGCCACCGCGATCGCCGGGAGGATCAGGCTGGAAAGGCCATTGTAGCCTCCGGCCGGCAGCCATCCGAAATTGACAGCGAATAGCATCACCATCAGCGCCCCGGTCCAGAATACCGGAGCCGACTGGCCGAGCGTGGCCAGAACCGTGCTCAAAACTGCCCAGACCGATCGCGGGCGAGTAGCGGCCATCGCGCCCAGGAAAACAGCCAGAACCAGCGATATCGCAAGGGAAACGCCAGCAAGCGCCAGAGTCTTCGGAAGGGCAACAGCAATCAGCTCGCTCACCGGTGCCTGGAAGCGAAACGACATGCCAAGATCGCCGCGCAGCGCGCTTGAGATGAAGGAGCCTAGTTGTTCAACGATAGGCCTGTCGATGCCGAAATCACGTCGATACTGCTCGATTACGTCGGGTCGCGCGAACACCGGCGCACGGATGCGCGCCGGGTCTCCAGCTGAAAGACGCAGGACCACGAACACGGCGACGGTGATGGCCGACACGACCACCAGGGCCTGAATGATCCGTTGCAGGATGTAGAACTTCATGGAAACCTCGTGGGCGGAAGGGCGTGCCTGTCACACGCCCCCCGCGCAAACGATCAGGTGCGTGTTGCACGCGGGACAAGGTTCTCGCCAACCAGCGGCGCGCGGACATAGTCCTTCACCCGCTTGTTGACGATCGAGTACCAGATCTCGTCGGTCAGGAAGAAGGTGATCTGGTTCTCCCAAAGATACTGCGCAGCCGCCTTCACCGCCTCGGCCCGGCTTTCCGCCGGCGCCGCGCGCTGGGCCGCATGCAGCTTCTCGTAAGTCTCGTCCTTGAGATGGAACACCGCCTCGCCGGCGGCGCCGATGTAGGTACCCAACACGAAATCCGGGTCGTTATTGAACACCGCCAGCGTGTCGAGAGTCATGTCGTAGGTGTTGTAGGACGAACGGTAGGCGCCTACTTCCAAGCGTTCCAGCTCCACTGTGATGCCCACCTGCTGCAGCGAGGCGGCAATGATCTGATCAATTTCAAGCTGGTTGGGCACGAGCGTGGTCGTGGCCATGCGCAGCGTCACGCCGTCAGGATAGGAGGACTGCGCGATCAACTCGCGCGCCTTCTCGGGGTTGTGTTCAAACTTCGGCTCCAGAGGTTCGTAGAAGGCTGACGTGGTTGGCAGAGCCGAATAGTTGACCGGATTAAGGCCACGCATTACCGAGGCGGCAATCGCCTCACGGTCGACTGCATAGGCAACCGCCTGGCGCAGCTTCACGTCCCCAAGCGGGCCGTTGTGCTGCATGAGACCGACGATCTGCGAGGGTGGCGATTGATTGTTCACGTTGAAATCCGCATTGCCCTCGACGCGCGATAGAAACTCGGCGTTCACGCGGGTGAGGATGTCGACCTGACCGGTCAGCAAGGCGTTGATGCGGGCCTCGGCATCCTCGATGTAACGGAAGACGACAGACTTGATCTTAGGGGTGCCGCCCCACCAGTTCTCGTTCGCCTCCAGCTTTACGTCGTTGCCGCTGTAGGAGACGAAACGATAAGGGCCGGTCCCCATGGCGCCTGTCTTGAAGCTGTCGGGATTGTCGATATTGGCCTTCGGCAGGACCTTGATGAAGGCCAGGGCATTCAACACCACGCCAAACGGCTCCGGTGATACCACTTCGATCTCGCTTGGGGACAGGATAGTGACCGAGATCCCCGGCACCGCGACCATGGACTGGGCAAGCTTGCCCTCTCCAAGACGATCGATGGTGGCCTTGACGTCCTCGGCCGTCAAAGGCGTGCCGTCGTGGAAGGTGACGCCCTCGCGCAGAGTCAGGGCGACGGTGCGATCGTCCTTGATGGCCCAGGTCGTCGCGAGGCCGGGGGTGATCTCGCCCTTTTCGCCGAAGGAGAGCAGGGAATCATGCACCAGCGATGCCACCTGCTCGTCCACGAGACCAAAGCCGGCGGCAGGATCCCAGTAGTTCGAAGTTGGCGGTTCGGCATTGCCGAACACCAGAGTACCTTCAGGGGTCCCCTGGGCCGCCGCCCGAAGCGGTAAGACGCTCACAAGACCTGCAGCCGCTGCGCTTTGAAGAAGTCTGCGCCGGCTGAGGTTCATTGACGCTAAACCGGTGACGTTGCCTGTCAAATTGGTCATCTGCTCCCCCGTTGTGTCACTCGTTGCGGTGTATCTCCTCCCCAATTAGTAAATACGGTATACCGTATGTCAAGCGCTTAAGGCCGCCGTTGAAAAAATAGCTCACGGCAGTTGGCGTGCACTGCGGGCTACGCAAAAGTCGGATAATTCATGGCATGGAGTGTTCGGCGAACAGCCACAATCGCGAGCTGCGCGCCGCAGCGATGAACCTGTGGGCACAAATCGCTGGGACATGAACGGCTGGTTTAGCGACGGACCGACAACTAAGGCATCGCGATCGTTGAGTTTGCGGTGCCAGGCGGCAGGCCGCCGGGGGAAAGGTTCAGGATCCAGTCTCTTTCAGCTCGCGGGCGGCGTCGTCAGGCCGGCGGCAACGGTTCTCGCGGTTGCAGGAAGTCGATTGAGATCATGCCGGAAACTGGCTATTTGCCGCTCGGCAGAATTTTCAAACACAAGGTCCTGGCATGACTCCAGATTTCCTCGTCACGCATTCCGGCGGTTTTCATGCCGACGAAGTCTTGTCCACCGTCGTCCTCACGCGGCTTTTCCCGCAAGCGCGGCTGGTTCGAAGCAGGGCGCACGAATGGATCGCGGCCGGCGCTGATCGTATCGTCTACGATGTCGGTGGCGCCTACGATGCGGTCGCCCGGATCTTCGACCATCACCAGCGTGGAGCACCGCAACGCGACGACGGTCGGCCCTTCAGTTCGTTCGGATTGATCTGGAAACATTTCGGGCGCGATTATCTGTCCGCCCTCTCTGTCCCCGACGGCTTTATCGAGACGGTGCATGCCGCTTTCGATGCGAGCTTCGTGTTGCCGGTCGACCTTGTCGACAATGGTGCACTCAGCCCGGACAGCGCCGGCTTACTGGCCAGCCTGACCTTGCCGTCTCTACTGGAGACGTTGAAACCTGTCTTCGACGAGCGGGATCCAGAGGCGACCGATCGGGCATTTCTTGCGGCGGCGGCGGTAGCCCGCAGTTTCGTCGAGGCGAAAATCGAAGGGATACATGCCAAAATGCGTGCCGAAGCGCTGGTGTTGCGGGCGATCGAGACTGCGGGAAAGAGCCGCGTTCTCGAGCTGCCGATGGGCATGCCGTTTCGGCCGGCCATCGTCAAGGCAGATGCGGATCATCTGCTGTTCGTCGTCCATCCGCGTGAGACCGACTGGTGCCTGACCGGAATTCGCCGCGCCGAGGAGGGCTTCGAATTGCGTGCCGATCTACCCGAGGCCTGGGCGGGACTTACCGGGAGCGACCTCGAGGCGACAACTGGCGTTGAAGGCGCCAGCTTCTGCCACAACGGCCGTTTTATCGCAGCCGCCAGAACACGAGAGGCAGCCCTCGCTCTGGCTGATCTGGCGGTTAGGGGCGCAGAGCAAAGAGCCGGTTGAACGTCGGATCAAGCCTGGTTTGCCCGGCCGCATCTTCGGCCGCCAAACCTGAAGCACACTACTCTCCGGGAGCTTCAAGGACGAGTCGCCCTTCCGCCTCCAGGCGAACGCGGCCTCTGCCCACCGGGCGATGCGTATAGGCGCCTGCTTTTCTTCGAGCCGGCGGCGAAGCAGCAGGAGCCGGTTTCGAGATTGTCCTTTATTTCCGGCATTCGGGCACCGGCCGCAAGCCGCATTTCCCTGTTTGTAAAAGCAGATCGTCGGCTTCCAGGAGCTCGATCCGATACTCTGAATGACCGAAACGGGGGCGCAAAGCAGACGTCGATCGACTGCTCTAGGCTCGACCACCGGATTTCACTGGTGGTCGAACCCGCTCTGTGGGGCGGATCATTGCCGCCGACTAGCTCAATCGAATGCCGCCGTCAGCGTTGCATAAGATTCGTCCGTCAACATAACATCGCCTCTGGCTGCTACTTTGGCCTGATGCGCTCCGGTTGGCGTTGCATCCCAAGAATATTCAGGATCAGGCGGGCGATGGTGTGCGCGGTCGTGTCACCCACGTCCCTTGCCGGCTGGAACTCCGTAAAGACGATGCCGGCCAACCGATTGTTTCGGGCCAGGTGGTTCAGCAGGATCGCCGTCTGAATGAAGGTCAGCCCGCCCGGCTCTATCGCGCCGACACCCGGCGCGACCGTCGGATCCATGCCGTCGCAATCTAGCGCGACGACCCACCGCCGGGAAAGGTCGAGTGATTCCGCGACCCACTTCGCTCCATTCTCATGCACATCCCAGGCTGTCACGATCCTGTTGCCGGCCTTGAACGCGGCCTCGACTTCCTGCCGTCGTGCGCTGCCGATGGAGCGTGCTCCGACCTGAACAAGATCGTGGACGCAGGAATAGTCGCGGATGCGCCGCATCGGGCTGGAGAATCCGTCGCGCCGGCCGTTTATCTCATCGCGAAAGTCTATATGGGCGTCGATCTGGAGGAGATTGATGTCCTCGTGGCCTTCGAAGGGCGCGACGAGCATGGGGGGCACCGAATCCATGCCGCCGATCACCACAGGGACCACGCCGGCCCTGATAAGCGGGCCGAGCACGACTGCCGCGTCCTCCACCATGCGCTCTGGCTCCCGCACGTTGCCGGCAATGTTGCCGAGGTCGGTCAGGTTGGGCTTGCCGTCCTCGAATTGCGGCTCGCCTATGTCGAAATTCCAGTGGGTAAGGAAGCGGGTATAGGCATGTGCCACTGCCGCGGCGCGGACCTTGTCGGCGGCGTCGGCGGCTGCCGACAACTCCCAGGCCTCGTATGCAGGACCGTAGGGTATGCCGAGGAAGGCGTAGGGCGTTTTGACGCCAGCGGGATCGGTGCTGCTATCAGCACCGAGGAAAGTCGGAAATGAAGGGGCGAGCATAGTTTGTACTCCGGAATGTTATTCGAGGATTCTGCGCAGGAAGGCGCGGGTTCGTTCGTGCTCAGGGTTTGCCAGCACGTCCTGCGGCTTGCCCTGTTCCACCACGACGCCGCCATCCATGAACATGACGCGGTCGGCGACGCTGCGGGCGAAACCGATCTCGTGGGTCACGACGATCATCGACATCGCGTGGGAGTCGGCGAGAGAACGCATCACGTCGAGAACCTCGCCCACCAGTTCGGGGTCGAGCGCCGATGTGGGCTCGTCGAAGAGCATGACCGCGGGCTCCATCGCGAGTGCCCTGGCAATCGCAACCCGCTGCTGCTGACCGCCGGAAAGCGCACCCGGATAGGTGTCAATCTTTTCGGCAAGGCCGACCTGCTTCATCAAGCGCTCGGCGCGCTGCGACGCTTCGGCCGCCGACAGGCCGAGAACCCGGCGCGGCGCCTCCATGATGTTCTGGCGCGCCGTCAGGTGCGGGAACAGGTTGAAGCGCTGGAACACCATGCCCATTGCGGCACGCTGCTTCTGTATTTCGCGCTCAGGCAGTTCGTGGAAAGTCGTACCCGAGAGGCGGTAGCCTATCGGCACGCCGTTCAGCTCGATCATGCCGCCATCCGGCCGTTCCAGATGGTTGACGCAGCGCAGCAGGGTGCTCTTGCCAGAGCCTGAGGGGCCCAGAATGCACAGTACTTCGCCCTTGGCCAGATCGAGATCGACGCCTTTCAGGACTTCCAGTGCGCCGAACGATTTGCGGATGCCGCGCGCGCGGATTGGATTGACCACAGAACCGCTCATGGACGCACCACCGATTTTGCGAAGTGCCGCTCTATACCGGACTGTATGATCATCAGGATCGTACTGACGAGCAGGTACCAGAGGCTGGCGACGAGAAGCATTGGGATGACTTCGAAGTTGCGCGAGGAGATGAGCTGCGTTGAATAGAGCAGGTCCGGCAAGGCGATGACGCTTACCAGCGAGGTATATTTCAACATGGACAGCGTCTCGTTGCCGGTTGGCGGAATGATGACGCGCATAGCCTGAGGCATCACGATGCGCCGGAAGGAATCCCAGGAGGACATGCCGAGTGCGCGGGCGGCTTCGCGTTGCCCCGAATCCACCGAGTTGAGACCCGAGCGGACAATTTCGGCCATGTAGGCGCCTTCGTTCAGGGACATTGCGATGATGGCCGCGCTGACAGCCGTTATCACGCTGTTGGTGTCGAACTCGACGATCGATGGCAGGAAGGGGAGGCCCAAGCCCAGTTTCGGATAGAGCGCTGCCAGATTGTACCAGAAGATGATCTGGACCAGCAGCGGAATGGCGCGGAAAATCCAGATGTAACCCTTGGCGACCGATGACAGGACCGGGTTGCTGCTGGCAGCCGAAACTGCGACGATGATGCCGAGCAACAGTGCCAGCGTCATCGAAATCGCGGTGAGCATCAGAGTGGTGAAGAGACCCGCCATGACCTGCGGCGCTAAGAAATACTCGCCGACGACCGGCCATCCGAAGCCGGGATTGGTGAGCATCGAATAGAGCGCGTTCGCAAGCACCAGGATGACGATGACGGCCGCGACCCAGGTCCATGGCTGCCTGCGCGGCAAAAGCCGCGCCGATGCAAGCTGCTCGTCCGTGAGTACGGACGGCAGCCCTGCCAGTTTGCCGGACGTGGCCATTACCGGTCCACGCCGCCGTTTATGACGGCCTTGGTGACGTACGACTGCGGGACGAAGCCGTTTCGCTCCATGATCTCGGCATAGGTACCGTCGGCGATCATCGCATCGAGGGTTTCAGCAATCAGCGGACCGAGCGGCGAGTCCTTCGGGACAGCGATGCCGCACGGGCCGAAGTTGAACGGCTCGCCGACCATCGTGAACTGCTCGGGCTGCTTGTTGGCGAGCATGCCGACATAGATGAGGTCGCTCATCGCCACATCGGTGCGATTGCTGTTGAGGGCCGTTATCTGCGCGCCGGTGTCAGGGAAGAGCTGCACTTCGATGGCGGGCTTGCCTTCGGCGACGCACTTTTCCGACTGTTTGGAGATCGACAGCGATTCCATGGAGCCGCGCAACGCCGAAGCCTTGAGGCCGCAGACGTCGTCGAGGGACGCGATCTTTTGCTCGGAACCGGTCTTCTGCATCATGGCGGAACCGCCCATGATGTGATCGACGAAATCGACCTTCTTTTGGCGGACCGGCGTATCCAGCATGTCGGACATGATGAGGTTGATGCGATTGGCTTCAAGGCTGGGAATGAGCGAGTCGAAGCCGAGGTTGTTTACTTCGAGCTTCAGGCCGAGACGCTTGGCGATCTCGGCGGCGAGGTCGGGTTCAACGCCGACATAGACGTCGCTGGTGCCTTCCTCGATGCCGGTCCAGGGCAGGCCGATGCTGGATGTCGTGCCGAGCACCAGCACCCCCGACGCCTTTATCGCTTCGGGAAGCCTTTCGTTCGGCGCTGCAAGGCTGGCCGACGCAAATGTTACACACGACAGCACCGCGATGGCGGGCAGAATGGACGCAAGTTTCCGCATGAATTTTCCTCCGATTGCGGGCTGGATGAACCCGATCTCTTTTCTATTGTTGGGTGAGCCGCGCCGCCCGATGTCGGCGCGATTGTTTCCGCGCGCACTCTCGTGCTTTGTTTTTCCGCGTTGTCCGATCCGGAGCGATTCCGTTTCGGCTGGAAATGCCCTAGACGCGGATCAGCGGCTGATGAGCGCAGCGGAAGGAGCCGCCAGCCATGCAGGGCACGCGATAGGGAATGCGAATGACCTCGAATTTGCGGGCGGCAAGCGCCTCCGCCACCGGGTCTAGCGCCTCTTCCGAGGGGACGACGACGGTCTGGTCGTCGAGCACGAGATTGTTGCAGCCCATATGGCCCTTGGCGAGGCTCTTCGGAACGGCAACGACCTCCCAGTCCTTCATGAAGGCTGGCAGCCCGTCGGGCAGCGCCTCCATGCAGGCGACGGCGACGCCCTCGCGCGGCGTCATCAGCACGCAATCGAGATGCGGGAACATCGGGTCGATCTTGACCGTCTGGACGCGATAGTCCGGTCCCAGCATGTGCTGTAGCCAGCGCGCGCCCTCGGGATTGCTGCAGCCGCCGGAATTGCCGACCAAAATATCCTTGCCAAGCACGAAGACGTCGCCGCCTTCCAGATATCCCCATCCCGGGCCTTCATTATAGTCGTCGGCCCCTCCGTCCGGCTGGGAGAAGTAGCGCGCGCCGCGATCCATGGTGCCAGCGAGGATTTCGCGGATGGCAAAGCGCTGGCGTCGATGGAAGAAGCTGCGCGGCGCCAGTTCGATGACATTGTTGCCGATGGTCACGAAGGGGTCGCGCATCCAGGGCGTTGAAACGCCATGGTCCTGTCCGCGCGGATATTTGCGGTTACTGGCGCTGATTTCGCCGGCCACATGAACCTTCACACCATGCTTTTCCAGAAGGCCGATCGCGCCGTTGATCTGGCTGTTGAATTCGGCAAACAGTTCGGGGGAGGCATCCTTGACGTCGCGACCCTGGTTCTTTGCCCAGAACTCGCCGAACTCGCCCTGGGCGCGCAGCTTCACGTCGCTGAGGAAGACTGGCAGAACCCAGGTGTCAGGCGATCCATAGACGCATTCCCTGAGCGGAGCCCATTCGGACTCGACATGGATCTGGTCCAGGGGTGAAGTCACCGACATCGAAGCAGCCATGCATTCCTCCATACATTGCAAGGTTCGTGAACGTTCACCGAAATCGATGTTGGCAAAAGCTCAAAGGACGCAATCGAACTTGCATAAACTGCAAGTGAAGGATGGAGTATGGAGACCGGGAGGCCGCTACCGTTTGCGGAAGCAGTCGAGCATGGCTCGGATCGCGCGACGCTTGGCTGCGTCGCGCCGATAGGCAAAATGGAACTGGACATCGATGGGCGTATGCCGTGTCTTGATTTCGACAATCTGGGCATCGCCCGCGCTCTGCACCAGATGCGAGGGCAGGAGCGCGCATCCGACGCCGGCAAGAACGGAGGCCAGAATGGCCTCGAGTGTGCTGCCGCGGGCCACGACCTGAAACGGATATTCGCGTTCGAACGGCTTGAAAATATCCGTACGGTACTCCCGCGCGATGTAGGGCACGCGCGGCCTTGTATGGCCTTGCGGCTTGTCGCCCATCTGGCGGGCGAGGTCGAAATAGGGCGAATGGCGGGCTATGTAGAGCTGATGGCTTTCCACGAAGGCCGGCTCGTAAACCAACTGCTCCAGCCCTTCGGGTTGACCGGTAATCCCGACATCCAGCTTACTGTCGCGCACATACATGTCGATGATCGAGACCGTGTGCATGCTGACATTGACCTGCATTTCCGGGAACATGCGATGCATCCTCGCCAGCGCCGACACTATTCCCGCATTCGGATTGGTGATTACGCTGTCTATGGTGCCGAGCATCAGGGTGCCGCCAAGGGACTGGCGCGTGTTCTCTACGGTTTCCTCGAACGATTGCAGAACCGAACGCAAGCCGACCGCTGCCTGGTAGACGTCCTCGCCCTGCGGCGTGAGCGAAAAGCCGGAGCGGCCGCGCCGGCACAATTCAAGGCCGAGCCGCGTCTCAAAAGCAGTTAGGTCACGACTGACGCTGGAAAGGCTCACGCCAAGTCGATAGGCGGCGGAAGACAAGCCGCCATGCTCGACGACGGCGAGAAATGTACGCAGGTGGCGTACGTCGTAACTGGAAGTCAGAAAGCGGGCCATTCGAACTCACACTTGCGCAAATCGGCAAGTGAACTAACCATCTTGAACCTTTCTCCGCAATATTGGACAGGCTAGGCTTAAAGCTGCAGGATTGTGGCGTTTCGGGAGAGGGGCTGCGGCCTCTTCAGAGGGATGAGATCGACGATGGCCCGTTTCAGGATAAATACTCAGCGCATGCTCGCCGATCTGGACACGCTGCGCAGTATCGGTGCGATGAAAACCGGCGTGGTCCGTCCGGCCTATTCCGAAGCCGACCGATTAGCACGGATATGGCTGGCCGAACGGATGGAAGAGGCGGGGCTGGAGGTTTCTGTCGACGCCATCGGTAACGTCTTCGGCCTGCCGCCTGGAAACGAAAAATGCATTCTGGTCGGCTCGCACTCCGATACCCAGCCCGAGGGCGGCTGGCTGGATGGCGCCTATGGGGTCATCGTTGGGCTTGAGATCGCTCGGGCAAGCCTGGAGCACGGCGGTCCTCCGGTCGCCTGCGTGTCCTTCCAGGACGAGGAGGGACGCTTTTCGACGCTACCGGGAAGTCGCGTCTGGACGGGCCTGATGTCGTTGGAAGAAGCCGATGAATGCCGCGATGGCGCGGGTCTTCGCCTCGGGGAGGCTCGACTGGAGCGCACCGGTTTACCTGACGCACGGGAGGTCCCCACAGATCGCTTCTCGGCATTCCTAGAGATCCATATCGAACAGGGGCCGGTGCTTGATACTGCCGGCGAAAGCATTGGTGTTGTGGAGAATATCGTCGGTATCCGAACCGAAAAGATGCGTTTTCTCGGCGAGCAGAACCACGCGGGCACAACGCCGATGCGTTTGCGCCGTGACGCCTTTCAGGGTTTGAACCGTTTCGTTTCAGTGGTGAACGACCGGCTGGCGGAAGTGGCTGCTCCAGCGACCGTATGGACTGTCGGACATGTCGATCTTCATCCGAACGCCAATTCAATCGTTCCGGGCCGCGCGGATTTCACAATCCAGTGGCGTGACGCTGACGATGCACGGCTCGACCGGATGACAGAGATCATCTACGCCACCGCGCGTGAGACAGCTGGCAGCCTTGGTCTCGAATGGCAGCATTTCGGCTGCGATCTGATCGCGCCGACACAGTCAAACGCAACATTGGTGGAGGCCATGGCAGGAGCCGCCGAGCATCTGGCCCCGGGACTCTGGCGCCGGATGCCCTCTGGTGCTCTTCACGATGCGGCCAATGTATCGAGCGTTCTTCCCATGGCCATGCTGTTCGTGCCTTCCAAGGGCGGCATCAGCCACGATTTTGCTGAAGACACCGACAGGGCGGACCTGGCGTTGGGCGCCGAAGTGCTGGCTGAGGTCGTCGCCAGCTTGAAATAGAAAGATTGCCGTTCTGGGGAGCCTGAGGGAGGGTGGCGAAAACTGCGTGACGTTGCGGTCTAAAAGTCTCTGCCCGAGATCGCCTCGTCCAGACCAAGGTCGCTACGTCAGCGCCCTGAGACAAATCGTGCGTCACACCCAAGCAGACCGTCGGCTTCCAGGGGTCGATCCGATACTCTGTATGACCGAAACGTGGAACGCGGCCATCCGATGGCCGCTGACGAAAGTCAAAAGGGATCAGGACTCCCGTTCAGCCTTTGCGGCGGAAAGGCGAGAAGTGCAAACTGAGCCGTTCTCACGAGCCCTGTGCAGGGGCCTGTTGCACGTTCACGTTCTCTACGCACCCCTGTGCTCAATATGTCGAGCCAGGATGCGGCGCGTTTGATGCCCCACTAAGCGAAATCAGCCGCGATTCGATGTCATCATTTCCCTGCGGTGTTCCTTCGTGCTCAAGATGACCGCTGGGAGAGGCACGGCTGCCAGCTCCCGTTCTGGCTCGGCCCGGCTGCCGCAACATGGGATGCTGCCACGGCAGCCGCGAGCCCTGCGATCGATCAAGGCGCTGTGGCGTATCGCGGGTCGAGCGGGAGCAGCGGACCGGGAATGGTGCGGCCGATGCGCCCGACGATCTGGCCGTCTTCCATGACCGCGCCGTGGTGGTCGTGGGAGGGGTAGAGGAACCGGCCGAGACTTGCGGCCAGCTTGATCGCGCGCTTTTCCTCGACCCGACTGGTTGCAAAATTGCCGGAGGTCTGCGGTTCGAAGGCATGGGTCTGGCCGGTCCGTTCGACGAACGTGCCGTGGACGTCGTAGACGACGTCGCCACAGATGCAGACCGCGCCGGCTTCCGTCTCGACGACGACGGCGATGCTGCCGGGTGTATGGCCGGCCAGGCACACGACGCTGATGCCCGGCATGACGGGCGCGCGCTCACCAAAGGACAGGTCGAACATGCCAAGCGCGCCCGGCGTATAGAGCCGCTCGACGATGTGATGGAGATCTTCCGGCGCATAATCCATCGGGCTGGCGCCGCTGAATGCAAATTCGAGTTCCCTGCGGCAGACCATGACCGGGGTGGCCATCGGGAAACGGTCGAGATAGCCAGCGTGGTCGACATGAAGATGGGTCAGGATGATCATCCCGATATCCTCGGGGCGAACGCCATGGCTCGCAAGCTGCGCCTCCAGGCTGTGCTCTTGCCCAAATTCCGTTTCCAGCCCGAGCGGCAGGCGTGTCAGGGCCTCGACGCTGCGCGTGCCGGCATCGACCAGAACCGGGTATTTTCCGCCCTGGATCAGGAACGCGTTGGTCGGCGTGAGCACGCGGCGGCCCTGCTTGCGGCCGGCGAGCTGCGCGGTCCAGTCGCCGCGAATGTTGCCGAAGTTCAGCACCTGCACGGTAAGAGTCATCGAAATAATCTCCATCTTTAAATGCAAATGTTTCCTATCAGAAATTTTTGCTGTTGCAAGGAGATGATTGCGCGCTTAGGAGGATTATGGACCGGTCTCCAGGAAGGGAAAAGGCATGCCCGTTATTCGTGTATCGTTTCTGAAGGGTCGCAGCCGGCAGCAAAAAGCCGAGGCAGCCGAGGCGCTGACGGCCGCGCTCGTCGATCATTTCGGTTCGAAGCCCGAAGACGTGACTGTTGTCTTCGACGAGAAAGCTCGCGAAGACTGGGCCATCGCAGGCAAGTTGCTGTCGCAGGAGTAAGGCTAAACGTTGCCGCGCTGGCGCAGGAGCGCATCGCCAGAGCGCGCCATCTCTTTGTTTTTTTGTAATTTTTCGGGGGCCGGCAGCAGCCGAAGCGTACGCGGAGTGCTACATTGCGCCTGAGCTGACCCAAAGGACTTCTGCGTCGCTCTCGCCCACCGAGATCACGCAATGGCCCATGCGGCTGTCGAAATAGATCGAGTCGCCGACTTCGAGCCGCGTCGGCGCATAATACTCGGTGTGGACCTCGACCGTGCCCGACGCGACCATCAGCACTTCCTCGCCGTCGTGGCGCTCCCAGCCACTGAAATCGTCGAGGGAGCGTGCCTTGACCGTTGTGCGGAACGGCAGCATGCGCTTCGATTTCATGTCAGTGGCGATCAACTCGTGGCTGTAGGCCCGGGTTAGATTGACTTTTCCCTCGCCTCTGCGGGTGATGCTCCTGCGCCCGCGCGGCTCCAGCTCCTGTTGCCGCTCGTCGAAAAGCTCCACGAGATCGATCTGCATGCCGCGAGTGATCTTCTTCAGGAGATCGAAGGTTGGCGACATCAGATCATTTTCGATCTTGGACAGGGTGGAGCGCCCGACAGAACTGCGTTTGCTGGCCTCTTCCAGGGTCCAGCGCCGTGCCTGCCGGATGGCTCGTAACCGCGCGCCGACCGACTGCTCCGGGTGGAAGCCGTGCCCCGGTTCTTCCGGCCCTGCGACGGCCGGGTCTTCATTCTTGCTGCGAAATAGATCGCCGTTCACGACGCTGCCTCCGCGCGGTTTCCTGTTTTTTGCCCCGTAGCACGGAGAAGATACGAATGCACCAAAAATATGCTTGCATTTCCTTCAGGGACCATTATTCCTTATCGGAAACATGCCGATATCGCCCTGGAGGAGGGTGGGCATGCGGTTATGGGATGGTCGACGGGTCTGCGGGCCGCGTCAAATGAGGAGGGGAAGCATGAGCACTTTCAATCGTCGGGACTTCATGAAGCTGGCGGCCGCCTGCAGCGCGCTTGGCCTTGCCGGCGCGTCCAGCCTCATGGCACAGGAAAAGCTCCTGAAGGTCATCGCCTGGGGAGGGGCCTATGGCGAGGCGATGCGTGCCAACTGGATGGATCCGTTCGCCTCGCAAAGCGGCATCGCCTCCGAGATCCAGCTCCAGTCCTCGTCCATGGAGACGTTGGCGGCGCTTCGCGCCAACAAGGGGCGTATGGATGACGACCTCTGGCTTTCCGCCATCTCGCCTGCAACGCTGGCCATGCGCGATGGCCTGCTCGAGACGATCCCGGTCGACAAGCTCGCCAATGCCGCGCAACTGCCGGCAAACATGGCCAACGAAAATTTCGTCGGCGTCTGGAACCTGCCCTACGGTATTATCTACAATGCGGAAACGACGCCGTTCGAGATCAAGGAATGGACCGATCTCAAGGACGAGCGGCTGAAGGGTAAGATCGGTGCGCCTTACGGCGCGAACTACAACGGTCTGTTCATCGCGCTTCTGGCCGCGCTTGCCGGCGGCGACGAGAAGAATGTCGATCCCGGCTTCGAACTGGCCAAGGCGATGAAGCCCAACTTCTCGATCTTCACCACGTCCGATGCCGAGCAGGTTCGCCTTCTGTCGTCCGGCGAGATCGACGTCATCGCCTTTGCGCCGGTCGCCAACTATTTCAGCCTGCGCAAGGCCGGCCCGCAGTTCCGCTTCGTATCGCCAAAACCCTTCATCCCGGTCAGCATCAACAATATCGTCATGCTCAAGGGAGCGGATGTCGAGGCGGCCACCCGCTTCATCGATTTTGCCATCAGCAAGGACGCGCAGGAAGGCATTGCAAAAGAGCTCGGCTGCCTGCCGATCAACACGCAGGCGGCGGTTTCGCCCGAGCTGCGCGAGGTGGTCCCCGCCGATACGCAATTCCGCTACATGGACGAGCCCGCGATCTCCACCCAGCTTTCCGCGTGGAACGACCGGTGGCAGCAGGAGATCCAGTGAGAACTGATCCTCGTCGTGCAGGCGGGACCGGCACGGCAATGCCGTCAGTCCCCTTTTCGTCCGAAGGCGTAGTTTGGCAGGCGAAGCATCGCGCCGCTTGCCAGATCGCGCCCCATGAGCCGGTGGCAGATCCATGAGACAGAGGCTCGTGCCCTATCTGCTGGTAGCCCCGTCCCTCGTCCTGATCGCGGCGCTGTTGATGGGGCTGTCGTCCGTGCTCGGCTGGAGCCTCGATGATGGAACGGGCAACGGCATCAGCCTCGCCCAGTATGAGAGCCTGGCGACCAATGCGTCTTATCGCCAGTTTTTTACTTCCTCGCTGTGGCTGGCAGGGGTGGCGACGGCGGTAGCGCTGGTTTTCGGCTTTCCCGCGGCCTATTACATGGAAACCAAGGCTTCGCCTCGCCAGCGCAAGCTGATCTTTGCGGCACTGCTCGCTATGTTCCTCAGCGACTATGTGCTCAAGATGTTCGGTCTGGTGCTCATCCTCGGGCGCACGGGACTGGTCAACAAGCTGCTGCTCTGGCTCGGCGTGACCGACGAACCGCTCCGGCTGATGTTCAACGAATTCGGCGTTCTGGTCGGTCTGATCTCCGGGATCCTGCCCTATATGATCCTGTCGCTCAATGGCGTTATCGCCCGGCTCGACAAGCGCTTACAGGAAGCGGCGGCGCTGCTTGGCGCGGCGCCCTGGCGGGTCTTCCTGCTGATCACCCTGCCGCTCTGCGTGCCGGGCATACTGGCCGGGACGATGCTCAGCTTTCTGCTGTCGCTGAACTCCTTCGTAACACCGATGCTCCTGGGCGGTGGTCGGGTCGACATGATCGCGGTTTTCATCTTCGATCAGTCCATCAATCTCGGCAACCTGCCGCTCGGTTCGGCTGCCGCGGGTATATTGTTCCTGATCTCCGCCATCGCCATCCTCGCCCTCACAGTAGCCGGCGATCGCTTCCATAGGCGTTTCCAACGATGACGCGCAGTTTCATACCTTCGACCCTTCAGATCGCGACCTTCGCTGTCCTCTTGTTCATGGCACTGCCCAACCTGCTCATTCTGGTGATCTCCTTCAACAGCGCTGCAACACTTGCCTTTCCTCCGAGCGGCGTCTCGCTGAAGTGGTATGTCAACGTGTTCAGCACGCCGAGCTTTGCGGTAGGACTTAGGCAGAGCCTGCTGCTTGCCGCCACCAGTTGCGTCATCAGCATGGTGCTCGGGGTGCTCGCATCGCTTGCCATTGTGCGCTTCCGTTTCTTCGGGCGGCAAGCAGCCAGCGTGTTCGTCATGGCCCCGCTGTTCGTCCCGGAGATCGTCATGGGTATCGCGATGCTTCTGTGGGCGAACACGGTCCTGTTTATCTCCAACACGACGGTTCTGGTCGTCTTGCACGCCCTGATCGTGCTTCCATATGTCGTTCGACTTGTCGTTGCCAATCTGCAGGGCATGGACCCCAACCTGGAAAGCGCGGCGATGCTGTTGGGTGCCCGGCCGCATCAGGCCTTCCTGCATGTCACCCTGCCGCTTCTGGGCAAGGGCCTGCTCGGCGCGGCGGTCTTCGCGATCGTCATGTCATTTCATAATTTCACCGCCACGATGTTCTTGGTCGGCAATCGCCCGACCTTGCCCGTGGCCGCCTATCAATACATTCGCACGGAAAATGATCCCACGGTCGCTGCGCTCTCGACGCTGATGATGCTGGGTGGCGTGCTCGCGGTCTATCTCATGGAAAAGTGGATCGGTCTGGAAAGGTTGGTCAGATGACCTATTCGCTCAATCTCGCAAAGCGCGGCGTGGTTCTGACGGGTCTCACCGTGGATCTTCAGGGCAAGCGTATCCTCGACGAGGTGAGCCTCGATATCGAGGCCGGCGAGATCGTGGCGCTGCTCGGCCCCAGCGGCTGCGGCAAGACCACTATGCTGCGCGCCATAGCCGGACTGCAGCCGACGCTCAAGGGGGAGATCTCCGTCGGCGGAAAAACGATGAGCGGAGTGCCACCCTACCGGCGCAACGTCGGCATGGTCTTCCAGAACTACGCCCTCTTTCCGCATATGACCGTCGCGGACAACGTGACGTTCGGCCTGCGCATGAAGAAGATGCCGGCGGCGCGGCGTGACGCGGTCCTCACCGCAAGCCTCGCCATGCTGGAATTGACCAACCTGCGCGATGCCTATCCCGCCAGGCTCTCGGGCGGGCAGCAGCAGCGGGTCGCCATCGCCCGAACCATCGCGACGGAACCGTCCGTCCTCCTGCTCGACGAGCCGCTCTCGGCACTGGACAAGAAACTGCGCGAGGGCATGCGCGCCGAACTGCGCAGCCTGCTAAAGAAGGTTGGCATCACAGCGATCATCGTCACCCATGACCAGGAAGAGGCGCTCGCCATCGCTGACCGCATCGCTGTGATGGACCGCGGCAAGATTGCCCAGATCGGCACCGGCGCCGAACTCTACCACAGGCCGAACAGCCGATTCGTTGCCGACTTCATCGGCTACATGAACTATTTCGACGGCATCGCGGGAAAGCGGGCGAATGGCCTCATGGATGTTGCCATTGGGGAGGACCTATCAGTCAAGGTACCACTTGCGGACAACATCCTGGAGGGCGATCGAGTGATGGTTGGTGTGCGACCGGAGGCCATTCGTGTTGCATCCGAAGGGCGACGCGCCGAGCAAGGCACCAATGCGATATCGGCAAGACTCGTCAGCACGGAGTTTCTGGGCGTCGTCACCTATTTGCGTTTCCGGGACGTTCAAGGGATCGAACGCATGGTGATCACAAGCGGGCAGAACGAAGATGCCATAGGCAATGGCGGACCCTGCCAACTGCAATGGCCGATGCAGGCCGGCATCGTCGTCCGGCCTGAACGCACTCCGGCTTGCCAGGCAGGGCTGTAGCTTCCGTCGATCTGCGTGCTGCCGAACGCCGCGGCAAGCTCCGCACACCAGGACCGCTCGTCTCAGTTTCTCACGTTGTTTGGCTCTGTCATCGGTTCCCACTTAGCCGGCGGCATGTCGAGGGATCTGCTTGCCGAGCGCAGGATCGATGTCTCCTGGCGCACCTCTGGCGCCATCTCTGTCAGGTTCGCCGGATGTCGCGCGTCTGTACAATAGCAGCGCAGGATTCGCATAGCTGCATTGCACAATAAATGTTTTCCAATTGGTCAAAATTCCGGCATAACGCCCACAGCTGATGCACATGGCGGTTTTCCTCCCAGTGCCGCCGCACCAGCTGTTCCCTCTGGAGGTACAAATTACCTTCACACTTTATGGGCCGCGATTTTCGCTGGCCCATTTTTTTTGACTTGCGTTCAGACCGTTCGGCCGAATGCGCCTTGATGAGAGCGGTTATGTTCTCGATGAAATCGTCCAGACCCAAGGCGACCCACCTAACCCTAGGCGCCCCACCTAGCGCTGGGTGCGACGGAAAAATTTCTGTTTACAACGGCTTAGTCGCTTGCCAATCCTTCGGGTTACCGAGAAGATGATCTCAGGTTGAGGGGGAGGGTCACTTTTCCAAGCGAGGTTGGCAGCAATCATCCCGGTTTTGGCTGGGCCGAAATCGATCAGCTGTATCTGATCGATGTGCGCACGCTGCTCATCTCCGATGCGTGCGACAAAGCCACACTGGCAGCGACCAGCTTTTCTCCGATCACCTCTCCTCGATTCCAGTCGCAGTCCCGCGTCGAAGAATTCAAAGATTGCATGAAGTGTTCGGCGGCTTGCCGGAGTGCGACAAGAGATTAGGGCGTAAATTTCCGGCCGCTGGTCGGATAGGCAATTGAACAAACACGTATTTATCCAAGAGGGAGAATAATATGGACGAAACCCAAAAGCTGAGCGGTCTTGCTGCGCGCGGGCGGGTGCTTCTCGGTGCGACAGCGCTTGCGCTGTGCATAGCTTTCCAGCCGGCGCAGGCGCAGGACGCCGACGCTGTACACTACGGCGGCACGATGAAACTGCTGGGCGTCTCCTCCGAGGGAACGCTCGATCCGCACATCAACTACACAGCGCGCTACTGGCCTCTCTACATCTACACTCACGATGGCCTGATGGCCTTCAAGAAGGTTGCCGGTCCCGAAAGCGCAGAAGTTGTACCGGATTTGGCCGAGGAAATGCCGACGCTTTCCGACGACGGCCGGAGCTATACATTCAAGCTGCGCAAGGGCATCAAGTTCTCCAATGGCAAGGATCTGACGGTCGATGACGTCGTGGCGTCCTTGCAGCGCATCTTCAAGGTTAGCAGCCCGACTTCGGGCAGCTTCTACAGCGGCATCGTCGGTGCCGAAAAATGCCTTGCCGAGGCCGAGACCTGCACGCTCGAAGGTGGCGTCGTGGCCGATGCCGCCAACAACACCGTGACGATCAATCTCGTCGCTCCGGATGCGGAATTCCTCTACAAACTGGCGGTGCCGCATGCGTCGATCATGCCCGCCGACACGGTGGCAAAGGATGCCGGCAATGCGCCGATCCCCGGCACGGGAACCTACATGTTCGAAAGCTATGATCCGAACGCCTCGCTCATCATGGTGCGCAATCCGCACTTTAACGAGTGGAGCAAGGACGCCCAGCCGAAGGGCTATCCGGACCGTATCGAATATACCTTCGGCGGTACGGAGGAAGCGGCCGTCAACGCCATCCTCAACGGCCAGGCCGACTGGATGTACGAGCCGGTGCCGACGGATCGCCTCGCCGAGCTGAGTGTGAGCAACCCCGACCAGCTACGCGTTTCGCCACTGAACGCCTGGTGGTATGCGCCGATGAACACCAATCTCGCGCCCTTCGACGACGTACGCGTGCGGCAGGCATTGAACTATGCTGTCGATCGCGATGCGCTCGTTTCCCTGTTCGGCGGTCCCGCTCTGGCGTCACCGGTTTGCACCATCCTGCCGCCGGACATGCCCGGCTTTGATCCTCACTGCGACTACACCGCCAACCCGGGCACCGAGTGGAGCGCTCCGGATATGGACAAGGCGCGTGCGCTGGTCGAGGAATCCGGCACCAAGGGCCAAAAGGTGACCGTCGTCAGTGACGACACTGCAACATCGCGCGCCGTCGGCACCTATCTGCAGACCGTTCTTTCGGATCTCGGCTACGATGCCACCGTTCAATCCATCTCGGGCGATATCCAGTTCACCTATATCCAGAACACCAATAACAAGGTGCAGATATCGGTGACGCAGTGGTATCAGGACTATCCGGCGCCGTCGAACTTCCTCAACGTGCTGTTCGGCTGCGACAGCTTCACGCCGGGCTCGGATTCTTCGGTCAACATGTCGGGCATCTGCGACAAGCCGCTCGACGATCGCATGAAGGCCGCTATGGCGCTGGCCGCAACCGATCTGGAAGCGGCGAACAAGGAATGGGGCAAGATCGACCGTGACATGATGGCGCTGGCTCCGGCCGTCCCGCTCTTCACGCCGAAGGATGTCGATCTAAACTCCACGCGCCTGGGCAACTACCAGTTCTCCAGCCAGTTCCATTGGCTGGTCGGGAATTCCTGGGTTCAGTGAAGGAAATGACGATCCCATCGAACGAGCAGACCGCTCTGTCCCCGGCCATTTCGGCCGGGGATGAAGGGTGGTCACGTCGAGGCCCCTGGAGGCGCGTCCTCGAGGGGCTGCTCGCGAGCCCCACTGCTGTGATATCGGCAAGCCTTCTCCTGCTGATTGTCATTGCCACGTTAATGGCGCCGGTCTACGCAGAATACATGTCCAAAGCGGATCCGTTCCGATCCGGCCTGTCGGCGAAAATCGAACTGGACGGCAAACGCGTTCCCGTCATGCAGCCGTCGACCGAGGGGCTGGGCCTCGGCGTCACACCGATCGGTCCGACCTGGAGCGGGCAATATTTCCTGGGCGCCGATATGCAAGGGCGCGACGTGGCGGCACGCCTGCTTTACGGTGGACGCAACTCGCTCTTGATCGCGGGCGCCTCGACGGTGCTGTGCCTGCTGATCGCCGCGATCGTCGGAATCGCTGCCGGCTATTTGGGCGGCGTGGTGGATGGCGTGCTCTCCAATGTCATCGACATCATCTGGGCTTTTCCGGTCTATCTTCTCGCCATCTCTCTCTCCATCGTGATGATCGGCCGAAGTTTTCACTTAGGCCCCTTCGAAATATCGTCGAGCAGCGTGATCGTGCCGATCCTCATCATTGGCCTTGTTTATGTGCCTTATGTCGCCCGCCCGATCCGGGGACGGGTTCTCGCCCTGAACCAGAGCGAATTCGTCCTGGCCGCGCGTGCGCTGGGCATCAGGCCTGCACGTATCCTGTGGAGGCATATCCTGCCGAATGTATCCACGACGCTGATCGTCTTCGCCCCGATGCTGATGGCGCTGAACATCGTCACGGAAAGCTCCCTGTCCTTCCTGTCGGTGGGCGTGCAGCCGCCGAACGCGAGCTGGGGCACGATCCTGCAGGATGGACAATCCCTGCTTTATTCGCGTCCCGTGGTTTCCATGGCGCCAGGCATCGCCATCATGGTGACCGTCCTGCTGCTCAACCTGCTGGGTGACGTGCTGCGCGACGTTCTCGATCCCAAATCCGCTCGGGGACGCTGAGCCATGCTTGCTGCAATTCTCTCGCGCTTCTTGCGCATGATGGCGGTGATGTTCGGGCTTTCCGTCATCACCTTCCTGATCTTCTTCGCGACGCCGGGTTCCGATCCGGCTGCGCGCATTGCCGGGCGCAACGCCGCGCAGGAGACTGTGGAGGCAGTCCGCAAGGACTTCGGCTTCGATCGGCCGATCTATGTCCAATACGGGCTGATGATGAAACGGCTGTTCGTGACGCAGGATCTCACCTCCTTTGCGAACCGCGGCCAGCAAATCATTCCCGCGGTCATGGCGGCAGCGCCCGCGACGCTCTCGCTGGTCACGGGCGCGGCCATCCTCTGGATGCTCGGCGGCACTCTGACTGGCATCCTCGCGGCAGCCTTCAAGGACCGGTGGCCGGACAAGATCCTGATGGGAATTTCGATGATGGCCGTCGCGATGCCCGTCTTCTGGGTCGGCGAAATGGTGAACCTTGTCACCCAGAGCCGCCTCCATGACACATGGGCCTTTTCTTGGGTGCCGGCGCTTGGCTATACGCCGCTGTCGGAAAATCCAGGTCTATGGTTCAAGTCCATGATCTTCCCCTGGCTGACGCTGGCCTTCCTCTATATCGGCCTTTATGGACGGATGTTGAGGACCGGCATCATCGAAACCTATCAGGAGGATTTCATCCGCACGGCTCGCGCGAAGGGCCTGACCGGGCGCACGGTACTTTTGAAGCATGCGACCCGCAGCGCCATCATCCCCATCGTGATCATGTTCGGAATGGATTTCGGTGTGCTCGTCGGAGGCGCTGCGGTTTTGACGGAGGTCGTATTCGGCATCAACGGCGTCGGCCGCCTGACCTATCAGGCGCTCAAGGTCCTTGACCTGCCGATGATCATGACGACGGTGCTCTATGCCTCGTTCTTCGTGGTGATCGCCAATGCGTTGGTCGACTTCGTCTGTATCCTGATTGATCCGAGAATGAGGCGGGCATGAAGATGGCCTTGAAGGAAGATGCCGCCTTGCCGGCACAGAAGGGCGCAATGCTGTCGATCCGCAACCTCAACGTTTCCTTTCTGGGGGCGCGGGGCAAATGGAACCGCGTGGTCAAGGACCTGTCCTTCGATATCGCCGCCGGTGAGACGGTGGCGCTGGTAGGGGAATCCGGGTCGGGCAAGAGCGTGACGTCGCTGTCGATCATGCGGCTGCTCGATCCGGCGACCAGCCGGCTGGAAGGCGAGATCATCCTGGATGGCAAGGATGTTCTCAAACTCGACGAGGCGGGGATGATCCGGGACATTCGCGGCCAGACCGCCGCGATGGTCTTCCAGGAGCCGATGACCAGCCTGCACCCCATCTATCGGGTGGGCGAACAGATCATCGAGGCGCTGACCTCCCACCGCAGATTGCCAAAGTCTGAGGCACGCAAGGAAGCGATCGCGCTGCTCGAGCGGGTTCGCATCCCCAATGCCGCGCAACGGATGGATGACTATCCGCATGCCTTTTCAGGGGGGATGCGTCAGCGGGTCATGATTGCCATGGCTCTCGCTTCGCGCCCGAAACTGCTGATCGCCGACGAGCCGACGACTGCGCTTGATGTGACCGTGCAGGGAGAAATCCTGGATCTGCTGAAGGACCTTCAGGCCGAGTACGGCATGGCCATTCTTTTCATCACTCATGACATGGGTGTGGTGGCGGAAATGGCCGATCGAACCGTGGTGATGTATCGCGGAAACCCGGTCGAGCAGGGGCCGACTGCGGAGATATTCGCCAATCCCCGCGAAATCTATACAAGGGCATTGCTGGCAAGCGTATCGACGCTTGGCAGTATGAAGGGAGAGCCGGCCCCGCTGCGTTTTCCGGAAGTCGACATGGGAACCGGCGAGATAAGTGCGCCTGCACCTCTGGAGCGGCAACCGGATATGAGCCGGCCGCTTCTGGACGTGCGAAACCTCGTGACACGTTTCGATGTCCGCGGCGGTATGCTCAACCGACGTATTGCGCGTGTGCATGCAGTGGAGAATGTTTCGTTCTCGATCTTTGCGGGTGAAACACTGTCTCTGGTCGGTGAATCCGGCTGTGGCAAGTCGACGACCGGCAGATCGATCATTCGGCTCAACAATCACTCGACCGGCAGCGTCCGTCTTGACGATGACGAACTGTTCGAGCTCCCGGCGGCAGCGATGCGCCGCAAGCGCTGCGAGATCCAGATGATCCCGCAGGATCCGCTTGCGAGCATGAATCCGCGCATGACGGTCGGCGATGCTCTGGTGGAACCGTTCCGCGAGCACGGGCTGGGCAGCGCGGAAGAGGCCAGAACCAAAGCCGCCAGATTGATGGAGCAGGTCGATCTCTCACCGTCGATGCTTGAACGCTATCCGCATGAGTTCTCCGGTGGGCAGCGCCAGCGCGTCTGCATAGCCCGGGCGCTGATGTTGGACCCGAAGGTGATCATAGCGGACGAGTCCGTCTCGGCGCTGGATGTTTCGGTCAAGGCGCAGGTGGTGAACCTGCTCCTCGATATCCAGGACAGAATGGGCATCGCTTTTCTGTTCATCTCGCACGACATTGCCGTGGTCGAGCGTATCAGCCACCGCATCGCCGTGATGTATCTTGGCGAGATCGTCGAAATCGGGCCGCGGGCCGAGATCCTCGAGCGGCCGCAGCATCCCTACACACAAAGGCTGATCGGGGCGGTGACCGTACCGGATCCTTCCCGCCGGCACCTGCGGCGAAACCAGCCGATCAACGAACTCCGCACGCCTCTTCGCCCGCTTGACTTCGCCCCCCCCGAGCGGCGCTACAGGGAAATATCGCCCGGACATCTGGTGCGGGTCGACGGCTGATCGATGTTGATACGAAAAGGGCGGCTCTAGCCGCCCTTTCTGTTTTCTGATCAGCCCAGCTTTTGCAAGCTTGCGCTATTGCTTGTGATCCATTCTTCCAGGAGCTGTACGCCGAAGCCCGCGCCGCCCGCCCGCGCCAGCAGCCGATCCTCGCCGATCAGTTCCTTGCCGGCGATATCGAGATGCACCCACGGACGGCCTTCGGCGAAATTCTTCAGAAAGGCTGCCGCGAAGAGAGCATCGCCATCTTCAAGATCGCGCGAATGCTGCCGCAGATCGGCCACATCGGAATGCAAGCCCTCATCATAGGCCGTGTCGAGCGGCAGGCGCCAGAATCGTTCGCCCGTCTTCTCTCCGGCCGCCAGAAGGCCCTGGGCCAGTTCGTCATGGGTGGCGAAAAGGCCGGCGAAGGCATGACCGAGCCCGCGCATCACCGAATAGGTCAGCGTGGCCAGATCGACGATCGCACAAGGGTCGAAACGCGTCGCCGTGTAATGCAGCGCGTCGGACAGCACCATTCTGCCTTCGCAGTCGGTGTCGTATACCTCAACCGTCCGACCCGACATGGTCGTAACGATATCGCCCGGTTTGTAGGAGTTGCCGGAAAGCATGTTTTCGGCAACGGCCAACACGCCGACCACATGAACGGATGTCTTCTGACGCGCCAGAGCCAGCATGGTGCCGACCACCGCGGCCGCGCCGCCCATATCCGCTTTCATGGTGAACATCTGCGGGCCGGTCTTGATGCACAACCCACCTGCATCGAAGCACATGCCCTTGCCGACCAGGGCCAACGGCTTGCCGGTTGCACCTTCGCCCCGATAGGTAAGCGCGAACAGGCGCGGCTTGCGGTCGGAGCCGTTGCCGACAGCGAGGATCGCCCCCATCCCCAGACGTTCGAGTTCGGAGGGCGACAATTCCTCGACCTTGATTCCGGCTTCGCGAAGGGGCGACAGGTGGTCGCCGAAATTGTCGGGGTGCAGATGGCTGGCGGGATAGTTCACAAGCGTGCGCGCCAAACTCACGCCATCGGCAACCGCAGACAGCCTATCGATGGCTGCCTGGTCAACCTCGTCGGATACAAGGGTCAGCGCGATATCATGCGCGGTTTCCTGCTTCGGCATGAGCGCGAAGCGATAGTTTCTAAGCCGCATGCCCAACAGCAGCCGCGCCATGATTTCGCCTGCTGGGATCGCAGCATCCGTCACCTGATCCGCCAGCAAAACCGCAGCTGACTCGGCTTCCGTCTCCAGTCTCTTGGCCAGTTCAGCGCCGGCCTTCATTGCCGAAAGCGCAGTGATCTTCGACTTTGACCCCAGATCCAGAACGATGATGCGGCGCGCAGATACGCCGACCGGCGCCAGCAGATCGATGATCTCGCCTGACTCGCCTTTGCAACGTGGGCTGGCGCATGCGCGGCTGAGCATGCCGCGGGTCTGTTCGTCCAAGGCCGCTGCACGCCTGCCGAAGCCGCCGTCAAGGCGTAGCGCGACGATTACGGGGGAAGCCGGCGCAACAGCGTCAGAACCGGTGAGTAGACTGAGCGAGATTGACATTCACAGACCTTGTATTTGTTAGTGCTGCCCACCGTCTTAAACTTGACGGTTGCAATTGGAAAGGAGGCACGTGACGGGTTCGCGCTGTAATGTCGGGTTACGCCCGGTGCCGCTCTTGGGCCGCTCGCTCCATGAGACGGACCATATCTACTGGGACTGGCGACGGAACGAGGTCCAAGTCGTCAGGGCAACAGCGTTGCCTTCTGACCGAGATCGAGATAGTGACCCGACGACGCGATGTGTTCGGCACCGACCTTGGAACCAGATGAGGCTCTATGATAGCGCTATACGCTGACTATATCGCGAATTTGAGGGCGTTGTTTTCCGAGCTGGATCGCCGTCCTGAAGACTTTCAAACCTTCAATGTTCGGCTGGAGTTGGCCGCAGCCGGTGGCCTCATCGTCTACGAGACGACAAGGCGCAAAGGTCAGACAGACAGCCTGTACTATGGGCGCTCCGCTGCAGGGGCGAATCAGCAAATTTCACAGGGATCGGCCTTCTCAGCGATTGATCGGTTTTTTGCCCTCGGTCAGTTCCTTGCCCTGACGGTCGAGACAAACGGACGTAAAGGGTCGAGTGTAATTGATGCACGGTACCCACACTGCGCAGTGAACTTCTCGTATCGAAAAAAAGGGCAGCCAGTGACCCGATCGATGCTGATGGTTTTCATTGGGTTCAATGACGAAGCAGATGCGCTGCAGTTTGCTGCAGCGACGATAAACTCATCTGCCCTTGTCGCGGAACGGCCGCATTACATGGAGCGATCCTACGAGTGGAAGTAAAGGCAATTGAGCAACAGATGAATTGCTCGAGCCGCCCAATACGGAACATGCCATGCTGGAAGTAGCGGCGCATACTGATATTTGAGCGAGTGCGATCCCGCACCAAGCGGGGCCGTGCCTCTTGTGGAAAATGTTCCGGCTCCAATAACTCGATCGAGCGGCTATGCGCCCCGTGCCGGCGAGCAACGAAGACAAGAATTGTAAGGACATAGCTATTCGCCGCGGGGTGGTCTGCGGTCCGAATCCTCTCAAGACCATCGCCTCTGCGTCCAGCCCGATGGCTAGCTTGACGAGAACTCGCTGCGGCGATTCCAGCCTCTCATCGACGGGTGGGAACTGGTGTTAGTCTCAGATGCATACGGATACATCGCCAAAGTGGTGAGAGGTGCTTCAAAAATTGTAGCCTTCAGAAATGTCTCGCTGGAGCGCTTCGTTCGCGGCCTTTGCATCTCCGGCGACGATCGCGTCGTAGACGTCCTTGTGGTTCTGGGCTGAACTATGGAAAAGCGTTTTGTTGGGTACCGAGTGACGTACGGACGGCCCGATATGCATCCACAGCGGTTCCAGAAGCTGGCCGATGAAGGACAGGCGGCTCATTTCGGCGATCAGCATGTGGAAGTGGTAGTTGGCTTCGAGGAAGAGGTCGAGATCGTCAATTTCCGCCGAGCGGCAAATATCGATGACGTGGACTTTCAACCTCCCGAGTTCTTCGTCCGTATGGTTTTCCACGGCACGCTCAAGTGCGGCGCTTTCAAGGATCGAGCGCAAGATGCGGATATCCTGCAATTGCTTGCTGGTGAAGATCGGCACCATCATCGTTCTGTTGGGCGTCGATACAACGCTGCCGACACTTTCCAATCTCTGGAGCGCGTCACGGACTGGCATCAGGCTGGTGCCGAGGCTTTTTGCCAGCCCTCGGAGGGGAAGCTTCTGCCCGGGCATGAAGCGCCCCATCATCAGGTTGCGCTTCAGCATCTCGTAGATCTGCTCGTGCAACATGTCCCGGGAGACCGGAGACAGTTCCGGCGCGTTGGCTCCATCATACGGGATTTCACGGCTCGTCAATTAGGCTCTCCCTTTGTGCGCAACTCGTCATAACACCCAACATGTGGCTTGACACCAAAAACATGGGAAGGCATGTTTACTGTGTTATAACACTAGACAGAAGAAAGGACAGTGCCTTCTTTAGCCGGAAGCGGTCCATTCTAGGATAGGACGCCACCACAATCTAGGCGCGCGTTGCCGAGATTGTAGTCGCGTTCAGGCTTCATCTGTCGCAAATCGTCATCGAGCCGTATTCGACGACGCTGTCGCGCCGGATTTCCGGGGCGATGACGGGCGAGCGTGCGGCGTGCCACTGCCACCGCTGAAGGCGGGCGCCTGTCAGGCCGCCTTCGGTTTCCGAACGGTCATCCGCGAGGATGTCAAGACAAACATGCGAGCGGCGGAGGCCTTGCGTCCGCCGCCGGGGTTCCGCGCACTCGCGGAAACGCCCCAAGGAGGAACAGACCATGAGCGGCAAGCTCTCCAATTCTTTGGCCCACGCGGACATCACGACGACCCTGCATCCCTACACGGATGCCCGTGCGCATGAGCGCCAGGGTCCGCTAATCGTTGACCACGGCAAGGGAATCTACATCTATGACGACGCGGGCAAGGAGTATATCGAAGGCCTCGCGGGTCTCTGGTCGGTTGCCATTGGCTTTGACGAGCCGCGTCTAGTCAAGGTCGCGGCCGAACAAATGGCCAAGCTGCCCTACTACCATACGTTCAGCCACAAGTCGCATGAGCCCTCCATCCGTCTCTCCGAGAAGATCGTCGAGATGACGCCCGAGCCGCTGACCCGTGTCTTCTTCACCAGTTCCGGTTCCGAAGCCAACGACACCATGATCAAGATGGTGTGGTACATGAACAATGCGCTCGGCCGGCCGCAGAAGAAAAAGTTCCTCGCCCGCACGCGCGGCTACCACGGCATCACCATCGCTTCAGGCAGCCTGACGGGTCTGCCGAACAACCACCGCGACTTCGACCTTCCGGCCATCCCGGTCCGCCACCTGACCTGCCCGCACTATTATCGCTACGGCCTGCCGGGCGAGACCGAGGCGCAGTTCGCCGAGCGCCTGATTGCCGAAGCCGAAGCGGTGATCCTCGAGGAAGGCCCGGAAACCATTGCCGGATTCATCGGTGAGCCGCTGATGGCTGCCGGCGGCGTCATGCCTCCGCCGGCCGGCTACTGGAAGGGTATCGAGGCGCTCTGCCGCAAGTACGACATCCTGCTCATCGCCGACGAGGTGATCTGTGGCTTCGGCCGTCTCGGCACGACCTTCGGCTGCGAACATTATGGCTTTACGCCTGATATCATGGTCATGTCGAAGCAGCTGACCTCGTCCTACATGCCGCTCGCCGCTGTCGTCTTCACCGAAGCGGTCTACAATGCGATCGCCGACAACACGGCGAAGATCGGCACCTTCGGACACGGCTTTACCGCGTCGGGTCACCCGGTCGCGACCGCCGTCGGTCTTGAGAACCTCAAGATCATCGAAGAGCGGGACCTCATCGGCAACGCCGCCCGCATGGGCCGCATCTTTCAGACGCGCCTGGCGGAACTGGCGGACCATCCGCTGGTGGGCGAAGTGCGCGGTGCGGGCCTCATCGCCGGCATCGAAATGGTTGCGGACAAGGAGACGCGCCGTCCGTTCGCCACTGCCGGCAAGGCAGGCGCTCGCGCGTTTGCGGCCGGCCATGAGCACGGCCTGATCGTCCGCGCCATCGGCGACGTCGTCGCGCTCTGCCCGCCGCTCGTCATCAACGAGGAGCAGGTGAACGAGACCGTGAAGCGTCTGCGCAAGGCGCTCGACGACACCGCGCAGTGGTGCGCCGCCGAAGACCTGAACTGACGCATTGAAGAGCGCCGCGTCGATCGCGGCGCTCTGTTCTTCCATCTTTTGCCTGCCTGACCCGGAGAACCAATCCCATGAAGACCTATTCGATCGCGCTCATTCCTGGCGACGGCATCGGCACAGCCGTGACCAAAGCGGCCTGGGCAGTTCTCGAAAAGGCTGCAGGCAGCGATTTCAGGCTGGCGGGCACGGCGCTGCCGTGGTCCTGCGCCTTCTACAGGGAAACCGGCGCGATGATGCCGACCGACGGCATCGAGACGCTGCGTGCCTTCGACGCCATCCTGCTCGGCGCTGTCGGCTGGCCGGCCGAAGTTCCCGATTCCGTTTCGCTGCACGGTCTCCTGCTGCCGATCCGCAAGGCCTTCGTGCAGTATGCCAATATCCGGCCGCATCGTCTGCTGCCGGGCGTCAAGGGGCCGCTGCGGGCCGAGGGCTTCGATATCCTCTGCATCCGCGAAAACACGGAAGGTGAGTATTCCGGCGCGGGGGGTCGCGTCCATCAGGGCACGGCGGACGAGGTGGCGGTGGAGACTTCCATCTTCACGCGCACGGGCGTCGAGCGGATCTTGCGTTTCGGCTTCGAGCAGGCCCGTAGCCGTCGCGGCAAGCTCGCTTCCGTCACCAAGTCCAACGCGCAGAAATATTCGATGGTGTTCTGGGACGAGATCACCCGGCAACTCGCGGCCGAATATTCCGATGTCGAAGTCACCAGCTATCATATCGATGCCATGGCGGCCCGTATGGTGATGGCGCCGGACAGCCTTGATGTCATCGTCGCCTCGAACCTCTTCGGTGACATCCTGACCGATCTCGGCGCGGCGATCCAAGGCGGGCTCGGCTTTGCCGCTTCGGCCAACATCAATCCCGACCGAAGCGCACCCTCGATGTTCGAACCGGTGCACGGCTCCGCGCCTGACATTGCCCATCTCGGCATTGCAAACCCGATCGCCGCCATCTGGTCCGGCGCCATGATGCTCGATCATCTGGGCGAGCGCGATGCCGCGGCCCGCGTCATGGCCGCCATCGAGCGGACGACCGCGCGGGGAATCGGCATTACGCCGGGCCAGGACAAGACGGATACCATCGCAGCCGCCGTCCTCGCTTCGTTCGACTGAGACTATTGACACCGTAGCGCCTCTTCCTCGTTGAACGGTGGAGGCGCCACGAACGCCTTTTTAGATGGCGCCGGGGAAGGAGCAATCGAGCTTGATTGCCCACGGCCGGATATCCTCAACGATCGTATCGATGAGCCCAACGCCGTTTTCGAGCTGGTCGCGCTTCAGGGCAAGCGATCGATCTCCGGGGATGCGCACAGGGTCGTGGCCGGGAGCCACCGCACTTGCTCTGCATTGCTCGGCAAGCTTCCCCATTTCGTGTTCGAATGCTGTACGGCCAGCGAAATGGGCGGGGTCGATCGCCTGTACGAAGACTCCATTGGCCTCGCTGTCACCCGTCTGCGAAGCTCGGCCGAAACCACCGAGCGCCCCGGAAAGCGCTTCGGTGAGAAGGGCAATGCTGAAGCCCTTGTATCCTTGCCCGGGGCCTCCGATCGGCAGGATGCCGCCATTTCTCTCAAGGAATTCGGCAGGATCGTCGGTGATCTCTCCGCTTTGCGAGACGATCATGGGCAGCGGCAGCTTCTTCCCGAGCCGGTAGCTGCGGTTCAAAGGTCCCTGCGCGGACATCGCGGCCGTCGTATCGATCAGAATGGGATCCCGGTCTGTCGGAATGCCTGCGGCAATCGGATTGCAGGAAAAGACTCGGCTCAATCCGCCGTGAGGCACCACGACCGCCTCGGTTGGCGTGCTCGCCGTGATCATCACCATGATGCCGCGTCGAGTTGCGCGTTCCAGGTAGCTCGCCAGGCAGGCGATGTGCTGTGCCCGACGGATGACCACGGTTCCGGTCCCTTCCGCCTCCGCGATGTTGCAGGCGCGGTCCACCGCCTTGGCCGTGATCCACGGGCCGGGCAGGAACTGTGCATCCCAGACCTCGCTGCTGCGTGCAGCGCTCAGAACCTCGTGGACACCGTCCCGGCGCGTTTCTCCGCTGAGCAGCCACTCGATATTCGTCGGCAAGCGCTGCATGCCGTGGGTCGAGTAGCCGAGCAGATCGGCCTCGAGGAACAGCGAGCCGACGGTTTCCGCCCGCTCGTGTGCAAGGCCAGCTCGGTTGAGCAGCCGCGTGGAGAATTCCATAAGGTCCGTATAACGGTATCGTTGCATGAATGCTCCCCTTGGCGGCTGTCTGTGATGTGATGGTGCGATCCTAGTGCAGGATCTGGCTGAGGAAGAGCTTCGTCCGCTCGTGCTGCGGATTGTCGAAGAAGGCGGCGGGCGTGTTTTCTTCGACGATCTGGCCCTGGTCCATGAAGATGACGCGGTTGGCGACCTGGCGGGCAAAGCCCATTTCGTGCGTCACGCACAGCATGGTCATGCCTTCCTCGGCGAGCGACACCATGGTGTCGAGCACTTCTTTCACCATTTCCGGATCGAGTGCGGAGGTGGGCTCGTCGAAGAGCATGATCTTCGGCTTCATGCAGAGCGAACGGGCGATCGCCACGCGCTGCTGCTGGCCGCCGGAAAGCTGGCCGGGATACTTGTGGGCCTGTTCCGGAATCTTGACGCGCTTCAGATAGTGCATCGCGATCTCTTCGGCTTCCTTCTTCGGAACCTTGCGCACCCAGATCGGGGCAAGCGTGCAGTTTTCAAGGATCGTCAGGTGCGGGAAAAGGTTGAAGTGCTGGAACACCATGCCAACCTCGCGGCGCACTTCGTCGATCTTCTTCAGGTCATCGTTGAGTTCGATGCCGTCGACGGCGATCCGGCCCTTCTGGTGTTCTTCCAGGCGGTTGATGCAGCGGATCATCGTCGACTTGCCGGAACCCGAGGGGCCGCAAATGACGATGCGCTCGCCCTTCATGACCTTGAGGTCGATATCCCTGAGAACATGGTACTCGCCGTACCACTTGTGCATCTTTTCGATCGCGATGGCGACATCGGTCGCCGAGACCTGCATTTTCGTGGTGTCGACCTGAAGATCGTCAGAACGTATGATATTTTCGCCCGCCATTCGAGCATCCTCCTGCATTGCTGCGCCTTGCCTCCTCGGCGGCGCGGTTGATCTCTATTCCGCGCTATGCGGCTCAAAGGGTGGTCAGCACCTCGTCGCAGACCTGCACCAGTTCGTCCGCATCGGCGATGGAGAAGGGCAGCGGCGGCCTGATCTTCAGGACATGGCCGAGCGGTCCCGATGCGCTGATGAGCACGCGGCGGCGACGCAGGGCGTTGACGAGGTCGCCTGCTATGCGGGGGGAGGGCGAACCGTCAGCGCTCAGAATATCGACGCCGAGAAACAGACCTTGGCCGCGGATTTCGCCGATGGCGGCGTGGCGACTTGCCAGCGCCTCGAAGCCGGCCATCATATACGCACCGACGCTGGACGCATTCGCCAGCAGGTCCTCGTCCCTGATGATATCGAGGACGGCGGTGGCGGCGGCGCAGGCGACGGGATTGCCGCCGAAGGTGTTGAAGTAACGCGCTTCGCGGGCGAAACGCTCCAGCACCTCCTCGCGCGCCACCACGCCGGCGATCGGGTAGCCGTTACCCATGGGTTTGCCCATTGTAACGAGGTCGGGCACGATCCCGTGACGCTGAAAGCCCCACATATGCGAGCCCATGCGGCCGAAGCCCGCCTGCACCTCGTCGGCGATGAAGAGGCCGCCCGCCTCGCGGATCGCGTCGACTGCGCCGGCAAGGAAGCCAGCCGGCTCGGCGAAGACGCCGTCGCTGGAGAAGATCGTGTCCACCAGAAGTGCAGCGGGACGAATGCCGTGGCGCTGCATGTCGGCGATGGCGGCCCGCACCTCACGCTCGAAGAAGGCGCCGACCTCTTCCGGCGAACCGGCAAGGCGCGGATCGGGGGCTGCGACGGTGCGCACGTCCACGGCCAGCGGCACGTTCAGGCCGAGTGAGGGGGATATGGCGGCAATCGCGTGGCTGATGCCGTGATAGGCATTGGCGGTGACGATGAAGCCGGTGCCGCCGGTGTGGTTACGGGCGATGCGCAGAGCAAGGTCGTTGGCCTCGCTGCCGGTGCAAGTCAGCATCAGCCGGTTGGTCTCGGCGGGGAAATGGCCGAGCAACCGCTCGGCATAGCCGACGATGCTCTCGTCGAGATAGCGCGTGTGCACATTGAGCCGCGCGGCCTGCTCGGCGATGGCCGCAACGACGCGCGGGTGGCAATGGCCGACGCAGGGCACGTTGTTATAGGCGTCAAGATAGGCATTGCCCGCGGCATCGTAGAGACGCACGCCGCTTGCCCAGTCGAAATGGACCGGCTCCTCGTAGAACATGCGATAGGGCTGGCCGAGAACGCGCTGGCGGCGCTCCACGAGGTCGCGCGTGCGCTCGTCCAGGTTGGCGGCGTTCCTGCTGTCGAACGCATTGATCATCACGGGTACGCTCATGGCATGCACCTTCGTTCTCTAGAGGGGATTCCTGAATGGATTTCGCGAAAGCGACGACAGCCGCTCCAGCCGCATCCAGGAGGCGGGGTTGTTCTTCATGATATAGGGGCGGTTGGCCGGGTCGCGGTCCGCAAGAAACTCCGTGACCACGACGTTGACGACGCAGCGCGCGATCATGAATTCCAGCAGAAGCTCGATCTCCACATCCTGCAGTGGCGAGGCCTGGTGGTAGGCGCGGACAACGTCGGCGGCATTTTGCAGATCGTCCTCGTCAGCGCGAACCTGCAGCAACGCCGCGCCGGCGAGATCGACGAGGCGGGGCGCGTGGACGAGGTCGCCGAAATCGAGAAAGCCCGCAAGACGGTCCCTCGCATCGCTGTCGACGAGGATGTTCTGGCCGTTCATGTCGCTATGCACGGCCTGCGCGGGCAGCACGGCGATATGCGGTCTCGCGACCGTCTCGAAGCGGTCGAGCATCGCCTCGGCAAGCGGCCGGCGCTTCTCGTCGATCAGTATCAGGGAGGGGCGCAGGCGGGCGATGTTCTTGACGTCCCAGATGAGATCGCGCTGGCGCGAGAAGGGATGGTCGAAGCTTGCGAGCGCCGCGTCGAGGCGGGCGACGGCCTCTCCGATGGCATGGCGCAGCGCCGGCGTCGGTGCGTCGATGAAGGACAACGGCGTGCCTTCGAGATAGGTCAGCAGTCGCAGGTAGCGGCCGTCCTCGGCCCCGAGGAAAACGGAACCTTCGCCGGTGAGGGCGGGCACGACACGCGGCGCCGCTATGTTCGGGGCGGTGTGCTCTATGTGCTGAAGTGCGGCACTTTCAAGCAAAGTGCCGTCCGCGCTCTCCTGTGGGTCCGAGACCTTGAGCGTGAAGGTGGTGCCCATTGGCGTTCGGATGCGGAAGTTCTGGGTGCGTTCGCCGCCAAGTTCGCTCGCGCGACCACTGACGCCGAAATGGCGGAGGACGACGGCCTCGGCTTCGGCGGTGTCGAATCGCGCGGTCATTCGTCCGCTCCCTGGAAGGCGTCCGCGAGGATACCGAAACAGTTGACAACATCGGACACCACGGCCTTGCGGGCACCAGTGGCGTCGTTTGCAGATATTGCCGCAAATGCCGTCTCGTGGTCGGGAATGGCGTCGGTCAGCTTCCCGGGCTCGGCCTTGGCGAGGCGCACCGAGGGCCCCATGCGCAGCCACAGCGGTTCGATCATGTCGCGCAGGATCGGCGAGTTGCTCATGTCAGCGATATGCAGGTGGAAGCGGGCATTGGCGCGCAGGAACCGGCTGGTGTCGTTGGCGTGCGCAGCCTCGGTCATGGCGTCGAAATGGACGCGCAGGCCCGCGAGTGTCTCGGGCGTTGCTGCCCGTGCCGCGCGGGCGGCGGAAAGACCCTCGAGCGCGACGCGGATATCGCGGATTTCCGTGAGTTCCGCGATGGTCAGCAGGGGGACGACGAAGGTGCGTTCAAGACGCAGTGCCCCGAGGCTTTCGAGCTTCTGGAGCGCATCGCGGACGGGAACCACGCTCGTTCCAAGCGCCGCCGCGAGATTTCTCAGGACCAGCCGGTCCCCGGGGCGGAATTCCCCGATGATCAGCTTTTCCTTGATCTGCTGGTAGATCTGCTCGTTGAGCGTATCCTGGACAAGCGTCTTGTAGGTCTGCATGAAGCCCCCATCCGCCTGCGATATCTCCTTGCCGTCCATCCTCAATGCTTCTCGTTGGCGAACTCCCGCTCAAGGCGGCGGGAATGGATGGAGAGGATGAAGCAGAAGACGAAGAAGGCGCCGCCGACGACGAGATAGGCCTCGCGATAGAAGCCGAGCCAGGCGCCGTCGGCGATCGCTCCGCGTGCTCCGCCAAGCACGTCGATGAGACCGATGATGCTGATCAGCGTCGTGTCCTTGATGGACTCGATGAAGGTATTGATGATCGCGGGCAGGGCGATGCGGAAAGCCTGCGGCAGCACGATCAGGCGGGAGATCAGGCCATTGGAAAGGCCGAGGCTGTGACCGGCCTCCGACTGGCCGCGCGGCACCGCTTCGAGACCGCCGCGGATCGCCTCGGCGAGATAGGCCGCCTGGAACAGGATCAGCGCCACCTGCGCACGCAGAATATTGTCGATGAGGTTGCCGCCCGGGAGAAGGAAGGGCAGCATTGTCGAGGCGATGAACAGCACCGCGATCAGCGGCAGGCCGCGTACGATTTCCACATAGAGCGAGCAAAAACGACGGATGACGGCAGCCTTCGACCGGCGGCCAAGCACGATGAAGACCGACAGTGGAAGAGCCAGCACGATGCCGAAGGCCGACAGGCCGACGGTGAGCGGCAGGCCGCCCCAACGGCTGGTGGAAACCGAAGGCAGGCCGAGGATGCCGCCGCCCATCAGGATCAGGCTGATCACCATAACCGCAATCCAGGCGAGCGCGAGAGCCGGTTTCCAGAAGCGGCGGAAGCCGCTGAGGATGAGGATGGCGAGCACTAGCACGACGGCAAGCGTCGGGCGCCAGTACTGGTCGGCCGGATAGCTGCCGAAGAGGATGATGTGGTAGCGCTCGTGCAGGAAGGCCCAGCAGGCGCCAGCCGCCGCACGGCAGGTTTCGGGCGACGCCTGCCCGAAGACCGCGTCGGTGACGGTCCACTGGTAGAAGCGCGCGAGAAGGTAGAAGAGGCTGCCGGTAATCGCCACCGTCAGCAGGGCGTGCGGCCACGGATGGAAATAGGGGCGCAGCCAGCCGGTGAGGCCGCCATTGGAGGGGCGAGGGAGTGCCGCGGTAATTTCGCTCATGACTTCACCAGTTGCGCGCGCTTTTCCAGCCAGCGGATGACTGCGGAGGTCACCAGGCTGAGCGACAGGTAGATCAGCAGATAGATGGACACGGTCTCGATGGCCCGGCCGGTCTGGTTGAGTGCGGTGTTGCCCACGGAAACCAGGTCCGGATAGCCGATGAGAACGGCCAGCGTCGTGTTCTTGATGGCGTTGAGATACTGGTTTGCGAGTGGCGGCAGCATGAGCCGCAGCGCCTGCGGGGCCAGCACCAGATAGAGCGTCAGCAGGGGGCTGAGACCTAGTGAATGAGCCGCTTCCGACTGGCCCTTCGGCAGCGCCGCGAGACTGCCGCGGACGATCTCGGCGATGAAGCCGGACGTATAGAACGAAAGCCCCCCGAGCATTGCCAGATATTCCGGCGTCATGCCCATGCCGCCGCGGAAATTGAAGCCCATGAGCGTCGGTTTCTGGATTTCGCCCCAGCCAAGCGCATAGACGATGACGCCGACAAGTGCGGCGATCGACAGGAACAACCCGCTCGTCGCGGGCCGCGGGAAATGGCCCGTCTCGTTACGGCGGCGCACCATGATGCGCCAGAAGAGGAAGCCGCAGACAAGGGCGAGCACAATGATGGTGACCAGAATTGGTCCGGCATCACCGACCAGCACCGTCGGAATATAGAGGCCGCGGCTCGAAATGAAGATCGATTCCCCGAAGGTCCAGGCCTGGCGCGGCGACGGCAGTACGCGGACGGCGGTGGCGCAGACGACGAGAATGAGCAGCAGCGGCGTGTTGCGCGTCACCTCGATATAGGCTTTCGCGAGGGCGCGGAGCTGCGGATGGGCGGTGCGTCCCGCAAGGCCGATCAGAAGACCGAGCACGGTGGACAGCACGATCGCTGCAAAGGCCAGCTTGACGGTGTTGAGCAGACCGACGAGCAGGGCCCGGAAATAGCTGTCGCCCGAACCGAAGGAAATCAGCGACTCGCCGATCGGGAACGACGTGGCATTCCAGAGGAAACCGTAGTCGATGCTGACGCCGCGGGCGGCGAGGTTGGACGCAAGATTGTGCGACAGCCACGCAAAAACTGCGATAGCTGCCGCGACAAACAGCGCGTTTTGAAGGCGCTCGCTACGCATCAACGCAACGGTGCTGCATACATGAGGCCGCCCTTCGTCCACAGGTCATTGAGACCGCGGTCGAGCTTGAGAGGCGAGGCCTTGCCAAGGTTGCGTTCGAAGCTCTCGCCGTAATTGCCGACGGACGAGACGATCTTGACGACCCAGTCTTCGGAAAGGCCGAGGTCCTTGCCGTTGCCCGGGGTCGTGCCGAGGAGCTGCTTGACTTCCGGATCGGGCGAGTTCTTGGCGAGGTCGGCGACATTGGCCTGCGCGATGCCGAGACGCTCGGTTTCGACGAGAGCGAACATGACCCAGCGGGCGATGAGGAAGAGTTCTTCGTCGCCGCTCTTCACGGCCGGCGCATAGGGCTCCAGCGTTATGAAGTTCGGGAAGATGATGTAGTCGTCGACATTGCCGTTGCCGGCGCGGGAGCCGGCGAGGTTGCCGTAGTTGCCGCCGAATGCGTCACAGCGGCCGCCGAAGAAGGCAGCGTCGAGCTGTTCCCAGGCGCTAAGGACGAGCGGCGTATAGTTCAGGCCGCGCGACTTGAAGAAGTTCTCGGTGTTCACTTCAAAGGTCGAACCCTGCAGGATGCAGACGGTGGCGTCAGCGAGCTGGTCCGGGCTGTCGACGCCGAGGGACTTCGAGACCATGAAGGTGTAGCCGTCGAAATAGTTCGGCGAAGCGAAGCGTGCGCTCTGGGCGCCTTCACGGTTGAGCGTGGTCGTCGTGTCGTGGGCCAGAACGTCGATTTCGCCGGAAGACAGCAGCACGAAACGTTCCGAGTAGGACGCCTGGCGATAGGTTACCTTGGAGGCGTCGCCGAGAATGGCGGCGGCCATCGACTTGCAGTAGTCGATGTCGATGCCGGCGAGTTCGCCATTGGCAGCCGGTGCGGAGAAGCCCGGAACGGCCTGGCCGACGCCGCAGACGAGATTGCCGCGGGCCTTGATGGCGTCGAGCGCCGCGCCAGCCTGTGCGGAGCCGGCGAAGGACATCGCACCCATAAGCGCGGTAGCGCAGGCCAGAACTCCCAGTTTCAATGAATTCGCAAGTTTCACGTATTTCCCCTTTTCATGCGCGTTCAGATGAGGCCCGCAAGCACCATTGCCTGCGAGCTGCGTTTTCCGGCCGGCCGTCAGGCTGCCGATTGGGTGATGCAGACGTATTTCAGCTCGAGGAATTCCTCGATCCCGTATTTCGAGCCTTCGCGGCCGATGCCGGATTCCTTCACGCCGCCGAAGGGCGCAACCTCGTTCGACACCAGGCCTTCGTTGACGCCGACAATGCCGGATTCAATCTGCTCGGCGACCCGCCACATGCGGTCGAGATCGCGGGTGAAGATATAGGCGGCAAGGCCGGAAGAGGTGGCGTTTGCGGCCTTGATGACGCTCTTCTCGTCCGAGAAGCGCTGAACCGGGGCCACGGGGCCGAAGGTCTCCTCGCTCTCGAAGAGCATGGTGGCATCGACATTCGTCAGCACGGTCGGCTCGAAGAAGGTCTGGCCGAGGTTGTGGCGCTTGCCGCCGACGACGACCTTGGCACCCTTGCCCAGAGCATCCGCCACATGGCGCTCCACCTTCGTGACGGCCGCCTCGTTGATCAGCGGACCCTGCTGCACGCCATCAACGAAGCCGTCGCCCACCTTGAGTGCGCCGACTGCCGCCGAGAGGCGCGCTACGAAGGCGTCGTGGACGTTTTCATGCACATAGATGCGGTTCGGGCAGATGCAGGTCTGTCCGGTGTTGCGGAATTTCGCGTTGATGACGCCTTGCACGGCGACGTCGAGGTCGGCGTCGTCGAAGACGATGAGTGGGGCGTTGCCACCGAGTTCCATCGCTACCTTCTTCACCGTATTGGCCGACTGCTCCAGAAGCAGCTTGCCAACGCGGGTCGAGCCCGTGAAGCTGATCTTGCGCACGATCGGATTGGAGGTCATCTCACCGCCGATAGCGGTGGCGTCGCCCGTGACAATATTGAAGACGCCCTTCGGAAGGCCGGCGCGTTCGGCAAGCTCGGCCAGCGCCAGAGCCGAATAGGGCGTGAATTCGGACGGCTTCACCACGACCGAGCAGCCAGCGGCAAAGGCCGGGGCACATTTGCGGGTGATCATGGCGGAAGGGAAGTTCCAGGGCGTAATAGCGGCGACGACCCCGATCGGCTGCTTGAGCACCATGATGCGCGAATGGGCGCGGGGCGCGGGGATGAGGTCGCCGTAGGCGCGCTTGGCCTCCTCAGAGAACCACTCGACAAAGGAGGCGGCATAGCGGATTTCGGCCTCGCTTTCGGCCAGCGGCTTGCCTTGCTCTGCCGTCATGATGGCCGCGAGATCGGGAAGGTTGGCGATCATGAGGTCGAACCAGCGGCGCAGCACTGCGGCGCGGTCCTTGGCTGCAAGAGCCGCCCAGTCCTGCCGGGCCCCCTCTGCCATCTCGATGGCGCGGCGGGTCTCATCAGAGCCCATGTTCGGCACAGTGCCTATCTCAAGGGCCGTAGCGGGATCGATCACCGTGATCGTGCTGCCATTGTCGGCACTCATCCATTCTCCGCCGACATAGGCTTGATGCCTCACCAGCGAGGGGTCCGCCAGACGACTAAAAAGGGAATGGCGCAAAGTCCTGTGCACGGTCATGGTATGGCTTCCTGTAGAGCAATTCGTATAGTGTTATAACAAACGACAAATAACGTTTAGTCAAGCCCGGTTCGTCAGGTGAAGGGATATGCACCGCAAAAAATATTTGACCGAGGGGCGCCGGGTGGCTGAGCGTGAACGATCCGTTTGCGTATCAGCGGAAGCTCGATTTCCTTCCGGCGCTCGGAGGTTCGAACCAGGAACCGAGAATGCGCCTCAGGGCCCGACGCTCTACGCCTCTGCGGCAGATCGAGCCCTTAAGCTGTCCATGAAGTGGGCCTGGCCCGGTCGTCGGGGCCCGTCGCGCCTCTGCTGCACGGCTGGCCCTACGACATCCACAGCTATATCGATGTGGCACCGGTTCTTGCCGAGTCGGGCTATCGTGTCATCGTGACCTATCTTCGCGGCTACGGCGCAGGCGTTCGCCCAGGCCGCGATCGACCTTGCTCGGATGTGAGATGCCACGTCGGATCACCGTCAAGAGGCAGCGGTATGCATTGAGAATAGAGTCGGAGCGCTCGATATTTCCTGTCGATTGCACCAACTGCCGTGATCACTGACACACTTAAGTGAGGGCGCACCCGCTACATATCGATATCCATTTCAATTTGAAATGACATCTCTATTCAATAGAGAGAACAGAATTCTCGGACAAAGAAAAATCATTCTCGGCGCACAAAAACTCATCACCCCTAGTTTGCGCCCAACAAATAGGCATTTTTCGTCAATTTTACGTCCGAAACATAATCTTTCTTGCCTTTCGGGCAAATTTGGTGTGATTTCCGCCTAAGCATAATGATATTATTTGGATAGCGTAATGGCATCAGACCATCCCCTGTGCGAGCGGATCAAAAGCGTAATCGATCGCCGTATCGAGACGGAGGAATGGCCTTGAGCAGAGCCAGGACACTGGAGCCATACACAGCATTTGTACTGCTGTGCGGTAGTGGCCAGGCCAGTACAGCTCAACGGAGCCGCGAGGGCGTCGATCCGTGACGTTAAATCATCCGTCTTGATCTTCGGCGTCACCACACAGGCGCTTGTCTATTCTCACTGGAGGACGTCCTCATGAATCTGCGGCAGATCGAAATCTTCCATGCGGTGATGACCAACAGTACGGCCTCTCGCGCTGCTGAGGTCCTCAGGATTTCGCAGCCCGTCGTTAGCAAGGCCATTCAGGAACTGGAGCACAGTACCGGCCTCGCCCTCTTCCACCGCACGAACGGCCGCCTATTGGCGACCTCGGAGGCTCGGCTTTTCTTTCGCGAGGTTGAGCAGTCCTTCACCGGGCTAACTCACCTTCGCAGCGCTGCGGCGCGCATCGGCGGTTTCGGCTCAGGCGAAATTCGCTTTGCCAGCCTGTCGGAACTGAGCACAAATGTGGTTCCAAAGGCGTTGTATGCTTTTCAGAAGCGCCACCCCGAGGTGACGATTACATTCCAAACCCAGAGGTCCACTCTGGTGAAAGATCTCGTTGCCTCCGGACAGCTCGACGTCGGAGTGGTAGCAGACGAGACAGAACTGGCCGGTGTCGATGCCCGGCCTTTCACGAATTACCGCGCGGTGGTTGCGCTTCCGGCCGACCACCGTCTAAGGGAACGGGCAGTCGTACTCGCGAAGGACCTGCACGGCGAACCATTCGTTGCGCTTTCTCCCGAGGACACGATTCGCCGGCAGGTAGATGCCATTTTTGAGACGGGAGCGATAAAGCCCAAAATCGTGCTTGAGACTCAACACTCGACGACGATATGCGCGCTGGTCAATGCCGGACTCGGTTGCGGCGTGGTGAACCCTATAACGGCTGAACCTTATCTCGGCAGGAATCTCATTGTCCGCCCCTTCGAGCCAGCCATATATTTCCGCACGCTCCTGCTACTGCCGGCAAATCGCCAGCCCTTGAAAATTGTCACAAACCTTATTAGCGACCTGAAAAACCACGCCAGTTTGGATGACGCGACCACTCATCAAACAGTGCCCTTGCTTTGAAGGAGCACCCGTTCAATTCCTCACCTTGGAAGAGTTCGAACCGCAGACCACCGTCTACGGAAAGAGATCCAGCTGAAAGACGCCAAAGCGACGCTGTCGGCCGTCGTCGATCAAGCGCTTCGTGGCAATCCAGCCTTGATTACCCGGCACGGTAGGAAGGAAGCCGTCGTGTCCTATCAGGAATACGAGAAGCTGTCGCATGTGCCGAGCTTCGGCCGGTTGCTGGGCGCTTTTCCGGCGACGAAATCGATATTCCGACGCGGACCGGTAAGCCGCACCGCGCCATCGACTTCTGATGTCCCTCGTCGACACCAACGTCATTTCGGCGCTCGCGCCGTCGAGGCGGGGAGGGGAGGCGCCCTGGTCAATTGGCTGGACCGCGCCAGTCCATATCTATTTCTCTCCGTCGTTTCGGCGGCAGAGGTTGCAGCGGGCATCGCAAAGGCGCAACACGAAGGTGCGACGACGAAACCGCGCGCCCTTCGCGACGGGTGGAGCGCCATTGAGTATCTCTATTCGGAGAGGCTGCTGCCATTTGACCTGAAATGCGCGAATGCGGCTGGCGCCATCCTTGATCACGCCCGTGCGCATAAGCCTGGTTTCGAAGTCGCAACGGCGCAGGTGCTGGGGCTCACCGTTTTGACAAGGAACACGTGCCATTTCGAGCCGCTCGGTGTGCCGGTAATCGATCCCTTCAATACGCTGCCCAAGCTGCCGTGACGCCGACATCGAAGAGGTCGCTCACCGCCCCGTCGCCGGGAGGGGAGAGCCGGTAGCAAGACCGCACCAGGCCTCAAAATAGTCAAGCGCTGCCCGCGGGCATGTTAAAAGCGCGGAGGTGCCGACGTGCTGCGCGCGCTTCAACGAATGGCGCGTCGTCGTCTCCGAGATCGAAGTCCCGCCGCCGGTGCTGCAGTGCTCGCCCTCCATGCCTAAGACGCCCTCGCACTGCTTCAGCACACGCCCTGGCTTGGCCGCTGCTTTCCGCGTGAATATGCCGGAACAGCCAATGTTCACCACTATCCTCTATGTCGCCTCCCAAGGGGAGGGGGCCGAACATCCAACCTGCCACCGCTTTCTCCGGTTAATCGGATCTCCATGTCGACCGACATGGGCAGCCTCAATCGGCAAGGGAAGCAGTAATCTCGATTTCGACTTTTGCACCGCGTGCAGGAATTTGACATATTAAGAACGTGCTGGTGGGTCGAATATCCTTGAACACCTGTCCAAGCACCGGCCCTACGGCCTCGGCCGCTTCGAGGTCGGCTACGTAAACGCGACTTGCCACGGCATTGGCGAGGGTGGCCCCTGCCTTGTTCAATGCATCCTCAATATCCGCGAATGCATTGCGTGCCTGATCTGCCGCATCCGGAGGAAACAGACCCGTGGCCTTATCACGGCCTGTCGTGCCGGAAACATAAATCGTTGTCCCATCAATCACAGCCTTGGCGTAGCCTGCGGTCGTTTCGGAGGGGGAACCGGAAAAGATTCTCTTTGGCATTTTAGTCTCCATGTTCATGGTCGCCGATGTCGTCAGGCGGATCGAGTGCTGTCAGTTCATTTGGGTAGTTGCTGGAAGCGCGCCGGCGAAAGAGCCGAAATATCAGCCGACGGGGTTTGGCCTACTGCGAGTTCGGCCATGATTTTCCCAGCCATCGGTCCCAATCCGAAACCGTGTCCGCTAAATCCGGCAGCGACGAGAAGCCCCTCGACGGCTTTGACCTGACCTATGACGGGAACCACGTCGGGGAGGGTATCGATGATGCCCGCCCATACGGTTTCGATAGCAACCTCCGCCAATGCAGGTATAAATCTCTGCAATTCATTTTGGGCCTGCCGGACGCGGTAAAGGGCAGGCTGCACGGCTTCTCGGGTTGGTGCGATATCCGCTATCGGTGCGGAGCGATGCGACCGGACAAACGGCTGAATTGGACCAAGATAGTTGATCCGCGCCGCATCTGGATTGCTTCTTCTCGTTTCCCGATAGTGGCGCATGTATCGCCAGGAATCGAGCCGTACGTCATATTCTCCCCCCGCCACCGACAAAACGATTGCCCCGTTTACATCCTGCCGAAGGCCAGTCTGGGGCAGCGAGACACAGGGATGGAGGGTGAGGTTCGGCACCGGCAGGGAACGCGCCACGGTCGCCCTTATCTTTTCCTGGGGAAGAACGTATCCGATCGGGCGCAGGAGCTTGCCGCTTCCCGTGCCGGCGGCGCAGAGGACCGTGTCGGCACGATAAAGCTTACCGTCGATCCATACCCCATGGATAAGCCCGGCCTGAACATCCAGGCGCTTCACGCTCCCGCCAAGAATAACCGAGACACCCGCTTCGACCGCGGCCTCGAACAACGCCCGCGTGGCGCGTCCCGGCTCAGCCCGCCCATCCGAGGCGGTGAACATCGCGCCTCGAATGCCGGCTTTTTCGGAAAGGAGGGGAAGTTTTCCGGCGACGTCGGCCGGCGTTAGCAGCACGGTGTCGAGACCGAAATCCTTCGCTTTGGCCTGCCAGTCCGCCTGATGCGCCATGTCGCTGTCATTGACCGCCAGAACGATGTTGCCGCCGCGAAACCAGCCGACGCTGCGTCCGATATCCTTTTCGAGACCGTTCCAAAGGCGCAGCGAGGCAATGGCGAGAGGAAGCTCGCGGAAGTCTCGTCCCTGTTGGCGAACGAAGCCAAGATTACGGCCCGATTGTGCGGAGCCTGGCGTGTCACGCTCGACGAGAAGGACGCGCAGGCCGGAACGCGCCGCGTAAAATGCGGCCGAACACCCGACGATACCTCCGCCGATGACGATCATATCCCACTTGCTGGATATGTGGACGTTTCTTCGAGCATCCATTTAATGAACCTTCGCCATGAAGGAGCGGGTGCGCTCGAAGGCAGTGCTGCTGAACATCTCGGAAGGCGCCCCCAATTCCACGATCCGACCCGACTGCATGAAGGCGATGCGGTTGCAGACCTCACGCGCGAAAGACATCTCGTGGGTGACCACCATCATCGTAAGGCCCTCGGCCGCCAGCGATCGCATGACGTCGAGGACTTCGCCGACCAGTTCCGGGTCGAGCGCGCTTGTGGGTTCATCGAAGAGCAGGACCTTGGGCTTCATCGCCAGCGCCCGTGCAATGGCAACGCGCTGCTGCTGGCCGCCGGACAACATTCGGGGATAATTCTGCATCTTGTCAGCCAGACCGACACGCGCCAAAAGCTCGCCCGCGAGCGCTTTGGCCTCCCGTCTTCCGATGCCGAGAACATGGACGGGCGCTTCCATGACGTTCTCGAGAGCGGTCTTGTGTCCGAACAGATTGAAGTTCTGGAACACCATTCCGATCCGCGCCCGTTGCCGCGCAATTTGCTTTTCCGATAGCTCGTAGGCGAAGTTTCCGTCACGGCGATAACCGATCAACTCCCCGTCGACAGTGATGCTTCCCTGCTCGATCCGTTCCAGGTGATTGACACAGCGCAGGAGGGTCGACTTGCCGGATCCGGATGGGCCGATCAGGCTGATGACCTCTCCCGCGGTGACTTCCAGATTGATGTCGTGCAGCACCGGCAAGCTGCCATATCTTTTCGATACCCGGTCAAAGACAATCATCGGATCTGACATTTTTATCGAACCTTCCGGCGAAACAGGCGTCTCATTGGGGTGATGGCAGTTACGGTCGATCGGCTGAAATGCCGCTCTATTCGCACCTGGGCGGCGCTCAGGAGCGTGGTGGCCGCTAGGTACCACAGGCAGGCCACGATCAGCAGCGGGATGGTCTGGAAATTCCGGGAATAGATCGTCTGAGCGGAGTAGAGCAGATCGGCCAGCGAGATCACGCTCACGAGGGACGAAGTCTTCAGCATGCCGATCGTCTGATTGCCGGTCGGCGGGATGATCACTGGCATTGCCTGCGGCAAGACGATGCGCCACAGCGCCTTTCCACTGGTCATGCCCAGCGATTTCGCGGCCTGCCTTTGGCCCGGATCGACCGACATCAGGCCGCTGCGGATGATTTCGGACATATAGGCGCCTTCGTTCAGTCCGAGCCCGAGCACGGCCGCTGTAACAGGCGATATGAGTGTATTGGTGGGGACGGAAACCCACAGGGACGTGAACGGGATTCCGAGGGAAAGTTCCGGAAAGAGAGCGCCGAGATTGTACCAGAATATCAGCTGGACAAGAACTGGGGTGCCGCGAAAGAACCATATATAGGCATTGGCGACGGTCGAGATGACAATATTGTCCGTCATCGCGAGAATGGCGAAAATCGTTCCCAAGACGACGCCGATCGCCATCGTGACCAGTGTCAACCACAGCGTCAGGGAAAGGCCCGAAAGAATACGTGCGTCGAACAGATAGTCACCGACGACAGCCCATCCGAAATTGGGATTTGCCGCGATCATATTCGCGCAATACAGCACGAAGATGATCAGTAAGGCTGCGGCCAGCCGCGTCTTCCAGGCCGTGGCCGGGACATATGTCAGCGCCGGTCGATCCGATGGGGCCGACAACGCCAGAGTTGAATCATTCGACATGATCGCTGTCTCTCAATAATGGCCGGTTTGATGCGGCCGGTGGCCGGAGCCACCGACCGCGTTTTTCATTCCGCAGCCGGAACCGTGGCAAGGTTGATGCCCGGCTCGTGTTCCATCGCCATCGGCGAGACCGTCCATTTCTCGTAGATCTTGTCGTAGTCGCCGCTCGCCCGGACCTCCTTCAGAGCCGCCAGCACGGCCTCGCCGAGGTCCGTTTCATCCTTGCGAAACGCGATGCCGCTCGGCATGCGGGCGAGTACCGGCATCTTGAGGACCTTCACGGGACGCGGCGCCGCCTTCTGGATTTCGCCAGCCAAGGCCGCGGAGGTCAGAACGAAATCGCTACGCCCGGAATAGAGGGAAAGCAAAGTCGCCTCCGACGTTCCGAATTCGGAGACGGAAGGCTTCTCCTTGCCGGCGGCGGCGCAGGCGTCGCCGATTTCCGTCGTGATCATGCCGACCCATTCGGTGCCGCTTTGCGCGGCTCCCTTCAGGCCGCAAAGGCTGAGATGGTCGTCGATCCCGCTGCCCTTTTCTTCAAGGACATAGGCGGAGGAGGTGGTGTAGCCGTAATCGACGAAGCTGACGACCTTCTGCCGCTCCGCATTGTCGGTGATCCCTTCCATGGCGAGATCCCAACGACCGGACTGGACGCCGGGGATGAGCGAATCGAATGCGACGGACGTTACATCGATCTTCACCCTGAGGCGCTCTGCGATCGCGTCCCAGAGATCGACTTCGAAGCCGACCATCTCGCCTGCGTCGTTGATCGACTGAAAGGGAGGATATTTCGCATCGGTCACCAGTTTGATGACCCCGGAATCCTTGTATTTCTGGGGCAGAATGTCGGCCGCCGACTGCGCATTGGCGGCGCCTGCCACGACAAGCAGGCCGATTGCGGCGATGGCACCCACCGCGGAGACATAACTGTAGCGTTTCACTCTCTCGAAAATCATTGCGTCCTCCCGTTTGTGGCCTCAGGTTGGCGACGAGCCACTCGGCCTGTTGCGGCTCGTCGTTTGTGTGCGGATGAAATCGGCGTCGCGCTTCAACCGATCACGAAGGGATTGGCGATCTCCTCCGCGGTCGAGAGCCAGACGGCCTTGGTTTGGAGATATTCGTAGATCCCCGCCACGCCGTTCTCGCGCCCGATGCCGCTTTTCTTGTAGCCGCCGAAAGGCGTGGTGTAGGAAATGTCGCGATAGGTGTTGACCCAGACGCTGCCGGCCTCGAGCTGTTCGGACATCTTCAGGGCAAGGCGCATGTTCGAGGTCCAGACTCCTGCGCCGAGGCCGAATTCGCTGTCATTGGCGATGGCGACGGCCTCTTCCGGCTCGTCAAAGGTTATGGCCGAAAGAACCGGGCCAAACACCTCTTCCCGCGCGATGCGCATATCGTTGTTGACGCCGGTGAAGATGGTCGGCTCGATGAAGAAGCCGGCGCCGCATTCTGCAAGGTCCGGGCGCTTGCCGCCGAGGACGAGTTCAGCGCCTTCCTGGCGAGCGATGTCGATATAACCGAGCACCTTTTCGAACTGCATGCTGTTGGCGATCGGCCCGATCTGGGTCTCGACCTTGCGCGGATCGCCGATGCGTGCCGTTTTCGTGAAGGCGGCGAGCTTTTCCAGAAAACGGTCCTGGATAGAGCGATGCACGAGGAGACGCGAGCCAGCGATGCAGGTCTGGCCGACTGCGCCGAAGATCCCGCCCACCACGCCGCGCACGGCATTGTCGAGATCGGCATCGGCGAAGACGATGTTGGGGGACTTGCCGCCGAGTTCCAGGCTGACACGCTTCACGTCCCTCGCCGCCAGCGCGGACAGATGGGCGCCCGTCTTCGTCGATCCGGTGAAGCCCAAGTGCCGGGTCAGCGGATGCGTAACCAGCGGCTCGCCCACCTCTGGGCCGTAGCCGGTGACGACGTTTATGACGCCGGTCGGAAAACCGGCCTTCTCGACTAGCTCCATGAGCTTGAGCGCGGTCGCGGAGGTAAATTCTGCGGGCTTCATCACCAGCGTGTTGCCCGCCGCCAAGGCGGGGGCCGCCTTGAGGGAGAACAGCAGCAACGGCGCATTCCACGGCACGATGCCGACGCAGACGCCTAGCGGCTCATGGCGCGAGAAACTGAGCGCCGGCTTGTCGCAGGGATGGACCGCGCCCTCGATCTTGTCGGCATAGCCAGCATAATAGTGATACCAGTGCGGAATGTAACGGATCTGGTGCCGCATCTCCTCCAGCAGGCGGCCGTTGTCGCGCACCTCGATTTCGGCAAGTGCATCGGCATGTTCCTCGATGAGGGCGGCGAATCTCTGGATGATACGTCCGCGCTTGGTCGGGTGCATCCTGCCCCAGGGGCCTTCCGTGAAGGCGCGATGCGCCGCGCGCACCGCACGGTCGGCGTCCTCTGCATTTCCACGCGGGATCAAGGCCCAGGGCTTCGCGGTAAAGGGATCGACTGTCTCGATATACTCCCCCGAGGCCGGGGCGACCCATTCACCGTCGATGTACATAGACAGTTTCGGTAGGTCTTGCATGGGCATGGTCTCTCCTTTTCGCGGCATGAAGTAGCGCCTTGAGCGGCATAGCGATATCTGTTTCGATTAAAAATGATATGCCTAATCGCTGTCAAGAACAGAATTGCTGATCTGATAAATTACTTATCTGCATAAAATTTAACCAATGGCGCGGCGAAATGCATAAATAGTAAGCAATTGCGCTGACTTTCTATTTAAAAATGAATTCCCCCTTGCCTTCTTGGCAAATTTGGTGTGGTTTGCGCTCAACATAATGATATCACTTTGGAGGACACGTTGGCGTCAGACCAGCCCCTATACGAGCGCATCAAATGCGTGATCGATCGCCGTATTGAGACCGAGGAGTGGCCGCCCAACTTCCAAATCCCCTCGGAAGAGGATCTTGCCAGCGAATTTGGCGCGTCCCGCCTTACGGTACGCCGGGCCTTGCGCGAATTGCAGACAGATGGCGTGCTGCTACGCGTCCAGGGCCGCGGCACGTTCGTCATAGGCCCGCGCATGCAATGCGCCGTGTTCAATCTCGCCGACATATCGGAGGAGATCGCTTCCGGGGGCGGTGCCCATAGCTGCCGGCTGCTCCAGCATTCGATCCTCACCAGGGACGATCCTGGCTGGAACATGCTCCAGCTCGGCGCCAGCGATACCGTTTTCCATTCACGGCTGCTTCATCTGGAGGACGGCAGCCCGATCCAGTTGGAAGATCGCTATGTGAACGCCGTGGAGGCGCCGGACTACATCGAGCAGGATTTCTCGAAAACTAGCCCGCATGCCTGGCTGCTGCGCGAGACCACCGTCACGACCGTCGACAACACAATCCGCTCCATCCGTGTCGACGACGAAATCCGTCTGCACCTGCAGATAGGCGCCGACCAGCCGTGCCTCCTGCTGGATCGCTCAACCTGGCGTGACGGAGTTCCCGTCACGCGCAGCCGTTTCATCTATCCCGGCGACCGCTACCGCATGCGCTCCACACACGAGGCGCGCACCAACCGCATCGTCACCATCCCCGCCCTATCCGGCACAAGCCGCTGAAACCCTGACAATAGGAGCCGCCCATGAGAAATTTTGTTCGCAAACTCCAGGAACGCGGGGACCTGCTGGTCGTCGACCGCGAGATCGACCCCGCCCATGAACTTGCCGCCGTCACCCATCTGGCGCAGAAGAAATGGGCAAAGCCCGTGATGTTCACCAATGTGAAGGGCACGCGCTTTCCGGTGGTCACCAATGTCTACAGCACCCGTGAACGGTTGGGTGAGGTGATCGGCATCGACGCGAACGATTTCTGCCGGCAGTGGAGCAAGCTATCCTCGCTCGGCTCGGCCGAGATGCGCGACCCCCTCGTGCCGGCGAACGAGACCCCGGAATACGAGGAGGTCAAACTATCCGACCTGCCGCTGATCACCTATTCGGACCGAGACGGCGCACCCTATTTCACCTCTGCCATGTTCATCGCCAAGGACCCCGAGACCGGGGTGGGCAACCTCTCCTATCACCGCTCGATGTTCATCAGCGACAACGAGCTGCGCTGCCGCCTCGCGCCGCGTCACCATCTGACGATCTATCACGAGAAGGCCGAGAAGATGGGGCGGCCGCTCGAGGCGGCCATGCTCATCGGCCCGCCGGCCCACGCCTTCCTGACCGCCGCCGCTCCGCTGCCCTATGACGTGGACGAGCTGGAAGTGGCTGCGCGCCTGCGAGGCACGCCGATTGCCATGCGCAAATGCAACCATATCGACCTTGAAGTTCCCGCCGAGACCGAGGTGGTGATCGAGGGCCGGTTCCTGCCCAACGAGCGCCGCCCGGAAGGCCCGTTCGGCGAGTTCATGGGCTATTACGTCCCCGTCGGTCCCAATGCCGTCTTCGAAGTGCTTGGCGTGACCGTGCGCAAGGACGCCATGTTCCATTCGATCCTGTGCGGCTCGCCCGAGGAGGTGCTGACGCTGGAGCTTTCCGTCTCGGCCAACATCTACCAGCGGCTGAGCGCGGCGCTTCCCGGCATCGTCAACGTGACATGCCAGCCCTTCGTCAACCATGCCATCGTGCAGATCGAACCGCAGTTCGAAGGCCATGCGCGCCAGGTCATGCTGGCGACGATCGGCGCCGAACCCATCTGGGCCAAGCAGATCACCGTCGTTGATAAGGATGTCGACATCTACGACATGGACGACGTGCAATGGGCGATTCTGACCCGCTGCCGCCCCGACAAGGACACGCTCGTCATTCCCGAGACCCCGTCCTTCTACCGGGATGAGGCCAAGGATCACTGGGGGCGCCTGCTGGTCGACGCCACCAAGCCTTGGGGACGGGAAGAGGAATTCGAGCGTAAGCGGCTGCGCATGGTGAATGACATCCATCTCTCCGACTGGTTCGCGGGCGCCTGATCATGAGCACGCGGCGGCTGATTATCGGGATCACGGGCGCTTCGGGTGCGGCCTATGGAATCCGCGCCCTTGAACTTGCGCGGGCGGCGGAGGTGGAAACGCATCTCGTCGTTAGTCGCTCGGCCCTTCTCACACTGAACCAGGAACTCGGCCTGCAGAAGGCCGATCTCGAGGGCCGGGCCGATGTGATCTATCCGGTCGCCGATATCGGCGCGACGATCGCCAGCGGATCGTTCCGCACCATGGGAATGCTCATCGCCCCCTGTTCCGTGCGCACCATGTCGGAGATCGCCACGGGCGTGACCTCCACCCTGATGAGCCGGGCCGCCGACGTGGTGCTGAAGGAGCGCCGTCGCCTCGTGCTCATGCTGCGGGAAACGCCGCTGCATCTGGGGCACATCGAGACGATGGGAGCGCTCACCCGGACGGGGGCCATCATCATGCCCCCCGTCCCCGCCTTCTATGCCAAGCCGCAGAGCATCGAGGAGTTGGTCACCCATTCCAGTGCCCGCGCCCTTGACCTCTTCGACATCGATACCGGCGCCATACGGCGCTGGGGCGGCCTGAAGGGCAGCCTGATGGAGGATACCTCTGACCCGCGCGCATCATAGTCTACGGCACGATGCTTTCCGCGCGGCGATCGACGATCTCATCCCCTCGAGCTGTGCGGCGATCGCTACCGGTTGCGGCTTTCTCGCCGCCGGGCTTGATGACCATCACGGCACTTCCCCGTGTCGTTCACGGGAATGAAGGCCCGGGGCTGACCTGTCCGATCCGCATTTCCTGCCGGGGGCCATCCGGCCTTCCGATGGCGGCCGTGTCGCCGCGGTTCGGCCTGCCAGGCTTCGATATAGTCATCCTGACGTCCGCCGCCGAGATCGTGGCATGCCGGTGCGAGGGGGCACCCGCGGCGAAATCCGTGTGGGGATGCGCAGGACGCTTCCCGCGCTGCGGCATGGGCCCTTGCAAGGGGTGAATGTGCGGCAACGACGCTGGCTAGCATAGTCACGTCGGCCCACGGCCTCTCGATCGAGGTGTTGACGCTCCGCCTCATATCGCTCGGGGAGATCGCGGATATTATCGAGCCGCGACGTCGCGGGTCCCCCGCGGCTGCCGGAACAGCCGTTTCACCTGAATTTCTTGCGTCCCTTCGGCGTCAATGGTCCATTTGCGTTCACAATGCGGTTCTGGCGCGCTTCGTGCGAGCTCCGCAGCCGGTAACGATCGCCCGGGTAGAGGAAGCGGCTGCGGGTCACCGGGGTCCCCTCGCGCCAGGTCGACCGGTCTAGCAGGAGGCACGGTTGGGTGCTGTCGATCTGCAAGAGCCGGCACGCGTCCGCGTCCGGCCTGATGGCGCGGATCGTATTGTCCACGGATGTCACCGTCGTCTCGCGAAGCAGGTAGGCGTGCGGCGTGATCTTGCTGAAGTCCTGCTCCAGGAAGGACGGAGCCTCGCTTGCATTGACGTAGCGATCTTCAAGCTGGATCGGCGTACCATCCTCCAGGTGCAGCAGCCGCGCATGAAAGACAACCCCATCCGGCCCCAGTGCCAGCATGTTCGATTGCGGGTCTTCCCGCGGCACGACGCCGAGCTGGATCACGTTGCTGGCATGGGCGCCGCCGTTGAACACAATTTCCTCGGCCATGTCGGAAATATTGAAGATAGCGCATTGCATGCGCCGGCCGACCACGAAGGTTCCCCGCCCTTGGATGCGTATCAGGACGCCCTCGGCCTGCAATTCACGTAAGGCACGTCTCACGGTCAGCCTAGACGCCCCGAACTCCTCCGCAAGCTCGACCTCTGCCGGAACCTGGAATTCAGCGGGCCACTCCTCCGCCTCGACACGGCGATCGATCGTTGCTTTTATCTTCTCATAGAGGTGCTGATCGGGTTCAGGCATGTTCGGCCTTGATAATGATATCCTTTTGAAAGACTAACATACCTATTACTGCGTGTCACCTCTGCAAACAGGAGTTGAATCCGGTAGGTTTTTTTCGCCATGCGCCTGGCTTCGATTTCGCTAGGCGAAATCCGGTGCAGAAGACGCGATCGATTATGATATTGTATTCACGAGTTCAGCATCAGCCCCGTGCGAGTGACCACACGGCGTCTGCGATGAGACGGGCTTGCGGCATCTCTTCCGGCAGGGTGCGGCCGGCGAAACGTTCGAGAACCATTTGCGCGACGGCGCTAATCCGTGCCGACCCGTCCTCCTGACCTTCATCGCGCGGCAGGTCGGCGATCGCTTCCTCCAACACCGCGATCTCGAGCCTTTCGGCGTCCAGTTCCAGCATCTTGAGCGCCGAGCGAAAGGACACGACTGGCGCGCGGTTTTCCATCCACGGATTGGCCATTAGCTGCACCCTGATCGCGCGCAGGGGCCGGACGACCTCCGCACGCCATCGGCTGCAGCTCTCGTCAAGGCTCCGAATCGTGTCGGCATCGATGCGGCTGCCTTTCCCGGCCGCCTGGAGCACGGCAAGGAACAACGGCACGTCGAGTTCAAACCGGTCCTGCAATTCCAGGCACGCCTGGGCGACGCCCGGCATTGCGTACACCTTCGACATCACGGTCCACAGATCGGCAGCAACGGAAGCTTCAACCATTATCTTTTTCCTCGCCTATGGCACTCGCCAGGGCGCCGCATATAAGCATCGCCGGCCCGTATCAATGACTATCCTTTGCGTTTCAACTCGATGGCCGATCTTCGTCGCTAACTCAAAAGATCGCATAATGCTTTGAGCGCGCCTCGAAAATTACGATAGTGAAGTAAGATTTCCTCGCCGGTTGTCTGCATTTGTAAGACTGCGTGTGCATGCGCCACATTTGCGATGAAGAAAGACATTTGCTCACAAGGTCAAAGGCGGCGCTCGCCATCGGCCCCAGGTCCTGATCATCTCCCTGGGCTTCGACGCGCCGGCACGCGATCCGGCACGAGGCCTTCGCCTGATCGTCGAGGCCTTCAGGACGATGGGGGAAATACTTGGAAGACTCGATCTGCTGGTGCTGTTGATCCAAGAGGGCGGATACGATCTGATGAGCCTCGAGAAAGCTGCAACAAGTTTTTGCCTGCCTTAGCACGGCCACCGAATGAACCACGTTAAACCCGGCAGACTTTCAGTCAGGGAGCTTCGAAGCATGATCCCAACTTGGTATAGCGGTGTTGAGGCGAACACGATGAGTGATGATGGGCTCAAGCCATAGCCAGCAGGTCCCTAAACAGCCCCAGGTCACGAGGGTATCTGGGGAACCAAGCGGAAAGGTTCCATAAGATATATTACGCGACTAACATATGTAGCCGGGTACATTCTATTTCCAAGTGCGACATGCCAATAAAAACAATGGTTTCGCATTGGAGATATTTCTCGTGTCGCTTTGCTATTCGCAG
>NZ_JAVDTM010000006.1:0-379619 GCF_031455855.1 Mycoplana sp. BE70
CGCTTCCATTCGGCGTCGAGCAGGTGCGGCGCGTCCATGACGTCGCGCAGGCCCAGCACCAGCGTCGTGCCGCGGGCTTTCAGGTAGGCAAGCGTGTCCTCGACTTCGCCGCGCAGGCCCATCGGTTCCTTGTCGACGATGAAGATGTCCGGCTGGAAGCTCTCGGCGGTGTGCCGAATGATCGATTGCCGCATCTTCAGCGTCTCGTGCAGGTCGATGTGCTGCTCCATCGAGGTGTATTCGCCGTTGCGCAGCTTGATGACGCTCGGGATCTTCACGAAATCGACACGGGCACGATAATCGAAGGCGCCGGCGATCGGCGAGCCAGAAATGATCAGGACGTTGAGGCCGCGGAAGTCCTCGACCAGCGAATGGGCGATGGTGCGGCAGCGCCGCAAGTGGCCAAGACCGAACGTGTCATGGCTGTACATCAAGACCCGGGCGTCTTCCAGGCGACGTGTCATCGGATACTCCCACACAGGTCGAACGACAGAAATAAGAGGCCGTACTAGGATTCGCTAATAATGCACCGCACAATTTTGTTACTTGTAGGGGTCGGCAGCATCCCGCAACCCGTCGCCCAGGAAGTTGAAAGCGAGAATCACGAGGATGACGGGGATCATGGGGAACAGCAGCCATGGGTAGAAGGCGATAACGCTGACGCTGCGCGCCTCGGTGAGCAGGATGCCCCAACTGGTGATCGGCGGGCGCAGGCCGAGGCCGAGGAAGCTGAGGGCGGTTTCGCCGAGGATCATGCTGGGAATCGTGATGGTTGCCGAGGCGATCAGATGCGACATGAAGCCGGGCACGAGATGGCGACCGATGATGCGGCTGCTTTTCGCGCCCATCAGTTGGGCCGCCAGGACATAATCCTCCTCGCGCAGCGCGAGCAGTTTTGACCGCACCGCCCGTGCCAGCCCGGTCCAGTCGAGCAGGCCGAGAATGACGGTGATGCCGAGATAGACCAGGATCGGACTCCAGCTGACGGGCATGATCGCCGCCAGCGCCATCCACAGGGGAATGCTCGGGATCGATTGCAGGACCTCGATGATACGCTGCACGAAAAGGTCAAGGTAGCCGCCGTGGTAGCCGGCGAGGCCCCCGATGACGATGCCGAGCGTGAAGCTGATGGCAATGCCGATCAGGCCGATCGTCAGCGAGATGCGGGCGCCGTAGATGATGCGCGAAAGCACGTCGCGGCCGAGGCGATCGGTTCCGAGCAGGAACATCTCGCCGTCCTTGGCCGGGCAGACCAGATGCAGGCTCGCGTCGAACAGACCCCAGAAGCGGTAGGGATCGCCCGAGCAGAAGAAGCGCAGCGGCTGAACGTCGTTCCGATTGTCGCTGTAGACACGTCTCAGCGTGTCCATGTCGAGCTTCATCTCGCGCCCGTAGACGAACGGCCCGACGAGTTGGCCCTCGTGGAAGAGGCGCACCCGCTGCGGCGGGGCATGAATGAAGTCCATGTTCCGCGTGTGCAGATTATAGGGCGCCAGGAATTCGGCGATGACGATCATCAGGTAGAGCGCCAGCAGGAAGATGCCGGAGGCGAGCGCCAGCCGGTGCTTCTTGAACTTCCACCACATCAGCCGCGTCTGCGAGGCCTGGAAGACCTTCGCCTGCCCGGCGGTCATCGCCTCGACCGAGTAGGGGTCGAAGGGAGCGGTCGAAACGTAGTGCTGCAGGGGGGAGCCGGACGGCGGCAGCGGAGAGTTCATTTGGTGCTCCCGCCTTGGAGTCGGATACGCGGATCGAGAATGGCGAGCGCGATATCGGAGATCAGCACGCCGATGACGGTGAGGAAGGCAAGGAACATCAGGAACGAGCCGGCAAGGTACATGTCCTGGCTCTGCAGCGCCTTGATTAGCATCGGTCCGGTGGTTTCAAGCGACAGCACGATGGCGGTGATTTCAGCGCCGGAAATGATCTGCGGCAGGATCGAGCCGATGTCGGAGATGAAGAAATTCAACGACATGCGCAGCGGATATTTGACCAGCGCGCGGAACGGGTTCATGCCCTTGGCGCGCGCCGTCACCACGTATTGCTTCTGCAGTTCGTCGAGCAGGTTGGCGCGCAGGCGCCGCACCATGCCGGCCGTGCCGGCGGTGCCGATGATGATGACGGGGATCCACAGGTGCTCGAGGATCGACTTCGCCTTATCCCAGCTCATCGGCTCGTTCAGGAACCGCTGGTCCATCAGGTGGCCGATCGAGGTGCCGAACCAGATGTTGGCGAAGTACATCAGGATCAGCGCCAGCATGAAATTGGGAATGGCGAGGCCGAGCAGTCCGATGAAGGTCAGGCCGTAGTCGCCCCAGCTGTACTGGTGGGTGGCGGAGTAGATGCCGATTGGAAAGGCGATCAGCCAGGTGAACAGGATGGTGACGAAGGAGACCAGCACAGTCAGCCACAGCCGGTCGCCGACCACCTCGGAAACCGGCAACTGGTACTCGAAGGAATAGCCGAAATCACCCTTGAGCATCCCGCCGACCCAGTGGAAGTAGCGGATCGGTGCCGGCTGGTCGAAGCCGTAGCGCTCGCGCAGCGCGTCGATCTCCTCCATATCGGCGGCCTCGCCCATGGCCCGGAGTTCCGAGACATAGCTTTCGAAGTAGTCGCCCGGCGGCAGTTCGATGATCGTGAACACGAGGACCGAGATCAAAAAGAGCGTCGGTACCATCACGGCGATGCGCCAAAGGATATATCTCAGCATCGCTTAGGCGCTCCCGTCGAACCAGAACGTGTCGGGCATGTAGACGCCCATGAAGGCGGTCGGGTCGAAGCCGTAGAGGCCTTTTTCCGGCACGTTCCTCATCTTCCTGGAGGTGAGGACCGGCTGCAGCGTGGCATTGACGATGCCGATCGAGAAGACCTGGTCGGTGTAGATCGACAGCATCTCCGTCCAGATCGTCTCGCGCTCGGCCGTCGAGGTTGAGCGCTTCCACTGCTTCATCAGTTCTACCAGCCGCTTTGCCTCGGGAAGGTCCGGCGCCTCGCCCTTCTGCTCGTTGGAGAGATAATGCAGGCCCCAGACCGGCCATTGCAGTTGCTCGTCGCCGGTCGGCGCCAGTGCCGACGGCGACATGTCCGCGGTCGGAATGCCGTTGTCGATGCCCTGCTGCACCGAGATCATGATTTCGCCGCCAAGCGCACGGCTGCGGAACACGTCGCGCTGTGAGGTGCGCACGTGCAGCTTCAGCCCGATCTGCCGCCAGTGGTCGGTGACGAGTTCCAGCACGTCGGTCTCAAGCGTGCTCTCGCCGGCCGATTCGACGATGAGGCTCGCTTCCCGGCCGTCCGGCAGCACACGCAAGTCTTCGTTCTCATTCCAGGTGAGGCCGATCTCATCGAGCAGCTTGTTGGCAAGGTCGCGATCGTACTGCGCCCAGGCGTGCTGGTACTCGGGTTTGAACAGCGGGCTTTGCGGGAGGATCGTGTCGGCGCTTTCGCGCGCCAGCCCGAAGAAGCTCGCCTTGTTGACCTCCTCCCGGTCGATCGCCACCGAAAGAGCCCGGCGGAACCGGACGTCGCGGAAGAGATCGCGCCAGACCTTGTCGCCGCAGTTGAGGTTCGGCAGCAGCGCGATGCGCGAGCCCTGCGTGTGTTCCCACAGGCGGACCCGGACCGGATAGCGTTCCTCCGCGTCCTTCAGGAATGTGTAGTCGGCGAAATCGAGGCCGTATGCCTGGATGTCGGTCTCGCCGGCGCCGGCCTTGGCGGGAATGATGCCGGACGCCGAGACATTCAGCAGCACCCGGTCGATATAGGGCAGTTGCTGGCCGGTCTCGTCGACGCGGTGGAAATAGGGATTGCGCTCGAAGATGAACTGTTCGGCCGGCGGCGCGGTCAGGTTGCGCCACGGGTCGAGGGTCGGCAGGTCGGGGTTTTCCGGGCGATAGGTGCGCGAGCGGTTGATGTGCAGCCCGGTCCAGTCGTCGGTGCCTTCCTCCTCGACCAGCTTCTTCAGCGTCTCGGGGTCGGCATATTTCGGATGGAACTGCTTCATGTAATGGGCCGGCAGCGCCAGCGTCAGCGGTTGCGGCGAGGCGAGGCGCTGCAGGAAGTCGGGGTTCGGAACGTCCCAGGAATAGCGGACAGTCAGTTGGTCGACCACCTCGAAGCGCGGCGGCTGGCCGTCCGAAAGCAGGTCGAGCGGCAGCCCGCGCGGGCGCATCTCCTTGTTGTTGAGCACGTCTTCCCAATAGTAGACGAAGTCGTCGGTGGTGAAGGGGTGGCCGTCCGACCAGCGATGTCCGTCGCGCAGGCGGAGGGTGTAGACGCGGTTTTCGACCTGCTCGAAGCTCTCCAGGATATCCGGTTGCAGCACGAGGTGCTCGTCGATGCCGATCAGGCGGGCATAGCCGTTGATCGTCATCAGGCGGATATCCTTCTGGCCGCCGATGATCATCCGTGCCGAGCCGCCGTACTGGCCGGGGGTCCGCCCCATGGCCGCCAGGTTGATGACGCGCGGCGCCTTCGGAATGCGCTCGGCCATCGGCGGCAGGGAGCCGTCGGCGAGCTTGTCCTTGAAGGATTCGGGTTCGCGCGACGGCGATGCCGCCCGCGCCAGCGATATGGGGAGGCAGGTGGAGGCAAGCAGGCCGAGAAGGGTTCGACGCGTGATCACGGGCGCAGCTCCTTCACATCCGCAGTCCGGCGGGCCAGCACGAGATGGCCGTCGCCGAGATCCACCGTCGTCAGCCCGTCGCCACCGGAATCCCGCTGGAACTGGACGGACCAGTTGCGCATGTCGCTGGCATTCGCGGCCTTAAGTGCCGAGAAATCCAGCGGCCGGTCGAGGTCGGGGAAGGGGACAGCCGCAAGGAGCGACTTCGTATAGGGATGAACGGGCGCACGCATGAGCGTTTCACGCGGCGCAAGCTCGACGATTCGCCCTGCGCACATCACCGCAATCCGGTCGGCCATGTAGTCGACGACGGCCAGATTGTGGGAAATGAAGAGATAGGTCAAGCCGAGGTCTTTTTGCAGATCCTTCAAGAGGTTGAGGATCTGTGCCTGCACCGACACATCAAGTGCCGAGACCGGTTCGTCGCAGATGAGCAGTTCCGGCCCGAGCGCAAGCGCCCGCGCGATACCGATTCTTTGGCGCTGGCCGCCGGAAAACGAATGCGGATAGCGGTTCAGGTATCGCCGGTTGAGACCGATCACCTCCATCAGCGCGCCGACCGTCTCCAGGCGGGATTTCGCCGTGCCACGGTCGTGGATCTCCAACGGTTCGGCGAGGATGTTCTGCACGGTCATGCGCGGCGACAGCGACGAAACCGGATCCTGGAACACCATCTGGATCTTGGCGCGCAGCTTCTGCAGGTCGCCGCCCTCGGCCTTGAGCACGTCGACCGGCCCGTCGCGATCGTTGAAGGTGATCGAGCCGGAATCGGGTGTCACGGCACGCATCAGCATCTTGCTGACGGTCGTCTTGCCGCAGCCGCTTTCGCCGACGAGGCCGAGGCATTCGCCGCGGCGGATGTCGAAGCTGACCCCGTCGACCGCGCGCACCGGCGCCTCTTCCGACCTTCGGAAGAAGCCACCCTTGCGGATCTGGAACGACTTGCTGACGTCGCGCACCGAGAGCAGGACTTCCGAGCCGGCCGGCTCCCTTGGACCCGCGGTGCCAAGCAGGTGCGAGGCGTTGACCGGCACCTCGCGCAGCGCCTTCAGCCGTTCGCCGGGCTTCATGTCGAAATGCGGCACCGCAGCCATCAGGCCCTTGAGGTAGGGGTGGGTGGGGCGGCGGAAGATGGCTTCGACCGGACCCGCCTCCATGACCTCGCCGTGGAAGATCACCACCACCTCGTCGGCGACGTTGGCGACGACACCGAGATCATGGGTGATCAGCAGCATCGCCATGTTGAGCTCTTGCTGCAGGTCCTTCAGAAGCCTGAGGATCTGCGCCTGGATCGTCACGTCGAGTGCGGTGGTCGGCTCGTCGGCGATCAGGAGTGCCGGCCGGCAGATCAGCGCCAGCGCGATCATGGCGCGCTGGCGCATGCCGCCGGAAAGCTCGAACGGATACATGTTGAAGGCGCGCTCCGGCTTAGCGAAGCCGACCAGCCGCAGCATTTCTATCGTGCGTTCGTAGCGCTCGTCCTTGCTCATGTCCTCGTGGATGGTGAGCACCTCGCTCACCTGGTCGCCGATGGTGTGCAGCGGCGACAGCGAGGTCATCGGTTCCTGGAAGATCTTGCCGATGCGCCGGCCACGGATGGAGCGGATGTCCGGTCCATCCTGCGACAATTGCAGGATATCGGTCTGCTCGCCGGTGAGCGGATCGTTGAAAAGGATACGGCCGCTGGCCGTGGCGATGCGTGGCAGGATGCGCATGACCGACTGGCTGATGACGGACTTGCCCGAACCCGACTCGCCGACAAGCGCGGTCACCTTGCCGGGGAGAACCCGCAGGCTCGCGTTTTTCACGGCATCGACCTGCCCACCGAGCATGGCAAAGGAGATGCTGAGATCTTCGATCCGCAACAGATCCGCCCCTAAGATCATGCCCGGAAAATCCTTCGGTTACGTTTTGTGCCCTATATTCAGGACAGTAACGGAGGCTTTACGGCCTGTCCATCGTATTTGCCTACAGTCTCACGTGCTGACATTGGCGCTTAATATTGAAGTAAAATCAAGGGCTTGGAGTGCCTTCTGCCGCCGTCTCTGCCCGTAGCGCCGCCAAGCCGGCAGGTCCCAGCACGTCTTCGCTGCGGGTGGAGCGGCGAAAATTGTCGTAGTAGAGCGACCATCCGCCGTGCGCGGCCGAGCGGTATGGGCCGAACTTGAAATATTGCCGGGCGCCAAGCCCCTGTTCGGCGTGGCCGACATGGCCGCGCACGGTCACGACCCAGCGGTCGTTGGCGAAGAGTTCGATGTGGCCGCTGCCGTCCGGCCCCGGTCGGGTCATCACCGCAAAATCGATCCAGCCGCTTTGCGGCGCCGGCAGGCCGTTGCCGCGGTCGACCATGGCAATCCGATCGGTGTAGGCCTTGAACAGGCGTCCGTCGCGCGGCTCCCAATGCGGGTCTGTGGCGACGAGCGCACGCATCTGCCGCTTTTCCGGCCGCAACCAGACCGGCGTGAGGCCCGGTGTGCCGGCGGAAACGGGAAGGCTGCTCTGACCCACCGGAAAGGTTGTTTCGACGGTCGCAAACAGCCGGCCCCGTACCAGGCGCAGCGCCAGGAAGGGACTGAAGTCACCTTTCGCGCCCGGCCCGATTTCGCGCTTCCACTGGGCAATCAGATGTCGGTGGTCGTCCTGCGGGATGGGGTCGGCGAAGCGGACCGAGAAGCCGTACCAGACGGCCTTGTCATAGGGCACGCGCAGCGCCGTGCGTTCCCACACCTCCGCCCGTTCGCTGCGGTGGCGCTTGCCGTTCCAGATCGGCCGCACGCTGAGCTTGAGCGCGCCGGCGCTGCCATGGGTGACCTCGCGCTGGAACTCGACGGTGCCGGCGCTCTGCTCGGCATTCTCGCGATAGTAGAGCCCGCCCGCGGGCGAGAAGCCGTCGCCCTCGAAGCCATCGATCAGTCTCGCCTCCCAGGCGGACCCGTTGGATTCGCCACCCGTCGCATTCGAGTCAGGCCCCATCAGGATCATCCCTGTTCGTGACGAGATATCTGTCTGAGGGAGGCAAACATGCATCAGTCCCGGACGTTTTTCAAATCCGGGCGACCTGACGCGAGGACGCCTCGCCCTGCCGATCCACCCGCGCAGTTCGGCTGATCGCCAGCTCCAGGGAGCCGCTCATCAACATTTCCTGACCGGCCCGACGTTAATTGAGCCCGCGTGCGATCATCGGCACTTTCGATTTCTGTTCACCGTTGGGCGTCGAGCGGGCATCACGATAGAGCAGCATGACCTGCTCGGCCTCCGAACGCCCGTCGCGGTCCACGGCTTCCATCGCCTCGGCGCGGTCGAGCTTGAGGTTGGTCTGGCCGGGCAACAGCACGGTGAGCTTCTGGCGCACGCCGCGCAGCTTTTCCTGGCCGAGCGTGACCCATTCTCCGCCGCAGTAGGTGGCGAAGGTCTGGCTTGCGACGATCGACTGCGAATACTTTTTCGTCAGCCCCTGGAGCCGCTGCACCTCGTTCACGGCCGAGCCAAAGGCGGAGAAGGTGAGGCGGTCCTTCAGCCCGACATTGCCGAACATGACGTTGCCGACATGCAGGCCGACCCCGTAGCGGATGTCCGCCAGCCCATCCTTGCGGCGCCTGGCGTTGAGTTCGTTCATGCGCATCGTCGCAAGGCGGACGGCCGACATCGCCGCCCGCGCCGCGACCTGCGAGGGTTCACGGTGGCGGCCGCAAGGATAGACCGCCAGGAACCCGTCACCAATGAAGCTGAGGATCTCGCCGCCGTTGCGGTTGAACGGCATCGCGATGGCGTCGAAGAACTGGTTGAGGGTGTCGATATAGGCCTGCCGGCCTTCCTTCTCGGCGAGAACCGTCGACTGGCGCATGTCCGCCATCACCAGGGCGGCGCGGATGGTCTCGCCGTCGCCGCGGCGGATCTGGCCGGAGAGCACGCGCCTGCCGGCATTGCCGCCGAGATAGGTCATCAGCATGTTGTCGGCGAGCTTGCCGAGCACGGCCATCTTGGCGGCGACGGCGAGACTGTTCTGGACCTTCAGAAGCGCCTCGATGACGTTGTCGTTGAAGCCTTCGGGGGCGTCGGTCGACCAGGAGCCGACCATGCCCTGGCCGGGCGATTCGCCGAAGGACTGGACGAACGCCATGTAGTCGGTCACGCCGACCTTCTTGAGGTCATCGAAGACCGGGAACTCGGACGGAGCCGTCGGATCGATGCGGCGGCGCAGGTGGTCGAGGTTGTTGTTGAGCAGGTAGTAATAGGGGCTGAGCAGGAACCGGGACGGCTCGGTATCCGCACCGGACGCCCGGAAACCTTCGACGGTGACGCCCTGGCCGCGCATCCAGGTGAAGCCCAGCGCGTCGTAGAGCGGATGCAGCATCGAAAAGCTCAGGTGGACACGCAACAGCGGCAGGCCCGCCGCGGCAAGCCGTTCGCAAAAGCCTGTGATCAGATATTCCAGGCTTTCGCCGCTCAGGGCGGTGGTTTTCAGCCACGCCGAAACGCGGTCCAGGAGGATGTTTGAGACGTCGGCCACGCGCGTGTTCATCGCTTGTCCCTGTGTCGGTGTGGAGCCCGCCCGCTTTGCTCGAAAACACGTCGCCCGATCATTGCCCGACGGGGCGACGCGTCCGAATGATATAAGTGAGGGGCCATCCCAAAACCAGAAGGAGGAGAAAGAAAACTGTTTCCCGTTTCTCGCTTCAATTTTCCGTCATTCGCGGCGTGCTTGACGCCGAATGGATTTGTCCGCAAAGGATAGCTCACGATTGAACGGGTGCACGCTTGACCTCGCTGCCTTCTTCCGCCGAACATCTCCTGCAGGCCATTGCGCGGAAAAGCGCGCGCGCCGGCGTCATTGGGCTTGGCTACGTGGGTCTGCCGCTTGCGATGGCGATTGCGCGAAACGGCTTTTCCGTCACCGGATTCGACATCGACCCGGCAAAGATCGTCGCGCTTGACGCCGGCCGATCCTACATCGAAGCAGTACCGGACGCAGCCCTCAAGGCCGAGACTGAAGCGGGCCGGTTCCGCTCGACGACCGATTTTTCGCAGCTCTCGGCCTGCGACGTGATCGTCATTTGCGTGCCGACGCCGCTGACGAAGCATCGCGAGCCGGACATGTCCTATGTCGTCAAAACCGCCGAGGCGGTGGCGCAGACATTGCGCCCCGGCCAGTTAGTCGTGCTGGAATCGACCACCTATCCGGGCACGACGGACGAGCTGGTGCGGCCGATCCTGGAGGCTGGCGGGCTTCGTTCGGGGACAGACTTCTTCCTCGGGTTTTCGCCGGAGCGCGAGGATCCAGGGAATCGCGACTTCGACACGGCGACGATTCCGAAGATCGTCGCCGGCGACGGTCCGGCGGCCTCTGCGCTGATGCAGGCTTTCTACGGCGCCGTGGTGAAGGCGATCGTGCCGGTGTCCTCCAACGCCACCGCCGAGGCGGTGAAGCTGACCGAGAACATCTTCCGCGCCGTCAACATCGCCCTCGTCAACGAGATGAAGGTGCTCTACGAGGCGATGGGCATCGACATCTGGGAGGTGGTCGACGCGGCGAAGACGAAGCCGTTCGGCTACATGCCGTTTTATCCTGGACCGGGCCTTGGCGGACATTGCATCCCGATCGACCCGTTCTACCTGACGTGGAAGTCGCGCGAATTCGAGCTGCCCACCCGTTTCATCGAGCTCGCCGGCGAGATCAATTCGGGCATGCCGCGCCATGTCGTCGGCCGCCTTGCAGCGGCGCTGGACATCCGGCGCGGCAAGGCGCTCAGCCGCTCGCGCGTCCTCGTCATCGGGCTCGCCTACAAGAAGAATGTTCCCGACATTCGCGAAAGTCCCTCGTTGAAGCTGATCGAACTGATCGAGGAGCGCAAGGGCGAGGCCGACTATCACGATCCGTTCGTTCCGGAGATCCCGAAAACCCGTGAATACATGGCGCTGAAGGGACGGCAATCGGTGGCGCTGGACGAGGCGACGGTCGCGAGCTACGACGCCGTGCTGATCGCGACGGATCACGACGCGATCGATTACGCCGCGCTGGCGCGCTGGTCGCCGCTGGTCATCGACACGCGCAACGCTTTCGCCCGGCGCGGGATCGCCGGCGACAATATCGTCAAGGCATGAGGCATAGGAGAGTTTACGGGCAATGAGCCGTCTCGACAGTTTCATTCGCCGCCTGACGGCACAGCGCGATATCCTCAATCACATTCGCCACGATCTGGATATGCCGCCCGCCGGAACGGTCATGGAGATCGGCCTCGGCAACGGGCGGACGTTCGACCACCTGCGTGAATGCTTTGCCGGTCGCCGGATCGTTGCCTTCGATCGCGAGTGCCGGGCGCATGCGTCCTCCGTTCCGGATGCGGAGAACCTGGTGCTGGGCGAGATCAACGAGACCGGCAAAGTATTCGAGACGGGAACGGCGGCGCTTGTCCATGCCGACATCGGCACGGGTTATGCCGACAGGGACGCCATGACGCTGACCTGGCTGCCGCAGATGGTTGCCGGCATGCTGGCGACCGGCGGCATTGCCGCGAGCGGCCTGCCGCTCGACCACCCGGCGTTGCAATCCCTGACTGTGCCCGAAAGCGTTCCGGCAAACCGGTATTTCCTCTACCGCAAGATCTCCTGACCCGCAGCGCGTCACGTCGCGAAGCGCCGGCTCTGTTCCTCGGAAATCAGGTAGACCCGCATCGAGGCGCTGCGGCCGCGAATGGCAACCTCGCTGCTTTCCAGCCCGTCGACCGCCATGCCGGACTGCAGCAGGGCGGGCTCGGAGACGACGATCGCGATGTCGTTCTCCTTGGCCGTCGTCTCGAGACGGCTTGCAACATTGACGGTGTCGCCGATCGCCGTCAGGCTTTTTGTCGCCCCGTAGCCCATGACGCCGACCACGCCGGGGCCGGTGTGGATTCCGATCGCGATTCGCAATTGCACGGCAAAGTCGCGTGACAATTCGTCGTTCAACTGGCCGAGATCACGCACGATCGCAGCCGCCGCCGACAGCGCCTGGCGGCTGGCGTTCTCCCGTTTGCCGCCAAGGCCGAACAGGGCCATTGCGCCGTCGCCGATGAACTTGTCCAGCCGGCCGCCGGCCTGTTCGACGGACTGGCCGACGACGGCGAAATAGCGGTTCAGCAGGAAGACGACGTCATAGGGAAGGCGCGCTTCCGACAGGTCGGTGAAGTCCCTGAGGTCGCAGAACAGCACGACGATGTCTTCCTCGCGGCCCGGGCGGACCGGTTCAATGGGTGCGGGAAGGCCGTCGTCGGCGTTGGGAGCCATCAGCAAGGCGACGCTGAGATCGGCGGTGGGGTGAAGCTGGCAGCCGAGCCGGACGCCGGGATCGGCATGGATGCGGGCGAGGGTCGCGGCCTCGATCGGCCCTGGCGGCGGCAGCGGGGCATCACTTTCAAGGACACGGACTTGGCAGGTCGAGCATCGGCCCTTGCCGCCGCAGACCGAGTAATGCGGCACGTCGCCATAGCGGCTGCCCTCGAGCAGGCTCAGGCCGCGCGGCGCACGCACGAGCGCGCCGTTCGAGTAGCGGATCGTGATCTGCGAGGCGCGCTCGGCCAGCATCCGCAGTCTTCTGAGGAAGAGAACCAGGGCGATCGCGCCGAGGAAGACAAGGTATAGTCCGGCCTTGATGCGGCCGAGCCCTTCGGCGACGATGGCCGGGTCGACCAGCGGAGCGTGCGCCGTAAGGCTGCGCGGATAGGTGGGGTCGAGAAGCTGCGGGGCGCTTCGCGCGAGGTGGGCGAGCGTGCGGCCGGCCTCGGCAAAGCCGAGAAGCGCCAGCGCGGGAACGAGGATCGCGGCGGTCAGAAGGTAGGGCGAAGCGGTCCGGTACCAACTGCGAAAGCGCAGCCAGAAATAGACGCCGATGCAGGCATGCGCCCAGATCACCAGGAGGGCAATGACCTGGCGGGCACCCTGCAGCGGATTGACCACCCACAGGCTGCGGACGACCGTTCGATAGTCGACGATGATCCCGTATAGCGGCTGCGACAGACGGGCGGGAACGGCGTGCTCGATGATCAGGAAGGGGATCAGCAGGCCAAGCACGATCTGGGCGGCCTCGCGCGCCGGCATGCGAAGCGTGCGGCGCAGATAGACCGATCGCAAAACCAGGAGAACGTGCGTGACGACGGCGCCGTAGAGCAGGGTCGTGCCGACCGGGTTGCGCCAGATCGCGGAGAACGCCTTTAGCACCCGGTCGGCGGTGTTGAGCGATATGAGCAGGGTCGCGTGGTTGGCAAAGTGCATCGCCACGAAGCTGAGCATGACGAGGCCGGAACCGAGGCGCAGTTTCTGCAAGAACCGTTCGGAGGAAATCAGCGCCACGATGGCCTTTGTCATGATCGGTCCTGGGCGGTTTCAACGCTGTTCAGCCGGCCGAGTCCGGCCGAGTCTTGGATCAAAGCTAGGATAACAACGAGATAGTCCGACGTCAGCCTCGGTAAAAGGTGCCGGTTCGTTGACGCAGCGTCGCCCATCCAGCGATTGCCGCGAATCGAGCATCCCTGCGGCGCGGCCAGTACGGCGGCGACGTGGGCTTCAGACTGGTGGTCCGCTGCGGGCCGCCGGCTGGCTGGCGTAATGGTCCCGATACCAATCGACGAAGTCCTTCACGCCTTCGGCGAGCGTGGTCGCCGGCTTGTAGCCGGTGAGCGCGTACAAAAGGTCGGGGCTCGCAAAGGTGCGCGGCGGATCGCCTTGCTGCATCGGCAGGAACTTGCGACGCGCCGGCCGGCCGAGCGCGTCCTCGAGCGTCGCGACGAAATCCATCAGCCCGACCGGCCGGCCGCCGCCGATGTTGACGATACGGAACGGCGCTTGGCGCGACAGGGTGTCGAGCGTCGCCGGGGCGTGGACGCGGTTCTCCTCCGACGGGATGACGGCGGACAGGCGCAGCATGCCCTCGACCAGATCGCCGACATAGGTGAAGTCGCGGCTCATCCGGCCTTCGCCGTAGAGTTCGATCTCGCGCCCTTCGAGGATGGCGTTGGTGAACTTGAACAGCGCCATGTCCGGCCGGCCCCAGGAGCCGTAGACGGTGAAGAAGCGGAACGCGGTGGTCGGCAGCCGGTAGAGGTGGGCGTAGCTGTGCGCCATCACCTCCATCGCCTTCTTGCTGGCGCCGTAGATCGTCAGCGGCTCGTCCGCCCGGTCGCTCTCACGGAACGGGACGGTTTCGTTGGCGCCGTAGACCGAGGAGGTGGAGGCGAGCATCAGATGGCGGACACTGACCAGCCTGGCGGCCTCCAGAAGGTTCCATGTGCCGAGGATATTGGTGTCCACGTAGGACTTCGGCTCTTCCAGGCTGTAGCGGACCCCCGCCTGGGCGGCCAGGTGAACGATGACGTCGGGCTGGGCCGCCTCCACCACCTCCTTGAGAGGTCCGGCCTCCTCCAGCATGAGGCGATGAAAGCGGTAGGTCGGGAACTGGGCGAGCGCGGCGTTGCGCGCTTCCTTGAGGCTGACGTCGTAATACTGCGTCATCCCGTCCAAGCCGACGACTTCGTGTCCTTCCTCCAAGAGCCGCCGGGCGAGATGAAAGCCGATGAAGCCGGCCGTGCCGGTGATGAAATAACGCATGATCAGTCCCTGTCGCTGCCGCGGCCGACGCCGACATACTCGAACCCGTGCCGTCGCACTTCCTGCTGGGGGTAGACGTTGCGCAGGTCGACGAAAATCGGCGAGGCCATCGTTGCGTGCAGCCGGCGGAAGTCAAGCGCGCGGAACTCGTCCCATTCGGTGACAAGCACCAGCGCCTCCGCCCCGGCGGCGATGGCGTAGGGGTCGCTGCCGAACTCGACCCCCGACAACAGTTGCTCCGCCCCCTTCATGCCTTCGGGATCAAAGGCGGCGACGCGGGCGCCGTGATCCTGCAGGGCCTGGATGATGGTGAGGGACGGTGCCTCGCGCAGGTCGTCGGTGTTGGGCTTGAAGGTCAGCCCGAGCACGGCGATCCGCTTGTCGCGCACCGAGCCGCCGCAGGCGGCGATCACCTTGCGGGCCATGGCCCGCTTGCGGTTGTCGTTGATGGCGACCGTCGTCTCGATCAGGCGCACGGGGCTTTCGGCGTCGCACGCCGTCTTGACGAGCGCGAGCGTGTCCTTGGGAAAGCAGGAGCCGCCATAGCCCGGGCCGGCATGGAGAAACTTGTCGCCGATGCGCTTGTCGTAGCCGATGCCTCTGGCGACCTTCTGCACGTCCGCGCCGAGGCTTTCGCAGAGGTCGGCGATCTCGTTGATGAAGGTGATCTTCATGGCGAGGAACGCATTGGCGGCGTACTTGATCAGCTCCGACGTGCGGCGTTCGCAGAAGAACAGCGGGCCTTGATTGAGATGAAGCGGCCGGTAGACCTCGGTCATCACCGCGATGGCGCGCGGGTCCTCGGTGCCGACGACGATGCGGTCAGGGCGCTTGAAGTCGCCGATTGCGGCACCCTCGCGCAGGAACTCCGGGTTCGACACGACCGACACGTCGGCCTCGGGATTGGTCTCCCGGATGATGCGCTCGACCTCGTCGCCGGTGCCGACGGGCACGGTCGACTTGGTAACGACCACGGTGTAGCCGTCGACGGCCTTGGCGATCTGGCGCGCTGCAGCGTAGACATAGGTGAGGTCCGCATGACCGTCGCCGCGGCGCGAGGGCGTTCCAACGGCGATGAACACGACGTCGGCCCAGGCAACGGCCGCGTCCAGATCAGTGGAATAATTCAGGCGGCCGGCTTCACTGTTCGATGCGGCCAGCTCCTGCAAGCCCGGTTCGTAGATCGGAATCTCGCCCTTCCGCAGCGCCTCGATTTTCTCGGCGACATTGTCCACGCAGACGACCTCATGGCCGAAATCGGCAAAGCAGACGCCGGAAACAAGACCGACATAGCCGGCGCCAATCATCGCAATTTTCATAGGCTCGCTTTCGATTGCCTGGGTTGAGTCGTGTGAAAGGACTCTTTTCGTCTCAATATGGAGGATCGCCGAGGGCCCGGCGATCCAGCGCGACTCTTATTCACCCGGGTAAAGAAAGGAAATCACAAATTTCAGCCGCCTTGTCCTCGGTGTGGAAAGTGGCTTCAAACGGGCGTCTCAGTGCCTGGTGGCACCGTCATTTTCGCCGGCGGTGGCTACGGGTGCAACATTGCGCCAGGCCGTCTGGACGATGTGGTGGACGGTATCGACTTCGGCGCTGTCGAAGTAGAGCGAGGTCCAGCCCCTGTGGCCCCAGCCGCCGGGAACGGCGGCGCAAAGGCCGGGTTGCGTTTCAACCAGCATGGCCTGCTGGTGGCGCGTCAGCTTGCAAACGGCGCGACCGGCCTCCGGCAGGGTCAGGAAGATGCGGCCTGCCACCCGGAAGTCGCGCTTGCCGAAATGGGCATTCTCCTCGGTGCCGGGCAGGGCCAGCGCCATCTGAACAAGATCCTCGGACGTCATGCAAAAAAATAGCACGGATCTGGTCCGCCCGGAAGGTAACAGCTTAGGGAGCAAGGTGCGGCCGCGAGAAGGGCTTCTCGCAAAATAGGAAAAAAATCCTTGACAGCGTGACGGTGGTTTGCTAGTGTTGGCCTACAGTCGGAAAAGTGCGGGCGGAGAGATCGCCCGACGACCGGAAGTCGCGGCGAGGTCCCGGAAGAAGAAGAGATCGCTACCGGGGAAACGCGTCGACGACGCAAACGTTGGTATCGGCCAGATTTGCCGGGAGGCCTTCGGCCAGTCCGGAGCCCAACAGCGACCGGTTTCCACCAAGGTGATATCCGCCCGCCGGCTGGCTGGCACAGAGCTGAGACAGAAGCGCCCATTCTCACCGGAATGCGGCGCTTTTTCCATTTCCGGAGCAATGGTCATGCACACCTTCGATGACATCGATGCCGACCTTTTCGGCATGCCCGCAACGGACCTTGCTTATGATGGAGGCACACGGCCGGACCGCTGGGAAGAAGGCCGCGTCGAAAGGGCGACCGTACTCCTCGACATGAAAGCGGACAGCGGTGGCGAGCCGCTCGATGAGATGCAGACGATGCTCTCCGAAATGACGAAGGAGCTGCGCGAGCGCTTCCAGCGGTTCCAGAGCCAGCGCCGCACGGCCGAGCACGTGGCGGATGCGGCCGAAGACGAAGCAGACCGCAAGCTTGCCCAGGCGGACGCGAAGGCGGCGATCGAGGCCGTTTCGCTGATCGTGCGAACGTTGGAAAAAATCGACAGCCTGCAGCGCGCAATCTTAAGCGAGCGGCGCGATGCCGACGAGCGTCGCGGCGAGGTTGCCGACTACGATGCGGTGGTCGCCGAGTTCGACCGCCGGGTCAATGCGAAGGTGCAAGCCTACATCGAGCAATGGAAGGCCGATCATGAGCGATGCGGAACGGGGTCGGCCGCCGATCCGGGAATGGGGCCGGCAAAGGGGGCTGGCGAAGACGGAGCGAACAGCCCGTGAGCGGCGCCGGCTCGCAAGGAACATTCGCAAAGCACTCCAGGACATGGCGGGCCGCATGGCGACAGAAGTGGAGCGGATCGGCGAACGGCGTGAGACGCTCCGAATGGGCGTCCTCGAACAGGTCGACCGCCTGGAGCGGGGCAGCCACGAAGGCGGCGCTGTAACGGCCCCCGTGGCTGACGGGTACGATGCGGACGTTGCTGCCTCCATTCGCCCGGGACCGCTCGAAGCTGATGGGCACGCCCCGCCGGAGAACCGTTCGCTCGATTTTGGAGACCCGTCCTGCACCGCACAGGTCCTCAGCCAGGCGATGCGGCTTTGGCCGATGGAGCGGCATCCGTCGCAGGAGGAGCCCGAGGGGGACTGGCGGGTGTGGCTGCTGATGGGTGGGCGCGGATCGGGCAAGACGCGCGCCGGCGCCGAGTGGGTGCACGAGAGCGCGCTGCGAGAGCCGAAACTGAGGATCGCGCTGGTGGCGGAAACGCTGGGTGACGCGCGCGAGGTGATGGTCGACGGCGTATCGGGCATTTGCCGGATCGCGCGCGGACAGCGCCCGGAGTTCGAAGCCTCGCGCCGGCGGCTGGTCTGGCCGAACGGTTCGATCGCGCAAATTTTCTCGTCCGAGGATCCCGAAAGCCTGCGCGGGCCGCAATTCCATCTTGCCTGGTGCGACGAGTTGCACAGTAGCATTGTTAGTGGGGGCGTCAACCGAAAAACGCGTGCAAACACAAGCATTTAAGTCAATCAAACTCTTTTGGTTGCCTAAGTAATCTTTGCTCGCAAAAGTGGCAAGCGGCTTTAGCGTCCCATTTGTAAGTTGCAAATGGAGATGCAAATGATTGCTACTGGTTTTCGTGTGTGGGGTAAGATCGATGGCGTGAAGTTCGATCAGGTGTTCAGCAGCGTTTCCGAATGGAAAGCAGAACGCAAAATGATCGAGCAACAAGCAAGCGTAAACGTGCAAGGAATGGCGTCGGTTGAGGTGGCAGCATGAAACTGCTCACTGCTGAACTACGCGCTCAACTCATCAACAACAATGTGACTGCTCGCGACACCGATCATATCCCGGTCGTCAAATGGTTCACGCCTTGGGCAAACGCGACCTGGATCATCACTGAAATGGAACCCGATAGTCGTTGCTTTGGTCTGTGCGATGTCGGCCACGGCACGCCTGAACTCGGTTATGTCAGTGTCGAGGAACTGGAAAGCGTCAAAGGTCCATTCGGATTGACCGTGGAGCGGGACTTGTCCTTTAGTACGAAGATGCCGTTATGTGTGTGGACGGCGCTCGCAAGGGCAAACAGACGTATTTCATCACCCGATTAAGGTAAGCAATGGCTTTGGACACAGTTGGTTTTTATGTCACTAGCCGCAACCTCGTCCCCGGCTCGATTATTCAGCCGGGGAATTGGGGTACGGTGATCAAACAGTATGGAAAAGCCCATCTGCGCTATGCGGATGAAATGCGCTTTGAAGAAATAAGGGATTCGGAGTTTCCGAGTAAGCCATCGAGGCTAACCTCGAATTTCCTGTGTGCGAGGCGAGAAGACGCAGACTGGTACCAACAGGCTGCGCACCCAGACGACGCTATCTACGAGGTCGCATGGGATCAAGAACTCGACTGGCATCAAGGTTGTATTCTGCTTCTTGATAAGCAGGATGGAATGACGCTGGATCAAAGGGCAAGGCACTATTGGGCCTTTGATCACGGCATTTCTGTAGATGGCTTTGTGCCTTACGAGATAGTAACTCAATCTCCAATGCGCATTGTTCAGGTGTTAGGTCAACCATAGTCATTGGTGAAAGCACCAATGATGAGGTGTGTGTGATTGGTGCATCGGAAGGCAATTGCTTTAGTTGCAGTGTTCTTTTCGTACTCATGCACATATTTACCGCGTTCACTCAAAGTGAAGCCGCGGAGTGAGAAACATCCGGGGCTTTTCTGTCTTATAGACGTGCGTTGCGATCCATGCGTTTCTGCGTCAATTCGATGCTTGCTGCTGTAACGTAATCGCTGATTTCGCCCAATACGAACCAAGCACGAAGCGCTAGCAGCAGAAGCCCTGCGCAGACCAAATAAGTGAAATATACCATGCATTTACCTCCGTTATAAAACTACCCCCGCTAGTGCCTTTGATTTCAAAGGGCAACCGATTGTTTTCACTCGTACATATGAAAAAGCCCACTCGGCAAATGAGCAAACCGAGTGGGCTACAGAACGCAATCAATGGACGGAGTAAAATCCAATGATCGCTGAGAGCGTTAGGAGTGAGGAAGGAGTGCTCTCATATCGTATTTAGTTGTTGGATGCATTTTGACGTAGTTCTGCAATCCATTCGCTAACCGTCAGCACCTCTCCTCCATATCGTGCTGCTGGCCTGACAATGCCGCGCAAACGCGGTTTCAGTTGGCGATTTGTCAGTTTCACATATTCGGTTCGGTTTACGGGTTCGATGTTGTCGAGGCTCCACGCCTTCATGTCATCGATACGTTTGATCGGTAGTCCCTTACGTCGTGACAAGACACGATCAACGATGCCTTCCTTGATGATGAAACGGAGGAATTCATCCTGTGTGAGGTCGAGCCGATCCTTCTTTATCGTCATGCGGTAATTGCGGAATGTCTCGAATTTGGCTGTGATTTGCGTATGTAGGTCCATATTCGAATTATGCAGGTTCGCCATCCAAAGGGCGATAAAGAAAAACCCGGAGAACCTCATTGTCCTCCGGGCTGAGCAGTAAGGGCAAATTGCCCTCGTTCTATTTAATCGAGTGACACGCTATGCGCTTCTATCCAGCGCATTACATCGGCCTCGTCTTCCTCGTTGGCTCTAATGCGTTCGGCAGCATCGCGCATCTGCTCATTGCGGACGCGTCGGATATACAGGGCCATCGCCTCTTTGATGGCTTCGTCTGGTGATTGCTGCTTGGTCGCTGCCGCTTCTATGAAGCGCTGCGATAGGTCATCACCAACCTGAAAGTTCACAAGTGCGGTCATCGTTGTGCCCTCTGCAACTTCCGCATGTTACTCGGGCTGGCCGTGTAGGGCAAAGGCCGACCGCTAGGAAAAGTGACTGCACGGAAAGCAGTCATAGAGGCTCATAGAGCGCAGGGGCGATTTTGCGCGTTATGGCTGCGCGGTGACGGCGCAACGCAGCCAGTGACGCTCTATGACGTGTTCCTGTGCGCTTTACGACTGAGGTTGCTGTGCTGCTTGTGATCGCTGTACGCGCCCTTTTCTATCTCCCACCCAATGGCCCAACCAACGATCCACCCAATCAACCCCAAACGGGAAATCAAGGAGTACAACTCCACCCGTCGGCAGACCCCAAACAATCAGGAGCGGAGCGACCACTATGCCACCAGTCCTGAGTTGGCAGAATGCCAAACTAGGACGAGCGTAAGCGACTGCGACAAGTCGAGTAAGCGGGTCTTGAGTGCCAACGAAAGAACGCGAAGCGAGACGCCGTCGCCAGCGCTTTGCGCTGAGGAAATGGGGGCGTTGGTGCAATATACTACTACGTAGTATATGGTACTAATGTTCCTATTGCTTCAGTGTAATGCCTGTCTAATAATACTATGGAACCAATGTTCCTATTACTTCAGGAGTCCTGAAAGTAGGGTACATACCAGAATGTAAATACCCAGCAGGACAATTCCTGTGTCTCCTATGGAAACCCGGCTCGTATCCAAATCTAGAGCCGGGTTTTTTCTTGAACAAAAATAATGACAGACGAAAGAGCGCTCCTGTAGTGGTAAAATAGTAAATACATTTGACGCAAGCCGAATGGATACCGGCAGTCAGATTAGGAGATCAAAATGGACAATATCGTTTACGTCGATTCATCGCCGCGCGAAGTCATTAGCGCAATCACCGGCCGACAAAGCAATAAAAATCTTACGCCTCATCTTGAGCGTATGTTCGAAAGTTCCCGAAGCCGTCAACTACGTGCCGGTGTTCTCTTTGAACTAACTTTCGAGGAGTACCTGACCCTGATCAGCAAGGGCCGTCGTCGCACGATGCAGCAGGCTCTCAATCGCGGGAACCTCAAGGGCTTCATGGAAAGCGATAGGGGTTACGTTCTGACATGGAAGGGACGTGCCGAGAAAGCAGCCGGTGTCATGAACCTCGAAACTGCAATGTTCGTGAACCGCGAAGCAAGTCGCCGTGCCCAACACCTCAAGAAGGGTGACACGCACCGCGAGGATTCCATCGAGGCTATCCGCCAGTCCCGTCTTGGTAAGCGCTGGGACGAGGAAACGATTGAACGCATCCGTCAGAGCAACGCTGGCCAAACTCGCAGCGATGAAACCCGCCAACGCATAAGCGCAGCACGCAAGGGCACAAAAGACAAAGAAGTAACCAAAGCCGCCAAGAGCGAAGCCGCAAAGGCTCGTTGGGCCGCATATCGAGCAGCAAAGGAGAAAAATGTTCCAGAAGGGATCAAACCACACTGAGGAGACAAAGAAGAAGATCAGTGACTCACTAATGGGAAGAAAACGAACGCAAGCGGAGAGGGACGCGATCAGTCGGGGAAAGATGGGAAGAATCCGCACAGAAGAAGCGAGAGCCGCAATGCGTGAAGGATGGAAAAGACGCCGCGATGGAATGGCGAATAAAAGACCTAAAAGCGACGCATATGATGCGCTCTTGTGACTCAAATAGTAAATACACTTGAGCAAGAAGAAGGAGAACTCAAAAATGAGCGACAACGAAAAACTAATTGAAGCAATCAATTATGCTGCTGACCGAATTGAAGCAGCCGTAAAGGCCCTCTACGCGGCGAATGCATATTGGAAAAATCAAACTCCAATGCGGTTGGATCAGGCGCAGCAGTTATATTGCAACTGCGACGTATGCCATGACAGCAGACACTAAGATCAAACATTTTCAGTAAGGAGTAATGAAATGAATACGATTAACCTAGACGATATTTTTACAAACCTAAACATCACGGTTCAGGCGCTACCATCGCGCTTGGACCCACTAGCCGATTTGCAGCGCAGCAATATGCGAGTGGATTATTCGCCACGCTTCGGCAAGACCGCAGTTCCGTTCATGGACTTCTCAAAGGGTGATCGCCGTTGGCTCGATCACCTTATTGAGGAACTGGCGATGATCGCTGATGTCTACCCAGCGGATAAAGTCATCATGTTGGGCTACTCGACCGCAAAGCGCGGAACAGGTGGCAAGCAAACGTGGCAGCAATACGTTGATGGCCTGTATGTGGACAAAGTGCTTCCGCGCAAGGACTACAGCGAGAGCCAATTGAAGCATTTGCCGGTTCTCATCGACCAATTGCGCGGAGGTAAGCGATTGGCTGGATGCGGAACATTGGAGTTCCGCAATATCACGAACGGCAAGACGCTTTAAGGGACTTTGCTAGTGGATTAACCTTTGGCCTGTGGGTTTGCGCTTACAGGCCAATTCTTTTATTGAATAGGAATGACGTTTTATCACCTGCTTCGGGACTGTCACTCCAATGGATAAAGATACAAATATAGGCTTCGCGAGTGGTTGGTTTGCATTTCTGATAATGGTGTGGGTCATTCATTACAATGATTTCGACCCAATACCCACGTGGATCAAAGTAGTTACGGGGTTAAGCATCGGCGTTGTCGCTCTTGGGTACTATTCCAAAGAGGCGGAGCACAAGAAACGCGTGAATGAATACGACGCGTTTCTTAATTCATTATCGAGGGAGGATCGAAGAGAGTTTGATGACTTCGTAAGCGAGAAAATGAGAAACAACCCTGACTTCGTGAATGCGTTGGAAGCGCAGAGGATATTGTTCCTTGAGGAGAAAAACAGGCAAAGCCGCAATTCGCGAACCGACTGAAAGAACGAGGCATCGGCCCCTAGAAATAGCGGAAATTAGAAAAATGAAGGATGATCCTGTCCCAGTTGCTGTTGTCGAGGATCAGTCGTGAATTCCACTGCTAAGGGCAATAGTCTCGAAGACGCACTTTGTGACTATCTAATCAATCAGCAGGAGCGAGGAAATCTCGTCTACGACCTATATCCGCCAGAACGGTGCATAATTCGCAAGAAGCCGAAATATGACTGCCCGGAGAGGAGGAGACCGGTCGAGTTCGATGTCGTGATAGAACTTTATCGCGAGGGCAGAGAGGCGCCGCATTCCTACGTCGTTTTCGAATGCAAGAACTACAAGTCCGGTATTCCTGAAAGCCGGGTGACTGATTTCTCCGACAAGATGGGCCGAATATTCGGGCATTCCGTGAAAGGCATTCTCGTCGTGTCGTCGCGCTTGCAATCAGGCGCGGAGAACATTGCTAGAAGCAGATCAATGGGCATCGTGAAGTTCAACGAGACCGGGGTGGACGTGGTCGCGGATCGCCGTCGTCCGTACGCCGTCGAAAGTGCCTTCGTAAAATCGCAGATTTTTGACGAGAAACATCGCGTCAAGTCTTTGAAATTCTCAGCCTACTTTGACGGGAAATTTTTCAGCGACATAGGCCAGTTGTTGGAATGCTTTGAACAAGGCGCGGAAGACAAATCGTCCGGTGGGAGTGAGGGAGTTTCTGTGCCGTACATTTCTACGGACGACATCAGGGCTTTAGCCACTGAGATTCTAGAAGGGATTGGCTATAAAGCCGGTCACGTTGATCTCGCGGAAGTATGCGCGGCGATGTCCCTCGAACTGAAGTTCAGCCGAAAAAATATCTTCGATGAAGACGGTACGTTGATTTTGGGTTCGGCAAATTTCGATCGGAACTCGATTGAAATCAATTCTCACGATAACGAGTTCCGAGAACGTTTCACCATCGGCCATGAAATTGGTCATTTCTGTCTTCGGCACGGACATTATCTTCGCTCAGAAACGGTAATTGAGCGAGACCTGTTGGTAGATGTGGAGGGGGCAGAAAATTTCAATTTCACGCGGCTAGAATTGCAGGCTAACCTATTCGCTTCGGAGATAATCCTACCCGATCAAGTCTTCCGGCTCGCTGTCGAAGTTGGTCGAAAAAGACTAGAAATGCGCGACATTGGTTTTGGCTATATCTACGTGGACGATAAGCCTTGGAATTACCAGCCGTACAATGAACTTCTCTTTGATCTCTCGCAATATTTTCGTGTTTCAAAGCAGGCTACGGAAATTCGATTAAAGAAACTAGGGATTGTGAATGATCAGCGTAGGTACGGAGATACATCGAGTGCAAACTTGATTGGAGAGATATTCGCTAATATCCAGACAGGTGATCGCTGATACACAAGGCCGTTCGTTGAGCGCGCATAGTCGGCCATGACTATCTCGGTAGGTTGCCAATAAGCACGATATTGCCGTCCTTGTTCCCGCACTCGCAGCGGATACGGCCACGCAGGTTCATCAAGTACTGGTCGCCGCATTTCCGCATCACAGCGTCTTTGTCGAGCCAGCCGATATGACCGCAAGCCCCACACTTTGCTCCAAGCACTTCCCACTGCTGTAGGCCCCGGAGCGTGTGATACTGCGAGGGGTTATGCGGCGCGTACGATGCGGGACGAAACGGGGCAGTTAGATCGATGCCACGCGGATGTCTCATGAGTTCTCTCCCATTCGCGGAATGAGAACAAAATAGGAACATAATCCCAAGTGTGTCAAGGCGTCATCCGGTAAATACGGGATGGCGACACATAGACAAATCAATAAAGCAGGCTTGGACCTGATCAAGCAGTTTGAGGGCCTTCGCACCACTGCTTATCTCTGTCCGGCAAACGTTCCGACAATCGGTTATGGGTCCACGAAGGGCCTCACACGCGCAGATGTAGGCAAAAAGAAGATCACAACTGCACAAGCGGAAACGCTGCTACGAGCGGACCTCGTAAGGTTCGAGAAGGCCGTTTCTTCCCTTGTAAAAGTCCCGCTAACGGATAATCAGTTCGCCGCGCTCGTCAGTTGGACCTTCAATTTGGGCGAAGGCAATCTAGGCAAGTCCACACTGCTCAAGCGCATCAATGCGAAAGCGCCGGTTGCACAGATCGAGGCCAGTTGGATGCAATGGGTGAACGCAGGAGGCAAACGGCTACAGGGACTCGTCAATCGGCGTGCTGCGGAAATGGCGCTCTACAAGAAGTGAACAAAGGTTGTCCTGATTAATCAACGGCAATAGGTCGATTAGGTAACAGGACGACTAAGAGGATGGAATGCGATACAAACTGGAGCGTGAGCGCAATCAGTTGGTGATACTCATACACGAGATAGAAAAGAATCGACAAAAAGAAACCAACGTTGATCAACGCTTGGATGCTCACCGGAGAAGACTTTGCCAGTTGGAATTCCAATTGAAAGTCAAACGATAAATAGAAATGCGGACAAAAAGCCGCTCATAGTATGCTCCTTACTCCGAAAGCCCCGGTCTTCACACTCGGGCTTTCTTCGTTTCAAACGACGCTTCAAACAGCACAATATGGGTAAATAATCTAGCAGAACTCGTATCAGATGGGTTCAAATACAAAGGCAGAACCCATCATGATTGAATCCATCCTCGCGTTCTTCAAAGCACTCTCCGCATTCCTCGTCAGCATCGGTATTGACCCATCACACTTGTTTGCAGGGTTAGCCGGTGCATTTGTCCGTGCAGTAGTGCAGGGCAAGAAACTCACATGGGAACTCATTTCGAGTGTGATCGTTGGTGCACTATGCGCAACTTATTTGACGCCAGTCGCTGTGGCATATTTCGGAATTGCAGCCACTAACGGATTGGCATTCGGCATTGGATTGATCGGAATGTCCATCGCAGAAGGCGCAGTTAAGTTGGGCCACAAGTGGGCAGCGAACCCGAAACTGCCTAAGGATGCCACACCAAAAGACCTACTGGACCTGATTAAGCAGGACGACAAGCCGAAGGACTAAGCGGGGAGGCTGGTTACATAAATATCCTTGAGCAACAATCTCAAGGAGTAACACAATGAGCAGCGTCACAGTTAAGGGCCAAGTCAGCCTGTATCACCAAGGCAACGTCTATAACTGCCAGATCAACGGCCATACGGTTCTAGCGGATAATGAGACCGAATTGTTCGACACAATCGGCAATGTGATCGAGCCGGAATACCTCGCACCATTTACGGGAAACGGATTCACATGGACATTCGTGCGTGATGATACAGCAGCCGAGTATGACCAAGCCCGCAATCACCCAGAGTATCGAGCAAGCGCAGGAACCAGCACGACACTAGCGCTGGGAATTCCAGGTGGTCACTTCACGAGCCACGGCACCTATTTGGTTTATCCCCGCCTAGCCACGTATGAGACAATCGATTGGATCGATGCCAACGCAAAGCACAGGGTAATCGCTTGGACGCTCCCTTGCACGGATTTCCATTTTTACCTGTTTGAAGATGCCAAAGAGGCCATGCTGTTCAAATTACAGTTTGTGGGGTGAATGCGGCGCCGTCTAAGTACGGAACGGAATGGACGACTCCACAGCCTTCACGTGTGAATAAAATTGCGTCTGAGACAGGAACTTTTCTACGCTTTTGCGGGTAAGTGCGGTGTCTTTTCCTGGGCCAATTGTCACGCGAGTGATTGGCAAGCCGACTGTTGGGTTACTAATGTTCACGTAGGGCATGATTACATTGTCGCGAGTTCGATACTCGACCTGCTTCACGACATGTGCCTTTGCAATTATGCGCCACTCTCTCTCTTCTGCGAACGCATCATTCTTGAACCGCGGTGATAGGTCCAAGGTAACCGAACGCCGGTAATCATCAACATTGTAGCCGTCATCTTTCAAGAGTGAGCGGATAATCGTGGCGGTTGTGACTTCGTCATTTAGGGTTTCGCGAAGGAGTTCCATTGCACGCTTCTTCCCGTAGATGACTGCCTCGAGATCGAATTGCAGAGCGCGCGCCACTTTCGCTAACAGAGGACCGTCGAACTGAATTGAGACACTCTGGCTGGCTGAGCCGTAACCTCGCCACTGACTAAGCATGTCTGCTTCCTCGCAGAAACAGCACGCGTAGGTGTCGGGAATGACGTTGGGGCGGGGTGACCGTCCAGTTGGTTTTAGTGCTGCGGCGCTCGGTTCTTGTTCCACGAGTTCATTGATCACGTCTCTGGCAACGTTGATCCCGTACTGCATTTCCTCTTTGTCGTTGAGGAAAAGGATATTGGAGGCTCGGATTCGCGATTCTCTAATGATGCCAAGGAAGCCATCGAGACTCGTGTAATGGGACAAGGTCTTGGGGAAATGCTTCGCGTTTGATGTTGAAGATATGGCTGCAAAGAGATCGTTGTTGTCATCCATGAGGTAAGGCCTAAAGCGTTGTTTCCAAGTGCTTGTACCAGAGGTTGCACTTAATGCAATCGGATCGCCACCTTTCAATAGCCCTGCGGCTATTGACGCGCGGCTTGTAGTCCACAGATGTTTGATCTAGCAACGGTTGGATCGCGAGGGGCGGAGATGGCAAAAAAGAAAAATATCAACTGGCTATGGATCGCCCTAGCGGTCACGGCGGCTTACGGGCTTGCGTCGGTATGGCTTCTGGGTTTGGGGCATGTCGCGACCTTCATTACGAGCAATCCCACATCACTAAACGCGATAGGTGACTTCACGGCTGGAATGTTCGCTCCAATAGCGGTGATCTGGCTAGTCGCGGCTGTTATGACACAAAGGCAGGAACTAGAGGAAGCCCGCGAGCAATCGAGATTGACGCAGGAGCAATTTGCGGAAAATCAGCGCGTAGTTGATGAGCAGTTGAAGACGATCAATAGCCAGAACGCGCTCTTGCGAACGCAGCACCAGCAGAGCGTTGAGAACGCGATAAAAGCATACCGCCTTAGCCTCTACGACAAGCGGATAATAATCTACCAAAAGTTCATTGACATTGGCGAAGAGTACAGCGGAGATGCGTGGGGCGATGAAGGTTATTGGAGACTTGTAAACCTAGCACAAGAGGCGGCTTTTGTTTTCGATAAGTCAATAGAGGATTGGCTCAATGATATGGCTAATGAGGTGGTAAACTTCCAGCAGTATCGGGATGAAAACCCTATCATGATGGATGATGATGGGTATGGTAATCTTGTTATGGTGAAAAGTAAGGAGAATGATGAGATTATCAGCGGCCGAAATAAGTTTTCACTCTGGTTGGATGAGCAATTTTATCCAGATGTACGAAATGAGAAGTTCTGGCCATTTATGTTCATAAGCGATAAGCCGTATGCGGACGGATAGGGCGGATCAACGAGATATCAACGGAATATTTCAGACTTCACATAATCAACACCAGACACGCGCTAACAGTCGCGTATCCGCAGGAAATCCGCAGGGCAGAGCATTCTGCACCATGCCGATCAAAGGGCAACCGCTCTTTTCAAAAGAATTCCACGCGCTGCAACAGGTAGGATCAAAGGGCAAGCCTATCTTTGCGCTCGCCCTAAAAGTTTTTTGGAAACAGACAAACAACGCTCCTAACGTGTCAGAGGAATGTTGCTGTGCAGACAAACTACGTCGCTTATTATCGCGTTTCCACACAGATGCAGGGTAAGTCCGGTCTAGGGCTTGAAGCGCAGCGTGTTGAGGTCGAGAAGAACACCCGCAATGGGTCAGTGATTGCCGAGTTCACAGAGATCGAATCCGGTAAGCGCAATGACAGGCCCCAATTGCAAGCGGCTTTGGAATTCGCAAAGGCGAACAATGCCACGTTAGTCATTGCCAAGTTGGACCGGCTTTCGCGTGATCTGCATTTCCTAACGGGCTTCATCAAAGAAGGTGTGCCGTTTATCGCCTGTGATCTTCCGCACGCGAACAAATTCACGCTCCACATAATGGGTGCTGTAGCGGAACAGGAACGTGATTTCATATCAGAACGGACTAAGGCTGCAATCCAAGCGAAGATAGCGCAGGGCGTTAAGTGGGGAACGAACACTGCGAAAATCGAACGTGCTAACATGTTCGCACAAAGCATTCATACGCACGTCCAGACGATCACACAAAGCGGCATAGATACGCCAGCAGCAATTGCAGCAGCATTGAACGAACGCGGTATACGAACGCCACGTGGAGCGGAATGGGGAGCAGGACAAGTAGTGCGCTTACTCCGTCGTATCGAGGAAAAAGAATTCACAAAATAGGAAATGAGTGCTCGCCCTATTCGATCAAAGGCAATTGGAGGGAATGGCAGCAGGGCAGTAACGCACTGCTTAGATCGAAAGGAACTACAAATGACGAACGCACTGGAACTGCTCAAGGCAAGCGCAACGACCGGCAACGTTGGTGGTCGTAATCCGCTGGAAATCTTCTACAGCAAGATCGACACGCAGATTGCTTTTGCCAAGCAGGTCAAGGACGGCAAGGACATCAACACGCGGTCGCTCTGGTTCAAGAAGGACGGTGCACACTACATCGTTCGTGTTGGCCGCAACGCTTTCGAGATTGCGGGTAGCAAGTTGTTTCGGGCCAATGACCTCGATGCAGTGGTCGAACTGCTTGGCGCGGCAAAGGACGCCATCAAAGCGGACAAGGCGCTGCAAGACGTGATCGCCCTGCACAGCATGGAGCGCAGCGAGCGTTTGAAGGCTGGCCGCGCAAAGGGCAAAGCAGCGAAGAAGTAAACGCAACGATTGCTTGCGCAAGCAATCGGATGGCCCAGTCGGAAACGGCTGGGCTTTTTCGTGACCTGTAACGTTTCGCCTGGCTGTGGCTTGCGCGTGCTGCTGCGCTGCAATGGGGAAGCGCACACAGGGTCCACAGGAGTCCCGTCCGCTAGCGGGGCGGGTATGCCGTGCGCGTTGCTGCACTCGGATACTGCTGCGCTTCCTTGATGCCTCTACGGATGACTGCACATCACAGGAGACCGGGAAGCAGTCAAGGAATGCGTTCGTGCTTGGTGCGCACTATGTGCTGCGGGTGTTCGTACGGCTTACGGATGATGCTCCTATGGTCCCTGTGACTGCGCGGAAATGCCTTGGGGTCGGTTACGGCACGGCAGTAGGGGGCACCACCCCCTATGGGTTCTTTAAAATCTCTATTACATGCATCCGCAGATTTGATACGATTTCTAAAACACTCAGTCAGTCGTGATTGGGATCGGCGCTCCACATATGGAAACGCGGTCCAAGTGGCCGATGCTCTTGCGCAAACACTTCGGGATCGTCCAAGGCCATCACCCACGCAAGCGCGGTACGTCTTTCTGAAAAGCACCTGAAACGCATGTTCACACGCCTCATTTCATCGCTTTCGTAGAACCGCTCCGCTGCTGAGAAATACAACGTGTTCTCTTCCTTGATCCCCGCGACGTATTCAGCCTTCGGTTGGTCGTTGAAGTCGTAATCGTAGGCCAGCGCATATCCGTGGGCATCGACGAAGGTCTTTAGCGCAGTCCAAAACTCTGCTGCCTCAATCGAGCGCTCATCACCATTGGTGTTCTTGCCATAATCATCCCTCGTTCCCTCTTTGAGGTGGGTCAGGCGGCTGAAAAACAGGTCGTCACCGATATCGAAGGAGATTTCCCACTGAAGTGCGTGGTACTCGTGAGCGTGATCCTTGTTCTCTAGCACCCACTTGTACAGCGAAACCATATCATCGTAATGATTGGCAATAACCATCGTAGAATCCTTGAAATTGAGTTCGCCGCTGTGATCGTGCATCCTGCGTAGCGCCGAAAACTTCACTTTGAGTGAACGCCATAAAAAAGCCCCGGCGAACCGGGGCTTTTGTTTTACGCGCCGAAACTACACGCGGGATACCATCCCATATCGTCCTGGCCTGTCCTTTCGGGCAAGGCCAAGTGACTCTCTAACTGCCATAGGAACAGATATTTGAGAGCCATCGATTCAGATGGCAAACCATTCACCGCGAATTTGTCGCGCCAACGATAAAACCAGTCGTAGCGACGACTAAGTTCGTGATCCGTGAAAGCCCTGTGTTTGGACATTGTTTCGTCCAACGGGACTTCCGGTAGTTCGACAGGTCGCTGGATAAAGCGCAGATCATGTTCAGAGAGCGTTGCAAGTGCTTCCTTGATCGTAGGAATGGCTCGCATAGCCCCTTCGTGACTCTCGCAAATTCGTGAGAGTGTCAGTCGGCGTTCACTGTCATCCATCTTGAGATCGGCAAAGACTTTGCGCCATTGCAAATGGAGTTCGCTCAGGCTGTGTGCCGTTCTCATGCTTTCAGTGGTGACTGCCTTCACGTGATCTGGTGCCAACTCATGAGCCTTCTGCAGATAGTGCGACCGGTATTTGTAGTCCTCCCACATCCTGTCAATCATGAGGAAATCCATGTCCGTAAACACGGCTTTGAACTCTTCAGGATATATCGGATCTGGACTGCCACGCATTAGCCGGTCACGAAGGCCATTAAGTCGCTGCAATCGCAAGCGTTCACGAATTGAATCATTAAACTTGCTCATGCAGTCCTCCAGACGAAGAAGGGGCGGATTGCTCCGCCCCTCTTGTTACCTCTAACCGTATCAGTCATTGGCCTGCCCCTTTCCCAACAGGGCTATTGCCTTTTTGAAGGCGCTAGCCATGTTCGGCGTCTGGCGCTTGACCACTCCGAGAAGGCCATTGTTCTTCATCCCCGTATCACCGAGGATTTCCAAACCATTCGGCCCCAGGCGGATAATGGCTGACCCGTAGTTGTCTTCACTCAAAGTGAAGGCCGCTTTCAACGTCTCCGTATACGGGATAGTGAAAAGCGGCTGGAGTGCTGCCGCACTAGCCTTCGCCTCGACGGTCCAAACTGTGCGTTCGCGACCATCGGAATTCTGCTGTGCAGTGTCAGCCTTCACAATTTCGGTGATTGTGGGTGCGACCTCCGTTTTACCGTCAATCAGCACGATCGGCTCTTCGCCCACCAGATATTCAGCCACCATTTCGTGACCGATCTGATTGTGAATGAAGAAGCGAATAACACTCGCATACTTCTCAAACGAGCGGTTAGGAACCCACTTCGTTTTCGGCGTGCCGTCTGGCTTGGTCACAGCCTTACCATTCTTGATAGTCTGTTCCCAATCACCATCAATCAACCGAACCAGCGGAAGGAAGATATTCGGAGACTTTTTGCCCCCATCTTCCGTGCCGGTGAGTTTTACCGGTTCGATGCCATGTATTCTGCACTTGGCATCGAGGATGGTAGTGACTTCCGCATTAGTGATGTAGGCTTCGCCCATCTCAACGAAGGTGGCGACCATCGCGGCCAACGCTTTGCGTCCGCGCGCTTCTGCCGTCTTCAAGGATGACACAGCATCCTTTGCCTTCTTCAAGAGGGCATCTGCCTCACGACGGCCCGGTACAGGCCCCGCTCCGAGATTGGTTTGAACCTCACTCGCGCTAATGCAGACTGCGGATTCGGTAGAGGTAGTTTCGTTCATTTCAAGAGTCATAGCGTGCTCCTTTGCTTCCGCTGTTTTTCCCCATGATCGGGCGTGTCACAAAGGAGTGACGAATGATCATGAATACGTCCGCAGCGTATTAAACCCGCTAGAGCAACGAGTTAGACCACCAGAGAGGCGCAAGCCCTTGCCCTGCCACGGGCATACTCGAAGTGGCGAAGTCTTCAGAAGTCCTCCCCGAAAGGAGGCTATCCGCACGCAAATAACAGTTTCAAAGAACAGTCCGGCTGATCCCTCAGCGAGACAATTCCGTTCTAGCCAGAGGCACAAACAAGGCAACCATTAACGCCTGTTATCCTCAAAGACCCCTTAATATATTGGTGGGCTCTAAAATGCTGAAAATATTGGGGTTTCACTCAAAGTGAAGCACCTACTGTCCATCGTCTTTCCCGTCGTCTGGATCGGGGGCAGGGAGAGGCCTGACCTCGATCACTTGCCCCTCGATGATTTCGCGTGCTCGTGCAGCCTTCGCCAGCAGGTCGCTCGTAAACGTGTGCTGAACCTCCCCGGAGACATCGACCTTCTGCGCGGCTTTGCTAACGTGTGTTGCGATGAACAATTCCGCTGCCTTCAATCGAGCCATCTCGTTCTTGCCGTGCAGCATGATTTCTTCGACCGTCTCGATGGCTTTCGGCGTCAGGTAGGCAATCGACGCCTTCAACTCCTCCGGGATTGGTGGACGGCCTTTAACGTTTCCGCTCTTGCCCTTGGTGAACTGGTTCTTTTTCAGGTTAGCCAATTGCGCATCTGTCATTGGGCGTTTCGCCATTACTCCTCCAATCGGTGGCCGCCCAACTGCTTGATAAAGTCGTTTGCGTCACTCTCGTATGTGAAATTCACGATGAAACGATTTTCGTCTGCGCTCGTGATTGTGAAATCCTCGCTGATGGTCGTGCGAATGAATGTGCCGAATTTTGCATCGACCCACGCTGCAATTGCTTCGCTCTTTGGTGTGCCGGGATTGCTCTTGAGATATTCGAGCAAGCCATTCTCACCGCGACGATGTCCATTAGCGATTTCGTATTGAACTCTCATTGTTTCCGCCTATGTTGGTGTTTACCTGTTATTTAAGCGTATCCGCCTAGAAGCACGTCGATTTGAAACGGAGACACACCAATGAGCATGGACATTCGCGCAATGTTCTCAGCCAAGAAGGCAAGAGAACCAGTGCAGGGCGAGCGCGATCCAATCACGCTGTTCAAGAACTCGGTTCGCACACAGATCAAGAAGGTTGAAGAACTCCAAAAAGACCCGCTGACCAAGATCGCGCAGACCAACTGGTTCAAAGCCTACGACGGCGGATATCGTCTCCAGTTGGGCAAAACGCCGTTGGAACTCGATGGTGCCAAGTTCTGGCAAGTCGACAATCTCGATGAGGCTCGCGCACTATTAGAGGGCGCACTTGAACTAGCCGATTCCGACAAGGAATTTCAGGAGGCAATTCGCGCAGCGAAGAAGCCGAAAGAGGCGGAAGCGACTAAACCAAAGCGCGGTCGCAAGCCCAAAGCAGCATAACAAAAGGCCCCGTTTCCGGGGCCTTTTCATTTGAGCCTCCAAAGTAGCACCCGCATGTAAATACCACCGGATTCAATAGCCGGTTGTATACGCATGAGCATTTCAAAGCAGGAGAAGCAGCAGCAAGAACAAGAGATTATTGCGCTTCTCAATGATTTTCATCACGACATTCCGTTATTCGCACTGACCGTATTTGGCTCGACACTTCGCGCAAAACAGGTCGAGTTCGTCAAAGCATTCCAAGACCACAAACGCATCACGTTCAAAGGTGGCGTTGGTTTCGGTAAAACCCACGCGCTTGCGATCCTCGTTTGGTGGTCGCTGTTCACACATGACGATGTGCAGGTAACGATATTCGGCCCGAACGAAGGCCAGTTGCAGCGTGGTATCTGGAAGGAACTGGAACTTCTCTATGGGAAGATGGACAAGACCTTTCGGGATTGGTGGACGCTAACAGCAACCAAAATTGCGCGTAACACGAACTCCGCAGGCTGCTTTGCCACTTACGCGCTTGCCAGCAAGGACAACATTGCAGCAGCACGCGGTATCCACCAGATCAACAACTTCGTCTTTGTGGACGAGGCGACTGGTGTTCCCGATGAGGTCTTCACGGACGCGCTTGAAAACGTCCTCACTGACCCAAACGGCAAACTCTGCCTGATCTCCAACCCATCGAGCACAAACGGCTTCTTTTGGGAAACATGGAACGGGCCAATCGAGAAGATTTGGACAAAGGTACATGGTCGCATGACCGATGCACCGCATGTCACGGCGGATGACCTTGAGGCGAAGGCGCTGCTCTATGGTGGTCGCGATACTCGTCTCTACCGGATCATGGTTGAGGGCGAGTTCCCAGACAACGACACAGACGGCCTTATCCCGCGTTGGGCAGTAGAAGCCGCCGTAGACCAAGAGGACGTTGTTCCTGCTGCTTCCTATCCGGTCATTTGGGGCTTGGACCCTGCCGATGGTGGCGACCGTAGCGTTCTCGTAAAGCGCCACGACAACAAGATTATCGGCATTTCCAAGTTCAACGGCACAGACCTCATGCAGTTGGCGATGAAGGTTCGCGACGAGTACGAGGCAACCCCTCCGAAACTGCGACCCAAGGCGATCTGCGTTGACGCTAACGGCGTCGGTAACGGTGCTTACGTCAACCTGGCCTACATGGGGCTGCCCGCGAAAAAGATCATGGTGCAGAACTCGCCAACACGTAAGCCTGACCTCTACAGTCGCTTGCGCGACCAGATTTGGTGGGAATGCCGGGAGTGGTTCATTAATGGCGGTGTTTGCATTCCCAAGCACGATGACCTGATCAAAGAGTTGGTTACTCCGACTTACGACAGCGAAAACGGCAAGATAAAAGTCGAGAAGAAAGACAACATCAGGAAGCGATTGAAGGGCAATTCGCCTGACTTCGCTGATGCGTTGTGTCTGACATTTGCGATCTCACCAACTCGATATGCAAGTCAGTTCAACTTGGATCGCTACATGCGCCCATCAGTTGACCTATCGCAGTACGAGTGACGCGAAAAATGCGTCCAATCAGTAAATACGAACAATAACAATAAGAATGAGAACGACGGGAAAACCGTCGCGAAAGGCCCCATGGCGAAATTCAACAAAATCAAAAAAGTTGATGAGGACACGCTGGTCAATAGCATTGCCAAGATGGTTCAAGAAGCCGTTGGCGTCTCCGTTACAAACATCGCAAACAAGCAGGAAGAAGCCCTTAAACTCTACATGAGGGAGCCATTCCCAACTGACAAAAAGGGTGATGGCAAATCCAAGTGGATCAGCGCTGACGTACAGGAACGCACGGATTGGGCAACAGCGCAATTGATCCGCGTATTCGACAATCAGCAACAGGTTGTCAGTTTCTGCCCAAATGAACCGAACGATCAGCCAATTGCGGATCAAATGACAGACGTTTGCAACTTCGTTGTGCGTTCAAAGAACTCACACGTTGCGATGTTGTCACCGTGGGTAAAGAACGGCTTTCTCACTGGCCTCGGTGTTACGATGGTCGAGTTCCGCAAAGACAAAGAAGAACTAAAGGCGGAAATCCTCAAGGGTCTCAACGATCAGCAGTTGGTTGAACTCGTTGCACAGGAAGAAGCCGGAAAGATCATCATCGAAGAGCGCGGTGAGCCATATGATGCTCCTGCGCAACCAATGCCGGGCATTCCCGACGAATTAGCAGCAATGGCGCAGCAGATGCAGCCGAAGGTGCGCGATATCAAGATTCGTCGTGTCCGTGAAAACATCCAACTGAATATCCAGAACCTAGCACCGGAAGATTTCATCGTCTCTAAGGATGCGCAGTTTGACCAGCAGACAGGCGGTATCCGCGCCAAGTTGCAGGGTCACAAGCGCGTCATTGGTCGATCCGAACTTCTCGATATGGGCTTTGACGAGAAGAAGGTTGCTGCGGTTCCATCGGCACAAGCCGACCCGGATGGAATGGCTTTGCAGCGCTCCAAGGAAACCGATTACGACGATGGTGTTGGAGAGGTCGAAGATGAAGTGCTCGTGTACGAGATTTACACGCGCATGGCTATCAACGACAACAAGCGTCGTCATTATCGCCTCGTGCTTGCTGGCGACCTAGAAAACAAGCCTGTGCTGCTCCATCGTGAGGAAGTCAGCAAGTTCTATCCGTATGCGGCCTTTGTCCCGTTCCCGATCCCGAACACTCTGTTTGGTCAGGGCATGGTTGATCGTGTTGGCCCGACACAGCGTTTGGTTTCGCAGATCACGCGAGCGCAGCACGACAACCTAAACAAGGTGGTCAATCCGATCACTGTCGTTAATCCCGATGTGACCCGCCCTGACGACTTGCTGAACCTCTATCCGGGTAAAGTCATTCGTAGTGAAGACCCGACCGGCGGCATCTCGTTCATTCAGCAGCCGTTTACGGCGATGCAGGCACAGCCGATCATCGACAACCTGAAAATGGAACTCGACTACACCACTGGTGTTGGTGGTTCGTTGGCGTCCGTGAATGCGTCGGACTTGCAGAACACAACGGCGACCGCAAACGCGCAGCGTGCAAGCAGCCAGCAAATGCTTGTTGAGCAAGTGTGCCGCGAGTTTGCGGACACCGGCTATCGCTACCTGTTCCGCATCATCGTTGATCTCTTCGTGAACCACCCGGAAGAGGCCGAAATCTTCATTCGTCGCCTGACCGGCAATTATGCGCCAATCCGCATCGACGAATGGGATGCAGATATGGACGTGACCGCGAACGTTGCGTTCGGCGTAACCGACAAGATCGGCAATGCGGCCAATCTCCAAGCGGTACTCGGCCTCCAGACGGAGTTCCAGCAGATGGGAATTGCGAACCCGCAGACCATTTACACCACGGCGACTAAGATCGCAGAGAACGCCGGTTTCAAGAACGCCAGCGCGTTCTTTGTCGATCCATCGACATTGCCACCGCCACCGCCTCCGCAGCCAGACCCGGACCCTAATGCGGCTCTCATCGAGGAAATGCGGATCAAGGCGCAGTTGGACGCGGAAGCGAAGCAACGCCAGTACGAATTCGAGTGGAACAAGTTGCGCGTAGAGAACGACTTCAAGCGCGACCAGATGGTTCAGGATTTCGAACTCAAGCGCGCCGAGATCGAGGCCAAGTATCAGGCCCAGGTCGATATTGCCCGTATCCAACAGGAGCAGGCACGCGAGCGCAGCGACGTGGATTTTGCCATCGCCGCACAAGATGCACACGCGCAGATCAAAACGGCCATGCAGCAGCAGGACGCACAGGAAGCGCAAGTACAGCAGGAGCAAGCAGCACTAGCGCAGGCAGCACAACAGCAGCCAGCGATTCCTCCGCAGGCCCCTATGATGCCTCCACAGCAGTAAGGAGCAACCGATGAATCAGGAGATTATTGCACGCGGCCAAAATGCAAAGCGCGTGCTCGACATGCCGGAATTTAAAGCGACGATTGAGGAGGTCCGCAAGGAACTCTTCGATCAATTCCGTAAAACCAATGTTGCGGATTCGGAGCAGCGCGAAGACCTACATAAGATCATGTACGCATGTGACCTGTTTGTGTCTCGCTTGCAGAAGTACGTTGAAGCCGGGGAATTTGAGGTTAACTCGTCGCAACAGCAGGAAGACGCATAACTCAATAAATTCCGTAAAAATCTGTAAATACGGATAATAATAACAACAATGAGGTATACTCATGGATTTGACCAACACTCCCGTCGAGGGAACTGGTTACTCGGTCGATGAAGCGGCCACACACATCGAAAAACTTTTGGACTCCGATGGAACAACCGAAACAGTAGATGCTGACAACGAAACCGATGAGGTTTCAAACACCCTTGAGGATGAAGTCGAAAACGACACGGAACAACCGGAAACGGATTCCGAAGAAGTCGAGCAAGTTGAATCCGAAGGCGAAACGGACGAAGTTGAAGAACCAACTGCACGCGATCCAAACGAAATTCTGTTCGAAATCGATGGCCAAGGAGTTTCACGCGAGGAAGCACAGAAGGGATATCTGAGACAGTCCGACTACACGAAGAAGATGCAAGAACTCGGAGCACACCGCAAAAAGTGGATCGTGCAAGAGGTCGATTATCATCAAATTCGTGCGCAATCTGCGCAGGTGTTGAATGACCTTGCTGCTCACGTTGCACAAGTCTTTGAAATGAACAGTTTCGGCCAAGAGCCGGATTGGGAAACAGAATGGGCTAATGACCCATACGAAGCCCAAATGAAGAAATTCAAATGGGACAAGGACAAAGCAGCATGGCAGGAAAAACAATCCGATCGTGAACACGCTGTAAAGGCGGTTTACGATGCTCAGGTTGAGATCGCTCGTCAGAACGAGGCATATTTGAAGAACAAGCGAGAACACGAAATCATTGAAAGTCGTGAAGCGCTTGCTCGTACATTGCCAGACGTTTTCGGTGATCCACAAAAAGCCAAGGGCTTTCGTCACGAGCGGTCTTTTCGCTCGATCCGCGTAATAATCGGCGCCATCAAGGATGAATTTGCGCGCGAAAACAATCGCATGGGGTTGAGCGCTGAATCGATTTCGGCGGCAGTTGAATCGCCCCGTGCAGCTGCTGGATCGATTCCTGAAGAGACGCAGGCAAGGGATTCAAACGACTCAGCATTTCCAGGCTGACGCAGGGCGAGCCGTCCGGCCGCCATGACGGCGGGACACCTGCTGCCGCTTTCTGCCGAATTTCAGAATAATCTGAAAGGCTTAATAAATGGCTGACTTCGGAAACGACGCGCCGCTTTGGGCGGCGCGATGGGTCGGCTCGGTTGCAGGGGCGGCCGTGTCGCTCGTCTACATGCTGCCGCAGGGGCGCCGCGAGGCGGCCTCGCGCTTCTTCACCGGGCTCGCCTGCGGAATGATTTTCGGCGGGCCGACCGGAGTGTGGATCGCCACCAAGCTCGACATCGCCGCCTTCCTCTCGCGCCATGAGGTGACGCTGGCCGGCTCCGCCGCCGCCAGCCTGACGGCCTGGTGGGGGCTTGGCGTGCTGATGCGCGCGGCGGAAAGGATGCGGCAGTAGGCAATGTCTGCCCCTCATCCGCCTGCCGGCACCTTCTCCCCGCAGACGGGGAGAAGGAAGAGTGCCGCGATGCTTTAGTTCTCTCAGGGGTCGGCGGCTTGCCGCGGCCTGGTCCCCTCTCCCCGCTCTCGGGAGAGGGCCAGGTCGAGGGGCAAAGAGCCACCGAGCGAGGCAAAGCTGTCGGACGACGGCCAGGCTTGCCGACCAAAGTCAAAATTCGTTCCAAGATCGGAGACACCCATGACCACTGACAGGCTGCCGGTCTGGCGGACGAAGAAATATGCGGACCTGACGCTTTCCGGGGTGACCGGCGACGGGGTCTTTTCGGGCTATGCGAGCCTGTTCGACGAGGTTGACCTCGGCAAGGACGCAATCCAGCCCGGCGCCTTTGCGAAGTCGCTCGAGCGGCGCGGACCGGCGGGCGTGCGCATGCTGTTCCAGCACGATCCGGCCGAGCCGCTCGGGCGCTGGCGGACGATCCGCGAGGATGGGCGCGGGCTCTATGTCGAGGGCGTGTTGTCGCCCGGCGTGGCGCGGGCGCGCGAGGTGCACCAGCTGATGAAGTCGGGCGCGCTCGACGGGCTTTCGATCGGCTTCCAGACGGTCCGTTCGAAGACGGACCGCTCGACCGGGGTGCGCCGCATCCTCGAAGCCGATCTCTGGGAAATCTCGATCGTGACCTTTCCGATGCTGCCGTCGGCACGGGTCTCGAACGTGAAGCATGCGCGGTGGTTCCGCGATCGCGAAACCGAGCTGGTCCGCACGATGCGGCGGGCGGCGCGGATGTTGAAACTCTAGCAAGCCAAGGAAGATGGATATGGAGAAACTGACCACCGCGCCCGAAATCAAGGTGGCGCCGGAGACGATGACGGCCGCCTTCGACGACTTCATGGAGGCGTTTGAGGCCTTCAAGGATACAAACGACCGCCGGCTCGGCGAGATCGAGCAGAAACTGACGGCCGACGTCGTCACCCGCGACAAGCTGGAGCGCATCAACAAGGCGATGGACGAGCACAAGCGCGCGCTCGACCACCTGGCGCTGAAGAAGGCGCGCCCGGCCTTGTCGCGCGGGAGCGACAGCATCGAGGCCGCCGAGCACAAGCAGGCGTTCTCCGCCTATATCCGCCGCGGCGACGAGACGGCGCTGCGCGAGCTCGAGGGCAAGGCGATGTCGGTGGGATCGGCTGCCGACGGCGGCTATCTGGTGCCGACGGAGACCGACACGGAAATCGGCCGCCGGCTGTCGGCCGCGTCACCGATCCGCGCGCTGGCGACCGTGCGGCAGGTGTCTGCGGCGGTGCTGAAGAAGCCGTTCGCGACAAGCGGCATGGCATCCGGCTGGGTGGCCGAGACCGCCGCGCGACCGCAGACCGGCACGGTGCAGCTCGCCGAGCTGTCCTTCCCGACGATGGAGCTCTATGCGATGCCCGCGGCGACGGCGGCGCTGCTCGACGACGCGGCGGTCGACGTCGAAAGCTGGATCGCCTCGGAGGTGGACATCGTCTTCGCCGAGCAGGAGGGCACCGCCTTCGTCTCCGGCGACGGCGTCAACAAGCCGAAGGGTTTCCTCAGCTACACAAACGTTGCCGACAATGCCTGGAGCTGGGGCAATATCGGCTACATCGCCACCGGCAATGCCGGCGCCTTCAAGGCGGCGGGGCCCTCCGACACGCTGATCGACACGATCTATGCGCTGAAGGCGGGCCACCGCCAGAACGCCTCGTTCGTGATGAACCGCAAGGTGCAGGGCGAGATCCGGAAGTTCAAGGATGCGGACGGCAACTACCTCTGGCGCCCGCCGGCCGGATCCGGCCAGCAGGCCTCGCTGATGGGCTTCCCGCTGGTCGAGGCCGAGGACATGCCGGATGTCGCCGCCAACAGCGTCTCGATCGCCTTCGGCGACTTCCGCGCCGGCTACCTGGTCGTCGACCGCACCGGCGTGCGGGTGTTGCGCGACCCCTATTCGGCCAAGCCCTACGTGCTGTTCTACACGACCAAGCGCGTCGGCGGCGGGGTGCAGAACTTCGAGGCGATCAAGCTGGTGAAGTTCGCCGCGAGTTGATCGCGGCGCGCGCGGAAGGCGGAGGCGACGTCTGAGACAGGCCTCGAGCCTGCCGAGCCGGCTTTTGGTCGGCCCGCCTATACCCGACCGTCTCCAGTAGCGGTCTCATGCGCGTTGTCATGGCGGTTCCGCCCCTCTTCCGCCTGCCGGCCCCTTCTCCCCGCAAGCGGGGCGAAGGGGTGCTGCCGCGACGGCAAGCGTCCCCTCTTCCCGCCTGCGGGGAGAGGGCCAGGGTGAGGGGCGACGCTCGGCATAAGCGACAACAACCGGAATGACCGTTTGTGTGTTTTGCCGTTTCGCGCCAGCGGCCGGTTTCCCGCCGCCGGGGCGAGAGCGGGTGCGGTTTCCTCCCGCCGCATCCGCCCGCTATTTTCGCGGCCGCCTGGCCCGCGTGTTGGGTTTGAGATTGCCCTTTCTCCTCAATTGAGAGACCTGCCATGACCATTGTCGAACTGATGCCGCCGGGGGCGGAGCCGATCACGCTTGCCGAGGTGAAGGCGCATCTGCGCCTGGACGGAAGTGCCGAGGATGAACTTCTCGGATCGCTGATCCGCACCGCGCGGGACCACCTGGAACGCGAGACGGGGCTGGCGCTGATCGCCCGCCCGTTTCGCCTCTACCTCGACGACTGGCCGGAAGAACGGGTGATTCAGATTGCCAGAGGGCCGGTGCAAGCGATTGAAAGCGTTACCGTATACGACGATGTTGGCGCGCCGCTTGAAGTCGGTCTCATAGGTGCGGTGCTCGATGGTAATGCAAGGCCGGCGCGGCTTCTCATGTCGGCCTTGCCGGCGCCGGGGAGGGCGCTGAACGGGATCGAGATCGACTTCACCGCCGGCTTCGGCGAGGCGGGAACGGACGTGCCGGACACACTGAAGCGGGCGCTGATGATCCACGTGGCGGCGATGTACGAACTGCGCGGGGTGATGTCTGCCGACGATCAGCCGGGGGGCGTGCCCGCCGGTTACGACCGGCTGGTCGCGCCGTTCCGGATGCGGAGGCTGTGATGAAGCGACCGGTGATCGATCCCGGCGCCTTCTCGGCGCTACTGACCGTCGAGCAGGCGGTCGAGGTTGCGGACGGCCAAGGCGGCGTGATCCGGACCCATGCGGCAACGGCTGCCGTCTGGGCGCGGATCGAGCCGGCTACCGCGGACAGAGTTTTGGCTGCCGGCGCGCAGGCGATGACGGTGACGCACCGGATCTGGTTGCGCCATCGCTCCGACCTGCGGAGCGGCATGCGATTGCGCAAGGGCGCGCGCGTCTTCGAGATCAGGACCTTCCGAGATCCGGACGAGACGGCGCGCTACCTTGTCTGCGAGTGTGAGGAGACGGAATGAGGAGCGCTGCCTCAACCCTGCAGAAGGCGATCCACCAGCGGCTTTCCGAAGACGCGGCGCTGACGGCGCTGATCGGCGTAGACGGCGTGTGCGACCGGCTGCTCGACCGGCAAAGGATGCCACTGGTGGTCATCGAGGCGGTCGAGAGCCGCAACCTTTCGACATCGACGGACGAGGGCGAGGAGCACTGGCTGACGCTGGTCGCCTGGTCGAAGGGAGGCGGGCACCTGGAGGTGCAGACGATCGTGGCAAGGGTTCGCGCGTTGCTGGACAATGCGGACCTGACGCTCGACGGATGTCATCTCGTCAGTCTGCTGCACCGCTCGACCCGGATCGCGCGGGATGGAACGAAGGCATTGCATCGCGCGGAAATGCGGTTTCGGGCGGTGACGGAGTAGGCGGCATAGCCGGACGGCAGGACCGCTGACGACGGTTCCGCGCACGAGGGCTGTTCAGGTTGCTGGAAGCGCACCGTCGTGTCCGGCCATCCCGCACTCAGTGCCAGCCCGCAGGAGTATTTTCGCGCCGTGGACGCGGCGCGGCTGGATCCCGGCTCAAGGCCGGGATGACGGAAGAATCAAACGAGGCGTTCTTTCGGGGCGCCTTTCTCGTTTTTGGAAAGGAACAGGCGGATGGTGGCGCAGAAGGGGCGGGACCTCTTGTTGAAGGTCGAGGATGGCGGGAGCTTCGTCACGGTCGCGGGCTTGCGGTCGAAGAAGCTCTCCTTCAATGCGCAGGCGGTGGACGTGACCGACGCGCAGTCGGTGGGCCGTTGGCGTGAGTTGCTCGGGGGCGCGGGCGTGCAGCGGGCGTCGGTGTCGGGAAGCGGCATCTTCAAGGACCAGGCGTCGGACGCGCTGGTGCGGGCGGCGTTCTTTGCCGGCACGATCCTGTCGTGGGAACTGGTCATTCCCGATTTCGGGACGGTCGCCGAGGCTTTCCAGATCACCGCGCTCGAATATTCCGGAGCGCATGACGGGGAAATGCTGTTCGAACTGTCGCTGGAATCGGCCGGCGCTCTGACGTTCGCGGTGCTGTGATGGTCGGGCGCGCCAATCGCCGGCGGGGCGAGATCGAGGCGGTCTTCGACGGGGAGCGGCGGATCCTGTGCCTGACGCTCGGAGCGCTTGCGGAACTCGAGACCGCCTTTGCGGTCGATAATCTGGACGATCTCGCACGACGGTTTTCGCGCGGCGGCATCAGCGCGCGCGACATCATCCGTATTCTCGGTGCGGGCCTGCGCGGCGGCGGCAATCTCTACGGCGACGAGGATGTGGCCGGGATGATGACGGAGGACGGCCTCGAGGGCTCTGCACGCACGGTCGCGGCGTTGCTTTCGGCCACGTTCGGTTCGGGCGAGACCTCGGGAGACGGGCGAAAAAACCCTTAGGTGCCGCATCCGGCGAATTGAGCCGCGAGGCGGCGCCCTTCCCCTGGGAGGCGGTGCTGCACGCGGGGCTCTGCCGGATGCGGCTTGATCCCAAGATATTCTGGACGATGACTCCGCTCGAGTTTGCGATCGCGGCCGGTCTTGGCGACGGCGGCGGTGGCGCGCCGGACCGGCGGGGGCTGGAAGCGCTGATGCAGGCGTTTCCCGATGCGCGGCTCCGAGCGGCAAGCGCGAGGAACGGAGCGGACGACGATCATCCCCGGCATGGGGCGACATGCTTTCGAGGAGCGGAAAGATGACGGAAACGGATGGCAGGCCGGTCGCCGAGACGGTGGAGAGTGCGGAGGCGCTGAGGTCCGTCTTCGACGACCTCGAGGCGCGATCGCGCTCGTTCGGGGCAGCGCTGACCGGCGCGCTGAAATCGGCGACGGTAGACGGTCGTGGGCTCGAGGATGTGCTGAAAGGTCTGGCCTTAAGGATCAGCAATATCGGGCTGTCGGTCGGCCTGAAACCGCTGGAGGGTTTGCTCGCGTCCGGGATCTCCGGGCTGGCAGGCAAAGTGACACCGTTTGCCAAGGGCGGCGTGGTCGCCGCACCGACCTATTTTTCCGCCGGCGGCGGCTTGGGACTGATGGGCGAGGCCGGGGCGGAGGCAATCCTGCCGTTGCGGCGCGGCGCCGACGGATCGCTCGGCGTGGCGGCCAGCGAGGGCGGCGGAGGAACCAGCATCGTCTTCAACGTGACCGCCACGGATGCGGCAAGTTTCATGCGCTCGCAGGGACAGGTCGCCGCGATGCTGACGCGGGCGGTCGGGCGCGGGCAGCGGGGGCTCTGAGAGATGGCCATGACGGGATTTCACGAGGTGCGCTTTCCGCTGCGGATCGCGCTCGGCACGAGCGGCGGGCCGGTGCGGCGCACCGACATCGTCTCGCTCTCCAACGGGCGGGAAAACCGGAACCGCCGCTGGCATGACGCCAGGCGGCGCTACGATGCGGGCTCCGGCGTCCGCTCCGTCGACGATCTCTATGCGGTTCTCGCCTTCTTCGAGGCGCGGGCGGGCCAGCTCTACGGCTTCCGCTTCCGCGATCCGGTCGATTTCAAGTCCTGCGCCCCGACCAATGCGATCTCTGCCAGCGACCAGCGCATCGGGACCGGTGATGGAACGACGGCGGCGTTTCAATTGACCAAGACCTATCAGGATACCGGCGGGGCGACGACGCGAACGATTGCAAAGCCGGTGGCGGGCAGCGTCGTGGTTTCGATTGCCGACGTCGCCGTTCCGGCGGGGCAATATGCCGTCGACCATGCGACGGGCGTTGTCACTTTCACGGCCGGGGCTGTCCCGAAAAGCGGCCAGGCGGTGCGGGCGGGCTTCGAGTTCGACGTGCCGGTGCGTTTCGACACCGACCGCATCGACATCGACCTTGCGCAGTTCAACGCCGGGCGCATTCCTTCCATCCCGTTGGTGGAGATCGCGCCATGAGAAGGATCCCCTCGGAACTCGCCGACCATCTCGCCGGTGACGCGACGACAGTTTGCCAATGCTGGCGGGTGACGCGCAGGGACGGCACGGTTTTGGGCTTTACCGAGCACGATCGTGACCTGGTATTTGCGGGGCTCACCTATCGCGCCCGCAAGCGGTTTTCAGGCGAGCGACGCCGAAACGGGCGTGGGACTGGCAGCCGAGGCAAGCGAGATTGCCGGCGGCTTCTCGTCCGCCGCAATCAGCGAGGCGGAACTCGTCGCCGGACGCTATGACGGGGCGCGGGTCGAGGTGTTTCTCGTCGACTGGCAAGCGCCCAGTCGGCGGGTGCTGTTGCGCACCGGCGAAATCGGCGAGGTGACGCGGGCCGGTGCGGCGTTTCGTGCCGAACTGCGACGAATGACCCACGCGCTCGACCAGGTAAAGGGGCGAATCTATGCGCATCGTTGCGACGCCGTGCTCGGCGACGCGCGCTGTGGTCTCGATCTGGATGCCGCGGGCCTGAAGGGGAACGGCGCGATCGCCGCGATCGTCGACGAGCGGCGACTGCGCGTTTCCGGCCTCGGCGGGTACAAGACGCAACACCTCCGCTATGGCCTGCTGACCTTCGTCGACGGTGCCAATGCGGGGCTGTCGGCGGATATCGAGGATCACCGCAGCGGCGGTGGCGCGGTGGAACTGACGCTTTGGCTGCCAACGTCGCTGACGCTCAAGCCCGGCGACCGGTTCACTGTCGTCGCCGGCTGCGACAAGAGCTTTGCGACCTGCAGGCAGAAGTTCGCCAACCAGATCAATTTTCGCGGCTTTCCGCATATGCCGGGGAGCGACTTCGCGTATGGCTATGCCGACGGCGACACGGTTCATGACGGGAGGCCGCTCTATGAGTGAGGGTCGACACGCCGACACCGTGGTGGCGATCGCGCGCGGCTGGATCGGCACTCCCTACCGGCACCAGGCGAGTCTTAAGGGCGTGGGCAGTGATTGCCTTGGTCTCGTGCGCGGCGTCTGGCGCGAGCTTTACGGCCGCGAGCCTGAGGAGGCGGGACCGTACCAGCCGGACTGGGCCGAGCGGGGTGGCGAGGACCGGCTGCTTGCGGCAGCGCTACGGCATTTCGGGCCGGCGCTGGATTTGGCGCAAATGCAGGCCGGCGATGTGCTGCTGTTTCGCTGGCATGCGGGCTGCCCGGCCAAGCATCTGGGCATTCTCAGCGGACCGGACCGCTTCATCCACGCCTACGAGCAGGCGGCGGTGATCGAGTCTTCGCTCGTGCCGGCCTGGCGACGGCGGATCTGCGCCGTCTTCCGGTTTCCGGAACGGGTTTGAACTGCGCTCCACGCTTCCGTCATGCCGGACCCGACTTGGCATCCAGCGCGCTCAAGTCCTTGAGCGCGGAAGGTTCTCTCGCGCCGCCGACGCGGCGCGGCTGGACCCCGGATCAGGTCCGGGGTGACGGGAGGAGGGGGCGGGCGATCACCAAAACCAACCTCTCAAGTCACGCACAACCGAGCCAGAGGCTTTAAATGGCGACGATACTCTTTCAGGCGGCCGGCGCGGCGCTTGGCGGCATCTTCGGACCGCTGGGCGCGATTGCGGGACGAGCCATCGGCGCGCTCGCGGGATCTGCCGTCGACCAGGCGCTGCTCGGAGGCAGTCACTCGACGATCGAGCGAAACAGACTGCAGGATGCGCGCATCCCCGGTGCGGACGAGGGGGCGGGGATCATCCGGGCCTACGGTACCGCGCGCGTCGGCGGCACGCTGATCTGGGCGACACGCTTTGACGAGGAGGTGACCTCCGAGCGCGCCGGCGGCAAGGCGACGGGACCGCGCGTCGAGACCTATCGCTACTTCGCCAATTTTGCGGTCGGCATCTGCGAGGGGCCGATTGCCGCCATCCGCCGTGTCTGGGCCGACGGGCGCGAGCTCGACCTGACGGATATCCCGATGCGGATCCACCGCGGCGGGGCGAACCAGCAGCCCGATCCGCTGGTCGAGGCAAAGCAAGGCGCGGGGAACGCGCCTGCCTATCGGGGGCTCGCCTACGCCGTCTTCGAGCGCCTGCCGCTCGACGGTTTCGGCAATCGCATTCCGATCCTGCAGTTCGAGGTGCTGAAGCCGACGGGGACGCTGGAGAAGCGCATTCGCGCCGTGACGATCATTCCCGGTTCCAGCGAGCACGGCTACGATCCGCGCAAGGTGACCGAGCGTCTCGGCGCGGGCGAGGGGCGCAACATCAACCGCAACAACCGGATCGCCACCTCCGACTGGACGGCATCGATCGACGAGTTGCAGGCACTTTGCCCCAATGTCGAGCGCGTGGCGCTGGTCGTCGCCTGGTTCGGCACCGACCTGCGCGCGGGCCAGTGCCGGATCGTGCCGGGCGTGGAGGTTTTGGCGCGCAGCGACGAGAGCCGGCCCTGGCGGGTCAGCGGCATCGGCCGCGGTGCCGCCCACCTCGTCAGTCGGAACGATGGCGGGCCGGCCTATGGCGGCACGCCGTCGGACGAGAGCGTCGTGGCGGCGATCGCGGACCTGAAGCAACGGGGGTTGAAGGTCTATCTCTATCCCTTTGTGTTGATGGACGTGCCGGCCGGCAACGATCTGCCCGACCCCTATGGTGGCATCGGTCAGGCGGCCTATCCCTGGCGGGGGCGGATCACCTGTCACCCGGCGACGGGCCGGCCCGGGAGCGCCGACAGGACGGCTTCGGCGCGCAGCCAGGTCGAGGCGTTTTGCGGCAGTGCCACGGCCGGCGACTACACCATCTCCGGCACCTCAATCGCATCCCGAGCCACAGACGAGGGGTATCGGCGGATGGTGCTGCACTATGCGCATCTCGCCGAGGCAGCAGGCGGCGTGGACGGCTTCATCATCGGCTCGGAGATGCGCGGGCTGACACAGCTGCGCGATGGGGCGGGAGCCTTCCCGTTCGTCGAGGCGCTGTGCGACCTGGTGCAGGACGTGCGCGCCATCGTCGGGCCGGCGACGAAGCTGACCTACGGCGCCGACTGGAGCGAGTACTTCGGCTATCACCCTGCGGACGGCAGCGGCGAGGTGCATTTCAACCTCGATCCGCTCTGGGCCTCGCCTGCGATCGATGCGGTCGGCATCGACAACTACATGCCGCTTTCCGACTGGCGCGACGGCGACGCGCTTTCCGGCAATCCGGACGGCTTCCGCCTGCCGGACGACGAGGATGCCATGCGCGGCATGATCGAAAGCGGCGAGGGCTTCGACTGGTACTATGCGAGCGACGCGGACCGGAGGGCCCGGGTCCGCTCGCCGATTACGGACGGCTTGGCGGGCAAGCACTGGCTGTACCGCTACAAGGATCTGGCCGGTTGGTGGACGAACCGGCATTTCAAGCGCGCCGGCGGGACCGAAGCGTCGACGGCGTCGGCCTGGGTGCCGCGCTCGAAGCCGATCTGGTTGACGGAGCTCGGATGCCCGGCCGTCGACAAGGGGGCGAACCAGCCGAACGTCTTCACCGATCCGAAGAGCGCGGAAAACGCGCTTCCTTATTTTTCCGCGGGTGGACGCGCCGATGCGATGCAGCGGCGGTTCCTCGATGCCCATCATCGCTGGTGGCAGGGAACCGGCGCGGAGCCGGGAATGGTCGATCCGGATCACATCTTCGTCTGGACCTGGGACGCGCGGCCCTATCCGGCCTTTCCGGAAAACGATGCGCTTTGGGCTGACGGACACAATTGGCAGCTTGGTCACTGGCTGAACGGCCGGCTCGGGGCGACGACCGTGGCGGACGCGATCGCGGCCATCCTGAAGGATCACGGCTTTGCCGCTTTCGACGTCTCGATGGTGAGCGGCGACCTGGTGGGGTTCGTGCAAGCGGATCCGGGCTCAGCGCGCAGTCTGCTGGAGCCGCTGATGGCGGCGTTCCAGATCGATGCGGTCGAGGAGAACGGTATCCTGCACTTCCGTTCGCGTTTGCGGGCGGCGCTGCCGGCCATCGCCATCGACGTGCTCGCCGAGCGACCTGAGGAAGCCGCCTTCGAGGAGGTGCGCAGCCATCCGAGCGAATTCGCGGGCGAGGCGATCCTGGACCATGCCTCCGACGGATCCGCCTATCAGCGGGTGACGGCGCGCTCGCGGCGGATGACGGCGGAGAACGATCGCATGCTGCGGCTGTCGCTGCCGGCGGTGCTGCACGCCGGCGCTGCTTCGGGAAGCGTCGAAGCCGCGCTGCGCGATCACCGCGCCGCGATGCGGAAGCTGACGTTCCGGCTACCGTCAAACGCGCTCAACGTGATGCCGGGTGACGTCGTACGACTGAATGATGGACCTGAGGAACGCTTTCTGGTGACGCGGATCACTGAGGGCGCCGTGCGTGAGGTGGAGGCGCGCAGCTTCGCCGGTGGCGAGGCATGTGCGCCGGCGCCGCCCGCCAGGCCGTCTACGCAGGCCGGTGGGGGACTGGAGGCCGCTGCATTCCTGCCCGAAATCCAGTTTCTCGACCTGCCCCGCTTCGAGACCGGGCCGGCGGAGAGCTTTGCCCGCGTCGGCGCCTACGCGAGACCCTGGCGGCCGATCCTCATCTCGTCCTCGCCCGGGAGCGATGGCTACGCTCCGCGCGTGCGGCTCGATCGGCCGGCGCGCATCGGCCGGCTGACGACGGCGCTTGAGGCGGGAGCCTGGGGCCGTTTCGACCATGCGCACACGATCGAACTCGACATGCCCTTCGGAGGGCTTTCTTCAAAGGGACGAAACGCGGTGCTCGGCGGGGAAAACCGCATCGCGATTGCCTCGCCGTCCGGACGCTGGGAGATCGCCGGCTTTCTGGAGGCGGAAGAGACCTCCCGGCGGCATTGGCGGTTGAGCGGTCTGTTGCGCGGGCTTGCGGGCAGCGAGGACGTGATGGCGGAGGGGCATGAAACGGGGGCTGCCGCGGTGTTCCTGGATGTCGCCGTTCAACCGCTGGCGTTGTCGGCGGAGGAGGCGGGCCGCAGCGTCAACTGGATCGCCGAGGCGAGGGGCGTGACGGAGGCTCCCACTGCGTTCGCGTTTGCAGGCGGGGTGCGCGCAAAAATGCCGATCGCGCCCGTGCACCTGAAAGGCCGGCGACTTGCCGAGGGCGGAATTCGCTTTTCCTGGACGCGACGGGCGCGGCTGAACGCGGATGGCTGGGACGGCTACGACGTCCCTCTCGACGAGCCGTTCGAGGCCTATCGCCTCGAGATATTTTCCGGGGAGGCAGTCGCTCGCACTGTCGAAACCGAATGGCCGTTCTTCGACTACGCGGCAGCCGACGAGATCGCCGATCTCGGTGGCACGCAGACGCAGATCACCATCCGTGTCCGGCAGCTCGGTCTTGCCGTTCGGGATGGAATCCCCTCGCAGAAGGTGGTGACACTCTGAAGTAGAAAGGATCGTCTCATGAATGCAGACCTCAAACCCTGGTATCTGTCGAAAACCGTCTGGGGCGGCGTGCTGGCGATCGTCGCATCGCTTGCGAACCTCGCCGGGCTGGGCATCGGCAGCCTCGAGCAGGCCGAACTCGCCGACCACATCACCGCGCTTCTGGCCGCCGCGGGTGGAATCGTTGCCATAGCGGGGCGGATCGTGGCGCAAAGAAAGCTCAAATAACGGGCACGCCGGGGCGTGAATTGCGCTGCCACATTCATTTGCCATTCAGCGTCGTTCGGTTAATTCTGGCGCCACATTGTTACTGCCATGAAAGTGTGTCTATGACCTCGCCCTTCCTCATCGCCGCAACTGCGGCCAGCCTGGCGGCGTTCGCTCAGCCAGCCGCAGACCGTCCGACCGGCGTGCTGCCGGCGGCGGCCGATTGCAGCGAGGCCGCGCGTCAAGTCGTCTCCGACACGGGTGGCGAACTGCTTTCGGCGCAGCCACGAAATGGTGTATGCGTGGTTACTGTTCTGGTCCCCGGCAAGGGCAATGCGCGTCCGCGCAAGATCACCGTCCGGGTGCCGATGCAATAATCGGCCGGATCGCCGCACGGGCGGTCCGCTGAAGGAAGGAAAACCGACAGATGCGCATTCTCGTGGTCGAAGACGACGAAAACCTCAATCGTCAGCTGGCCGAGGCGTTGAAGGAGGCCGGCTATGTGGTCGACCAGGCCTATGACGGCGAGGAGGGGCACTACCTCGGAGACGCCGAACCCTACGATGCGGTCATCCTCGACATCGGCCTGCCGGAACTGGACGGCATCACCGTGCTCGAGAAATGGCGTGCGGACGGCAAGCGCATGCCGGTGCTGTTGCTGACGGCGCGCGATCGGTGGAGCGACAAGGTTGCCGGCATCGACGCGGGCGCCGACGACTACGTGGCAAAACCGTTCCACGTCGAGGAGGTGCTGGCACGCATCCGCGCGCTGATCCGCCGCGCGGCAGGGCACGCCAGCTCCGAGATCGTCTGCGGCCCGGTCCGGCTCGACACCAAGGGATCGAAGGCGACGGTCAACGGCGCGGCGCTGAAGCTGACCTCGCACGAGTACCGGCTGCTCTCCTATCTGATGCATCACATGGGGCAGGTGGTTTCGCGCACCGAACTGGTCGAGCACATGTACGACCAGGACTTCGACCGGGACAGCAACACCATCGAGGTGTTTGTCGGCCGGCTCCGCAAGAAGATCGGCGTCGACCTGATCGAGACCGTCCGCGGCCTCGGTTACCGTATGCAAGCGCCGAACGATGGCCGTTAGGGCACCAAGAGGCGCGCGGTCGCTCACCTTCCGCGTGCTGCTGCTCGCGTCGCTATGGTCGATGGTGGCGCTAATCGTCATCGCGCTTGCGATTTCGACCCTGTATCGCCGCAGTGCCGAGTCCAGTTTCCAGGACCTGCTGCGGGCACAGCTCTACAACGTCATCAACTCCGTCTCCACCGATGATCAGTTCCAGTTGACCGGCAGCCCGCAACTGGGCGACTTGCGATTCTCGCAGCCGCAAACCGGCTGGTACTGGATCGTCGAGCCGATCGGGGAAAACTTCCCGAGCGAACCGATGTCGTCGACCTCGCTCGGCTACGGCAGCATCCCCATCCCCGATACGGAGACCATCCCCTTCGACACGCGCTATGAGCGCTACTACACGACCGAGGACACGTTCGGAAATACGGTCGAGGTGGTCGAAACCGAGGTGGTGCTGGACCAAGACGGACGGACGGCGCGCTTCCGTGTCGCCGGCAACCGGAATGTGCTCGAGGACGACATCAGCGCGTTTTCCCGCAATCTCTATCTGGCGCTGGTCGGCTTCGGTGTCGGCAGTCTTGTGCTCAATGCGATTGCGATCCTGATCGGCCTGAGGCCGCTTGATCACGTGCGCAAGGCGCTGGAACAGATCCGTGCCGGCCAGGCCGAGCGGCTCGGTGGCGTCTTCCCGCGCGAGATCCAGCCGCTGGTCAGCGAGGTGAACGCGCTGATCGACAGCAACCGCCGCATCATCGAGCGGGCGCGCATGCAGGTCGGCAACCTGGCCCATTCGCTAAAGACGCCGATCGCCGTTCTGCTGAACGAGGCACGCGTGCTCGTCGCCCCGCATGGCGAGCTGGTCCGCAACCAGGCGGAGGCCATGCAGAGCCAGGTGCAATCCTACCTCAATCGCGCTCGCATCGCCGCGCAACGGGAGTCGGTGCTGGCGCGGACGGAAGCCGCGTCCGTTCTGCAGCGGCTGGCGCGCGTCATGCGGCGGCTGAATGCCGACATCGAGTTTCCACTGTCGATCCAGCCTGAGGACCTGATGGTGGCGATGGAGCAGCAGGATATCGAGGAGGTTGTGGGCAACCTTCTGGAGAATGCCGCGCGCTACGCGCATAGCACGGTTGCGATCCGGGCGATGCTGGCTCCGGAAGAGACTGGAAACGACGATACCCAGCGCAGGCGTTGGATCGTTCTGGAGGTGGAGGACGATGGGCCCGGCCTTGAGCCGGAACAGATCCAGGAAGCGCTGAAGCGCGGGAAACGGCTGGACGAGAGCAAGCCCGGGACCGGTCTCGGACTGTCGATCGTGCGCGAGATCACCTCCGAGTACCAGGGAACGCTGACGCTTTCCCGCGGCAAGTCGGGCGGGCTCCTGGCGCAACTGATGCTGCCTGCGGTGGCAAAGGATGTTGCCTGACACGGCAGACAATGCAAGATAGGTGCACCGCCTGGGCAGGACCGGCCGGCGGCGTTGGAACCAAAGCGAAAACAGGCAGAAAAGGCGTGAAATGAAGCGGACTTACCGGTTGAACATGAGATCACGTGTTGTCGCGATTCCGGTGGTTGTTGCTTCGATCGGCCTTGCCGGCTGCAGTACGACGTCCGGTCGCACCTCGGCCACGGGGAGCACCTCTGCCGGCGTCGTCGTGTCGTCCGCCGCCTATATTGCCGCGCTCGAAGGGGGGCTCGTGTCCCGTACCAAGGGGATCTCCCTGTCGGCGGGCGACCGTCAGCGGGCGCTTGAGGCCGAGTATCGCGCCCTTGAAGCCGCTCCCGGCGGCCAGCCTGTCGTCTGGCAGGGGCGGGGCGTACAGGGCTCGGTCGTGGCAGCGGCCCCCTATCAGGTCGGATCGCAGAACTGCCGGCAATACAGCCATACGCTGATCGTCGGCGGACGCGAGACAGTGAGCCGCGGGGCCGCATGCCGGACCGCCACGGGGACCTGGACACCGCTGAGTTGAGGCCGCACAGCCGCCGGACCTTGCCAGCTTGCGGCTAAACGCCTCAAATTTCCGTCACTTCTCCTTTTGCAATTGGAAAACGCAAGCCGTTCCATTAATTGGATCGCATGCTTTTCTGGATCCTCGTCGCCGTCATGACCGCCGCCGTCGCGGCCGTATTGCTCCTGCCGCTGCTGCGGGCCGGCCGGAGCGCCGATATTGCGGACGCGCATGACGCCGAAGTCTATCGCGACCAGCTCGATGAACTGAGCCGCGACCAGGCCACAGGGCTGATCGGCGCGGACGAAGCAGAACTGGCGCGGGCTGAAATCGCCCGCCGGCTGATCGCCGCCAAGGGACGCGAGGCGAAAGCGGGGCCGGCGACGTCGGAGCGCCGCAACCGGCTGGCGCAGGTTGCGATCATGGTGCTGTTTCCGGCGATCGGTCTCGGCCTCTATCTTGCCGAGGGAAGCCCCGATCTTCCGGCTCAGCCGCTGGCGGCACGGCTGGCCGAGCCGGGCAACGATCTCAATATCCTGATCGCCAGGGCCGAGCGTCACCTTGTCGACAATCCCGACGACGGGGCGGGTTGGGAGCTGTTGGCGCCGATCTATTTCCGCAACGGCCGCATCGAGGATTCCGCCAACGCCTATCGCGAGGCGATCCGCGTCCTCGGCGCTTCGCCCGAGCGGCTCGACGGCTATGCGGAAGTGTTGATTGCGCTTGCCGACGGCATCGTCACCAAGGATGCGCGCGAGGTCCTGCAACAGTCCGAGGCGCTGGATGCGAAGAATCCGCGCACGCGCTATTATCTGGCGCTGGCGCTGGAACAGGAAGGCAGGCGCGAGGAGGCGAAGGCAGCGTTCGAGGCGCTGGTCAAGGATTCGCCTGCCGACGCGCCCTGGCTGTCGCTCGTCAACCGTCATGTCGCTGCTCTTGGCGGCAACGCCGAGCAGGTGGCTCCAGGCAATCCGAGCGAGCAGGACGTGGCTGCGGCGGGCCAGATGAATGCGGATGATCGCAAGCAGATGATCGCCGGAATGGTGGAAAGCCTCGCCGGCAAGCTGAAGGAAGACCCGGACAATTTCGAGGGATGGATGCGCCTCATCCGGTCCTACGTGGTGCTGGATCAAAGAGAGGCGGCCGCAGAGGCGCTACGCACGGCGCTGAAGAGCTTCCCGCCGGAGAGCGAGAAGGGCAAGCAGTTGCTGGCGTTGGCCGGCGAGCTTGCGATCGTGGCTGAAGGTAACGGACAATGACGAGAAAGCAGAAGCGTTTGGCGGTCATCGGAGGCGGTGTCGCCTTCCTCCTCGCAGCGGTGCTGCTCGTGATGTTCGCCTTCAGCCAGTCGATCGCCTATTTCTACGTTCCGGGTGACCTCGCCACGACCAACGTGCCGCCGGGTACGCGAATTCGGCTTGGTGGCCTCGTCGAGGCCGGGTCGGTAAAACGGGGCCAGGGTTCGACCGTAACGTTTGTCGTCACCGACACGATCGGGACGGTGCCGGTGACCTATACGGGTATCCTCCCGGACTTGTTCCGCGAAGGGCAGGGCGTAGTCGCCGAGGGCGCGTTCGTGGCGGGCGATCCGGTATTCGTGGCCGACACCGTTCTTGCCAAACATGACGAGACCTACATGCCGAAGGACGTGGCGGACCGCCTGGAGGCGCAGGGCGTCACACTCGGCGGCAAGGAGACCATCAAGTGATCATCGAGCTTGGACATTATGCGCTGGTGCTGGTGCTGGCGACGGCCATCATCCAGTCGCTGCTGCCGCTCGCGGGCACATTGCGCAATGATCCTTCGCTGATGGCGGTCGCGCCGTCCTCGGCGATCGCGGGCTTCCTGCTGACGGCGTTCTCCTTCCTCGTCCTGACCTTTGCCTATGTCGTGTCGGATTTCTCCGTGCTGAACGTCTGGGAGAACTCCCATTCGATGAAGCCGCTGATCTACAAGATCTCCGGCGTCTGGGGGAACCATGAGGGCTCGATGATGCTGTGGTTGCTCATCCTGAGCTTCTTCAGCGCCCTCGTGGCGAGCTTCGGCGCCAATCTCCCCGAGCGCCTCAAGGCGAACGTGCTTGCGGTCCAGGGCTGGATCACGGCGGCCTTCGCACTTTTCATCCTGCTGACATCCAACCCCTTCCTGCGCCTTGCTCCGGCGCCGGGCGAGGGCAAGGACCTCAACCCGATCCTGCAGGACGTCGGGCTCGCGATCCATCCGCCACTGCTCTACCTCGGCTATGTCGGCTTCTCCGTCTGCTTCTCCTTTGCGATTGCCGCACTGATCGACGGGCGGATCGATGCAGCCTGGGCGCGATGGGTGCGCCCCTGGGCGCTGGCTGCCTGGAGTTTTCTCACCGCCGGCATCGCCATGGGTTCCTACTGGGCCTATTACGAACTCGGCTGGGGCGGCTGGTGGTTCTGGGACCCGGTGGAAAACGCCTCCTTCATGCCCTGGCTCGCCGGCACGGCCCTGCTGCACTCGGCGCTGGTGATGGAGAAGCGCGAGGCGCTGAAGATCTGGACGGTGCTGCTGGCGATCCTGACCTTCTCGCTGTCGCTGCTCGGCACCTTCCTGGTCCGGTCCGGCGTGCTGACGTCGGTCCATGCCTTTGCCACCGATCCGACGCGCGGCGTGTTCATCCTTGCAATCCTGGTGATCTTCATCGGCGGCGCATTCTCGCTCTTCGCCTTCCGGGCGCCGACTCTGAAGGCCGGGGGCCTGTTCGCGCCGATCTCGCGCGAAGGCGCACTCGTCTTCAACAACCTGATCCTGACGACCGCGGCGGCGACCGTGCTGACCGGCACGCTCTACCCGCTGGTGCTCGAGGCGCTGACGGGTGAAAAGATCTCGGTCGGCGCGCCGTTCTTCAATCTGACTTTCGGACTGCTGATGGTGCCGCTGCTGCTGGCTGTCCCCTTCGGGCCGCTGCTCGCCTGGAAACGGGGCGACCTGCTCGCAGCCGGCCAGCGTCTGTTCGCGGCTGTCGGAATCGGGCTGGCGATCGCGGCAATCTTGCAGTGGACGCACGGCGGCGGGCCGGTCCTCGCCTATTTCGGCCTGGCACTCGGCTTCTACATGCTCGCGGGCGCGGTTACCGACCTGTGGCTGCGCGCCGGCATCGGCAAGGTGAGCGCCAGCGTCGCCCGCAAGCGGCTGTTCGGCCTGCCGGGTTCGGCGTTCGGCACGGCGCTCGCCCATTTCGGTCTCGGCGTGACCGTGATCGGTGTCGTCGCCGTGACGGCCTTCGAGACCGAACATGTCGTGGAGATGAAGCCCGGCGTTACCGTCGAGGCGGGCGGCTATAGCCTGACGTTCGACGGGATGCGCCAGGGGCGGGGACCGAACTACACCGAGGAAAGCGGGCATTTCACCGTCGCCCGCGGCGGCGTCAAGGTCACGGAAGTCTGGTCGTCGAAACGGCTTTACACGGCGCGGCGGATGCCGACGACCGAGGCCGGGATCCGCACGTTCGGGCTGAGCCAGCTCTACGTGTCGCTCGGGGACCCGATGAGCGACGGCGGCATCGTCGTCCGCATCTGGTGGAAGCCGATGATCCTGTGCATCTGGCTCGGTTCGCTGATCATGATGGCGGGCGGGGCGGTATCGTTGTTCGACCGCCGGCTGCGCGTCGGTGCGCCGCAGAAGGCGCGGAGGATCAAGCCCGTGCCAACACTGGAGGCGGCGGAATGATGCGCAGGCTGCTCGTTGTCGTCGCGTTCTTACTGAGCGCCTTTCCGGCCCTTGCGGTAAACCCGGACGAGGTTCTTTCCGATCCGGCGTTGGAGGCGCGCGCCCGCGCGCTGTCTGCCCAGCTTCGTTGCATGGTCTGCCAGAACCAGTCGATCGACGACTCCAATGCTGAACTGGCCCGCGACCTGCGCCTGTTGGTGCGCGAACGGATCGCAAGCGGCGACAACGACGAGGCGGTGATCGATTACGTTGTGTCGCGCTACGGCGAGTTTGTCTTGCTGAAGCCGCGCCTGAAACCGGAAACGATACTGCTATGGGGCGCACCGGCGATTCTCTTCCTGGGCGGGGCAGTCGCGATGGCGATGTTTGTCCGCCGCCGTTCGGGCCAGGCAGTGGGCGTACCGCTGACATCCGAGGAAGGTGCCGCGCTGGAGCGGATCGTCGCGGCGGACGCGGCCGGAAAAGACGAGCGGCAAAGCTAGGCCTCAGCCTAGGAAGCCCTTTTGTTTCAGCATTTTGCGAAGATTACTAAAAATTCATGTCGCGGACAGTGTGCCGTAAGGTTTGGGATCCTATCTCTGGGACATCGAATTTCTTCGAACGACCACAGAGAAAAGGCATCCGCGATGTTCACGCAAAACTCCCTTCGTCCCTCGCTCAAGACGGTCCTGAAGACCTCGACTGTCGCGGGTCTTGCAGCAGTGATGCTATCAACCGGCATCCCGGCCCGCGTCGCCCAGTCCTTTGCCGAGCCGGTCAAGGTCACGGCACCGCAGGTTGCAAGCTTCGGCGATGTCGTCGATGCCGTTTCCCCGGCCGTCGTATCCGTCCGCGTTCAGTCCGACGTCAAGCCGGTCGAGAATGACGGCAATTTCAGCTTCAATTTCGGCGGCCGCGGCTTTGATGAACTGCCGGACGACCATCCGCTCAAGCGCTTCTTCCGCGAGTTCGGCGGCCAGGATGGCGGCCAGCGCGCGCCACGCCAGTTCGGCGACAAGGATGGCGGCAAGCGCAAGGGGCATCTCCGTCCGACCTCGCAGGGTTCCGGCTTCTTCATCTCCGAAGACGGCTATATCGTCACCAACAATCACGTTGTTGACGAAGGCGCGGCCTTCACCGTCATCATGAATGATGGCACGGAACTCGATGCCAAGCTGGTCGGCAAGGACAGCCGGACCGACCTCGCGGTCCTCAAGGTCGACAACAAGGAAAATCACAAGTTCACCTATGTCAATTTCGCCGACGACAGCAAGGTCCGCGTCGGTGACTGGGTCGTGGCCGTCGGTAACCCGTTCGGTCTCGGCGGCACCGTGACGGCCGGCATCATCTCCGCCCGCGGCCGCAACATCGGTTCGGGCCCCTATGACGACTACCTGCAGATCGACGCTGCCGTGAACCGCGGCAACTCGGGTGGCCCGGCCTTCAACCTCGACGGCCAGGTGGTGGGCATCAACACCGCGATCTTCTCGCCCTCCGGCGGCAATGTCGGCATCGCTTTCGCGATCCCCGCCTCGGTCGCCAAGGACGTGGTCGCCGAACTGATGAAGGACGGCAAGGTCGAGCGCGGCTGGCTCGGCGTGCAAATCCAGCCGGTGACGAAGGACATCGCCGAATCGCTCGGCCTGGCCGACGCGCAGGGCGCTCTGGTGGTCGAGCCGCAGTCCGGCTCGCCGGGCGAGAAGGCCGGCATCAAGAAGGGTGACGTGATCACCGCGCTCGATGGCGACACCGTCAAGGACCCGCGCGATCTGGCCAAGCGCGTCGCCGTGGTCAAGCCGGGCACCAATGTCGATCTGTCGGTCTGGCGGAACGGCAAGTCCGAAACGGTCAAGGTGGAGATCGGCAAGCTGGAAAGCGATCAGCAGGCTTCCGCCTCCGAACAGCAGGCAAATCCCGACGAACAGCAGTCCAGCGAACAGGAACTTGCCGATCTCGGCATTTCCGTCAGCCCAGCCGATGACGGCAACGGTGTCATGGTGGCCGCGGTCGACCCGGACTCCGACGCCAGCGATCGTGGCCTGAAGGAAGGCGATCGCATCACCACCGTCAACAACCAGGAAGTCAAGTCCGCGGACGACATCACCAAGGTCATCGACCAGGCCCGCAAGGACGGTCGTTCCAAGGCGCTGTTCCAGGTGGAAACCGATGACGGCAGCCGCTTCCTTGCCCTGCCGATCGACCAGGGCTGATCCGCACAGTTCGATCTGCTGCGCCGCGAAATCGCAAGATTTCGCGGCGTTCGCGTCCCGATCGCCACCGTTGCGGCGGTCTGTTCAAGTGGATGCCAACACGTGTAAGGTCCGGCCATGAAGATATTGATTGTTGAAGACGATCTGGACGCCGCCGCCTATCTCTGCAAGGCGTTTCGCGAGGCAGGAATCGTTTGCGATCACGCTTCCGACGGCGACAGCGGCCTGTTTCTGGCATCGGAGAACAGCTACGACGTGCTCGTGGTGGACAGGATGTTGCCCCGGCGGGATGGTCTGTCGCTGATCTCCGAACTGCGCGCGAAAAGCATCCACACGCCGGCATTGATTCTTTCCGCGCTGGGACAGGTGGACGATCGTGTCACCGGCCTGCGCGCCGGCGGCGACGACTACCTGCCGAAGCCGTATGCGTTCAGTGAACTGCTCGCTCGCGTGGAGGTGCTCGGCCGCCGCAAGGGCACCCCCGATCAGGACATGACCTACCGCGTCGGCGATCTCGAACTGGATCGGCTGGCCCATGTCGTGCGGCGCGGCGGCAAGGAGATACTGCTGCAGCCCCGCGAGTTTCGCTTGCTCGAGTATCTGATGAAAAACGCCGGCCAGGTGGTGACGCGCACCATGCTGCTGGAGAACGTCTGGGACTATCATTTCGATCCGCAGACCAACGTGATCGACGTGCACGTCTCGCGGCTGCGTTCGAAGATCGAAAAGGATTTTGATCAGCCGCTGCTGCGCACGGTGCGCGGCGCCGGATACATGATCAAGGACGAGGTGTCCGCCTGAAAATGCGCTCGGGGTTCTCCACGCTCTTCCGGACCACGGCGGTTCGCCTTTCCGCCCTCTACATCCTGCTCTTTGCCGCCTGCGCTGCCTTCCTGGTGTTCTACGTGACATCGATGTCGGAGGGCCTACTGAAGCAGCAGATGCGGGAAACCGTTTCGATCGAGGTCGGCGAAATCAAGCAGATGTATGCCGCCGGCGGCATGAATGGACTGCTCAGGACACTCGAACGGCGAGCGCGCCAGCCCGGCGCCAACCTCTACGTCATCGCCAGCCCGACAGGAGAGATCCTTGCGGGCAACGTGTTTTCACTGCAGCCAGGCGTGATGGACCAAGAGGGCTGGACGCAAACGTCCTTTCGCTATCAGCGCTTCGAGGATGAGGGCAGTTCGGAGCGTCACGTTGCGCGCGCGGAGGTGTTCCTGCTGGACAACGGCTTGCGAATTCTCGTTGGCCGCGATCTCGGCGAGCCGGAGAATTTCCGCGGCCTGGTGCGGCAGGCGCTCGTTGTGGCGCTCGGCATCATGGGCATCGGAGCATTGGCGATCTGGTACCTGATCGGCCGCAATGCATTGCGGCGCATGGACCGTATGTCGGACGCCAGCCAACGCATCATGGACGGTGATCTGACACAGCGCCTTCCAGTCGGCGGCTCCGGCGACGAATTCGATCGCCTTTCGGAATCGCTGAATGCGATGCTCGAGCGGATCGAGAAGCTCAACGAAGGGCTTCGTCAGGTTTCCGACAACATCGCCCACGACCTCAAGACGCCGCTCACGCGCCTGCGCAACAAGGCGGAGGCGGCCCTTGCCGGTAATGCGAGAGTGCCCGACTACCGCGAAGCCCTGTCCGAGATGATTGCGGAATCCGACCAGCTGATCCGCACCTTCAACGCCCTTCTGATGATCTCGCGGGTCGAAGCCGGTTCGGCAGTGGCGGAGATGGGGCCTGTCGACCTGACCGAGATCGTGGCGGATTGCGTCGAGCTCTATGAGCCTGCGGCAGAGGAGGCCGGCCTGTCGGTCACGTCCGAGATTGCTGCCGGGATCAAGATCACCGGCAACCGCGAACTGATCGGCCAGGCGCTCGGAAACCTGCTCGACAATGCGATCAAATACGCCGAGGGCGGGCCGGATGCGCATATCAGGGTCAGCCTCGCGCGGGCCGGCGAAGGTGCCATGGTCGCTGTGGCCGACAATGGTCCCGGTATTCCCCCGGAGCACCGCAGCGATGTTCTGAAGCGTTTCGTTCGGCTGGACGGGAGCCGCACCAAGCCCGGCACCGGCCTGGGCCTGTCTCTGGTGGAGGCGGTGATGGAAGTGCATCATGGCCATCTGGAGCTCGGAGCCACCGCTTCGGATGATGGTGAGCGCGGCCTCACGGCAACGATGCATTTTCCCTTGACGCTGGCGGGCAGAGGCGGGGCCTGATAGACGGTGGAGGCATAAGCGCATTCAGGGGGAACGATGACCTTTGCCGAGACCACACGCCTGGGCGACATCGAGACGTCCCCGATCCGAGTGCCCAGCCAAACGGAAGCCAAGGCGACACTCTCGGATCTGAAGGACATCGCACGCGCACATTCCGACGTGGCGGAACTTCTCTCCTCCGAAGGGGCGTTGAAGGACTTCGTCGTCGCTGCACTCGCGCTCTCGCCCTATCTTCGCGACACGGCGCGGGTCTGCCCGCAACTGCTTTCCCTGGCGATCAGCGAGCCCCTTTTGCCGCAGATCCGTCAGGCGGTTTCCACTGCGCGCCGGGCATGGGATCCAACACTTCACGAAGATACCAGCGAGGCTGCGGTCATGGCGCGGTTGCGTCAGGCCAAGCGCAAGGTCGCCTTCCTGACCGCGATGGCCGACCTCGGCCGGCTGATCGACGGCCGGCAGACCACCCGATTGCTGAGCGATCTTGCCGAGGCCGCCGTATCGGCGGCGGTCGACCATCTGCTGCTTTCAGCCGATGCTGGTGGCAAGCTGAAACTGAAGGACGCCGCGCGGCCGAGCCAAGGCTCCGGGCTGATCGTGCTTGGCATGGGCAAGCTGGGCGCGGCCGAACTCAACTACTCCTCCGACATCGATCTCGTCGTCTTTTTCGATCCGCAGGCCGACGTGGTGGTGGACCGCAGCGAGGCGACGGAGACCTTCGCGCGGCTCGTTCGCCGTCTGATCCGGATCATGCAGGAACGGACCGCCGATGGCTATGTCTTCCGGACCGACCTGCGACTGCGGCCGGATCCGGGCGCGACCCCGCTGGCGATCACCGTCGATTCAGCGATGCTCTATTACGAAGGGCGCGGGCAGAACTGGGAGCGAGCGGCCTTTATCAAGGCCAGGGCGATTGCGGGTGACGTCGATACCGGCGAGCGGTTCCTGAGGGAACTTACGCCGTTCGTGTTCCGCAAATACCTGGATTACGCGGCGATCGCCGACATTCATTCGATCAAGCGCCAGATCCATGTCCACAAGGGGCATGGCGAGATCGCCGTCAAGGGACACAACATAAAGCTCGGGAGAGGCGGCATTCGCGAGATCGAGTTCTTCGTGCAGACGCAGCAATTGATCGCCGGCGGCCGGATGCCGGCATTGCGGCTGCGCGCGACGGAGCCGATGCTCCGGGAGCTTGCGAGCGCCAACTGGATCGATGAAGCCACCTGTGAGGAACTGACCGAGGCCTACTGGTTCCTGCGTGACGTCGAACACCGCGTCCAGATGGTGCGCGACGAGCAGACGCATCTACTGCCGGACACCGAAAGCGAGCTGAAGCGCATCGCCTACATGATGGGTTTTGCCGACACGGCGGAATTCTCCGCTGCACTCGTGAACGTGCTGAAGACGGTCGAGCGGCGCTATGGCGCATTGTTCGAACAGGAGGCGAAGCTTTCGACCGACGGCGGCAACCTGGTGTTCACCGGCCAGCGCGATGACCCGGATACGCAGGAGACGCTGCGCAAGCTCGGCTTCGAGCGGCCTGAGGCGATCTCGCAGACGATCCGAACCTGGCACTACGGCCGCTACCGGGCCACGCAGTCCGTCGAGGCGCGAGAGCGGCTGACCGAGTTGACGCCGGACCTCTTAAGGGTCTTTGGCCAAAGCAAGCGGGCGGACGAGGCGCTGCTGCGCTTCGACCACTTCATTTCCGGCCTGCCGGCGGGGATCCAGCTCTTTTCCCTGCTCGGCAACAACCCGCGACTGCTGTCGCTGATCTTCAACATCATGTCGTCTGCGCCGCGGCTGGCGGAGATCATCGCCGCCCGGCCGCATGTGTTCGACGGCATGCTCGACCCCACGCTCCTAGCCGAACTGCCGACGCGCAGCTACCTGGCCGAGCGCATCAAGGGGTTCGTCGCCGGCGCGCGACACTACGAGGACATTCTCGACCGGCTGCGCATCATTGCCGCCGAACAGCGTTTCCTGATCGGCATCCGCCTTCTCACCGGAGCCATTGGCGGGCGGCAGGCTGCGCGTGCCTTCACCCACGTGGCCGACCTGATCGTCGAGGCGGCACTGGAGGCGGTGAGACGAGAGATCGAGACGGCGCATGGGGCCTTCCCGGGCGGGCGTGTGGCCGTGGTCGGCATGGGGAAGCTCGGCAGTTTCGAGCTGACGGACGGATCCGACGTCGATCTGATCCTGCTCTACGACTATGACGGATCGGCCGCGACCGAGTCGGTCGGTCCCAAGCCGCTCGACGCCACCCGCTATTACGCGCGGATGACGCAGCGACTGATCTCGGCCCTTTCGGCGCCCACCTCGGAGGGCGTGCTCTACGAGGTGGACATGCGGCTTCGGCCCTCCGGCAACAAGGGGCCGGTTGCGACCCGCATTGCCTCCTTTGCCAAATACCAGGAGGAGGAGGCCTGGACTTGGGAGCATATGGCGCTGACCCGCGCCCGCGTCATCTGCGGCGACGAGGGCCTGGCAAGCGAGGCGCAGTCGACGATCCGCCAAATCCTTGATCGCCAGCGGGATGTTGCCGCAATCGCCAAGGACGTCGGCGAGATGCGCGCCTTGATCGAGGAAGAAAAGGCGCCGAGGGACATCTGGGACCTGAAGCTGATCCCGGGCGGACTGGTGGATATCGAGTTCATCGCGCAGTTCCTGATGCTGGTTGCGCCGGCGCGCCGTGTCGGCCTGCCGGAACAGGCGCTTCCCACCGCAGAAGCGCTCTCCGCCGTTGCCGGCGGGCAGCTGGATGTCAATGACCTGGAGATCCTCGAACAGGCTCTGCGGCTCTATACGGAGATTTCCCAGATCGTGCGGCTCTGCATCGCCGGGCCGTTCGATCCGAAGGAGGCGCCCGCGGGACTGATCGATCTCGTTTGCCGGGCTGGAGATAGCCCGGACCTGCGCACGCTCGATAGCGAGATCCGCCGTCTGTCGAAGGCCGTGCGGCGGATCTTCCAGGCGACGATCAAGGCCTGACCTAGCGCGGTCAGGTCTGAGAGTTCAGGCGCGGGTCTTGCCCGGCAGGATGACGACGCCCCGATCGGGAATGCGCACGGAGATGATCGTGCCCTTGCCCTCCTCGGAGAAGATGCGCATGCTTCCCCCGTGCAGCCGGGTCAGCGATCGGGAGATGGCAAGCCCGAGCCCCGAGCCGCCCTTGCTCTTGGCATATTGACTCTGCACCTGCTCGAACGGCTGGCCGATCTTGGCAAGGGCTGCCTTCGGGATGCCGATGCCGGTGTCGGCGATTGTCACGGTGACAGCGCCGTCGCGCTTCTGTGCCCGCACCCTGACCCTGCCGCCGTCATTGGTGAACTTCATGGCATTGGAGAGAAGGTTGAGCAGGATCTGCTTCATCGCCCGTCGGTCGGCGATCAGCGAAAGGCCAGACGAGACCTGCTGCTCGACACGGATGTCCTTTTGTTGCGCCTGCACGGCGGTGAGGCGCAGGGTCTCGTCCACCAGCGGCGCGAGGTCGATCGCATCGCAACTGATGCGCATGTGTCCCGCCTCGATCTTGGACATGTCGAGAATGTCGGTGATGACGTTCAGGAGATGCCGGCCGCTTTCATGGATATCGCGGACATACTCGTCGTACTTCTCCGAGCCGAGTGGACCGAACATCTGGTTCTGCAGGATCTCCGAGAAGCCGAGGATCGCGTTCAGCGGCGTGCGCAGCTCGTGCGACATGTTGGCGAGGAATTCGGATTTTGCCCGGTTCGCGGCCTCGGCGCGCTCCTTCTCGGCCTGATAGTTCGCGTTGGCGACAGAAAGCTCCGACGTCTGCCGTTCAAGCTTGGCGCGCGAGGCGGAAAGATCGCCGATGGTGGCGACGAGGCGGCGTTCGGACTCGCGCAGGCGCACCTGGTGACGCTTGATCATGCTGATGTCGGTGCCGACCGAGACGAGGCCGCCGTCGTGGGTGCGTCGTTCGTTCACCTGCAGCCAGCGCTCGTCGGCAAGCTGGACCTCGGACGTCTGGGAACTGTTGGTGCGGTTGGCGTCGGCGATTCGGCGGGCAATCACCGGCCGGGCCGCCGCGGCGAGCACGACGATGCGTTCGGTTCCGGGGACCAGCACTTCGTCCGGCAAACCGTAGGCCTGCTGATAGTGTGCGTTGCACATGACGAGGCGGTCGTCCTTGTCCCAGAGGACAAATGCTTCCGACGTGCATTCGAGCGCGGCCGCGAGCCGCTGATCGGCCTCCTGGTAACGCTCAGCGAGTCGATGCTGCTCGGTCACGTCCATGGCGATACCGATCATGTGCGCCCGGCCGGACGACATGCGGATCAGCTGTGCTCGGGCGCGAAGCCAGACGTAGTGCCCGTCGGCGTGGCGCATGCGAAACACCTGGTCCACCTGGCGCGCCTCGCCCTTCGCCACCGCGCGGGCAACCTGGTAAATGCCGTCGTCGTCCGGATGCATCAACCTGGCCGCCTCGCCGAAGGACAGGTAGTTGTCGCGCGGCGTCATGCCCAGCATTTCGTACATGGAGCGCGACCAGAACAGTCGCCTGCCAGACAGGTCGAAGTCCCAAAGACCGCTACGGCCGCGCGCGAGCGCAGTCTCGACCCGCAAGTTGGACTCGGCGAAGATCGCATCCGCATCGCGCGCACGCTTCGACTGCAGGAAGTAGGCATAGAGGGTGAAGCCGAGGATGGCCGAGATTCCGGCAAAGAGCGTGACGTTCAGCGACAGTTCGCTGCGCCACTGGGCCTCGACCCCGTCGAGCGGGCTGGCGACGATCGCATAGCCTCCGCCCTTGGAGCCGTCTATGATCGAGAAATAGTGTTCCACATCGCCGATGCGGGCCTGCATGACCCCGGACGGCTCGTCGAAATACTGGGCGGCGGCGACGTCGGGCGCGACCCGCGCCACTGACATGCCGACGAAGCCGGCGCCGGAAAGCGAACTGGCGAAGATGCGGCCGCTCTTCTGCACGAACAGCACCAGGGCTCCCTCGGGAAGCCGGTCTTGCGGCAAGTGCGCGGTGAGCGCGCGCTCGACCTCGTTGCGCTGACCGTCGGAAAGGGCGCCTTCGTCTACGGAAAACACCGCACCCACGGCGACAGCCATCAGCGCCGTGCCGTCACGCACACCTGCATCCATGCGCTGATGCTCCAGCAGGATGCCGGCCAGCCGTGAAATGCCGACCACCAGCAGGAAGGCGACGATCAGGATCGGGAGCGAGCGCTTGAGAACCGGCTCCGCACGCGACAGGCGCAACGTCGCCGGACCGGCGAAGATCCGGGCGTGACCCGCCAGATTTTCGTCCCAGGCTGCCACACCTGAAAATTTGAGACGAATCCGCCCCTCGGCTGCGCGTCCCCGTTGCGCGTCCGCCATATCCAACACCCTGTTCCGTCTTGGTGATTCGGCAAATCGCCCGTCCGAATCTAAGCTAATGAATCATTCGCGATTCGCCTTGTCCAGAGGAAAGGTAAGGGTTTCTTAACCAGTTTTGAGGGTTGAGAAGTCATAGTCCGGCGGCGCCCTCCGCCGCCGGCTACGCTTGCATGTGCTTTCGCGCCGCTTCTCAGCCGTTCAGCATCCGCTCGACGATGTCGGCGACGTCGGCGGAAAGCTTCTCGCCGGCTGCAATCTGTCGCAGCGCGTTCATCGCATGCTCGGCACGCACGCCCTCCAGAGAGCGCCAGGAGCGCATCGATGTGAGGATGCGGGCGGCCAGTTGCGGATTCTTCGGATCGATCTGAAGGATCTGCGATGCCAGGAAGCGGTAGCCCTCGCCGTCGAGGCGATTGAAGCCGGTCGGATTGGAGAAGGCAAAGGTGCCGACCAATGCGCGCACGCGATTCGGGTTCGCTGCATTGAAATGCGGGCTCTGCATCAGCTGCTGCACTCGACCCAATGCGCCTTCGCCAGGTATCGTCGCCTGGATCGCGAACCACTTGTCCAGGACGAGCGCGTTCTCGGCGAAGCGCGCACGGAAGGTCTCGAGCGCCGCCTGCGTTTCCTCCGCCTCGGGGAAGCGATGGGCGAGCACCGTCAGTGCTGCGCTCAGGTCCGTCATGTTGTCTGCGCCGGCAAAGGCTTGAGCGGCCCGGGCCGGCTGGCCATCGGCGATGGCGAGATAGCCCAGGGCGGCATTGCGAAGCGCCCGATGGCCGGCACTTGCCGCATCCGGCGTGAAGCTGCCCTTCCTGTCGTGGCGGTCGAAGAGCGTGGTGAAAAGTGCTGCCCCTTCGCTCGCCAGGAAGGCGAGGACGGCTTCGCGGCCGGCACGGATCGCGTCGGGATCGTTGTTGCTGCCGAGTTCGCGAGCGATGTCCGCCTCGCTCGGCAGCGCCAGGATCTGGGCGCGAAAGGCCGGCTCCAATGTCTCGTCTGCGGCGATCTCGATGAGCGTGTCGGACAGGAGCGAATTCACGGCAATGGCCGTGCCGGCGCGTGCGTTGCGCGACGCCTCCACCAGGTTCGGCAGCGCGAGGTCGTTCAGCGCCTGCCAGCGCGCGAACAGATCGCGGTCGTGCCGGCCGATGTGGGCGAGATCCGCGGGTGTGTGTTCGAAGTGCAGGTTGATCGGCGCGGAGAAGTCACGGTTGAGGGTGACGACCGGCCGGGTTGTGAGTCCGGCGAAGCTGGCGGTTAGCTTGCGCTCGGTCAGGTGCAGGACGTCGCCAGTGACTTCGGCACCGTCGATCGAGGTCGGCGTCGCTTCGCTTCCGTCGGGGAGAAGAAGCCCGAAGCGCAGCGGGATATGCATCGGTTCCTTGGCGGATTGTCCCGGCGTCGGCGGCACCATCTGCTCGAGCGACAGCGTGAAAGTTCCGTTGGCTTGATCGAAGGCGCCGCTGACGGTGACGAGAGGCGTCCCCGCCTGGTGGTACCAGAGCGAAAACTGGCCAAGGTCGCGGCCGCTGGCGTCCTCGAAGCACTTGACGAAGTCCTCGATTGTCGCCGCGTCTCCGTCGTGGCGCTCGAAATAGAGGTCCATGCCCTTCTTGAAGAGGTCGCGCCCAAGGATGGTGGCGATCATGCGGGTGACCTCGGCCCCCTTCTCGTAGACCGTCGTGGTGTAGAAGTTGTTGATCTCGCGATACATCGTCGGCCGGACCGGGTGGGCCAAGGGGCCGGCATCCTCGGGGAACTGTTCCGACTTCAAATGCCGCACCTCGGCGACGCGCTTGACGGCGCGCGAACGCTGGTCGGCGGAGAACTCGTGGTCGCGATAGACCGTCAGCCCTTCCTTCAGGCACAGCTGGAACCAGTCGCGGCAGGTGATGCGGTTGCCCGTCCAGTTGTGGAAGTACTCGTGCGCGATGATCGCCTCGATGTTGGCGTAGTCCGCGTCGGTCGCGGTTTGCGGATCGGCGAGCACGTACTTGTCGTTGAAGACGTTGAGCCCCTTGTTCTCCATCGCCCCCATGTTGAAGTCGGAGACGGCGACCACCATGAAGATGTCGAGGTCGTATTCGCGGCCAAACACCTCCTCGTCCCATTTCATCGAGCGCTTGAGAGCGTCCATCGCGTAAGTCGCGCGCGGCTCCTTGCCATGCTCGACATAGATCTTCAGCGCGACTTCGCGGCCGGACATGGTCGTGAACGTGTCCTCGACCACGCCGAGGTCACCGGCGACGAGGGCGAAGAGGTAGCTGGGCTTGGGATGCGGGTCGAACCAGGCGGCGAAGTGCTTGCCCTCGCCATAGCCGGCGCCGCCAAGGAAGTTGCCGTTCGACAGCAGCAGCGGGCAGCTTTCCTTGTCGGCGATGATATTGACAGTATAGACGCAGAGCACATCCGGCCGGTCGTAGAAATAGGTGATGCGGCGGAACCCTTCGGCCTCGCACTGGGTGCAATAGATGCCGTTCGTCCGATAGAGGCCCATCAACTGAGTGTTTGCTTCCGGGTTGATCACCGTGTCGACGGTGATCTCGAAGGCGCCCGTTTCCGGCAGGTTGCGGATCGTCAGCGTGTCGTTCTCTTCGGTGAACCTTTCCGGCTCCATGGGCATGCCGTCGAACAGCAGGCCGGTCATCTTCAGTTCGTCGCCGTCGAGGACCAGCGGAGCGTCAGGAGCGGCGCCTTCCCGTCGATGGAACAGCATGCGCGATGTGCACTTGGTTTCGGTCGGATCGAGTTCGAAGGTGAGGTCGACGCGTTCAAGAACGAAGTCTGTCGGGCGGTAGTCTGTCAGATGGATGATCCGGCCGCTCTCAGTGCGCATGGTATGTCCTGTTCGTGTCCTTCAGTCTGTCCCGTTTTAACGCAACTGGACAAGGGGAAAAGGACGGATTGGTCTTAGGCTCGCTCTTTTGATATGGGTTGTGACTTAACATCTCATTGCCACACGCGCGGGTGTTCCTTTCATTTTGAGGAATAATGCCGTGGTGCCTCTCGACATTTTACGAGCGTGACCTAACATTTGCACGAGATGACGGCGCGCCGTCGCGACCGCTTTTGGCAAAACCTCAGGACACGACCGGCATGACGATCGCTACACCGAAATTCGGAGTGGGGGCCTCCGCGCTGCGCAAGGAAGATCTCCCCCTGCTCAAAGGGGAAGGCTCCTATACCAGCGACATTGCGCGTCCGGATGAATTGCGCGGGTACGTGCTGCGCTCGCCGCATGCGGCCGCGACGTTCGAGATTATGTCGCTTGACGCCGCACGAGAGGCGCCCGGCGTCCACCTGATCCTGACGGCGGACGACATCCCCGATCTCGGCGACGTGCCATGCCTTGCCCGGATCGTGCAGCCGGATGGCAGCAAGCATGACGTGCGCAATGCCCCCGTGCTCTGCCGCGGCCGCGTCCGCCACGTCGGCGATGCCGTGGCCTTCATCGTCGCCGATACGCAGGACCAGGCCGAGGACGCCGCCGAACTGATCGAACTCGACTGGCAGATGGAAGAGGCGAATGTCTCGCTCCGGGCGGTTGCCGCAGGCGACGCCGTGCCGCTGGTATGGCCGGAACTCGGCACCAATCTGGTCTACGAACATCAGACCGGCGACCCGGCACCGGTGGCAGAAGCGTTTGCGAAGGCCCACCGTGTCACTGAGATCGCGCTCGTCAACAACCGTCTCGTCGCCAACTACATGGAGCCGCGCGCAGCACTCGGCGAATGGGACGCGGCAAGCAAGAGCTTCACGCTGACCAGCGGCTCGCAGGGCGTCCATGGGGTGCGCGGTTCGCTCGCCGGGCACGTCTTCCGCATGCCGCCCGACAAGATCCGCGTCATCACCCCGGACGTCGGCGGCGGCTTCGGCACCAAGGCCTTCAATTACCGCGAGTATCCGCTGGTGATGGAGGCCGCCCGTCGGCTCGGACGGCCGGTGAAATGGGTCAGCAGCCGCGCTGAGCATTTCCTGGCCGACTCGCATGGGCGCGACAGCATCGTGCATGCCGCAGTTGCCATGGACGAGGACGGCAAGATCACGGCGCTGCGTATCCGGATGGATGCCAACATGGGCGCCTATCTCTCGCAGTACGGGCCGATGATCCCGACGATGGCGGCGATCATGGCAACGGGCGTCTACGACATTCCGCTGCTCGACATGCACATCTGCGCCTTTTACACCAACACCACGCCCGTCGACGCCTACCGTGGCGCCGGGCGGCCGGAGGCGGCCTACGCGATCGAGCGGCTCGTAGACAAGGCGGCGCGCGAAACCGGCCTGTCGCCGGCGGAGTTCCGGCGCCGCAACTTCATCCGGCCCGAACAGTTCCCCTACAAGACCCAAGGCGGACGGCTCTATGACGTCGGCGAGTTCGACGGCCACATGACCAAGGCGATGGAGCTTGCCGATTGGGACGGTTTTGCCGCGCGCGCGGACCAGAGCGCGGCGAGGGGGCTGATCCGGGGCATCGGCATGTCGACCTATGTCGAGGCCTGCGCCTTTGCCGGCTCCGAGCCCGCCAAGCTGAGACTGAACGGCGACGGCACCATCACGCTCTTCATCGGTACGCAGACGAACGGGCAGGGGCACGCGACTGCCTACAGCCAGTTCATCGCCGACAAGATCGGCATCGACTTCGACAAGATCATCGTGCGCCAGGGCGATACGGCCGAATTGGAGAGGGGCGGGGGAACCGGTGGTTCGCGCTCGATCCCGCTTGGCGGCGTTTCCGTTGCCGCCGCCAGCGAAGGGTTGGCCGAGAAGATGAAGCGCATCGCCGGCGACGAACTGGAGGCTGCGGCCGAGGACATCGAACTGGTCGCTGGCGAGGCGCGCGTGGTCGGCACCGACCAGGCGCTGAGCTTTGCCGGGATCGCTGCTGCAGCGAAATCCGAGGACGACCTGATTTCCGTCTCCGACATCGTGCAGGACGAGGCCACCTATCCGAATGGGACCCATATCGTCGAAGTCGAGATCGATCCCGATACGGGCCATGTCGATATCGCCAGCTACCAGGTCGTCGACGATTTCGGGCTGACAGTGAACCCCATCCTCCTGCTCGGCCAGGTGCATGGCGGTATCGTCCAGGGAATCGGCCAGTGCCTGAACGAGGAGACGGTCTATTCACCCGAGGGCCAACTCCTGACCGCGACGCTGATGGACTACGGCCTGCCGCGCGCCGAGGGACTGCCGTTCTTCCGCTTCGACACCCGCAACGTTCCCTCGACGACGAATGCGCTCGGCATCAAGGGGGCGGGGGAGGCCGCGACGATTGGTTCCTGTCCCGCGGTGATGAATGCGGTCGTGGACGCCCTGTTTCGCGCACGCGGCATCGACCACATCGACATGCCGGCGACGCCGCAGAAGGTTTGGGCGTTACTGAACGGCGGCTGAGCCGGCCGCGTCGGATCGCCCGAGCAGCGATTGTGTATCCTCTCATCCAACGGGCTTGGCGCGCTTTCTCGGAAAGCCAAAGGAGCAGCGAGAGCATCAAAAGCTGTGCTGCCGCATCACGAATTTTGATCCCTCTTTCACGAATGCGGCGCTAGTATCGGCGGACATGATTTGCCTCGCATGATCGATGCCGGCCTCCGGCCACGGAAGAGACTGACTTTCCCATGGAATTCGCCGAACAGCAGCCGATGAAGGCGATTTTCCTCAAGGTCTCCTCGGTGGTGATCTTCGTCTGCATGTCGACGCTGATCAAGGCGGCCGGCAAGGATATCACCACCGGCCAGATCACCTTCTACCGTTCCGCCTTTGCCATGGTGCCGATCGTGCTGTTTCTCGCAGCGCGCGGGGAACTCGTTGCTTCCTTCCGCACGCGCAACCTGCCGGGCCATCTGGCGCGCGGCTTCGTCGGCATCGTATCGATGAGCTTCGGCTTTTACGGACTGATCCATCTTCCACTGCCGGAAGCGATCGCGATCGGCTATGCCATGCCCCTGATTGCGGTAATGATTGCAGCAGTCTTTCTCAAGGAGACGGTCGGGATCTATCGCTGGTCGGCGGTGCTGGTCGGGTTGCTCGGGGTCTCGATCATCACCTTTCCGCGCCTGACGCTGTTCGGCGAAGGCGCGGTCGGAATGGCGGAGGCACTCGGGGCTGCGGCCGTTCTTGCCTCGGCGACGCTTGGCGCCGTTGCCATGGTGCTTGTGCGCAAGCTGGTGCAGACGGAGAAGACGCCGACAATCGTGCTGTATTTCTCCTTGTCGGCCGCCGTCTTCTCGTTGGCGACGCTGCCCTTCGGCTGGGTGGAGCTCAGTGGAATGGCGCTGACGCTGCTGGCACTTGCCGGTTTCTGCGGCGGCGTCGCGCAATTGCTGCTGACGGCAAGCTACCGTTACGCCGACGTCTCCACCATCGCCCCGTTCGAGTACACGTCGATCGTGCTGGGCATGATGTTCGGCTACCTGCTTTTCGACGACATTCCCACGCTGACGATGCTGGTTGGCACGACGATCGTGATTTCCGCAGGCATCTTCATCATCGTCCGCGAGCACCGGCTCGGCCTGCAGAGAAAGGCCGCCCGCCGGCATCTGACGCCGCAGGGGTGATGGCGCTCACCGGGGTTCCTTGCGGGGACTGCGCGCGCTTACGCCTTGTTCCACTGCGGCGTGGTCGTGTCCTCGACAATGTCGCTTGCACCATCAGCAGGCGAAGCCACGACGGCGGCCTCCGCCCCGACCGGCTGCACCGGCATCGCGCGGAAATCGGTCTTGGCCACCATGCCGCTCGCTGCGTCGCGACGCATGATCCGCCATGCGGCATAGCCGCCGTAGAGCGCAAAATACAGGGTGAAAACGGCAAACAGTGAACTCGGCCCGAACCGGTCCATGATCGGCCCAACCATCAGCGGGCCGGAGATCGTGCCCACGCCGTAGACGATCATCATTCCGGAGGAAACCTCGACGTATTCGTCCGGCTTGGCGAGATCGTTCGCATGCGCCACGTTCAGCGCGTAGATCGGAAAGATCACCGACCCGACCGCAGCTGCCATGACATAGAGCACGGCCGGCGAACTGCCCTGCGCGGCCATCATAGCAAGGCACGAGACGACGCCGACGAGGCCGCACGCGACCATCACCAATCGCCGGTCCATGCGATCCGAGGCGCGTCCGATCGGGATTTGCGACAGCGCGCTGCCGACGAGAACGGCAGCAAGCAGTGTCGCGCCCTGTGCGGTCGTCAGCCCGATCCGTTGAGTAAAGACGCCGCCGAGGTTGAGCCAGCCCCCGGAGAGCGCCCCGGCCAGGAAGGCGCCAACGACGGCGACGGGGGAGCGCCTATACAGCTTGAGCACATTGAAGCGTGCCTGCGTGGGGGGCGCGGGCAGCGGTGACGAGGTCAGCGCCGTCGGAAGCAACGAGACGGAAAAAATGATGGCGCACAGGATGAACAGCGAGGTGTTGGTCGGATCGCCGAGCGGTACCAGATACTGGCCGCCAATGCCGCCGACCATGGTGGTCATCACGTACAGCGAGAAGATCGAGGCGCGGTTCTCGTTCGTCACCCGTTCGTTCAGCCAGCTCTCGATGATGAGGTAGCTGCCGGAAATGGCAAAGCCGGAGATGGCGCGAAACAGCATCCAGGCGCGCCAGTCCACCACCAGCGAGCAGAGAAGGATGGCGGTCGAAAGCAGCGTCACCAGCGCCACGAAGACGCGAACATGGCCGACCGCCAGGACAAACTTCGGCGTGACGATGCACGAGACGGTGAAGCCGAGCGTGTAGCCGGTGGCGATCCAGGTGATCGTCTGCGTCGACCAGCCCTCCGCCACCGAGCGCACGGGGATGACGTAGCTCTGCAATCCGAACGCCACCATCATCAACAGCGTGGACACAAGGAGGCTCACGAAGGGGACGAGACTCGTCAGCATGAATATTCCGAAGGAGATTGCGCACGCCGGGATGGCATAGACGGACAGGACGAGTGTGGCTGTTAAACAAGCTCGTTGACGCTGTCCATTGCGACAATCGTTGACGCAAACGAAGGGGCGCCGAACCGCTGCCCGGAATGCTGACGGAGTGGCTGTCCTAACGGAGCGCGCCCTCCTTGCGTCACCCCGGAAACTGATCCGGGATCCAGCACCGTCGCTTCTGCGGTGCTAAAGAGTATTTTGTTGCTCAAACAGGCTGGATGCCGGATTAGGTCCGGCATAACGGACCAAATTGGCGCTGCCAAAATGAAGGATTGGAGCAGGGCTTTGTCAATAAACAAAGGGGCGCCGAAGCACCCCTGCTTTTGCTTTCCATGGGCCGCTGCTCGGTCAGTTCGGCATGAACGCCTTGAGCGGATCGCGCCGCTGGGCCGCATCGGGCGGCAGCGAGACGAGCACGTTGTATTCGCGTGCGGCGTTCACTGCGGCGCGAATGTCCTGCAGGTCCAACATGAGTTTGCGCAGTCGTGTCATCGTAGGACTCCGGTCCGTTCTCGGCGAAAGGTTCGGCCGAATGGCGGTCTTTCGTTGTCCGCGCCTCAGCGCTGGATGAAGTCGGCGTAAATGCTCGCGGGGCGATTGATGCGGGCGTAACCGGAGGCGGTCAGCTGTTCAACAGCCGGAGCACGCAAGCCACCGAAACCATTGGCCGGACGGAAGCCGACATAGCGCAGCGTCTCGAAGCTCGAATGGATGGGGCGAAGGCGGGCAGTCATGATTCGATATCCTTAATCTGTCCTCCCGGTCTGCATATCGCAGTGCAGCATGAATATTGCAATGCGACATTGTGCCCAGCTGACATGCGCAATTTTCATGGCTTCGGTCACTTCAGGTTCATCTATCTACGCGAATCGAACGGCTCGGATGCGTTCGAGCAACCATCACGAAATGGTGGAAGCGCCGCCGCTCTGTGTCACCCGGATTGGTCGACTGACGATATGGTCCCGGCGCGGAAAGCAAGCAGGTCCTGCCAGGCAAGCCGCTTGCTGATGGGCGCCGCGGCCAGATCCTGCGGATGCAGTGTGGCAAATGCCGGGATCGTTCGTCCGCCGACGACGACCTCGCGCCAATCGCCGCGCAACTGGTGAATGGTCTGCGTTCCGCCGAAGAAAAAGCGGGCAGAGAAATTGCCGAAGATCAACAGGTGGTTCGGCTCGGCCAGCTCGATTTGACGTTCGATGAAAGGCCGGCAGATGTCGCTTTCCGCTGCCGACGGCACGCGGTTGCCGGGCGGGCGCCAGGGGATGATGTTGGTCAGAAGCGCGTCGGCGCGGCTCAAGCCAATGCCGCCGAGCATGCGGTCCAGCATCGCGCCCTGTCGCCCGGAGAAGGGTAACCCCTCGCGGTCGTCGTCCGCATTGGGCATCGGCCCGATCACCATGACCGCCGGTCGCGGATTGCCCTCGGCGAAGACCAGACCGCGGGCGCTGTTCTTCAGGTTGCAGCCGGTGAAGGCTTCCATGGCCGTCTTCAGTTCCGCAAGCGAGCGGGCGCTGCTTGCGACAAAGGCGGCATCGGCGACGGCTTGGCTGTCCGGAATGGCGACAGCGGGTGCGACCGGCGCCGGCTCGCGGCGTGTCGGCTGCGCCCCCCTGCCGGAGGCGTTGTCGGTTCGCCTGGCCGAACCGCTTTCGGAACGAGCGGCAGTGTCGGCCGCGCCTTGCCGGGCCGCGTGCGCGGCGCGCATTGCCTCGAATTCCGCGATCCGGTCGATCGCCTTGTCTTCGAGCAGCCACTCCACGCCCGCGTCCGCGTGAAACGCGAGCAGGGCGGCCAGTTCGGCGGCGTCGAGGTCGGAAGCGGAGATCATCCTTTAGCCATACAGGAATGACATCGGCGGCGGCAAGCCATGGCATTGCTGCGGCGTTTTTCGCAGTTGATATGCAGGCCGTCGGGTGCGCGTTCGATCAGCGCCCGGGGCAAACGGTATCAGACGGAGCGGGCCGCGCCGCCGTCACAACGAATGATGCTTCCGGTGACGTAGCTTGCCGGCTGGCTGCACAGGAAGGCCGCCGTGGCCGCAAACTCTTCGACGGTGCCGTAGCGGCGCGCCGGGATGGCCTGTTCCGATTCGGCTTGCACCTCTTCGACCGACTTGCCGCTGCGCTGGGCCGCGGCGGCATCGAGGCTCTTGAGCCGATCGGTGAAAATGCTGCCCGGCAGGAGCAGGTTGGAGGTGACGCCGTATTGGGCGACTTCGCTCGCCAGCGTCTTCGACCAGCCGGCCAGTGCCGGGCGCAGCGTGTTGGAAAGCGCAAGGCCGGGTATCGGCTCGATCACGCCGCCCGATGCGACCGTCAGAATGCGGCCCCAACGTTGCTGCTTCATCTCCGGCACGAAGCGGTTTGTCAGGGTGATCAGCCGCAGCACCATCGCGTTGAAGTAGTTTTCGAGCAGTTCGGCCGACATGTCCTCGCTCGATCCCGGCGTCGGGCCGCCGGAGTTGTTGACGAGGATGTCGAGCCCGCCGAGCTTTTCCGCGACGGCTGCGACCAGCGTCTCGACGACGTCGCCTTCAAAAAGGTCGGCCTGGGCAAAGGAGGCCCTGCCGTTCCCCTCGGCGTTGATCGCCGCGCAGTTGCGGGCCAGTTCGTCGGTGTTGCGACCGCACAGCAGCACATCGGCACCCTCGCGTGCCAGTGACACGGCTATGCCGCGGCCCAGTCCGCGCGAGGAGGCCAGCACCAATGCCCGCTTTCCCTTGATGCCGAGATCCATGTCTGCCCTCCTTGCTGCCGTTGCAAATGCTCTTAGCGCGCACATTTCTGGCCGAAAACGGCCTTGCTTGAAATCGTGCAACATTTCAAAGTGTTATATCAACGACTTTTCCCGGCGGATGGTCAAGAGAGCTTGGCCGTCCAGTCGGCGATATCGTCGCGCTCGCCGATCAATGCCAGCCCGTGGGCGATCGACAGCAGTTCTCCGCCGCTCTCGATCCGGTCACGGGCGAAGCGTTGCTCGAACAGCCGCCGCACCGCCGGGACGAACGAGGTGCCGCCGGTCAGGAACACCTTGTCGATGTCGCCGCTTTCGGTGTTGGTCTTGGCGAGCACGTCGTCGAGCGCATCCTCGATCCGCTCCAGTTCGGGAGCGATCCATTGCTCGAAGTCGGACCGAAGGACGGTCCGCGTGGCCTTGTCGCCGAGCGGGCCGAAGGAAAATTCCGTCTCCTCGGCGGTGGAAAGGCGCATCTTCGTCGCCGACACCGCCTGATAGAGCGGATAGCCCTCGTCGTGCTCGATCAGATCGACGAAAGCCTCCAGCTTTTCCGGCTCGAGGCTGACCCGCACCAGTTTCTTCAGTTCGGCGAAGTCGCGCAGCGTCTTGAAGATCGACAACTGGTTCCAGCGCCCGAAATTCGCATAGTAGCCGGAGGGCACTTCGAGCAGCTTGTCGAAGCTCTTGAACCGCGTGCCCTTGCCGATGACAGGCGAGACGATGTTGTCGATGATGCGGAAATCGAAATTGTCGCCGGCGACGCCGACGCCGGAATGGCCGAGCGGGGTCGCCGTGAGCCGCCCGGCATGGCTTTCGAAGCGGATCAGCGAGTAGTCGGTGGTGCCGCCGCCGAAATCGGCGACGAGCACGGTGGCATCGCGGTCGAGGTTGCGGGCGAAGTAGAAAGCGGCGGCGACCGGTTCGTAGACGTGGTGGATCTCCGGAAAGCCGAAGCGGGTCAGCGCCGCGTTGTACCGCTCAGTTGCCAGCGCTTCGTCCGGGTTGCTGCCGGCAAAGCGCACGGGGCGCCCGACAACCACGCGTCCGGCTTGGCCGTCGAAGGCCGCACCAGCATAGTCCCGGAGTCGCGACAGGAAGGCATGCATGATGTCTTCGAACTGGTAGCGCTTGGCAAAGACCAATGTGCCCTGGAACAGCGGCGAGGCAGCAAACGTCTTGATCGACTGGAGGAAGCGGCATTCGCCGGGATTGTCGATGAACTGGGCGATCGCCGCCTGGCCGGCCTCGAAGGAAAGTTCGTGCGCGTTCTTCTTCAGGAAGGAGAGGGCCGTCCGCAACGTGTCGGCTTCGCCAACCGGCGTGTCCAGTCGCACCGACTGCGTCGATGTGCCGCAGGCAGTCGCCAAAACCGAATTGGTGGTGCCGAAATCGAGGCCGAACGCGGTCGTCATGAGCTATCCAATGCGGGAAAGGGCGGAGGGGCGCGCCTCCTCCCATGGCGGGCGGGCAAAAGCAAGGCGGATCAGCCGCACGAAGTACATTTTGCGGTCGGCGTGCGACGATCGGTAATGGCATTTTTCGGCCGCAATGAGCCGATTTGCCTGTTGCCGCATCATCTTATGCACAAATGCGATGAATGAGTGTCGCAGCTTGGCTCGACAAGACTTTGTGCATTTGTCATGAGAAAATCCAACACATGGTTGGCTGTCGGGGGACGGCTGAATCTGGAGGCAAGATAAGATGACTGAGGCGATGGACCTTCCCGAGCGCGAGAGCATGGAATTCGACGTGGTGATCGTCGGCGCGGGGCCTGCCGGCCTGGCTGCGGCGATCCGGCTGAAGCAGGTCAATCCGGAGCTGTCGGTCGTCGTTCTCGAGAAGGGCGCCGAAGTCGGCGCGCACATCCTGTCCGGCGCCGTCGTCGATCCGATCGGCATCGACCGGCTGCTGCCGGGCTGGCGCGAGGAGGCCGATCATCCTTTCAAGACCCAGGTGACGGACGATCAGTTCCTGCTTCTCGGCCCCGCCGGCTCTGTCCGTCTGCCGAACTTCGCCATGCCGCCGCTGATGAACAATCACGGCAACTACATCGTGTCGCTCGGCAACGTCTGTCGCTGGCTTGCCACCCACGCCGAGGCGCTGGGCGTCGAGATCTATCCGGGCTTTGCCGCCACCGAAGTGCTCTACAACGACGAGGGTGCGGTGATCGGCGTCGCCACCGGCGACATGGGCATCGGCCGCGACGGCGAGCCGGGGCCGAACTACACCCGCGGCATGGCGCTGCTCGGCAAGTACACGCTGATCGGCGAGGGCGTGCGCGGCTCGCTCGCCAAGCAGCTGATTTCCAAGTTCGATCTGCAGAAGGACCGCGAGCCGCAAAAATTCGGCATCGGCCTGAAGGAACTCTGGGAAGTCAAGCCGGAGCACCACAAGCCGGGGCTCGTCCAGCACTCGTTCGGCTGGCCGCTCGGCATGAAGACCGGTGGTGGCTCGTTCCTCTATCACCTGGAAGACAACCTCGTCGCCGTCGGCTTCGTCGTCCACCTGAACTACAAGAACCCGTGGCTCTACCCGTTCGAGGAGTTCCAGCGCTTCAAGACGCACCCGGCGATCCGCGGCACCTTCGAGGGCGGCAAGCGCCTGTCTTATGGCGCCCGCGCCATCACCGAGGGCGGCTACCAGTCGGTGCCGAAGCTGTCGTTCCCCGGCGGCGCATTGATCGGCTGTTCGGCCGGCTTCGTCAACGTGCCGCGCATCAAGGGCAGCCACAACGCCGTGCTCTCCGGCATGCTCGCTGCCGAGAAGCTCGCTGACGCGATCGCCGCCGGCCGCGCCCATGACGAGCCGGTCGAGATCGAAAACGGCTGGCGCGACAGCGCGATCGGCCAGGACCTGAAGAAGGTCCGAAACGTCAAGCCGCTGTGGTCGAAGTTCGGTACCGCGGTCGGCGTCGCGCTCGGCGGTCTCGACATGTGGACCAACACGGTGTTCGGCTTCTCGTTCTTCGGCACGCTCAAGCACGGCAAGACCGATGCCGCTAGCTTGGAGCCGGCGGAAAAGCACCAGAAGATCGACTATCCGAAGCCGGATGGCGTCCTGACCTTCGACCGTCTTTCCTCGGTGTTTTTGTCGAACACCAACCACGAGGAAGACCAGCCGATCCACCTGCAGGTGAAAAACCCGGAACTGCAGAAGACCTCGGAACTCGATGTCTTTGCCGGGCCGTCGACGCGCTACTGTCCGGCCGGCGTCTACGAGTGGGTGCAGAAGGACGGCCAGGACGTCTTCGTCATCAACGCCCAGAACTGCGTTCACTGCAAGACCTGTGACATCAAGGACCCCAACCAGAACATCAACTGGGTGCCGCCACAGGGTGGCGAAGGGCCGGTTTATCCGAACATGTGATGTTCAGTCCGGCCCATACGGACCAGTCGTGAATGGGCGGCCATCCACCACCTGAAACGTGGGGAGGGCTGCCCTTATTGCGTTGCAGCGCATCGATCCATGGTTGCAACGCAGGTGCGAGCGTTCGCAATTGCCGTTGTGCGAGCGCTCAACTCTTTGGCTTCTTTTGCAGTTTCTGCAGCTTAACCGGGCATTAACCATAAATTTCCTAGGTTCGCCGCGCCAACCGAATCTTAAGGAATATTTTATGTCAATTTCCCGCCGTGGCCTGCTGTTGGGCGCATCTGCCCTTCTCGCCGGCTGCTCGACCAATGCGCCGAATCACCAGGCCAACTATGCAGCGCTGCCGGACGAAAAGTTTCCGCTGCAGCCGATGCCGCTGGAAAAGGTGAAGCCGGAATTGCGCCGCCAGGAAGTCGCCTATGAGACGGCCCACGCGCCCGGCACCGTCGTCGTCGATACGCCGGCACGCCGGCTCTATTACGTGCTCGGTGACGGTCGGGCCATGCGCTATGGCGTTGGCGTGGGACGTGCCGGCCTGGCGCTGTCCGGCAACGCCGCCATCGGCCGCAAGGCGGAATGGCCGAACTGGACACCGACGCCGAACATGATCGGTCGCGACCCGGGCCGGTACCAGAAGTATGCCGGTGGGATGGAAGGCGGGCCAAGCAATCCGCTTGGCGCTCGCGCCATCTACCTCTATCGCGGTGGCAACGACACCATGTTCCGCATCCATGGCACCAATCAACCGCAGTCGATCGGACTCGCCATGTCGAGTGGCTGCATCCGCATGCTCAATCATGACGTGGTCGACCTCTACGAACGCGTCAAAGTGGGTGGGCAGGTGGTCGTGCTGCAGGCCTGAACCGGCCCTGTACCTGTAAAAAATCAAATTCAATCATCGGATTAGGTGCTCTACCCGCATAGCGTGGGGCCTGCGTTAAATTTCAATCGGAGTGCCGGCGAAATTCGCCATCGATGGCGCAACCGGGCCAGTCTCGGGCGCTTATTGATCGACATTCCTCCACACTCCTGCAAAACTCCTTCATGCGGAGCAGATCCAATTTCGCTGGCGGGAGTGGCCGGCGAAGCTTCGCAATGGATCATGATGCCGGTTGCGGCGGTGCAGTCGGACATCGGGGGTGTAACACCGCCGTTGATTAAGAGGGAACCGACATGAAACACCTGCTTGCAACCACCTGTCTCGCCTTTGGCCTGTTTGGCATGGCGAGCGCGGCATCGGCCGAGTGCGGCGACGTCACGATCGCCAGCATGAACTGGCAGAGCGCCGAGGTCCTGGCGAGCCTCGACAAGATCATTCTCAGCGAAGGCTACGGCTGCAACGCCGAAGTCATCGTCGGTGATACCGTTCCGACCATCACCTCGATGATCGAAAAGGGCGATCCCGACCTGGCGCCGGAAGGCTGGGTCGACCTGCTGCCCGACGTGGTCAATCGCGGTCTGGAAGAGGGCAAACTGGTGGGCGCTGCGGTTGCTCTGTCCGACGCTGCCGTCCAGGGCTGGTGGATTCCGAAGTACATCGCCGACGCCCATCCCGACATCAAGACGATCGACGACGCGCTGAAGCATCCGGAACTGTTCCCGGATCCGGAAGATTCCAGCAAGGGCGCGGTTCACAACGGCCCGCAGGGCTGGGGTGGCACGCTGGCAACGACGCAGTTCTTCAAGGCCTATGGCGGCGAGGCGGCTGGCTTCAACCTGGTCGACACCGGTTCTGCTGCCGGCCTCGACGGCTCGATCGCCAAGGCTTATGAGCGCCAGCAGGGTTGGGTCGGCTACTACTGGGCGCCGACTGCCCTTCTCGGCAAGTACGAGATGGTAAAGCTCGAGCATGGCGTGCCCTTCGATGAGGCCGAGTGGAAGCGCTGCAACACCGTCGCCGATTGCCCGGACCCGAAGAAGAACGACTGGCCGAAGGACAAGGTGCAGACGCTCGTCACCAAGAGCTTCTCCGAGCGCGCCGGCTCCGACGTCATGGATTACCTGAACAAGCGTTCCTGGTCCAACGACACGGTCAACAAGCTGATGGCCTGGATGACCGACAACCAGGCGAGCGGCGAGGATGGCGCCAAGCACTTCCTGAAGGAAAACGAAGCGCTCTGGACCCCCTGGGTGTCGCCGGACGCAGCCGAGAAGATCAAGGCATCCCTTTGATTTGCAAGGTTTGACTGCAGGCGGCGCGACCATCGCGCCGCCTGTCGTCTTTTCCGCCACCGGAAGACCGCCGGTTGGCGCAAGACAACGAAAAAAGGGGAAATAGCATGGACTGGCTCACCAGCTTTCCGCACATGAACGATGACTCGCTGCGCGCGTTGAAGAAGATGATCGATGAAGGGTTCAGGTCCTTCACGCGCGCCTATGGCGACGCCATCGAGTCCTTCTTCGAGCCGTTGCAGTTCTTCTTGATCCAGTCCGAGCGGCTGATGACGCGCACGCCCTGGCCGATCGTGTTGATCGCGATCGCGCTCATCGCCTGGTTTGCCAGCCGCAACTGGAAGATCGTCGCCGGCTGCATCGGCACCTTGCTTGTCATCGGCTATTTCGACATGTGGGACGACACGATGAAGACGATCTCGATGATCTTCGTCTGTACCGTGTTGTCGATCGCGATCGGCATTCCGCTCGGGATTATCATGTCGCGCTCCGATCGCGTCCAGAACATGGTCAATCCAATCCTCGACGTGATGCAGACCATGCCGAGTTTCGTCTATCTGATCCCGGTCGTCATGCTGCTCGGCATCGGCAAGGTGCCCGGCCTGATCGCCGTGGTCATCTATGCGATCCCGCCGATGATTCGCCTGACCAATCTCGGCATCCGACTGGTCGACAAGGACGTTCTGGAGGCGGCGGACGCCTTCGGTTCCTCGAACTGGCAGAAACTGAAGAACGTGCAGATGCCGCTGGCGCTGCCGACCATCATGGCCGGCATCAACCAGACGATCATGATGGCGTTGGCCATGGTGGTGATCGCCTCGATGATCGGCGTGCAGGGGCTCGGCCAGCCGGTGCTTAAGGCCATCGCCAACCAGTACTTCACCCTCGGCATCTTCAATGGCCTGGCCATTGTCGGCATCGCCATCATCTTCGACCGCGTCAGCCAGGCCTATGGCAAGCGCCTGCAGCGCCACCGTGAGATCGTGCATGGGTAAGGGTTGATTCGGCGGACACGAGCGCGCCCGAAGCGTTCCGTCATGCCGGGCTTGACCCGGCATCCAGCGCGCTCAAGTCCTTGAGCGCAATGACTCCTATGCGCCGCCGACGCGGCACGACTGGACCCCGGATCAGGTCCGGGGTGACGGGGCAGGGGCGCGCGCAGCGCCAGTGATACTAGCCCGAAGGCCCTGGTCGGAGGCAGGGGGCGCGCGCAGCGCCAGCGATACTAGTCCGAAAGGCCCCGGAGATTGCTCGCCGGGGCCTGTTTCGTTCGCGCTGCGGCGGCCTCACGCCCGCTTCGACAGGATGCCGGTGGAGAGTGCGACGCCGGCACCGGTGACGACGGCAGCGACCATTTCCGTCATGCCCAGCGGCTCGCCGAGCAGCAATCCGCCGCCAAGCGTCACCAGCACCGGCGTGATTGCCGTGAACGCCGCCGCCTGCGTGCCGCCGAGGGCGCGAATGGCTGTCCCATAGGCGAAGGTGGCGACAAGGCCGGAGAGGATCCCCTGGCTGGTGAACTGCACCGCCACTTCCGACAGCGGCGCGGCGGCGAGCGTCGTGCCGAAGAACGCTGCCAGCGCGAGGTGAATGAGCGTCGACCAGGTTGTGATCAGGGCGCCGCCTTGCAACGGCGACAGGCCGGAGCGCCGAAAGGCGTGTGTGTAGCCGGCCCACAGCAGCCCGCCAAGCGGCAGCAGCACGAAGCCTGCGAGCGTCATCCCGCCCGTCACGACGGCTTTTCCGAGCAGGATCGCAAGCCCCGCGAGGATCGCGACGAGACCCAGCACGCGCATCCGGTCCGGACGTTCGCCGAACAGAACGATGCCGATGACGGCGGTTGCGAGCGGCATCGAGCCGCCAAGCAGGATGCCGCCGGCAGCGGCCGGCGTGGAGTGCAGCGCATGGGCCGTCACCTGGAAGAACAATGCGCCGGCACCCGCGACCATCACCACGATCAGCCGCAGCGGCACGCCCTTGGGAAACAGGCCCATGCGCAACCAGATCGGCGCCAGAAAGATGGCGGGAACGCCATAGCGGAGCAGGCCGACGTCGATTGTGGTGAGCGACGTCGAGGCGGTATGCCGGGTGGCCAGCACCCAAGTTGCCCAGATGAGCACCGTAACGATCGCCCCGGTATAGCCGGCCGCGCTCGAGGTACGCTCGGTGGGAGAGAGAGTCGTGACGGACATGCGGCTTTCCTCAGGTTTCTGGAGCAAAGCTACTGCCGAATGCCGAAGCATGTCCTTGCAAAATGTGGCTATGGACGATTATTGTGCGCAACTATCTGCTAAAATTCATGGCGGAAAGTCGAAAATATGCCAAGTCTTGATAAATTCGACATCGCGATCCTGCGCATCCTCCAGGAGGATGCACGCGCCACCAACGTCGAGATCGCCGAGCGGGTGAACCTGTCGCCGTCGCCGTGTCTGCGCCGGATACGCAATCTGGAAAAAACCGGCATCCTGAAAGGATATCGGGCGGATATCGACCGCAAGGAAGTCGGTCTCGGTCTGACCGTTTTCGTCGAGATCAAGGTCGACCGCCACAATCTGCCCAATGCGCTGTCGCAGCAGGAGGCGCTGCTGGCCATTCCCGAGGTGGTGTCCTGTTTCCTGATTTCGGGTAATGCCGATTTCCTGGCGGAGGTGGTGGTGGCCGATCTTTCGGCCTACGAACGGCTCCTCACCGATACACTTCTGACGCTGCCGGGCGTCTCCGACATCCGTTCCAACTTCGCGATCCGCACGATCAAGACCGGTGGTCCGTTGAAGTTGCCGGACTTGCGGTAAGCGGGACGCCGCCCCGGGTTGTGGGGGGAGGGCGGCGCCCCTTTTGCCGCTACGCTGCAGCGGCAACCGTGTTCATGACGTCCGGGTGGCTGGATTTCCAGGCGACAACCATCAGCGCGCCGATCACGGTGACATGTTCCGCCACGAAGTAGAATTCCAGCGTGCGGATCGGCTCTTCCATGGTCCAGAAGGCATGCGCGATCGGAATGGTCAGCGCGGTGAAGACGGCCAGCATGCCGGCGCCCAGCCAGGTCAGCCGATTGGCGATGACGAAGGCGGAGCCGAAGAGTTGCGTCAGTGCGACCGCGACGTTGAAGAAGGGGGCCGGTTCCAGTCCGAAATGAGCCATCTCCGCGATGCCGGCGTCGAAGTCGAGAAGTTTTGCGAGGCCACTCATCCAGAACATCGAGGTCAGCACGATGCGGGCGAAGTAGCCGAACCAGTCTGAACCGGTGAGCGAGTCGATAAAGCGAGGCATTTCAATCTCCGAGTGACATGTTGGTTCTTCGGGTGCCGACTGCGGGCCCCAGTGTCGACCCGGTCGATCCTTCCGGATCAGTTGTGCGGGCCGGTGTGAACACGTCTAACAGAGTGAAAGTTCGCGGGTGTCACCGAGGTAACACCCGTTTTGCGGGCGGCTATTCCGCCGGGCAGGCGGAGAGCGCGGCGATGTCCCGGTCGCGGCGCTCGAGGGCGACGGAGACCGAGAAGACGGCGAAGCCGCACACGGCCATGATCGCACCGACAAAGCCCATCGAGGCGTAGCCGTAACCGTGGCCGATCGCGAGGCCGCCAAACAGCGCGCCGAGCGCATTGGCGACGTTGAAGGCCGAATGGTTCAGCGCAGCGGCGAGCGTCTGCGCGTTGCCGGCAACGTCCATCAGGCGCGTCTGCAGGGCCGGGCCGACGACGAAGCTGCAGCCGATCAGGAAGCAGCAGATGAACAGCATCGCCGGAATGTGGGCCGTCAGCGACAGGGTGACGAGCACGAGGAAATAGATGGACAGCGTCCATCCGATCGTGCGCACCAGAGAAAGGTCGGCAAGCTTGGCGCCAAAAATGTTGCCGACGATCATGCCCGAGCCGAACACCGCCATGATGACCGGCACCATGGAAAGCGAAAGGCCGGCAACTTCGGTGACGATCGGCGAGATGTAGGTGAAGACAGCGAACATGCCGCAGAAGCCGGTCGCGGCGATCCCGAGCGTCAGCCACACCTGCTTGCGTTTCAGCGCTTCCAGCTCCGTAAAGGCGTTGATGCCGACCGGGGCCTCGTCGCGCGGCAGGAAGATGGCGATCAGGATGACGGTGAGGACGCCGGTGACGCCGACGGCGGCAAACATGTACTGCCAGTCGAGAATCTGGCCGAAGAAGGCGGCGAGCGGGGTGCCGATCAGGGTGGCCAGCGTCAGCCCGAGCATGACCTTGCCGACCGCCTGCGTGCGCCTGTTTGCCGGCACCATCGACGCGGCAACCAGCGCCGCCACGCCGAAATAGGCGCCGTGCGGCAGGCCGGTCAAAAAACGCATCAGGATGAAGCTCTCGAACGTGGGCGCAAGTGCGCTCGCGATGTTGCCGATCGCGAACACCGCCATGAATGCCAGAAGCAGGTCGCGCCGGCGGAACCGCGCGCCAATGACCGCAAGAACAGGCGCCCCGACGACCACGCCGAACGCATAGGCGCTGATGACGTAGCCGGCCTGTGCATTGGTGACGCCGAACGTCGTCGCGACGTCGGGCAACAGTCCCATGATCGCGAATTCGCCTGTTCCGATGCCGAAGCTGCCGACGGCAAGCGCGACGATGATCAGTGCGACGGACAGGGCGGAGAGGGCGGGCTGCCCGGAGGAGGGGGCAGCGTTCGAGCGGATGCGCAGTTCGGTCACGTCGTCTTCCGTGTGATGGCCCAACGCGCGGCAGACAGGCGGAGTTCGCGCCGCAACCCTCCTCCTGGGTGCCTTGCAGACGTCCGGCCGACGGCCATGCTTGGGAAAACAATAAGATCGGTCCGCGAAGCACGCGGTCGCGGCAAACGTAGCACCGTTCGCGGTAATTCCTATCGCTATTTTTTGCATGGCAGGACTGCTGTTGCGTCCACGGGACGGACGTTCTCGGCCTCTGCTGCTATTTTGCCGCTTTGCAACTGTTTAATTGCCTGGAACGTTGCGGGGAGGGCGTTGGCGCGAAGGTCGGAGAACAAAGATGCGGATCCAGGCGATTTTCAACAAGGACGGCGGCACCTTCCGCACCACCGACATGGAAGCCTATGTGCGGCATGCCGAGACCGTCTTCGCCGCCGCGGGGCATCATCTCGATTGCGATGTCGTCGAGGGTGCAGATATCGAGATGGCGCTGCGCCGTTGCGCCGGGCGGACCGATCTGGACGCGATGCTTGCCGGCGGCGGTGACGGCACGATCTCGGCAGCGGCTGGGTTCGCCTGGGAGAGCGGCATCTGTCTGGGAGTTGTGCCGGCGGGCACCATGAACCTGTTCGCCCGCTCGTTGCGCATCCCGCTCAATATCTGGCAGGCGGTCGATGCGCTCGCCGACGGAACCGTGACCGATGCCGATATCGGCAGCGCCAATGGCCGCGCCTTCGTCCATCAGTTTTCCGCAGGGTTGCATGCGCGCATGGTGCGGTTGCGCAATGCCATGACCTACCGCTCGCGGCCCGGCAAGATCATCGCCAATGTTCGCGCGGCGATCGGCGTCATGCTGGACCCGCCGCAATTCGAGGTCGAGTTCGACGTCGACGGTTTGCGCGAGCACCGGACAGTCTCTGCGATCAATGTATCGAACAACCGCTTCGGCAACGACTCGCTGCTCTATGCCGATGCCGTCACGGGCGGTCACCTCGGTTTTTATGTCGCACAGCCGCTGACGACCTCGGGCGTCGCTCGCCTGGCCTACGATATCCTGCGCGGACGGTTGCGGGAAAACACGGCCGTCACCGAGATGACCGGCAGCGCCGTCGATCTGCACTTCCCCAGGATCGATCGCGCCGTCAACTGCGTCATCGACGGCGAATTGCTGCCGATGGGCCGCGACGTCTCGTTGCGGCTGCACGCCGGTGAGTTGAAGGTGATCGTGCCGCGGGTAGCGGCACAATCGACGATAAAGCCGCAAGCGGCCGCCTGAAGCCTCAAATCCGCGGCAGGTACGTCTGGTAGTCGAAGTCGGAGACCGTACGCAGGTAGGTGATCGCTTCCTTGCGCTTGGTGTCGCCATAGAGCTTCTGGTAGGCCGGGCCGAACACGTCGGCGATGAAGGGCGAGGCGGAAAAGTCCTCGACTGCCGTCAGGAAGTCGTGCGTCAGCCGCCCGACTCCCACCGGATCCTTGCCGGGTTCCGTCGCCGGGCCGGGGTCGAGGTCTTCGTCCAGGCCGAGCAGGATGCCGCCGAGGATGGCCGTCAAGAGCAGGTATGGGTTGACGTCCGCGCCGGCGACCCGGTGCTCGACACGGGCGGCGGGGCCGTCCTTGTCCGGAATGCGGATCGCCGTGCCGCGATGACCGAAGCCCCAGTCGATGTCCACCGGCGCGAACGAGCCCGGCTGGAAGCGGCGGTAGGAGTTGGCAAAGGGCGCAAAGATCAGCTGCGCGTCGCGCATCGTCTTCAGCATGCCGGCGCAGATCGACGTCAGCTTCTTCGGATCGCCGCCCTTGGCGTCGAGGATGTTGCGGCCGTCCCTGTCGATGATGCTGGCGTGCACGTGCAGGCCGGAGCCGGCCTGGTCGGCGTAGGGCTTGGCCATGCAGGTGGATTTCAGCCCGTGCCGGCGCGCGGCCTGCTCGGCGACGCGCTTGAGATAGATGCAGTCATCGGCGGCGGCGAGCGCGTCGGGCCGGTGCAGGAGGTTGATCTCGAACTGCCCATGGCCGAACTCCGCCGTGGTGGCGTCTGCCGGAAGTTCCATGTCGCGCGCCCAGGTGCGCAGCGTTTGCAGGTAGTCCTCGAGCGCGTCGACGGCGCCCATGTCGTAGAGCTGGAAGCCGTTCGGCTGGTCGCGGTACATCAGCCGCTCCGGCGGGCGCGGCTTGCCGGTGACACGCCAATCGTCCTGGACCACGTAGAACTCCAGTTCGGTGGCAACGACCGGGGTCAGTCCGCGCTCTTCGAAACGCTTCAGCAGGTTTGCCAGGATCGCGCGCGGGCACATGAAGCTCGGCGTGCCGTCGAGTTCGTGCATGGTGGCGAGCACCTGCTTCGAGCCGGCCGGCGCCCAAGGCAAGGCGGCGAGCGAGCGGCGGTCGGGAATGCAATTGCCGTCGGGGTCTCCGATCGAGATAGACAGCCCGGTGATGTCGTCGTTGTCGTCGCCCCAGATGTCGAGCGACTGGGTGGACGAGGGCAGGCGGACGGTCCCTTCCCAGACCTTCTTTTCCGCCTCGATCGGGACCTGCTTTCCGCGCAGATCGCCGTTCATGCCGACGAGCAGGATTTCGATACGGGAGGGAGCATTGGCGGGCGTGGTGCCAGCCACCGGGTTTTCGTTGATCATGGTCAATTTTCACTCTGGCGGGTTGTTCACAGATCGGTCAGCGGTGAGCGATTCTTGTGCCGCTCTATTGCCAAATGCCTGTCAGGTGGGCATTTTCCTAACCCATTCTGACCCGTCGTTCAATGCGTCAGGGAGCTTTCGCCGGTCTGAGGTGGAATTGGCGAGAACCCTGTGAAACCCAAGGATGCCATTCATGTCGACTATGCCTGCTGCCGTCTCCAATCTCGGCGCCCTCGATGCTGCCCATCATCTTCACCCCTTCTCCGACATGAAAAAGCTGAATGCGGCCGGCACCCGTATCATCGAGCGCGGTGAAGGCTGCTACATCTATGACAACCACGGCAAGAAGTATCTCGATGGCTTTGCCGGTCTGTGGTGCGTCAACATCGGCTACGGGCGCAGGGAGATTGCCGACGCCGTCTACAAGCAGATGAACGAGCTGACGTACTACAACACCTTCTTCGGCACCACGACGCCGCCGACGGTGCTGCTGGCACAGAAGATCACCGCCCATGCCGGGCCGAACATCAATCGCGTCTTCTTCACCGGCTCCGGTTCGGAAGCCAACGACACCTGGTTCCGCATGGCGCGTGTCTACTGGGCCGCCATGGGCAAGCCGTCGAAGAAGACGGTGATCGCCCGCGTCAACGGCTACCACGGCTCGACCGTCGCCGGCGCCTCGCTCGGCGGCATGAAATGGATGCACGAGCAGGGCGATCTGCCGATCGCCGGCATCGTCCACATCGGCCAGCCCTATTGGTACGGCGAGGGCGGGGATCTGTCTCCGGCTGATTTCGGCCTCAAGATGGCGCGTGAACTGGAGGCGAAGATCGACGAGTTGGGCGAGGACAACGTCGCAGCCTTCGTCGCCGAGCCGATCCAGGGCGCAGCCGGCGTCATCGTGCCGCCGGAAACCTACTGGCCGGAAATCGCCCGCATCTGCAAGGCGCGCAACATCCTGCTCGTCACCGACGAGGTGATCTGCGGTTTCGGCCGCACCGGCAGCTGGTTCGGTCACCAGCATTTCGGCGTCGAGCCCGACCTTGCGCCGATCGCCAAGGGTCTCTCCTCCGGCTACCTGCCGATCGGCGGCGTCATGGTCAACGATCGCGTCGCTGACGTGCTGGTCAATGAAGTCGGCGACTTCAACCACGGCTTCACCTATTCCGGCCATCCGGTTTGCGCCGCAGCGGCGCTGGAAAACCTGCGCATCATCGAGGAGGAGAAGCTGGTCGAGCGCGTCCGCGACGACGTCGGCCCTTATCTCGCGGCCGGCCTGAAGTCGCTGGAGGATCATCCTATGGTCGGGCAGACGCAGTCGGTCGGTCTGATGGCTGCGGTCCAACTTGCCGAGGACAAGGAAACCCGCGCGCGGTTCGAGGATCGCGAACGGGCCGGTGTCGAGGTCCGCAACCACTGCCTCGCCAACGGCCTGGTACTGCGCGCGACGGCCGATCGCATGCTCTATTCGCCGCCGCTCGTCATCACCCGTGGCGAGATCGACCAGATGATCGTCATCACCCGCAAGGGGCTCGATCATGCGTGGAAGGTGATGAAGGGCTGAGGGGACTCTCCTTTAATTCAACGGGCCCGGCATCGCTTTGATGCCGGGCCCGTATTGCTTTGGACACCTGATCCGCTGAAAGGTGCTTTTCCACCTGCCTCAGTCGCGCGATGGATACACCCACGCATAACCGAAGCCATAGGTGTCGCCACGGCGGCCAAAATGGTAGGGCAGGGTAATTTCGCCCGGAACGATGATGGCGTTGCTCATTTGCGGACGATCGCGCAACCAGGCTGTGATTTCGTCAGGGATACCGACCGGGCTCTCAGGCTTGCGCCATGCGAGCAGGATCGGGCGATCCGTACTCCAGACGAAGGGAAGGTCAAAATTCGGCATGCCGGCGGCCAGAACCGGCAGGCCATGCATGGTGAGGCGCAAGTTGCCTGCCAAGTGCCTGTCGGATGCGACAACGAGGCCCGGTTCGTGGCGCGCCTCGTCCAGAAGCTTCGTCGCGAATGTGTCGACGGGCACGTTGATCTTGGTGTATCGGCCGATCACTGGCGCGGCGATCACACGTACAGCCAGGATTGCTGGAACGATGACGAGAATGACGGCGGCAATCGGAAACAGCCGCTTCCTTGCAACCCGTTCCGCCAACCCCGCCGCCTCGATCTTCATGCAAAGGTAAAGTGGCAGGATGAGAAGGAACGGATCGAGCCATCTCTCCCTAACCTTCGTACTTCCCGTTGCGACGATGATTGCGATCAGTCCGACGAGGATGATCAAGAGCATGCGCTCGATCATCTTCGTCGTTGGCGTTTGCGCGCGCAAAACCGTCGCGGTGTTCTTGCCGAGCACTGCAACGAAGACGACCAGCGCAAGCGCCGAGAAGGCGGCGATCGCCACTGATAGCGAGGCAAGACCAGTCAAAATCGCGCCAAGCGGTCCGGACGCTGCATTGGTCGACATCTTGTCCAGGGTACCCGCAGCGGCGGACTGGAGGTTGTTGATGAGCCATGACCCGTGCGGCAGGACGACGACGCAGGCGACGGCGACTGCGACAAGGATGCGGCGATCGAACACCCGTTCGCGAAAGTGCCGATCCATGCCCATGGACAGGAGGGCTGCCAGGGGCAAGAGAATGAAATTGTACTTGGCGAGAAAGCCAAGACCGGTAGCGAGCCCGGCAAGCGCGTAGGCCGCGACACTTCCGTAACGGATCGTCAGGAAGAGCGCGTAAATAAGCATCGCGGAGGCGGCAAGCAGGGCTACGGTGTGGGTTAGATCCTGTTGTGCCATGAAGGAGACCTGGGGCAAGGTCAGCAGACCAAGCACCGAAATCGCCTGCAGACGGGCATCCTTCAACGCGATTGTGGCCGCGAGGCCGAGGAATACGTAGCACGAGAACAGGATCGCGTTCTTCAGCAGCGCAAGCCCCAATACCGAGGGGCCGATTGCTGCGAACATTGCTGTCTGCAGCCAGTTGTAAAGAGGGGGTTGCGGGCCGTAGCCGAGCTGCTGCCACTGAGCGAAGAAGATCTGCTCGGCTTCGTCCAGTTCCAGGGCATGCGGCAGTGACACGCGCAAAATCACCTGCAGCGCAAAATAGAGCGCCAACAGGATGAAGACGGCCCCAAGGGGGCGTTTGGTCATAGACGTCACAACGACTGCCGGAAGGTCTGCCGGATGACGTAGTTCGGTGTGTCGTCGTCGCGGAAATAGGTGCGGGCCATCATTTCGGCGAGGATGCCGGTGGTGATGAGCTGGATCGACGAAAGAAACAACATCACGCCGACGAGAAACAGCGGCCGCGTGCCGATGTCGGTGCCGAAGGCAAATTTGTCTATGAAGAGATAGGTGAGGATAAGTGCGCTGACAGCGCCGGCAGCCAGCCCGATCGAGCCGAAGAAATGGCCGGGGCGCGCCTTGTAGCGCATGAAGAACAGCACGGACAGAAGGTCCAGTATCACCCGGAAGGTGCGGGAAATGCCGTATTTCGATGTGCCCAACATCCGCGGATGGTGCGTGACGACCATCTCGCCGATCCGCGAGCTCGGGACGACGCCGGCCACCCAGGCGGGGATGAAACGGTGCATCTCGCCCATCAGTTTGACCTGTTTGATGATCGAGGCGCGATAGACCTTGAGGCTGCAACCGTAGTCGTGCAGGCGAACGCCGGTGATCCGTCCGATCAGTGCGTTGGCACACCAGGAGGGAATCTTGCGCAGGAAGAGCCCATCCTTGCGGTTCTTGCGCCAGCCGACCAGAAGATCGAGCTGGCGATCCTCCAGGGCCTTTGCCATGGCACGGATGTCGCGCGGATCGTTCTGGAGGTCGCCGTCGAGGGTTGCGATCAGGCGACCGCTTGCTGCATCGATGCCGGCCTGCATGGCGGCGGTCTGGCCGAAGTTGCGCTGCAGCTCGATGACGGCCATTTCCAAGCCAGGACGATCAATCAAGCCGCGGGCCCTGGCGAGTGTGCCATCGGTGCTGCCGTCGTCGACGAGGATCAGTTCCCAGGCCTTGTCGAAGCCCTGCATGGCCTCGCCGATGCGGTCGATCAGCAGTTCAACGCTCTCTTCTTCGTTGAAGACGGGAACGACGATCGAGATTTCGATCGCGGGGCGCTCCGGCCTCACCGCGGTCACTGCCTGCGTTTCGTCCAGCAATTGGATCCCTTTCCCGGCCGGCAATTGCATTACTTCAATTCGACTGCGTTCTCTCAGACTGTGTGTCGTGATACGACAGGCGTGCACTCCAACGAGGACAGCACATTGCTAATATTGTATGCGGACACGATAGCAAGCTAAAATGACTTCCGTGCAAAATTCCAGTCGTCGATCCTGGCTTTCCCGCCACGCCACGAGCCTGCTGGCGCTGGCCTGTCTCGCCGCCTATGTCGGTTTCGTCGAATGGCGTTGGGGTTGGGAACAGCTGCTTTCCCAATGGGCGAGGGTGGGCGCCGGGACCGCGATTTCCGCCCTTCTGCTGCTGACCGCAACCTACCTCGTACGTGCCCAGCGCATCTATGACTACTTTCCGGCCGACACCGCGGGGCGCTTCCTGGAGCTGTTCCGTCTGACCCAGGTTCATAACCTCCTCAATATCATGCTGCCTTTCCGGGCAGGAGAGACGAGCTTCCCGCTCCTGATGCGCTCGCAATTTGCCGTGCCATTGCCGCGCGCGACGGCGGCGCTGCTCGTCATGCGGCTCCTGGACCTGCACGCACTTTGCGCCGCCGCCGGCGTCGGCCTGGTGCTGAGTGCGCAATATACGACCGCGGCCTGGCTCGCCTGGGGTGCGTTCCTCGTCTCGCCGCTGGCGTTCTTTGCTGCCAAGGGTCCGATTTTCCGGCACCTGAACGGCACCTTGCCGCAGAAACTGGAAAAGCTGCTGGAGGAAGTCGAGGCCGGCGTCCCGGCGAACGCAGCGGGCTTCGTCCGCGCCTGGGTCTTTACGGTGCTGAATTGGGCGGTGAAGGTGGTCGTGCTCGCCTGGGTGCTCGGCCTGCTCGGGGTGACGCCGCTTTCCGCCACGTTCGGCGGGGCGCTCGGCGGCGAACTGTCCTCGGTCCTGCCCCTGCATGCGCCGGGTGGCGTCGGCACCTATCCGGCCGGCATCACGGCCGGTGCTGTTGCGTTCGGTGCCGAGCGTGACAGGGCTGCTGTTGCGATGATGGCGGAGGCGGCGATCAATGCCCACCTCCTCATTGTCGCCAGCGCCTGCGTCGGCACGGCGCTATCCATCGTCCTGTCGTGGTTTTCCGCCAAGGCGCGGTGATGGCCTATTGGAAGGCCGTCTCGAAGAAGCTTCTGAGCTTGCGGGAATGCAGCTTCTCCGTCGGCATGCCGGCGAGCTTCTCCAGCGCCCGGATGCCGATGCGCAGGTGCTGGTTGACCTGCGTGCGGTAGAAGGCGGTTGCCATGCCGGGCAGCTTCAACTCGCCGTGCAGCGGCTTGTCGGAGACGCAGAGCAGGGTTCCATAGGGCACGCGGAAGCGGAAGCCGTTGGCCGCGATCGTCGCCGATTCCATGTCTAGCGCGATTGCCCGTGACTGCGACAGCCGCTTCACCGGCCCGCGCTGGTCGCGCAGTTCCCAGTTGCGGTTGTCGATCGTGGCGACGGTGCCGGTGCGCATGATGCGCTTCAGGTCGTAGCCCTCGAGACCCGTTACCTCGGCTACGGCACTTTCGAGCGCCACCTGCACCTCGGCTAGCGCCGGAATCGGCACCCACACCGGCAGGTCGTCGTCGAGCACGTGGTCCTCGCGCACATAGGCATGGGCAAGGACGTAATCCCCGAGCGTCTGGCTGTTGCGCAAGCCGGCGCAGTGGCCGAGCATCAGCCAGGCATGCGGGCGCAGCACGGCGATGTGGTCGGTGATCGTCTTGGCGTTGGAGGGGCCGACGCCGATGTTGACGAGCGTGATGCCGCCGTGCCCCTTGCGCTTGATGTGGTAGGCCGGCATCTGCGGCAGCCGCGCCAGCGTCAAGTCGGTATCCGGCTTGTCGTTGCCAGCCTGGGTGATGACGTTTCCGGGCTCGACGAAGGCCGTATAGCCGTTGCCGCCCTCGGCCATCTGCAGTCGTGCCCAGGCGCAGAACTCGTCGACGTAGAACTGATAGTTCGTAAACAGCACGAAATTCTGGAAATGGTTCGCGTTGGTGGCCGTGTAGTGGCTGAGGCGGGCGAGCGAATAATCGACGCGCTGGGCGGTGAAAGCCGCAAGCGGCGAGGGCTCGCCGGGGCCGGCCTCGTAGGAGCCGTTGGCGATCTCGTCATCCGTGTTCGTCAGGTCGGGCGCATCGAACAGGTCCCGCAGCGGTACGGTGATGTTTTCGGCGATCTCCGCCTCGACATGGGCGCCTTCGCCAAAGGCGAAATGCAACGGGATCGGCGTCGAGGATTCCGACACAGTGATACCGATGCCGTGGTTGCGCATCAGATGCCCGAGTTGTTCCTTGAGATAGTGCCGGAAGAGTTTGGGCCGCGTAACGGTGGTCGAGTAGACGCCCGGCGAGGCGACATAGCCGTGGGACAGACGGGAATCGACATGGCCGAAGCTCGTCGTCTCGACGCTGACCTGCGGATAGCACGCGCGATAGCGGCGCTCCGGCGCTCTGGTGCTCGCCAATCCGGCGAAAGCATCCGTCAGGAAGCGGGTATTCCGCTCATAGAGCGCTTCCAGGCAATCGACCGCCTTGACCGGGTCGTCGAAGGTCTGCGGCTCGAAGGGATCTGGCTGGGCAAACGGAAGGGCGGGCCGGGACAAGATTTCTTTGCTCATGAATCATTATAGTTCGGCAAATTCTGCACGCAAACGACAAGATTGTAACCTCCGGAGGCGGTCAACCGGGTCGCTTTCGAGCGCTTCCGTGCGAATTTCAGCGCGGACCGGCCAAAATGACGATGGCACCGGCAACAGCGATCGCCGCACCCGTCAAATCCCAACGGTCGGGGGAGACGCCTTCCGCAGCCCAGAGCCACATGAGGGACGCCGTGATATAGATCCCGCCGTAGGCGGCGTAGGCGCGGCCGGCCGCGCTCGAATCGATCAGCGTCAGCAGCCAGGCGAAGGCCGCGAGCGATACCATGCCGGGGATAAGCCAGAGCGACGATTTCTCCAGCCGCAACCAGGCCCAGAAGGAAAAGCAGCCGGCGATTTCCGCAAGGGCGGCGGCGCCGTAGATCAGAATGGATTTCATGCGGGCTCCGGTCGAAGGAGCCCATGGCATAGCGCAAAACTCGAGAAACGGAAATTGACGGTCAAACGTCGGGCAGGTTCAGCTCATCGCCTGTCGCTGCAGCGTGACGAACAGCACGAGCCCGGCGCCCTGCTTGCCGGCGCCGAGGCTGCCGTTGTGGGCCGCGTAGGTCACGGCCGCGAGCGGCGCGACCATCAGTGCGGTGAGAACGAGGATGCGCAGGCTGACGGCGAGGCTGGCGAAAAGCGCGATCGGCATGGCGGGCGTCCTTGCTGCGGCCAGGTTAGAGGGCGCGATGGCAAATGGTCGGGATCGAGCAGGCGCTCGCAGTGCCGTACCGCTTGTTCTGGTCGTGGCGGCGCGCATCGGTTTCGACGGCGGCAGCGACCGAGATCGCAAAAACGGTCATCAGAAGCGTTATGATCGTCAGTCGGCGGGCCAGGATTTCCATTATTCGTCCCTAAGATTGTCTTTCCGTTGTGCCTTTCTCGCATGGCGCGACTGAATGCGTCCTGAGAGGGCGGTTCATCTGGCGTTCAGAAAGCGATGAGCGATGTCGAGGAAAGGATGGCTGGTTTGGCCGACGGCGCGCCTTGAAGCCGGGCGCGGTCGTGGCTAACTCATTGTGACATCGAATGGAGAACCGGATGACCAGACCAATCGAGCTTTACTACTGGCCGACCCCGAACGGCTTCAAGATCACCATCATGCTGGAGGAACTGGGCGTTCCCTACGAGGTGAAGTACGTCAACATCGGCAAGGGGGAGCAGTTCGCGCCCGACTTCCTGAAGATCGCGCCCAACAACCGCATGCCGGCGATCGTCGATCCCGACGGGCCGGGCGGCGAGCCGATCTCGGTGTTCGAATCCGGTGCCATCCTGCAGTATCTCGGCCGCAAGTACGGAAAATTCTATCCGACCGAGGAGCGGGCCCGCGTGCAGGTGGAGGAATGGCTGTTCTGGCAGATGGGCGGACTTGGCCCGATGGCCGGACAGGCGCACCATTTCCGCCAGTATGCGCCCGAGAAGATCGAGTACGGCATCAACCGCTACACCAACGAGGTCAACCGTCTCTACGGCGTGATGAACAAGCGGTTGGCGGAACACGAGTACCTCGCCGGCGACTACTCGATCGCCGACATGGCCTGCATCGGCTGGGTGCGTCCCTACGAGAACCAGGGCCAGAAGCTGGAGGACTTCCCGCACCTGAAACGCTGGTTCGAGGCCGTTCTCGCCCGTCCCGCGGTGCAGCGCGGCATCGAGGTCGGCAAGGAGGAACGGGAGCGCCAGGCGAGCCTCGCCGACGACAAGGAAGCGCAGAAGATCCTGTTCGGCCAGCGGGCGAGGTAAGGGCGCCGCGTCGCCAGACCCCGTGATGCCGGACCTCGATCCGGCATCACGTCGCGCATCCTTGCGCGAGAGAAGCACCTTTCGCGCCGCAGAAGCGGCGCGGCTGGACACCGGCTCAAGGCCGGTGTGACGAGAAGATGGACAGGCCGACTGGCGACGCGCCGTTGTGGGTTTTGCGCCGTCTGCCTGAGGGCGGAACAACCACTTTTCGCTCGGTCGAAACTTCGCGACCGTTTTCCGTGGTTAGCGAATGGTTGAAATCGCAAGTTGAAGAATGCGTAAATTTTGAAGCAAATCCGCGGCATTCCAGCGGATGCGATGCTTAACGAAAACCCAAGTTTACCAACTGTTTGAACTTTGTTCGTCTCAAATTAATCATGCATTTTAAGCGCCTATTGAAAGGGCGCTGGCATAGTGGAGCCATAAGACGAGCACGGGAAACAACCGGCCGGAAAAACCTTCGGGGAGCACATGCCGCAGAAGACGGTAGGCCCTCGAAAGGCTTGAAAAACAGGGCGATACAAGAAGAAGACAACAGGACAGGGACAAACGACAATGGCACGCTACGATATCCAGAACGCCGAAATGGCCGCCATGATGGGCGGCGACACCCGCGCCGACACGTTCTGCGACATGGGGCTGATGTACGCAACGGGTCGCGGCTGCAACGTCGACCTGATCGCGGCCCACAAGTGGCTAAACATCGCCGCCATCAGGGGTTGTGATCGGGCTGCCGAGCTGCGGGCCGACCTCGCCGCGACGATGACCAAGACCGATCTGGCGCTGGCGCTTCGCGCCGCCCGCGACTGGATGACGACGCACTGATATCAAGGGGCAATCAGGCCGGTAGGCAGTAGGAAAATCAACCTACAAGAACCTTGCAATAGGCATCGCTGTCCAACAACGATACCCTGCTGCCTACCGATTGCTCCCCACCGTCCGCAAGACCTTCGGCAGGACGTCTTCCAGCAGAGCCATCTCCGCCTCCGGGCCGACGCTGACGCGGATGCAGCGGTTCAGCGGCGCGACACCGGGCATGCGAATAAAGACGCCGTGCTCCATCAGTCCGTCGACGAGCGCGCGGGCATGCGCGCCGTTGCGACCGCAGTCGATCGCGACGAAATTCGTGGCGGAGGGCAGGGGGCGCAGGCCGTTCTGCGTGGCTAGTCCCGCGATCCGGTCTCGCGCGGCGGCGATGCGGCCGAGGACGTCGCGCAGATAGGTCTGATCGGCGAGCGCGGCGAGCGCCGCCGCCGTCGAAATCCGCGGCATGCCGAAATGGTTGCGGATCTTGTCGAACGCTTGGGCGTTGCCGATCGTGCCGATCGCATACCCCACGCGCGCCCCTGCCAGCCCATAGGCCTTGGAAAACGTCCGCATCCGCAGCACGTTCGGCTGGCCGATCAGCGCTTCGATCGCCGGCGTCGATCCGGCCGGCGCCGTCTCGCAATAGGCTTCGTCGAGGATCAGTAGGCTGCGCTCCGGCAGCGCCCGGGCGAAGGCGACGACGCTGTCGGCGTCCCACCAGCTTCCCATCGGATTGTCCGGATTGGCAAAATAGACGAGCGGCGCGTCCTCGCGCTTGGCCGCCGCGAGCAGTCCGTCGAGATCTTCCCGGTCGTTGACGTAGGGAACGGTGACGAGCCGCCCGCCGTAGCCGTTGACATGGTAGTTGAACGTCGGATAGCCGCCGAGCGATGTCACGACCGGTACGCCCGGTTCGACGACGAGGCGGACAATCTCGCCGAGCAGCCCGTCGATGCCACCGCCGATCGCGATGTTGTCGCGTGAGACGCCGTGGTGGAGGGCAAGCGCCTCGCGCAGTTCGAAATTTTCCGGATCGTTGTACATCCAGGTTTCACCGGCCGCGCGCGTTATCGCCTCCAGCACCGACGGGGCGGGACCAAAGCCGCTCTCGTTGGCGCCGATGCGCGCCTTCACCTTCGCTCCGCGCTGGCGCTCGATCGCCTCCGGCCCGACGAAGGGGATGGTGGAGGGCAGCGCGTTGACGAGCGGGGTGAAGCGGGAGAAGCCGGACATTCTGCGGGCACCTTGTTGAAGGACGTCAGGGAGGAGCGTGCCGCGTCCGCCGAGCGGGCCGGCAGCGCAAGCTGCCGGCACACTAGCGTATGCCGGCAAAAATCAAAATCGATTTTCCGCAAGAATTGTGTGTTGTTTTCAAAGCGTTATCGCCGCAGCGCTTGCGGCGCGACGTGAGGCCAATCTGCGGGCACCTCTGGCGAGCCCGCACCCGACCGGTCGATCAGGTGCGCTGCAGGCTGAACTGCGGCCGCTCCAAGCCCTTGGCATAGGGGGGCGGGGCATCCTTCTTCCTGGTGGCGACGCCCCCGGTGAAGTAGTCGGCACGCACGATTTCATGCAGCAGGTCTTCATCGATCTCCTTGATGAACTGTACGCCGATGCGATGATCGTTGCGGTAGATTTCCGCGCAACCGACCTTGGCGAAAACGCCAACGACGGTCAGATAGTAGTGAGCACCGAGGCCGATCGTCGTGTTGACGGAAATGCTGGCGCCGCCTTGCGAAATGTCGATCAACTGGCAGCTTCGCGTCTTCGGGACTGCGAGATCAAGACCAACAGACAACAGCATGCCCTGCCGGCTCACCTTGAAGCGCTCCCATTTGCGCTCGTAAAGGCCGCCGCTTTGGCGCTTGTCGACCAACTCCATCATATGCTCTCCCGGAAAATAGGCATCATGCCCCGAATGACCATTCCCGGAGTTTTGCAGATTTGTGTTGGTAATCGCTAAAGGCCGCATATAAGAATTTACGTATCGCAATTCCGGCTGGAACCGCCGGGATGCCTGGCGGTCGGCGCCCTTTCTTAAGGTCCTTCGTACAATTGAAACGGCGCCCCGCATCGTTGCAAGGCGCCGTCCGGTCGTCGATCTTGAGCGGCTTACTGGAACGCCTGCAGGCCCGTCTGCGCGCGGCCGAGGATCAGGGCGTGCACGTCGTGGGTGCCTTCGTAGGTGTTGACCGCTTCGAGGTTCATCACGTGGCGGATGACGCCGTATTCGTCGGAAACGCCGTTGCCGCCATGCATGTCGCGGGACACGCGGGCAATGTCGAGCGCCTTGCCGCAGTTGTTGCGCTTCATCAGCGAGATCAGTTCGGCCGGTGCGCGGTGTTCGTCGAACAGGCGACCGAGGCGCAGCGCGCCCTGCAGGCCGAGAGAAATCTCCGTCTGCATGTCGGCCAGCTTCTTCTGGATCAGCTGCATCTGGGCGAGCGGCTTGCCGAACTGCTTGCGGTCCATCGTGTACTGGCGGGCGGCGTGCCAGCAGAATTCGGCAGCCCCCATGGCGCCCCAGGCAATGCCGTAGCGGGCGCGGTTAAGGCAGCCGAACGGACCGGCGAGGCCGGCGACTTCCGGCAGCAGGTTCTCTTCCGGAACAAACACGTCCTGCATCATGATCATGCCGGTGATCGAGGCGCGGAGCGAGAACTTGCCCTCGATCTTCGGCGTCTCGAAGCCCTTCATGCCGCGCTCGAGGATGAAGCCCTTGATCTTGCCGTCGTGCGCCTCGGACTTGGCCCAGACGATGGCGACGTCCGAGATCGGCGAGTTGGTGATCCAGTTCTTGGCGCCGGAGACCAGATAGCCGCCGTCGACCTTCTTCGCTCGCGTGATCATGGAGGAGGGGTCGGAGCCGTGGTCGGGTTCGGTCAGGCCGAAGCAGCCGACCCACTCGCCGGAGGCGAGCTTCGGCAGGTAGCGCTTGCGCTGCTCGTCCGTGCCGTAGGCGAAGATCGGATGCATGACGAGCGAGGACTGGACCGACATGGCGGAGCGATAGCCGGAATCGACACGCTCGACTTCGCGAGCAACCAGGCCGTAGGAAACGTAGTTCGCGCCGACGCCGCCGAACTCTTCAGGAATCGTCGGCCCGAGCAGGCCGAGCGCACCCATCTCGGTCATGATTTCGCGGTGGAAGATCTCATGGCGGTTGGCCTCGAGCACGCGCGAGGCGAGCTTGTCCTGGCAATAGGCGCGGGCAGCGTCGCGGATCATCCGCTCCTCGTCGGTCAGCTGGTCCTCGAGCAGGAACGGATCTTCCCAGTCGAAGGCGGCCATTTTCGCGCGGGCCTGTTCCGGTGTTGCTTTGTGGTGTGCGCTCATTGGAAAATTCCTCTCTCGCCATCTGTCTCGTTGCAGATGTGCTACATCAGCTTGCCAGAGCCTTAAAGGGGGCAAGCCCTTAGGTTCCTCCGGCGCTCTGCCTAATTGTGCATGGCTTCATGCGCCCGCAGAATGAGAACCGTCAAAAACGCCCCAATAGCGGCTCTTCCGCAGCTTGCATTGTCCGTCGGCGTATCAAATGCCAGGACGGGCGTTCGTGCAGGAGCGTTTCAAGGGCCAAGAATTGCCCGGCTCCCTTCCGCCTGTCACCGCGCCAGCAGCCACGCATGCGCCTCGGCGTTGTGGAACTGCCACACTCTTTTCGGCCCGGCCATGACGTTCAGATAGTAGAGGTCGTAGCCGTGGCAGGTGGCGCAGGGGTGATAGCCCCTGGGCACCAGCGTCACGTCGCCGTCCTCCACCGCCATCGCCTCGTCGAGCGATCGGTCGTCGGTATAGACGCGCTGGAAGGCGAAGCCCTGCGGCGGGTTGAGGCGGTGGTAGTAGGTCTCTTCAAGCAGGCTCTCGTTCGGCAGGTCGTCACGGTCGTGCTTGTGCGGCGGATAGGAGGAGGTGTGGCCCTCCGGCGTAATCACTTCCACCACCAGCAGCGAATGCGCCGACCCGTCGTCCTCGGGCATGATGTTGGTGACGTGGCGGACATTGCTGCCCTTGCCGCGCACGATCTGCGGATGGGTCCCGGGTGGGATTGCCCTGGCCCTGTGGTTCCCGCCGCCGGGCGCCGAGCAGACGGCGAGTTCCAGATCCGTCTCCGCCGTCACCGACCAGTTGGAATTGGTCGGCACGTAAAGCGCATGCGGCTGGCCCTCGAAAACGCTCATCCGCTCGCCAAGGATCCCGAAGCTCTCGCCGTCGGCCGTCGCCGAACCCTTGCCGGTGACGAAGACGAGGCAGACCTCCCGGCTTCCGGTTTCCGCCGCGACGATCTCGCCCGGCTTCATCCGGTGCAGATCGAAGCCGACATAGGTCCAACCGGCGCTTTCCGGTGTCACATGCGTCACCCGGCCATGGGTTCCGTTCGGCTTGATGAGCAGTTTCGGCATGGGGGTCTCCTCAAAAGCATCCGTATTTTTCTGGGCCGATGGCCCCTCACCCTAGCCCTCTCCCCGCAAGCGGGGAGAGGGGACAGGCATCGATGCGGCTTGCGTCCTTCTCCCCGTTCACGGGGAGAAGGTGCCGGCAGGCGGATGAGGGGCTATTTCACTTGCTCCCAAAGCCAGATAGCCCACGCCTTCATCCCCGATCCAATCCCGCTTCCTTCGCAAACGCCTTCAGCGCCGTCAGTCCCATCGACTGGTACTCGAAGGGATTGCGGACCAATGGGTCCTGCTCGGCCTCGATGACGAGCCAGCTTTCATAGCCATGCTCGGCGGCAATCTTCAGGACCGGAAGGAAGTCGACGCCGCCTTCCGGATCGCCCGGCACGGTGAACACGCCGCGGCGCACGCCTTCGAGGAAGGAGAGTTTTTGGCCTTCGACCTCCTTGCGGATCGCTGGCCGCACGTTCTTGGCGTGGATATGTCGCACGCGGTGCATGTACTTGTGCGCCAGTTCCGCCGGATTCGAGCCGCCGAACCAGGCATGGCCGGTGTCGAGCAGCAGCTTCGTGGCCGGCCCGGTGTTGGCCATCAGCCGGTCGATCTCTTCCCCGGTCTGCACGACCGTGCCCATGTGATGATGATAGACGAGGTCGATGCCCTGATCGGCGCAATACCGCGCAATCGCCTCGACGTCGGCGCCGAATTTCGCCCAGGCGGCCTCGGGCAGGACGGGCTTGTCGGCCAGCGCCTTGCCGTCGTCGCCGTGGATGGCGTTCGAGGTCTCGCAGACGATGCAGACCTTGCAGCCGTTCGCCTTCAGCATGTCGAGATGCGGCTGGATCGCCTTCCTCTCGGTCTCCACGTCATGGGCGAGCAGGTTCAGCGAGTGCCAGCCTGACACGAAGACGAGCTTGTGGGCAGCGAGCACCTTCTTCAATTCCTCCCCGTCGCTGGGCATCTTGTGCCCTTTCTCGATGCCGTCGAAGCCGATTTTTTCGCAATCGGACAGGCAGTCCTCAAGCGTCAGGTGCGCCCCGATCGTCCGGTCGTCGTCGTTGCTCCAGGCAATCGGGTTGGTACCGTAGCGGATCATGTGTCGGTGTCTCCCAAGAATTTGCTGCGTTGCCGGTCCGTTGCGGAAATGCCGGCCAGGCAGGCTGCCGTTCAGTCCCTCAGCGCTGCTGCTTGCGCGCCGCCTCGTACTTTTCCCGCGCGGCCTTCACCTGCGATCGCGTGCTGACCTCGGGCACCGCCACATCCCACCAGTGGCCACCGGCCTCGGTGGCGACGAGCGGGTCGGTCTCGATGACGATAACGGACGTGCGGTCGTCGCCCTTGCTCCGTTCGAGCGCCGTTTCGAGGTCGGCGATCGAAGCGACCTTGACGGCGACCGCGCCCATGCTTTCGGCGTGCGCCCGGAAGTCGATCTCCGGCATCGTCTCGATCCTTGCGTCCTTGAGCAGGTTGTTGAAGTTCGCGCCGCCGGTTGCCATCTGCAGCCGGTTGATGCAGCCAAATCCGCGATTGTCCAGCACCACGATCGTCAGCTTCCGGCCGAGCATGACCGAGGTCGAAAGCTCCGAGTTCAGCATCATGTAGGAGCCATCGCCGACCATGACGACGACATCGGCGTCCGGTCGCGCCATCTTCACGCCCAGCCCGCCGGCGATCTCGTAGCCCATGCAGGAAAAGCCGTATTCCAGATGGTAGCTGCCCGGATTGTGTGCCTGCCACAGCTTGTGCAACTCGCCCGGAAGACCGCCCGCTGCACAGACGAGAATTGAATTCTCGCCGCCGGTCATGCGCTGGACGGCGCCGATCACCTGGGCATCGGAGGGAAGGGCGGCGTTGGTCGGCGCCGTTGCGCGGTTCGCCGCCGCCAGCCATTCGGTCTTGCGCGCCTTCGCCGCCGCCTCGACCGAGGCCGGCGCCTTCCAGCCACCGAGCGCCTCGGACAGCAGCGTCAGCCCCTCGCGCGCATCGCAGACGAGCGGCAGGCCGTCGTGTTTGGCGGCGTCGAAGGCCGCGGTGTTCAGCCCGATGATCCGGGCGCGCTCGTTCTTGAACAACGCCCAGGAGCCGGTGGTGAAATCCTGCAAACGGGTTCCGACCGCAAGGATGAGATCGGCCTCTTCGGCAAAAGCATTGGCCGCGGAGGTGCCGGTGACGCCGATCGAGCCCATGCAGAGCGGATGGTCGTCGGGCAGCGCCGACTTGCCGGCCTGGGTAACGGCGATTGGGACGCCGTGCATGCCGGCGAATGCCTTCAGTTCGGCCGTCGCACGCGAATAGAGCACGCCGCCGCCGGCGATGATCAGCGGCCGCTCGGCCTGCCGGATCGCGTCCAGCGCTGCGGCGAGTTCGTCGCTGTCCGGACGGGGACGGCGCTCCCGCCAGACCTTCTCCGCAAACAGGTTTTCGGGATAATCATAGGCCTCGGCCTGCACGTCCTGGCACAGCGACAGCGTCACCGGGCCGCAATCGACCGGATCGGTCAGGACTTGCATGGTCCGCTTCAGGGCCGGGATGATCTGCTCGGGCCGGGTGATACGGTCGAAATAGCGCGAGACGCAGCGGAAGGCGTCGTTCACCGAAACCGTGCCGTCGCCGAAATCCTCGATCTGCTGCAGCACCGGATCGGGAATGCGGTTGGCGAAGACGTCGCCCGGCAGGAAGAGGACGGGCAGGCGGTTCACGTGCGCCACGCCGGCGGCCGTCACCATGTTCAGCGCGCCGGGGCCGATCGAGGTCGTGCAGGCCATGAAGCGGCTGCGAAAGCTCGCCTTGGCGAAGGCGACGGCGGCGTGCGCCATGCCCTGCTCATTGTGCGCGCGATAGGTCGGCAGTTCCTCGCGCACCTGGTAGAGCGCTTCCCCGATGCCGGCGACGTTGCCGTGGCCGAAGATGCCCCAGACGCCGGCGAAGATCGGCACCTTCTTGCCGTCGACAACCGTCATCTGCGCCTTCAGGAAATGCGCGACGGCCTGCGCCATCGTCAGCCGGATCGTCTTGCCCATCATATCCTCCCTGAATTCCCCCTAAAGCGCGTCGCGATCTTTCAGATTTGTCTGCCGCGCTTCAGGTCCTTGTTTTTCGTATGTCTTTGGTCCGAAACCGATCCGACTTTCGCGACACATGCTTTAATGCCCGCGTGTCCTCAGCCAGGCATCCGTCAGTTCCTTGAACCTTCCCGCCATGTCGGCGATCGCCGCCTCGTCGGTGATCTGCCCGGCCAGCCATTTCCGCGCCGCATCGGCAAAGATGGTGCGCCCGACGGCGAAACCCTTCACCGCCGATGCCGCCCTGGTCGCCTCGAACGCCTTGACCAGTTCCTCCTTCGGCGCCTCCAGACCCAGCAACACGATGCCGCGACAATAGAGGTCGTTGCGTGCGATCACTGCGTCGATGTTGCGCCATGCCGCCGCCGAGGCCTGCGGCTCCAGCTTCCACCAATCGGGCCTGATGCCGAGATCATACAGTTCCTGCAGCGCCGTGGACACCGTCGTGTCGTCCAGCGGCCCGCTCTTGCCGGCGATGACCTCGATCAGCAGCTCCCGGCCTATCCGTCGCGCAGCGTCGAAAAGCGCCCGCAGCTTTTCCTGCTGTTCCGCCTTCAGTGCCACCGGATCGTCCGGATGATAGAAGCACAGGCATTTGATGCAATGGCCGATCGGCCATTCGACGAGCTGTGAGCCGATGTCCTGGCCGAACTCGAAGCGCAGCGGCTTCGAGCCCGGCAGTTCCACGGGGCGGCCGATCCAGGAAAAGTTCTTCGCTGCTGCATCGAACAGAGCGTCGCGTCCGAAGCGCTCGTCAAGCAGCATGCCGTAGCCCGGTCGCCCGCACGCCACGCGCGCGGCCGCCTCGACCGTTAGCCGCTTGAAGGCGGAAATCTTCTCGTGCGGTGCGCCCAGCTGGTCGGCGATCTCGACAAGCTGCATGCGGTGGTCGCAGGCAAGCGCCATCAGGAGCGGGATCTCGCCGCGGCGCGTGGTCGCCCAGTGGAGGTGATTGATAGCCGCGTCCTTGCGCAAAGCCCGGTGCTTGCTGCCGTGCTGGAGGAAGAACTGCAACTCCTCCCAGGTAGGGTATTCCTGCGAGCAGAGCAGGCGGGAGACGGCAAAGGCGCCGCAGGCATTCGCCCAGGTGGCCGATGTCGCATGGTCCTCACCAGCCAGCCAGCCGCGCAAAAAGCCGGACATGAAGGCGTCGCCGGCGCCGAGCACGTTGTAGACCTCGATCGAGAACCCCTTGCCGACGACACCGTCCTCCAGGTCGTCGCTGATCGGACCGTCATAGACGATGCAGCCCATCGCCCCGCGCTTGAGCACGATCGTCGCCTCCGAAACCGCCCGGATCGCCTTCAGCGCGGCGAGCACGTCGTCGGCGCCCGACGCGATCATGATCTCCTCCTCGGTGCCGACGATCAGGTCGCAGTCGGGAAGGACGGATTTCATCAGTTGCGAGACCCGGTCGGACTTCACGTAGCGCTCGAAGCCCTCGGCATGGCCGGCAAGGCCCCAGAGGTTCGGCCGATAGTCGACGTCGAAGATCACCTTGCGGCCGCTGTCGCGCGCGATCCGGATCGCCTTGCGCTGCGCAGCTTCCGTGTTCGGCCGAGAAAAATGTGTCCCCGAGACGAGGACGGCGCGCGAGGAGCGGATGAAGGCCGCGTCGATGTCGTCCTCGCAGAGCGCCATGTCGGCGCAGTCGGTGCGCACGAAGATCATCGGCGAGACGCCCTCGGCTTCGATGGCGAGCAGCACCAGCGCCGTAAGGCGATCCTTGTCGGTCACGATGCCTGTAGTCGCGACCCCCTCACGCGTGCACTGCTCGCGGATGAAGCGGCCCATCTGCTCGTCGCCGACGCGGGTGATCAGGCCGGACTTCAACCCCAGCCGCGCAGTGCCGATGGCGATGTTCGCCGGGCAGCCGCCGACAGACTTCGCAAACGAGGTGACGTCCTCCAGCCGGCTGCCGAGTTGCTGGCCGTAGAGATCGACGGACGAGCGGCCGATCGAGATGACGTCGAGCGTCGGGGTGTCGAGATCGCGTCGCGCCATAACTCCTCCCTTCGCCGCCTAACTGGCCGGCGTCGTGACGGAACGAAACATCAATTCCAACGGCTCGTCAATTCGGAATATATATTCCGCGTCGATCCAACAATTTCACGCCTTGGCAGCAGTCTTTCCGCTCCGGTCGAGACTGCGCCGTTTCTCCGCAATTGCCACCGGCAGGGCCATGGCGAGCACCATCGAGGCGGAGAGCGAGCGGAACCCGCCATAGTCGGCCTCCGTCACCTCGAACCAATGCGAAGCACAGGCGGCAAGCGGCGAGAACGCCGAGTCGGTGATTGCCACGATCGGTACGCCGCGTTCGTGCAGGGCTTGCGCCTGGGCGAGACTTTCGGTCGCGTAAGGAGCAAAGCTTGCGGCAATGACGGCGTCGCGCGGCGTCGCGAAGGCTGCGATTTCCGCATCGATGCCGTTCGGCGAGGCGATGACCTGATGGCGGATGCCGAGTTTGCCGAAGGCGTAGGCCATATGGGCCGTCAGCGGATAGGAGCGGCGCTTGGCAACCAGAAAGATCGTCTCCGCCCGCGCCAGCAAGGCGACGGCGCCGGAGAAATCCTTCCGGTCGATCGTCTGGGCCAGTCGGGCGACCGACTGGCCGGCAGCAGCAATGAATCCGCTCAAGAGCTCGTCCTCGCTGTTGGCAGCCCCTTTCTCCAGCGTCGCCAGCCGCTCCTCGTAGGACAGGTTGCGGTCACGGAGGCGTTCACGAAAGACCGTCTGAAGGTCGGAGAAACCGTCGAAGCCGAGATGATGGGCAAGGCGCACCAGCGTCGAGGGTTGCACCTCGGCGGCAGCAGCGATGCTGGCGGCCGTTCCGAAGGCAATCTCGTCCGGGTGGGAAAGCGCATAGGCCGCCACCTGCATCAGTCGCTTCGGCATCGTCGACTTCCGATCGATGATGACGCTGCGCAGACTGTCGAAATCACGCGGCACGCGCCCGTTCTGCTTGTCGTTTTCGTCGTTCATGGCTCCGCCGTCCCTCGAAAGCAATATGATGGAGCATATGAAATGTTTATTCCATATGATTTCGGAAATACAGCTTTTGTTCCGTATCTTTTCGGTTCATCATCTACGCGAAAATTGCCCGTAGGAGGAGAGTCGATGGCAGCGCTTGGCGTTGGATTGATCGGAACGGGCTACATGGGCAAGTGCCATGCCCTTGCCTGGAACAATGTGGCGGCCATTTTCGGCGATGTGGCGCGTCCGCGGCTCGACCGGCTGGCGGAACGGAATCGCGAGCTTGCCGAGACCCGGGCACGTGAATTCGGCTTCGCGAAGGCGACCTCCGACTGGCGCGACCTGCTGGCTGACCCCGACGTGGACGTCGTTTCCGTGACCACGCCGAATCAGTTCCACGCCGAAATGGCGATCGCAGCACTCGAGGCCGGCAAGCATGTCTGGTGCGAAAAGCCGATGGCACCCGCGCTCGTCGACGCGGAGCGCATGGAAGCCGCTGCGCGGCGTTCGGGAAAGGTGGCGATCATCGGCTACAACTACATCCAGAATCCGGTCATGCGTCATCTCCGCACGCTGATCGGGGAGGGGGCGATCGGGAAGGTGAACCATGTCCGCGTCGAGATGGACGAGGACTTCATGGCCGATCCCGAGGCGCTGTTCTCGCCGAAGAGCGAGGCAACGGGCGGCTATGGCGCGCTGGACGATTTCGCCGTGCATCCGCTGTCGCTGCTGTGGAACCTGTTCGGCCATGTCGAGGCGGTCATCGCCGACCTCGGCAAGCCCTATCCGGATCGCCCGCTGCACGACGGTCGCCGGCGGCCCGTCGAGAACCACGACCAGGCCAGCGTGCTGATGCGGCTTTCCGGCGGCATTTCGGCCGTGCTGATGACCAACCGCGCCGCCTGGGGCCGCAAGGGACGAATCGCCCTGCAGATCTTCGGCTCGCAAGGTTCGATCCTGTTCGACCAGGAGCGGATGAACGAATTCCAGATCTATCGCGCCAGCGATCCTGCCACCGAACAGGGTTTTGCCACGGTGCTGACTGCGCCGCAGCACGAACCCTATGACCGGTTCATCCCGGCACCCGGTCACAGCCTCGGCTTCAACGATCTCAAGGTCATCGAGTGTCGCCAACTGATGGCCGCCATCGCGGCAGAGCCGTACCGCGCCGTGGACTTTACAGACGGCCTGCGAATCGAACGCTCGGTGCATGCCATGGCCCAGTCGTTCCGCGAGCGGCGCTGGGTGGACGTGGCGACCGGACCCGCAACTGAGTAAACAAAGAGCGGCCGGAGCATTGCCCCGGCCGCCAGTCTGATCTGCATCTGCCGATCAGAGAATGAAATCGCTCGAATAGTATTTCGTATAGTTGGCGTCGATCTGGAAGTCGGCACGGCCGTCGCCGTTTACGTCACCCGAAATGATGTGTCCGGAATAGCGCAACTCGCCCGCCTCGCCGGAAAACGACTTGGTGCCGATGAAGTGGAACGCCTGGTTGCCTTTGGTGTAAACGTCGGCATCGATCTTGCTGAGGTCGATCTTGTCCTTTTCGGAGCGGATGAAGTCCTCGATAATGTCGCGGTTGCTGCCGACGACCGAATCCTTGATCGATTCGAAGATGAAGGTGTCACGGCCGGTGCCGCCGTTCAGGATGTCGTGGCCGCGACCGCCGATCAGATAGTCGTTGCCGCTGCCGCCCAGCAATTCGTCGCTGCCGCTGCCGCCGAGTAGCAGGTCGCTGCCGCCGCGTCCCCACAGGATGTCGTTGCCGCTGCCACCTTCAAGGTCGTTGCCAAAAGAGTCACCCCGCAGCGTGTCGTTGTAGCTGGTGCCGACCGCGTTCTCGATGCTGGAGAACGTCTCCTTATTGGAGCCGACCTTGGCGTATTTGCCTTCGAGGTCGGCGAAGACGCCGCGGCCCTTCAGCTTGCTGCTGTCCTGGAGTTCATAGCTCAGCGTGTCGATGCCGCTGCCGCCATTGAAATAGTTCCGGAATCCGGCCGACAGGAAGGTGTCGTCGTCGCCCTCGCCGTAGTATTTGCTCTTCAGCGTCAGCACCTCGAACCAGTCGTCGCCCGCGCCGCCGTAGACCTTGTCATAGGAACTGTCTTCGATCGCATAGCCTGTATGGACATAGGTGTCGTTGCCGGAACCTAGATAGATTGTGTTTCCGCCTTCGAACCAGTTCTTCACATAATCGTGCCCGGTGCCGGCATCGACATAGTTGAAGCCGCCATCGCGACTGACGAGATTCAGGTAGATCGTGTCGTTTCCGCCTTTGGTGTAGATGTCTACTTCAGGAACGCTTCCTTGCGAAACGGTGTTTGCGCTATCGTTGCCGATATATTTGTAGTTGCTAACCCAACCCATGGCGTACATTCCTTGTTACTGCAAATAAAGTTGCTTGACCTGAACATTATGCGCGCGTTCCTGAACGCGACTTGAACGAACGGTGCCTCCGAGGCGCATCTCATAGTTGCCGAGGCTTTGTGGCCAAATCCGGCGGCAACGGTGATTCTTCGGTGGCATTTGATCCGGCATCGGACGCAGGATCGCCAATTTCGTTAACGAAGCGTTACGGTGCCGAGTGCTGACAACATATGACGGGAATTCCAGCCTCGCGTGCCGCAGTGGGAAACGCGGGCCGGCATGCCTCCGGGCTCACCTCGCCCCGTAAAGCGGCGGATGATTGGGCAAGCGCGTTCTAGGCAGTTGCGGACGAGCGACGAGGCGGCTTCAGTTGCCGCGGGTCACGAAGCAATTTCGGTGGAGCTGCATTCGAAAGATCGAGTTGTTCCCAGGGGACAGTCAGCCTGACTTCCCGAACTGGCAAGCCGGGCGAACAAAATCGCCGTTCATTCATGCAATGTGCGAGGGATCGGTGGTCCCACTTCGATACCGGAAAATCTTGCTTTGAACCCTTCGCGCTCGGGCGAGCATGCCATGATGCCGGCATGGCCATCGGCACTCGAAAAGGGACAGAGCCTCGCCATCTGCCACGCTGTCCCACCAAATCGGAACTGAACGCGGACCGCGTCATCGTGGCGCGTCAATCGAACGGACAGGGGAGTGGTCGGTGCGACGTCGGGGAGCGGTATGACAGACCAGTCCGAGACCGAGTTCGTCACCACGACACTGAAGTGCATCAGGCCGTCGGTGTATTCGATGCCGCACTTGATCCAGTTCTCAGCATCAACCCGAAGCATCAGGCCCGCTTGATCGTACAGCGTGTCGTACTCGCCCACGACCGTTGCCGTGCACGTGAAATCGCCTGATATCGGACGCAGATAGGCATGGCCGTTGTCCCGGGTAAAGCCGTAGAACGTGTGACGCCAGAAGTCCGTCCGCGCGTCCGTTGTCACCGTCAGATGTCCAGGCCCTCCGCGCCACGACGCGGGCTCATTCAGCCAGCGGTACTCCACTCCTATGTTTCCTCCTCACTAGCGATCTCCTCAGGATCTGCGCCATCTGCCATGACGCTCGTTTCAATGCCCGACGGGAGGTCGTCTGACGCAGCGCCCCAGTTTACCCGGGGCGCTGCTGGCAAAGGGTCTTAGAGACCGTTGTCCTTCATGATCTGCGCTGCGTTGTCCTTGGTGACCATCAGCGTGTCGAGGGTGATGGTCTTTTCCACCTTTTCGCCGCTCAGGAACTTGATCGCCTGGCGCAAACCCTCTGCTCCCGGGGTGGCATAGAGGAAGGTGGCCGTTAGTTCGCCGTTATTGACCCAGGTCACGCCTTCAGCGGGTAGGGCATCTATGCCGATGAATTTGATCTCTTTCTCGCGGCCGACATCCTTGGCGGCAAGATAGGCACCGTAGGCCATTGGATCATTATGCCCATAGACGAGGTCGATCTTCTCGTTGTTGCGCAGGGCTGTTGCCATGATGTTGTAGGCTTGGTCCTGTTTCCAGTCGCCAGATTGTTGGTCGAGCAGGTTCTTGATGCCCGGTTCCTTGTCCGTGAATTCGTGGAAACCGTCATGACGGTCATGCGCGGGCTGTGTGCCCATGCCGCCCCATATCTCGACGACGTTCCCTTGGGCCTTGCCCTTTCCGCCAAGGAGTTCCACGGCATACTCACCCGCCGCGCGGCCGATCAGCTTGTTATCGCCGCCGACAAACTGGGTGTATTGGTCGGTGTCGACATTTCGGTCCAGTACAAAGACGGGGATCTTGGCGTCGATGGCCTGCTGTACGACACCGGTTAGCCCAGCGGATTCCTTCGGCGAGATGAGGAGCGCATCGACTTCCTGCCGGATGAGGTTCTCGACGTCAGCAACCTGCTTTTCCGTCTTGTCCTCGCCGTCGGTGATGATCAGTTCGACATCGGGATGCTTGGCTGCCTCGGCGATGATGTCCTTGTTGAACTGGGCCCGCCAGGGCTCGATGGTCGTTGCCTGGCTGAAGCCTATTCGCCATTTCTTGTCCTGGGCCGCGGTGTTGTTCGCGGGCATCAAGGCGGTGGTTGCGGTGAGGACGGCTGCGAAGGCCGCCAACATAAGCTCACGACGTTTCATTCCTTCTTTCCTCCCATTGTTAGAGACACCGTCTCTGATGACGACCGCTCCTCCGCGGCCGAACCCGCTTCCGGCTGATGGCGCGAATGCCATAGACGGCTGAAAAGATCACCGGCGCTGCGCTCCTGCACGAGCACGGTACCGATGATGATGACCCCCTTCAGGACCAGCTGAAGGTTGGAGTTGATATTGTGGAGCTGCAGGATGTTGGAGAGAAAGCCGAAGATGAGAACACCACAAAAGGTGCCGGCAAGACCGCCCCTGCCGCCCATCAGGCTCGTGCCGCCGATGACGACGGCGGCGATTGCGTCGAGTTCCAGCCCCGCACCGGCATCGGGTTTTCCCTGGCGATACTGGGCCACGTAGAGGACGGCGGCGATCCCGGCGAGCAGCCCCGACACCGCGTACGCAACGATTTTCACACGGCCGGCGTTGATGCCGGAGAGCCTCGCTGCTTCTTCATTTCCGCCGATCGCATAGACGTAGCGTCCGAATGGCGTGAAGCGAAGCACCGCACCGTAGAGGATGATCGCAACGATGAAGAAAATGCCGGGCATCGGAACGATGCCGAAGACCAATTGGCGCAGGATATCGAAATCCGCGGTCGCGTTAGTGCCGGTATAGACCGGCAGCACCGCGTTGTTCTGTCCGGCCGTCAACCGGGCAACGCCCAGGGCTGTGACCATCATCGCCAGCGTGACAATGAAGGGCTGCAATCGACCGAAGACGATGATCACGCCGTTGATTGCTCCGAAGACGAGGCCGACCGCGGGCGCGACCAGAAGAACGCCGAGGACGCCGAACTTCGTCTGGACCTGGGGCAGCAAGTAACTCAGCACCAGCGCGCAGAACAGGATTCCGGCGAGCGCGGGCAGCACAAACCCGCGCATGCGGTCAAGGCGGATGTCACGGGTACTATCCTTGCCTGCCCGTACCTTCTCGATGTTCAGAAAGGCGAAGCGCACGATCACCGCGCCGAGCAGCAGCGACGCAACACTGACCGAGGGCAACCCAAGAAAGACGGCTGGCGTCTCGCCCGGCACCGTCAAGAGCATCGCGCAGACCACGCTGCAGATCGCCATGAGCGAGCCGACCGAGAGGTCAATTCCTGCAGTCAGGATTACGGCCGTCATGCCCGTTGCGATCAGCCCGGTGGTGGATACCTGCCGAAGCACGTCGAGGAGATTGCCGGACGACAGAAAGATGTTCTTTCCGGAAGAGGTCAGCGGTGACGAGAGAACGCCGATTAGAAAGATCGCAATCAGCCCCCAGTAGAGTTTCGTCCGGCCAATTAACTTGACGAACGTCATGCGACTGCCCCTCCGGCGGCCCCGCGAGGAGCAGCAAGCTGCATAATGCGTTCCTCGCTTGCTTCAGCATGGGAAAGGATGCCGGTTTGCCGCCCTTCCGCCATAACAAGCACGCGGTCGGAAAGATGAAGCAGTTCGGGCAATTCTGAGCTCACCACGACAATGGCAAGTCCTTCCTTCGCCAGCTTGAAGATCAGATCGTAGATCTCCCGCTTTGCCCCGACATCGATGCCGCGTGTGGGCTCGTCCAGCAGCAGTAGGCGGGGGCGGGTGGCCAACCACTTGCCGATCACGACTTTCTGCTGGTTGCCGCCGGATAGGGTGCTCGCTATCTGGTCCACCCCTTCGCAGCGTACGGCGAGGACATCGACCATATGCTTTGTGATTGCTTCTTCGCGCCTGAGCGAGCGCAGCGCGAGGCGCGCAAGCCGCCCCACCAGCGGCAATGCGACGTTGTCTGCAATCGTATCATGCAGGTGCAGCCCCTGCGTCTTGCGGTCTTCGGTCACCAATGCAATGCCGAGCCGGCGTGCATCGCGTGGTGAGCGAATATTGACGGGAGCGCCGTCCAGGCAGATCGCGCCACCTGTATGCCCGCCACTCGACCCGAAGATCGTCGTCAGTATTTCGGTACGCCCTGCGCCGAGCAGTCCACCGACACCAAGAATCTCGCCAGCGTGGAGGTCGAAGCTGACGCCGCGCAAGACCTCGCGCCTACCGCGCCGGCCAGCGACCGAAAGAGAGAGGTTGCGGACAGACAAGATGCTCGGACCCGACGCAGTCATCGATGTCCGGTCACCACCAAGAAAACTGCGGCCGACCATCGCCGCGATCACCGTGTCTTCATCCAAGCCGAGCCTCGGACGCGTCCAGACATGCCGGCCATCGCGGAAAACGCTGACCCGGTCGCTGACTTGCATCACCTCGTCAATCCGGTGCGAGATGTAGATGATCCCGACTCCGCTTTCCGAGAGCTGGCGCATGATCTTGAACAGACGCTGGCACTCGGCGGGTGACAGCGCCGAAGTCGGCTCGTCCATGATGAGGATGCGTGCGTTCAACGACAGCGCCTTGGCAATCTCCACAAGCTGCTGCTCGCCCACGCGCAAGGTTCCGACGCGCGCCTCTGGATCGAGTTGAATCCCGAGCCGTCCCAACAGCGCGCGCGAAGAATTGAGGCTTGCCCTGCGATCCACGAGAACGCCCGCGATCAAGCGTTCGCGGCCGAGAAAAATGTTGTCTGCAACACTGAGCTCGGGGACGAGGTTCAGCTCCTGGTGGATGATCGCTATGCCAGCAGCTTCTGCATCACGGACACTGGCAAAACGGACGGGAGATCCATCGACGCAGATCGTGCCCTCGTAGTCCGTATACACGCCGGAGAGGATCTTCATCAGCGTCGACTTGCCAGCGCCATTCTCCCCCATCAACGAATGGATTTCGCCGGCCATGAGATCGAATTGAACCGCGCGCAAAGCCGCGACTCCGCCAAACGACTTTGAGACTCCATCAGCCGTCAAAAGCAGACCTGCAGATGGAGCAACGCTGTTTTCTGGGGGCACCGGAACATCATCGCGCATGGTATGGGCGGCCTCCCTAGCCGACATCCAACGCTCGAATTCTCCAATACTTGTGAGGTTATTAGAAACGTTAAAATCGTGTCAAGCAAGCACGCTCCCGCTGGCGATGCGGCCATGCGTGGTGGCGGCAGCCCGGCAACGACACCCACGCGGTGGTTCAGTTCGGCAACGAGGCCCCCTTGGATCCGCTCGACCTCCTTGCGTGCCGTGATATCCCGCACGATCTTGGATGCTCCAACAAAGCGGCCATCGTGCCCAACGATCGGAGAGGCCGAGAGCGACACGTCCACAAGGCGTCCGCTCTTATGCCGCCTGACCGTCTCCTGGGGCTCCACCCGGTCGCCGGCGCTGATACGCCAAATTTGTGCCGTCAGCGCCAGCGCGCACCCTGTTTTGTTCCGGTTTGTGCCGCGCACAACTGAGTGTAGAGCCTACAAGCGTTTTTTGGTTTGTTGACAAAAAAGCCTTGCAATCAAAAGCCCTACGACTTAGTGAAGCCGCGACGGAGAGGTGGCCGAGTGGTCGAAGGCGCTCCCCTGCTAAGGGAGTATACCGGGAACGGTATCGAGGGTTCGAATCCCTTCTTCTCCGCCATATACCCTTGAATTTCTTGACGATGCTGCGGCAGGGTCGGAGCGAAGACAGCGACGGACCGTTTCGAGGCGCTCGCGAACGAATCGAAACGCCGACTGAGGACAATAACCAATGGGGTGAAAGTCGGCCTGATCTTTGACCAAGACGTCGAGGATGCGCTTGCTCAAGCGTGCGGCGACTTCAACTGGAAGCGCGAATATGCAATTGCGCTGATCGTTCGGGAGTGGCTGGAAGAGAGCGGCTATCTGCCGATCCACGTCCCCGACGAGAGCAGCAATACGGAAGACACGACTGAGTGAACCGTACCCGGGGGCGTTACCTTGCGCCCGCTGGCAGATATTCGGGCGAAGCGCAGCCTTCAGCTTCTGGTAAAAGAGCGGCGCCAGGAATGGCGCCGCGGGACATTTCGGACGCGAGCGCGGTGGCGCGCGAAACGCCACTCACCGCACCAGCCGGATCGCGCCGGGATTGTTGATCTTGGCGTCGGCCAGCTCTTTTTTGCAGTCGCTTTTGAAGGCGCTGTTGCCGATCATCGTGATCTCCTGCGCGACAATGCGGACGCACTCACCGCCGGTCGTGCCACTCCCCGCGTACTTGATCTCCGTCGACGCCGGCATGTAGATGATGCCCGTCAACGAGGAGGCGCTGTTGCCGTTGATGACAGCCGCCTGGGTGTTGTTCCTGGCCGCGACGATGACAAAGCCTGCCCAGGGGCCGCTCGTGGCGGCGGTCACGTGAAAGTTCGCCCCACCGTGAATGTCGATCTGGGCTCCATTGAGCAGGAAGAATGTTACGCCATCTCCGCTGATGATCGACTGGCTGGTAAACTTCAGGGCACCCCCGTCGATGATATAGTTCCCGGCCTCCAGGCGGACCTTTCCCTTGACCTCCAGGCCACGATAAGTCCCGGGTTTCAACGTAACGCTGTAATCGTCCGGCACCTTGCTCGGCGTTTTGCCGGTGCCGTTGCAGTCGCCGTTGCCGCCGCCATTGCCGACGAAGTTCTGACCGCATCCAGCCAGGTTGACCAAACTTCCCGCCGTGGGCATGGCCTTCCGCTTGAAGGGGTCGGGCGTTGGTGGCACGTCCTCACGCGCCTTGCCGCAAGCAAGTTTGGTATTCGCGAGCGTTGCCGACACCTTGCCGGTCGCGTAGAGACATTCAGCCTTCAGGGTGGCTGTACCGCCGATATAGATGGACTGTACGTCTTTTGAGTTGGATGTGATCGTGCAGTTCGAGGTGTCGACGGTCGCGCTGCCGCCAACCTCGAAGGCCCGGGTGGCCGTAGGATGGAGGGCCAGGATGCACGCCTCCTTACCCTGCGCGCGCGCGGCGACGCTTTCTCGGCTGATCCGATAGGGACGCAGGCCCCAGAAAAGCGGATCGTAGTCCGCTTTGTATGATGCCGTGGCAGTCGGTTCGTCGTCGATCACCGAGAATTCAACCTGGATCGTCGCCCCTTCGTCCGGATCGGACAGGTTGTCCGCCTCCAGGTGGGAAGATCGTTCAAAATTTGCGAAGAACAGCGCATTGGCCGCCGTCCGCGCGTCGCTTTCGCTCTCCCCTTCGCCAAAGGATTTGACGGCGGTGATCGCTGCCGTATCCAGCGCCGCCTGCATTTTGGAGCTTTCCTTCACGGCGGAGGTTACGTTCACTGCCACTGAACCGGCGAGGAAGAGCACTGGCAGCAGCAGCGCTGTCATTATGCCGAAGTTGCCACCTTCATCCTCGAGAAGGCGCCGCATTTTATTAACAGAGACCCCATTCATCTCGATTCGCCCCAAATTGATGATGGGCTAATTTAGTTGATGTTCGTTTATGTACTGTTAGCGGGACTGCGAAACTTTTTCATATGTTCATTCCGCGGCGTTTTCGCATTGCTCCACCCCTCCGAAACTGCGCGATCCCCGGCCGGCACAATGCAGCACCGTTGGCTTCGCGCGGCACGAGGGGCACCGGGTTCACGAATCGTTTACCGGTGGTTGCCGTCGTGCCGCTTGCACGGCCTGCCTCCTTCGTTGACCATGGGAAAGCTTTTGGTGGGACATCGGAGGCTAACTTGAAAATCGGGAACAGGCCGGCAAAAGCCGTCACAGTCGTGCAACAGAGCGGAAGATGGATCGTGACCGTGCGCATCGACGATAACACCGTGCACACGGCATTCCTGACGGAGGAGGAAGCAAGGCGGTTCGAGGCTTTCCAGCAAAGCAAGCACGACCTCAGGTAAGATCGATTGGATCGGGCAATCGAGTGCCGCCAGCGACGGTTCGTCGTGACGGCATTACTCTCGTCCGCCGGTAACCTGCGAGCAGGTCGATCTGCTGACCGGCGAGGTTCGGCTTTCGTGCCGTGAGAAAGCCGCACTTGCCGACTCTTCTGGTTGCGTCGCCATTATCCGAATGCCGACCGCCGGTTTCGCCCATTTGCGGACGATATCTGTTATCCACTATCCACAAACGGGGACGCAGTGATTCGCGGCCGCGGACGACCGAGGCAATGCGCCGCCCCCGATTATACGAGGAGACAAACATGACGAATGCCCGCCCCTACGAGATTGCGGAGATGCGGCCGAAGATCACCGTGATCGGCGTCGGCGGCGGTGGCGGCAACGCCGTCAACAACATGATCACCGAGAACCTGCAAGGCGCGGAGTTCGTTGTCGCCAACACCGACGCCCAGGCCCTGACCATGTCCAAGGCATCGCGCATCATCCAGCTCGGCGCCGATGTCACCGGCGGCCTCGGAGCGGGTGCGCATCCGGAAATCGGCCGCGCGGCAGCCGAAGAGTCGATCGACGAGATCATGGACCACCTGTCCGGCACGCACATGTGCTTCGTCACCGCCGGAATGGGCGGTGGCACCGGCACCGGAGCCGCTGCCGTCATTGCCCAGGCTGCCCGCAATGCCGGCATCCTCACCGTCGGCGTCGTCACCAAGCCCTTCAGCTTCGAGGGGCGCAAGCGCATGCAGATGGCCGACGAGGGCATCGCGCGCCTGCGCGAGAGCGCCGATACCGTCATCGTCATTCCCAACCAGAATCTCTTCCGCGTCGCGACGGCCGACACGACTTTTGCCGACGCCTTCATCATGGCCGACCGCGTCCTCTATTCCGGCGTCAGCTGCATCACCGACCTGATCGTCAAGGAAGGCCTGATCAACCTCGATTTCGCCGACGTCAGGGCGGTCATGAAAGACATGGGCCGTGCCATGATGGGAACGGGCGAAGCCTCGGGCGAGGGCAGGGCGATGAACGCGGCGGAGGCTGCAATCGCCAACCCGCTGCTTGACGAGGCCTCGATGAAGGGCGCCCAGGGCGTGCTGATCTCGATCTCCGGCGGCACGGACATGACGCTCTTCGAGGTGGATGAAGCGGCCTCCCGCATTCGCGACGAGGTCCACCACGATGCCAACATCGTCGTCGGCGCGATCTTCGACCAGGAACTGGCCGGCAAGTTCCGCGTGTCGGTGGTGGCAACCGGACTGGGCGTTGCCGAAGCGGAGGCGGGCGCCGTCGACCCCGCCGTCGTGGTCAACTTCCAGCGATAGGCGCAGCCATCGCAGCGACACGAAAGGGGCCCGGCATTGCCGGGCCTTCTTGTATGTCCAGGGCAACGTCAGAAATTTCGCTGAAACCGGATCACGCCGCCCCAGTCCTCTGCATCTGGACCGGCTTTCTCGTCCATCTTGTTGCGATAATTGAGTTCCGGCGTGACGGTGAAGCCAGGAACGACCGTGTAGGACAGATTGAGCGAGGCTTCGGCATCGCCGCTGTCGTCGAAGTTCGCGGAGGCGTTCATCGTCGCCTTCTCCGTCACCTTGAAGGAACTGCCGACCCAGAGGGCCCAGTCGCCGCTCCAGCGCGCATAGGTGTTGGGCGTGTCGCCATCGGTGTTCCACCCGCCCATGGCAAAGAGGTCGAGCGGGCCGAGGCTGCCATCCAGCCGTAGCTTGATTGCGCCCGCCTCCGCCGACTCGTCGTATCCGCCGACGGCGCGAATCGCGAACATATCGGCATCGTATCCGGCTGCGACGACCAGGTCCGGCATGTAGCTATCGTCACCTGGAGTGTCCGGCAGGGCAAAGGAAGCGTTGTCGTCGCTGCCGTCCTCGATGGAGGCGGCGAAGCCGAAGCCTGCACCGGCGTCATAAGTATAGCGGACCTGGGTACGGCCGAAGTCGCCGTAGTCGACGTCGTAGTAATCCTTGATGGTGTTGCCCGCGTCGCCGGTGAACTCGGTAAAAAGCGTATCCGAGAAGCCGAACCGCAGGCCGCCCAGCTCGATATACATGTTCTCCATGTCGATCTCGGTCGGCCCGTTGTCGTCGTTCTGGATCTCCGCCTCCGCAAAGGTGGTCAGTGGGCCGTATTCGGTATCGGTCGCAGTACCCGCGCGCAGATCGAATCGGGAGCGCGTCGACCAGGAATCGCCGCCGCCACCGGGAAAGGTGTCCTGCTCGTTGGGATCGCCTCCGGCGACCTCGACGCGAAGATAGCCGCCGATCTTCAGGCAGGTTTCCGTGCCGGGAATATAGAAGTGTCCTTCTCCGAAGGCGTCGCAGACGCGGACATAGGCGGCAGGTTCCGGCGGCGCGGCGATTATGGGTTCGGCCGCACGCGCCTCCGCGGCGGCAAGGGCCGCGGCGCAGACCAGCAGGACACGTCCAATCCGCATTGCCGCCTCCGTTGAGAACCGGCGGATGGAAACATCGGCCGCACCTTTCATGCGACCGGAGCGCACACACGGCAATATTCTCAGTCTGCGCACATTCCGCCGAAGAATCGAATCGTTTCTCGGAATGCTCAGGACGGGGGCGACTAGTTTTCGCTGCGCCGCCTGCGTTCGATGTCGCCCGCGCCGAAATCGATCCGGACGCTGCCGCCGATCTTGATGCAGGTTTCGGTGCCGGCGAGCCTGTTGTAGCCGGGGCCGAACGTTGCGCAGGGATTGATCTCCTCACGCGCCCTTTGCTCGCCGGCCTTGATCGCATCTTCCGCCAGCGCCACGGAAACGCACGAGACGAGCGCGGCAACGGCTATGGCGCAGGATCTGGTGGCAGGCATTTGCTGGTCCCTCTCAGCTCGCGAACTGTCGCCCCCGATGTTCGCCGATCGGCCCCCCGCAAGCAAGCCAAGGCCTGCGACAGTTCGGTGGTTTGGCAGGAATATTCGCGTGATTTGTAGGAAGCTTCAATAAATCATTCGTCAAGTTTGCGTACTATTCAATAAAAGCATCGTATTTCTCTCAACTGTAACTGACTTATCAAAGTAAATATTAGGAACAAAAATGTAACCTAAATACATATTTGTTTCTATTTTAGGCGCTAATTTTTCAATTATATCAACATCATGATGCAAAAACGCTAAAAACTGGCGTGCTATTATTGCAACAAGCCGCATCGGCAACCTGATAGACTCAAGTAATATTTGAATTTGGCGGTTGCGCGGCGTCTGCCTGGCTGCAATGTGGCGCCCAGCAGGTCGGGGGCTCCCATCCCGGGCATGCGTCAGTCGGACGGATGGACGAAGAGTTCGCCCGCCGGCGCAATCAGATCAGAATTGACTGGAGGTCAAAAATGAACATCAAGAGCCTTCTTCTCGGCTCCGCTGCGGCACTCGCAGCAGTTTCCGGCGCCCAGGCCGCGGACGCGATCATCGCCGCCGAGCCGGAGCCGATGGAATACGTTCGCGTTTGCGACGCGTTCGGCACGGGCTACTTCTACATTCCCGGCACCGAGACCTGCCTCAAGATCGGCGGTTACGTCCGCGTTGACTTCCAGGGCGGCGACATCAATGGCCAGGACACCTTCGCAAATCCGTCCGCAGCCGGCACCGGCGGCGGCGACTCCTGGAAGACCCGCTCGCGTTTGAACCTGCGCGTTTCGACGGCTTCTGACACCGAATACGGTGCCCTGAAGACCTACGCGGAACTCCTCTTCCAGGCTGACGACAACCAGAGCGAAACCGAACTCGACCAGGCTTACATCGAGCTCGGCGGCATCCTCGTCGGTTATACCGATACGCTCTTCACCGCCTTTACCGGCGATGCAGGCAACACCATCAACGACTTCTACGACGTTGACTACGGTGACTTTAACCGCACGCAGATCCGTTACACCTACGATGCTGGCAATGGCTTCAGCTTCGCGTTCGCCGTCGAAGACGACAGCAGCGGAGATGACAATGAGCCCAATCTCGCCGGTGACGACAACTACATGCCGGATCTGGTCGCAGCCCTCGGCTACAACGGTGGCGCCTGGCAGCTTCGTGCAGTCGGCGGTTATGACGAGTCGGCTGAAGAAGGCGCAATCAAGGTTCGCGGCGACGTCACCCTTGGTCAGGTCTCGCTGTTCGCGATGGCTGGCTGGAACACCGACGGCGACTTCCAGAACAACTACGCCCGTTGGGATGGCGACTGGGCCGTCTGGCTCGGCGGTTCCTACAGCCTGACCGAAAAGGCCACGCTGAACGCTTCGGTCAACTTCGATGACGGCGACAACGTCGAAGCCGCTCTCAACGTAGCCTACCAGGTCGTTCCGGGCTTCTCGATCATTCCGGAAGTCAACTACCGCAGCGACGCCGACGAAAAGCTCGGCCCGAAGGCGGAAGACTGGGGCGGCGTTCTCCGCTTCCAGCGGAACTTCTGATCCGTTCCATCCGATTGGGGACCCGGCTTCGGCCGGGTTTCCAGCTCTCTGTTCGCTCGGTGATTCTCGAATCGAGACACGTGCCGCCGCGTCTTGATGCCTTCGTCTTGTATGGCATGGCTGGGAGTCTTGTCGGGAAGCAGGGACGTTTTGACGACTTTCAAGCGCGAATCCCGCGTGAATCGACCTCCACAAGGCCTGCGCAAGGTGCCGGCTCTGACCGTCTAAGTGCCCGGATCGTAAGGGACTTTGTTAACGACTGGTAAATTTCCCTGTCCCCCAGTTACAATTTTGTGTCCTTTGCGCAACAGGGGAACCGGAAGGGTGAGGCAAACGCTTCCTTCCGGCGGTTTGGAGATTGCCTCCGCATCCTCGTCTTGTATTTTCAACTCCGGAAGCAGGGGCGGTGATCGTCCGCTTCCTGAAATTGGGGATGGGGCAGGGAAACGCTGTCCTTCAGCAAAAAGACCCAGACCCGAATGAAACTTTTGACTGGAGGTCAGAAAATGAACATCAAGAGCCTTCTTCTCGGCTCCGCTGCTGCTCTCGCAGCAGTATCCGGCGCACAGGCCGCTGACGCAATCGTCGCTGCCGAGCCCGAGCCGATGGAATACGTTCGCGTTTGCGACGCTTTCGGCACCGGCTACTTCTACATCCCCGGCACCGAAACCTGCCTCAAGATCGGCGGCTACATCCGCGTTGACGTCAACGGCGGCGACGTTCTCGGTCAGAACACCTTCAAGTTCGAAGAAGTGACGGATCCCGACACCGGCATCACCACCCTCGAGCGCACCGCTGACGGCGGCGGCGACTCCTGGAGCACCCGTTCGCGCTTCAACCTGCGCGTCTCGTCGGCTTCCGACACCGAATACGGTGCTCTGAAGACCTACGCCGAAATCAACTTCGACCGCGACGACAACAACGGTGGCGGCACGAGCCTTGCTCATGGCTACATCGAGTTCGCCGGCCTCCTGATCGGTTACACCGACTCGCTGTTCGCCGGTGGCTACATCGGTGGCGGTTACGCCATGAACGACTACATCCTCGTCAACTACGGTGATACGGCTCGCACGCAGATCCGCTACACCTACGGTGACACGAGCAACGGCTTCTCCTTCACGGCAGCTGTTGAAGACAACACCGACGCCAATGAACTGAATGCCGACGAGTACATCCCGAACCTCGTAGGCGGTCTCGGCTACTCGGCTGGTGGCTTCCAGGCGTTCCTCGTTGGCGGTTACGACAGCGTTGTCGAAGAAGGCGCCATCAAGGGCCGTATCAACGCTACGTTCGGCGCCTTCAGCGCGTTCGTAATGGCCGGCTGGAACACCGACGGCGACCAGGTCAACGACTACGCTCAGTGGAACGGTGACTGGGCTGTCTGGCTCGGTGCACAGTACCAGGCAACCGAAAAGCTCGCTATCTATGCTGACCTGAACTTCATGGACGGCGTATCTGGCGACAACGCCGGCGACGCTGAAGCATCGGTCGGTATTGCTTACTCGGTCGTTCCGGGCTTCACCATTCAGCCGGAAGTTTCCTGGGTCAACAACTACGACGACCTGCATGAAGGTTCCAACGATTGGGGCGGCAAGATCCGCTTCCAGCGTTCGTTCTAATCTGATCTGACCTCGGTCATTTTGGACGGAGCCCGGCTTTCGAGCCGGGCTTTTCGCATTTCGGGCGAGGGCACGGTTTAAACGCTGGCCTGACGCTGCGGTAGCAGGTTGCGACGGTGTGGTGGCACTGAATGCTGCGACTGCAGCCGGTTCAGATCGTGTCGAGAAAATCTGCGATTGCAGCAAAAGCATCCGGTTTATGCAGGAGCGGAGCATGCCCCTGTCCACGGGCGGTGCAGCGCCGGATCGCCGGATGACGGCGCGCCATTTCCCTCAGCGTCGCCTCGGATAGCAGCCGCGAATGCTCGCCGCGGATCGCCAACAGGGGTTTGGCGGTGAACGCGTCGAATTGCGGCCAGAGCTCGGGCAGGGGCTGTGAGAGATCCAGGGCCCGCAATTGGGCTGCGATTGCCGGATCGAAGTCTGATGTGAGACGCCCATCCTTCTCCGCATAGATTGCCACGGCCATGTCGTGCCAGTCCGTTTCGGTCAGGGCGGGAAAGGTGGAACCGTGCGTGGCGCGCAGGATGCTGGCCGCATCATTCCAGTCCTTCGGTTCGCTATGGCGGCCCAGATAGGTTGCGATTTCCCTTAGGCCCTCTGCTTCGATTGCCGGTCCGATGTCGTTCAGGATCACCGCCTCGAGCAGTTCCGGCCTGCTTGCCGCCAGCAAGTGCAGGATCAGTCCGCCGCGCGAAGTGCCGATGAAGATGGCGCGTGCGATATCGAAGACTTGCATTGCTGTCAGCACGTCTTCGCACTCGACGGCAAGATTGTAGTTTGCCTTGTTCTCGTCCCAGTCCGAGCGGCCTCGCCCGCGATAGTCGAGCGCCAGCACGCGTCGCGGCTTCTCCTTTTGCGCGGAGATCATCGATGCGAACTGATGAAAGTCACGGGCGTTGCGGCTGAGGCCGGGAAGGCAGATGACCGGTATTCCCGGCGCGTCCCGGCGATAGTCGCGGGCATGAAGCATCAGGCCGTCGCGCGCCGGAAACCAGCATTGCTCAAATGCGCTGTCTCGATCAAGCGTCATCCGGGTTATGGTCCAATTCCGCCTGCGGGTGTGGCTCCAGAACAAATAGCATAAACAAAGGCCTTCCGGTGCAATCGAACGTTCCGGATGAGCTCACCGACCCATGCGCAGATCCTGCACGATGTCGGCCGTCTGGCCAAGCCGGGTCTTGTAGACCTGATAGTTTTCCATCACACGCTGCACATAGCTTCGTGTTTCCGAGAAGGGGATCCGCTCGACCCAGTCGACGACGTCATCGATCGGCTTGCCGCGCGGATCGCCATATCGCTGGATCCATTGGTCGACGCGACGCGGACCGGCGTTGTAGGCGATGAAGGTGAGAATGTAGGAGCCTTGGAAGTCGTTGATCTGTTCGCCGAGGAAATGCGCCCCGAGCGTGGCGTTGTAGGCGGCGTCGCTGGTCAGGCGTTCCTTGGAATAGGCGAGGCCATAGCGCTTGGCGACGCCTTGCGCCGTGCCGGGCATCAATTGCAGCAGGCCGCGGGCGTTGGCGGGGGAGATGGCTGCGGGGTTGAAGGCGCTTTCCTGCCGTGCGATCGCGTAGGCGAGGGCCTTGCCGGCGCCGGAAATATTGGCGCTCGCGGGAATGACGCCGACCGGAAACGCGAGCGCCGCGACGTCGATGCCGCGCCCGAAGGCGATCTTGCCGACCTGCAGCGAAAGCTGATGGTTGCCGGCCCGTTCCGCCTGTGCGGCAAGCAGCGCCAGTTCGCCCGGACTTTGCAGTTCCTCGGCCAGTGCGCGGTAGATGCTGGCGGCCCTCCAGCCGTGGCCAGCGACGGATAGCCGGTCGATCGCTTGGACGGCCTCCCGCGCCTGAAACCGGGCGCGCTCGTCGGCGGTCGGCGTGGGATAAGCGACGTTCAGCACTGTCCGGCCGAGCCGGGCCGCGGCAAGCTGGCCGTAATAAGTGCCGCTGAACGTTGCCGCCTTGCCGTAGTATTCCTGCGCCTGCGGTTCACCGCCGGCCTCTGCAGCCCGGCCCATCCAGTACCAGGCGCGCGAGACGGCCAGCGGCCGGTTCGAGACGCGCAGGATCTTCTGGAAATGAGCGGATGCGGTCGAGGGGGACTTGAGCCCGCGCAACGCATACCAGCCGGCGTGGAACTCGGCTTCAACAACGTCGGTCTCCGAGGTGGCGGCGTGGTTCGCCGCGAGGCGATAGGCCGCCTTGTAGTCTCCCCGATCGGCAAGACCGCGGCTGGCGATGCGCTGCTCCACCCACCAAGCGCCCGCCGCGTTTGCGACCGCATCTTCCGGCAGCTTGCGTGACAGCAACTGTGCAGCCGCCCCGTAGTTCTCGGCCCGGTTCGCCAGTTCCGCCCGCAGGAAGGCATAGGCAGGGTCTTTCTGCCAGGACGGATCGACCGCCTTCACCAGGGCATCGGCATTCTTTGCCTTGCCGATGACGGCGGCCCAGGCGCGATAGAGCGATTGCGCGCGCGCCAGGTCGCCGAACCGCTGCGCCTGCTGCGTCCGCTCGCGATAGAGCAACATGTCCATGCGCTTGCGATGGTCGGCGACCGTAAGCAGCCCTCCAAACTCGTCGAGGATCTTCGTTTCGGTCTGCTGGTCGAGCGCGTCCTTGTGCCAGAACGCTCGCAGCGTCTGCGCTGCTCCGGAGGAATCGTTGTTTGCGAGACGGGCGCGCGCCAGCACCATCGCGCCTTCGACCGTCTCGGCGCTGGTCGTGCCGAAGGCGGCGAGGACGTTGCGGGTCGTCGGGGTCTCGCGCGCCATGGCCCGCTCCGAATTGGCGCGCAGGACCTTCAGTCCCGGCCATCCCCTCAACGCGTTTTGTGCGTCGGCGATCTCATAGGAGGGAACGCCCTTCTGCCCGGAGACCGCGATGGCCCAGGTGAGGATATGGCGGTCCAGGCCTTCCGGCATAGCGTCACGGATACCCAAGGCCGTCTCGGCGTCCTTGTTGGAAAGGGCGTCGAGACCGTTCTTGAGGTTTGCCGCGACGGGCGATGGACTGCTGGCAAGCGGGTTGGTACCGGTTGCTCCGTGCGGGGCCTGGCCGGGCGCGAAGCCGAGCGGCTTGACCTGCGGCAACGGTGCGCCGTCGGTCGGAAGCTGCGCGCCAAGCGCCGCCGTAGCCAGGCTGCCGGTCGCAAGCAGAAGGAACACTGCCAAGCTGTTGGTGATCGTCATGAAGATCCGGCCCGCTGAAACATGCGCCGCACGCGCTGCGAAACGATTTCGATTGATTAACGGATTGTTGTATTAATGAAGTGTTACCCCGGTGACTGTCGTTCCCCGTCGAACCTGCTTGCCGGCTGCTGACTTGTCGACCTCCGCAGCATGCGTGAACGGGCGTTGGAAACGAAAAAACGCAAAAGCCGCCGCTTGCCGCCCGGTCGTCTCACGACTATGTTGCGGCCACTTTTAACGATCGAATACGGCCAAAGCGTGGGTTCGGTCGCAACCGCTCTGGCCTCAGGAGTTCTCGATGTTCAAGGGTTCCATGCCCGCTCTCGTCACCCCCTTCACCGAAAGCGGGGCGGTCGACGAAGCCGCCTTCGCCGCTCACGTCGAGTGGCAGATCGCCGAAGGCAGCCACGGGCTGGTTCCGGTGGGAACCACAGGCGAATCGCCCACGCTCTCGCACGACGAGCACAAGCGTGTGATCGAACTCTGCATCGAGGTGGCGGCGAAGCGAGTGCCGGTGATTGCGGGTGCCGGCTCCAACAACACCAGCGAGGCGATTGAACTGGCCGAGCACGCCGAAAAGGCGGGTGCAGACGCGATCCTCGTGGTCACGCCTTACTATAACAAGCCGACGCAGAAGGGCATGTTCGCGCATTTTGCGGCGATCGCCGAGGCGGTGAAGCTGCCGATCGTCATTTACAACATCCCCGGCCGATCGGTGGTCGACATGACGCCGGAGACGATGGGCGCGCTGGCCAAGGCATATCCGACGATCGTCGGCGTCAAGGATGCCACCGGCAGGATCGAGCGCGTTTCCGAACAGCGCATCGCCTGCGGCAAGGGTTTCGTCCAACTCTCCGGCGAAGACGCGACCGCGCTCGGCTTCAACGCTCACGGCGGGGTCGGATGCATCTCGGTGACGGCGAATGTCGCCCCGCGGCTGTGCGCCGAGTTCCAGATGGCAACCCTGGTCGGCAATTACTCCGCGGCGCTGGAATACCAGGACCGCCTAATGCCGCTGCACAAGGCGATCTTCATGGAGCCGGGCGTTTGCGGCGCGAAGTACGCGCTCAATCGCGTCCGCGGCATGAGCCGCGCGGTCCGGTCGCCGCTCCTTTCGACGCTGGAGCCCTCGACCGAAGCGGCACTGGACGCGGCCTTGCGGCACGCGGGCCTTCTGAGCTGAGGCTGACAATGGCAACCAAGGCCAAGCCGACGACGGTCAAGAAGATCGTGGCGGAAAACCGCAAGGCGCGCTTCAATTACGAGATCGTGGATACCTACGAGGCCGGGCTGGTCCTGACCGGCACGGAGGTCAAGTCGCTGCGGGACGGCAAGGCCAACATTGCCGAATCCTATGCCTCCGACGAGGGCGGCGAGATCTGGCTGATCAATTCCTATCTGCCGGAATACCTGCAGGCGAACCGCTTCAACCACGAGACCCGCCGCCGCCGCAAGCTTCTGCTTTCCAAGCGCGAAATGCATCGGCTACAGAACGCGGTCAATCGCGAGGGCATGACACTGGTGCCCCTGAAAATCTATTTCAACGATCGCGGCCGCGCCAAGCTGGAACTGGCGCTCGCCAAGGGCAAGAAGCTGCACGACAAGCGCGAAACTGCCAAGGAACGCGACTGGAACCGGCAGAAGAGCCGTCTGCTGAAGGAACGCGGCTAGCGCTGTCTCCGGAAGTGCGGAGCGGTTTCGGGGCGGCACCGGCCCCGGGACAAAATCTGAAAATGGAAGGCTAAGCTGCAGCGAGCCTGACGGCTGCGACCTCGTCTTTGCCGGGATTCCGACCGCTGGCGAACCCGACGGTCCGGCACCCGATCTCAGAACTGCTGATAAAGTTTGACGATCAGCGTTTCCTGTGCGCCGGACGGCTCCGTCGCTGCTGGCGAGACGGCGGAGCTTGCGGTCGGCGCCGCCGACATCAGCGATGACAGCAGGGACGACAGTTGCGTGCTCTCCACTGCAAGGCGGCTGGGCGCGCTGCTGCCATTGGTGGCGGCCTGCGGCACAGCGAGAGGTGATGCGTCTGCGCCGGACGGCAGGCCGTTGGGACGGTAGAGGAAGGAAAAGCCGTCCTCGTCAATCGGATCGGAGACGGAAGGAAGCGGCTGGGCGGGTGACAGTGCAGCCAGAGCGGCGGCAGCGGTTTCGGTCCGCGCGGCATTGACCTGCGGCCGACCGGTCGCAACGTGTTGCATGCCGCTAATGTTCGTTAGTGCGCTCAGCATTTCCCTGACGTATCTCCTCCGTCCGGGTTTCTCCTTAGCGGCATTCCATTGAGAAATGCTGAGCGATATCGGTCAGATTTTATTCGTATTGCACCGTCAAGCGGGGTGATGGCTTGCCTGGGCCATCAGCTCGTCCTCAACTGGTCACCTCGTCCGCGGGGTGATCGGTTGCACGTGCTGGGCGCTCGGACGGATCACGGCCGATTTCGGCCTTGAGCGTGATGAGGTCGATGAAGTAGTCGGCCTGGCGGCGCAGATCGTCCGCGATCATCGGCGGCTGCGTCGACAGGGTGGAGACGACCGAGACCTTGCGTCCCCGGCGCTGCAGTGCTTCGACCAGCGTCGTGAAATCGCCGTCACCGGAGAAAATCACCAGATGGTCGACGGTTTCGGATTGTTCCATGGCATCGATCGCAAGTTCGATGTCCATGTTGCCCTTGATCTTGCGGCGTCCGAGTGAGTCGGTGAATTCCTTGGCCGGCTTGGTGACGACCTTGTAGCCGTTGTAGTCGAGCCAGTCGATCAGCGGCCGGATCGAGGAATATTCCTGGTCCTCGATCAGCGCCGTGTAGTAGTAGGCGCGTAGCAAATAACCGCGCTTCTGGAAGGCCTTCAACAGCTTGCGGTAGTCGATGTCGAAGCCGAGTGTGCGGGAAGCAGCGTAGAGATTGGCGCCGTCGATGAAGAGTGCGATTTTCTCGCGGGGATCAAACATTCAGCCGTATCCTTTTACCGAAAAGCGCTTGAAAAATCTGCGTGACTCCGATGCGATTAAGCATTTCCGGATCACAAACATTAAGAAGCGATCATATACTCGATTTAGGTCAGCACCTAGATTTTTCCAAGCAAACGCAGGTTGAAAGCGGCAATTTTATGAATGGCCCGCAAATTGTGTCGACCGGCCGACCGGGTTACCCGCAGTAGTGGAGAACCGTTTCGGGACGCTCGGATCGATAGTAAAGCCGGGATGGGCGCCAAGGAAAAACTTGAATTTGCGGCCTATTGATTGTATCGGGCTTGCTAACCCCGAAATTCTCGACCGCAAAGGACAGGCAATGGCCCGTGTCACCGTTGAAGACTGCATCGACAAGGTAGATAACCGCTTCGAGCTGGTTCTTCTTGCAAGCCACCGCGCACGCCTCATTTCGCAGGGCGCTGCCATCACCGTCGACCGCGACAACGACAAGAACCCGGTCGTCGCCCTCCGCGAGATCGCCGACGAGACGCTCTCGCCGGGTGACCTGAAGGAAGACCTGATCCATTCGCTGCAGAAACACGTCGAAGTTGACGAGCCGGAGCCCGATGCGGCTTCCATCGCCGCCGACGAGGCAGCCGGATTCGTGGTGGCCGAGGACGAGGAGGACCAGCCGGAGGTCGTCACCTTCGATCGCATGTCCGAGGAAGAACTGCTCGCCGGTATCGAAGGCCTTGTGCCCCCGGAAAAGAGCGACGACTATTGATGGCGGAGTAGCCGCCTCATATACGTGATGCGAGTGCGCCGTCCCCGCGATCGGCGCACTTTTTCGTTGAGCCAGCCGCACGACCTGAAAGTGTCGAATTCCGCATCGGTTTGTGCGCAGAGAATGTTACCGCGTCTCGTGCCGGTTCGGCGTGCGGCGCTGGAGGAGCGACACCCGGATGATGCGCCAATATGAACTCGTCGAACGGGTTCAGAAGTACAAGCCCGACGCGAACGAGGCCTTGCTGAACAAGGCCTATGTCTACGCCATGCAGAAGCATGGCCAGCAAAAGCGGGCGAGCGGCGATCCCTACATATCCCATCCGCTCGAAGTGGCGGCTATCCTGACCGAGATGAAGCTCGACGAGTCGACCATCGCGGTGGCGCTCCTGCACGATACGATCGAGGACACGACGGCGACCCGTGCCGAAATCGACGAACTCTTCGGCGAGGACATCGGCGCGCTGGTCGAGGGGCTGACCAAGATCAAGAAGCTCGATCTCGTCACCAAGAAGGCCAAGCAGGCGGAGAACCTGCGCAAGCTCTTGCTGGCGATCTCCGACGACGTGCGCGTGCTGCTCGTCAAGCTCGCCGACCGGCTCCACAACATGCGCACCCTCGACCACATGTCGGCCGAGAAGAAGGCGCGCATTTCCGAGGAGACGATGGACATCTATGCGCCGCTTGCCGGCCGCATGGGCATGCAGGACATGCGCGAGGAACTGGAAGACCTGGCGTTCCGCCACATCAATCCCGAGGCCTACGAGACTGTCACGCGGCGGCTCGCGGAGATGTCGCAGCGCAATGAGGGGCTGATCCGCAAGATCGAGGCGGAGCTTGGCGACCTGCTGGTCGCCAATGGGCTGACGACGGCTGTCGTCAGGGGGCGGCAGAAGAAGCCCTATTCGGTGTTTCGCAAGATGCAGTCGAAGTCGCTCTCCTTCGAGCAACTGTCGGATGTCTATGCCTTCCGCATCCTCGTCGATGACGTCCCCGCCTGCTATCGCGCCCTCGGCATCGTCCACACGCGCTGGCGCGTCGTTCCGGGCCGCTTCAAGGACTACATCTCGACGCCGAAGCAAAACGACTACCAGTCGATCCACACCACCATCATCGGTCCGTCGCGCCAGCGCATCGAACTGCAGATCCGCACCCGGCGGATGCATGAAATCGCCGAATACGGGATCGCGGCCCACGCGCTCTACAAGGACGGAAACGCGACGAACGGCAACGGTGATAAGAACGGCGACAAGAACGCATTGCCTTCCAATGCCTATGCCATGTTGCGCCGGACGATCGAATCATTGGCTGAAGGCGACAATCCCGAGGAATTCCTCGAGCACACGAAGCTGGAACTGTTTCAGGACCAGGTGTTTTGCTTCACGCCGAAGGGCCAGCTCATCACGCTGCCGCGCGGCGCCACCCCGATCGATTTCGCCTATGCCGTTCACACGAATATCGGCGACACCTGCGTGGGCGCCAAGATCAACGGCCGGATCATGCCGCTCGTCACCCGCCTCAACAATGGCGACGAAGTCGAGATCATCCGCTCCGGCATCCAGGTGCCGCCGCCGGCCTGGGAGGAGATCGTCGTCACCGGCAAGGCGCGGGCGGCTATCCGCCGGGCCACGCGCGCGGCCGTGCGCAAGCAGTATTCCGGGCTCGGCTATCGCATTCTCGAGCGGACGTTCGATCGCGCTGGAAAATCTTTCTCGCGCGACGGCCTGAAGTCTGTCGTTCACCGCGTCGGCCACAAGGAGGTCGAGGACGCGATTGCGGCAGTGGGCCGTGGCGAACTCTCCTCGCTCGATGTCCTGCGCGCCGTCTTCCCCGACTATCAGGATGAGCGCGTAACCGTGAAGCCGAGCCAGGAGGAGGGCTGGTTTCCGATGCGCAGCGTTGCCGGGATGGTGTTCAAGCTGCCGGGCAAGTCGAAGGCGCAACTCGACGCAGCCATGCGCGAAGGCCCGGAGGCGCTTCCGATCCGCGGTCTTTCCGGCAATGCGGAGGTGCACTTCTCCGCAGGCGGCGCGGTGCCGGGCGACCGGATCGTCGGCATCATGGAAAAGGACAAGGGCATCACGATCTATCCGATCCAGTCACCGGCGCTGCAGAAGTTCGATGACGAGCCCGAGCGTTGGATCGACGTCCGCTGGGACCTGGACGAGGCCAACAACACGCGCTTCATGGCGCGCATTATCGTCAACGAATTGAACGAGCCGGGATCGCTCGCCGAGGTCACGCAGGTGCTTGCGACCGGTGACGTCAACATCCGCTCCATGACGATGTCGCGCGTGGCCGCCGACTTCACCGAGGTGCAGATGGACCTTGAGGTTTGGGACCTGCGCCAGTTGAACCAGATCATCAGCCAGATCAAGGAACTGCACTGCGTTTCGACGGTCACCCGCGTCTTCACCTGAAGCCTGCTTCGTCAAGGCGGGCGCCCGCGACCGCAGACGATTGAAAATGTGGCAGCGCCGGCTGCCTCAGTATGTGCAGAATTGCCCATTTGTTGTTCGGCGATATGCGTGCACCGCATGTCTGCGATCTGATCCTGATGCTGGTTCTCCCAGCGGGGCTTCCCTATCTTTGTGCCGGGAGGTCAGAAAAAGAAGGATTATGCAATGCTGAAGCAGATCAAGAATTTCACGCGTGCCCTGCGCCTGCCGACCCGCACCGACCGCGAGGCTGCCTATTTGAACGGCTCGGTTGACCGTCTCGATCTCGAGTATCGCCAGCGTCAGGTCGACCGCGGCCTCTTCCGCAAGTATTACTGAGTTTTGCCAGTCCGCGGCGCAGTGTGTGCGCCGCCGCCCGAGCTTGTTTGCTGCAAACCTGCGCAGCGGCTAAAACGTACCCAGCAGCGTATCGACGTTTCACATAGTTCCCGATTTCGATTTTCACCGATATGCGCTATGCGTGGCCCATGTTGTTCCGACGCCGCAACCCGGCGACCTGGCGTGACCGGGTTCGCGCAATCCTTTGGCCACGAAAGGGCATCGATAGGCCGTTCCGTTATTACGGAAAGCGGATCCTCCGGCTGTCCGCCTCGCCGCACGCTGTCGCGGTTGGCGTTGCCGCCGGCACCCTGTCCGCCTTTACCCCGTTCCTCGGGCTGCATGTCGTCCTTGCGGTCGCGCTTGCCCATGTTCTGGCCGGCAATATCATCGCCGCCGCGCTTTCGACGGCCATCGCCAATCCGTTGACGCTTCCTTTGATATGGGCGGGCACGTTGGAGGTTGGGGAGAGTCTTCTGGGCGCTCCCTCGGAACACAGTGGCAGAGCACTTGACCTCGCCGGCCTGTACGACCACCTGACGTTCTCCGACCTGTGGGGACCGGTGCTGGAGCCGATGCTTGTCGGCTCGTTCGCGCTCGGTCTGCCTGCGGCGGCAGTCGCCTATGCTGGAACGCGCGTCGGCGTGAACATGTTTCGTCGGCAACGGCTGCAGCGTGTCCTTCGCCGTGGCAGGCCGGAAAACCCGCCACCGCCCGTTTGAAGAACGCGCCAGGGAGCGTGGCGGAGAGATTTTACCGGAGAGTTGAGCATGATTATCGGCATTGGCAGCGACCTGATCGATATCCGCAGGGTGGAGAAATCGCTGGAGCGCTTCGGAGAGCGCTTTACCCATCGCTGCTTCACGGAAATCGAGCGCAGGAAATCCGATGGTCGCAAGAACCGTGCGGCCTCCTATGCCAAGCGCTTCGCGGCCAAGGAGGCCTGTTCCAAGGCGCTCGGCACAGGGCTGGCGCAGGGCGTGTTCTGGAAGGACATGGGCGTTGTCAACCTGCCGGGCGGCAAGCCGACCATGCGACTGACCGGCGGGGCGGGGGAGCGGCTGAAGGCGTTGACGCCCGCGGGGCATGAGGCGCATATCCATATCACCATCACCGACGACTTTCCGCTGGCTCAGGCCTTTGTCATTATCGAGGCCCTGCCGGCGAAGGATGCGTCCTAGGGCAGGGCATGTGAAAATGGTATCGCTTCGGGACAATGGCATGCGAAACACCGGCGACCTGAAGCTTAGATCGCGCCGGCAAGCGTCCCGCGAAATGCTGCGGCATTTTCACGGCTGCGATTTCATTTCCACCGAACTTGCGCTAGAGAGAGCGCCATATTCGCACGAGAGGACAAAACAGGCGTGACTGAGAACACTAAAAAGGCTGAAAGTGGCCTGTGGGAAAACGTCAAGGTCATCATTCAGGCCCTTCTGCTAGCAGTCGTCATCCGCACCGTCCTGTTCCAGCCGTTCACCATCCCGTCGGGCTCGATGATGCCGACGCTGCTGGTGGGCGACTACCTGTTCGTCAACAAGTTCTCCTACGGCTATTCGAAGTATTCGCTTCCGTTCTCGCCGAACCTGTTCTCCGGCCGCATCTTTGAAAGCGAGCCCGAGCGCGGCGACATCGCCGTTTTCCGCTTTCCGCCGAATCCGGACATCGACTACATCAAGCGTGTGATCGGTTTGCCGGGCGACCGCGTCCAGGTGCGTGACAGCGTCCTCTACATCAACGACAAGCCCGTGCCGCGCCAGCCGAACGGCTTCTTCCGCGCCGACGACCAGTACGACACCGGCGAGAACGTCCCCGTCTTCCGCGAAACGCTGGATAACGACGTGTCCTATGACACGCTCGATACCCGCATCGGCACCATCGGCGACAACACCCGCGAGTTCATCGTCCCGGAAGGCCACTACTTCATGATGGGCGACAACCGCGACAACTCCGCCGACAGCCGCTTCGACGTCGGCTTCGTGCCGGCCGAGAACCTGATCGGCCGCGCCAGCCTGATCTTCTTCTCGCTCGGCAACGACACCGCCTTCCGCGAAATCTGGAAGTGGCCGGCGAATCTGCGCTGGGATCGGTTGTTCAAGGTCGTCGAATGAAGTCGGCCAAGCCGCTGAACGAAGAGAACCGTGTCCGGCTCGAGACCGCAATCGGATACACCTTCACCAACAAGGAGCGGCTGGACCGGGCGATCACGCACGCCAGCGCCCGCCCTGCCAAGGGCAGCAACTACGAACGGCTGGAGTTCCTGGGAGACCGCGTGCTCGGCCTCTGCGTCGCCGAACTGCTGTTCCAGACCTTTCGCGAGGCGGGCGAGGGCGAATTGTCGGTGCGCCTCAACCAGTTGGTCAGCGCCGACACCTGCGCAAAGGTCTCGGACGATCTCGGCTTGCACCAATTCATTCGCACCGGCTCCGACGTGAAGAAGCTGACCGGAAAGCCGATGATGAACGTGCGTGCCGACGTGGTCGAGGCGCTGATTGCGGCGATCTATCTCGACGGAGGACTCGAGGCTGCACGCGGTTTCGTGCTGCGCAATTGGCAGAACCGGGCCACGAGCGAGCATGGCGGCCGGCGCGATGCCAAGACCGAACTGCAGGAGTGGGCGCACGCCAATTTCGCGACCACCCCGGTCTACCGCGTCGACGAGCGCTCCGGCCCCGATCACGACCCGCGCTTCACCGTTACGGTGGAGATCGCCGGCGTGGCGCCGGCAACTGGGACCGAGCGGTCCAAGCGTGCGGCAGAGCAGGTGGCGGCGCAAAAGGTGCTGGAGCGCGAGGGGATCTGGCAGAAGGCAGACCGTTGAGCCAACCGTGCCGCGCGCCCTGGAAGGTGGCCAGTGCGGCTTAGGCTGCTCCCGAAATGATTTGAGTGCGGCTGCGACCTGTGTGCATCATGCCGCAGGCGCAAGCGCAAGAGCAATGGAACGATCATGACAGAACAAGAACACGATGCCGCCGAAACCGGCAGCTCTACCCGCTCCGGATTCGTGGCGCTGATCGGCGCGACCAACGCCGGCAAGTCGACGCTGGTCAACCGTCTCGTCGGCGCCAAGGTTTCCATCGTCAGCCACAAGGTGCAGACGACGCGGGCGATCGTGCGGGGCATTGCCATCCACGACAACGCCCAGATCGTCTTCATGGACACGCCCGGCATCTTCAAGCCGCGTCGCCGGCTCGACCGCGCCATGGTCACCAGCGCCTGGGGCGGGGCCAAGGATGCGGACCAGATCATGTTCCTGATCGACAGCGAGCGCGGGCTGAAGGGCGATGCGGAAGCGATCCTCGAGGGGCTGAAGGAAGTGCACCAGCCGAAGATCCTGGTGCTGAACAAGGTCGACCGTGTGAAGCCGGAGGATCTGCTGAAGCTCGCGGCGGCCGCGAACGAGGTCGTAAAATTCGAGCGCACCTTCATGATCTCGGCGTTGAACGGCTCGGGCTGCGAGGACGTGCTGGACTATCTGTCCAAGGCGCTGCCGGAGGGCCCGTGGTACTATCCCGAAGACCAGATTTCCGACCTGCCGATGCGCCAGCTCGCCGCCGAGATCACCCGCGAAAAGCTGTTCCTGCGCCTGCATCAGGAGCTTCCCTACTCCTCTCACGTGGAGACGGAGAAGTGGGAGGAGCGCAAGGACGGCTCCGTCCGCATCGAGCAGGTGATCTATGTCGAACGCGACAGCCAGAAGAAGATCGCGCTCGGCAAGAACGGCGAGGCGATCAAGGCAATCTCGATGGCGTCTCGCAAGGAGCTGTCCGAAATTCTCGAGCAGCCCGTGCACCTGTTCCTGTTCGTCAAGGTGCGTGAAAACTGGGGCGACGACCCGGAGCGTTTCCGGGAGATGGGGCTGGAATTTCCGCGATAGTCCAGACTCAGGACAAGTTTAACAGGTCCCGCGCCTAGACTAGCCGGCGGCGAGTTCGCGCCTCAGGCGCCGCTCGCAGCCCGAGCGGCCGTTTTTCTGGTTGTTTCCTTCGCCTGCTGCATCAGCCGCTGCATGGCCCAGATGCCGAGGTCCTCGGCCGTCAGCGGCTTGCTGATGAGGTAGCCCTGGTAGAGTTCGCAGCCGGCGGCGGCGAGCAGCGTCATCTTCTCAGTCGTATCGACGCCTTCCGCCACGACCTGCATGCCCTGCGCATGGCAGAGTGCGATAAGCGCCCGCAACGTCGGCAGGGCGGCGCCGTTGGTCAGGCTTTCGACCAGTTCCCTGTCGAGCTTGATCGTTTCGGCCGGGTAGTCGATGATCTGCTGGACCGACGTGTAGCCGGCGCCGAAGTCGTCGATCGAGATGCGGAACCCCTTGGCTCGCAACGTCTCGATGTTGCGTTGCGACTGGTCGCCGAGCTTGACAGCGAAGGTTTCCGTCAGTTCGATTTCGATCGACCGCGCATCAAGACCGTAGCGCTCGAGGCCGTCGCAGAAGCGGTCAGCGATCGATTTCGTGTAGAGTTCCGCGGACGAAATATTGATGCACAGCATCGTTTCCGAGCCGAAGAATTGCTTGATCTGTCCGCAATTGGACATCGCCCGGTCGATCACCCATGAATCGATCTTGCTGAAGAGGCCGGTGGTTTCGGCGATCGGAATGAACTCGTCCGGGGTGACCTGCCCCAGGAGCGGCGAGTTCCAGCGCAGCAGCGCCTCGCAGGCCGTAACCTTGCCGTGTCCGTCGACGATCGGCATGAAGACGAGATGCATCTCCTCGTTCGGGTTGACGGTCCGCAGTTCTTCCTCGATCCGGCGCTTGCGCGTGCGCTTTTCGTGCAGGGAGCGCGAGTAGCGCGCCGAGCCGTTCTTGCCTTGCGCCTTGGCTTGATACATCGCCGCATCGGCGCTCGCCAGAAGCTCCGGCAGGCTGGCCGCGTCTTCGGGAAAGGCGGCGATGCCGATGCTGGCGGTGACCGGAAAGGATTTGTCGACCATCTCGAACCCGTCGGAGAACAGGTCGAGGATCTTCGTGGTAATTTCGTTGATCGTGCCGTCACCCGGCTGCGATTGGACCATGATGGCGAATTCGTCTCCCGACAGCCGGGCGACGAGAATCTCCGGCAACTCGCGACCATCGGCAACCGCTTTCACGATTGCCAGGATCCGAGAAGCCAGTGTTTTCAGGAGTTCATCGCCGACCTTGTGGCCGTGCTTGTCGTTGACGAACTTGAAGTTGTCGACGTCGATGAAGAGCAACGAGCAACTGGCATTGGATTCGCGAGCGGCATCGAGAATCTGCGTCGAGCGCACGTTGAAGTGTTCGCGGTTGGAAATGGCCGTCAACGTATCGGTCCAGGAGGTGGTCTGAACCAGGCCGAAGGATTCAACCGCTTCGTCGTGCAACTGCTTCATATTGGCCGAAAGCCGACCGATTTCGCCGGCTTCGCTGCTAGGGGCGATCTCGGTGCGTGCTCCGGACATGACGTCGGTCAGCTGCCGGTCCAGACGGACGATCGGATTGGTGATGTAGCGGCGCACGAGGGCAAGCACGATGCCGATCGTGAACAGGCTGAGACCGATGGCACCAAGGGCAAGCAGGAGCTTGAGATTGAAAAGCCTCTGGTCGAGATGACCGGACTCTGGCGTCAGACGCGCATACAGCGCCGGACCGAGTTTGACGGTCGCCGAAAGCACGCCCTCCGTCGCCAGTGGAGAGCTCGATATTTCGATGTCGGCGGCGTATTCCTTTTCGAGCGCCTTCTTCATGTCCAGGAACGGGCGCGGGCGCACCGCGGTTTGGAGCAGGATCGATGCGGCCTTGGCGCTCGAGACGGGACGGTTGAGTGTGAGCGGGTCCAGAAACTCGGAATGAACGACGAGTGGATCGCCATTCTCTTGCTCGATGTACGACCAGTTGGAGAGCTTCGGGCTGTCGATGAGCTTTCGCGCGTGGTCTATCTGCGCCGCCGGAATTTCGGCAAAGGGATCCTTGCTGTTCTCGTAATAGTAGTCGACCGACCCAGGCGGGCGGAGGATCGCCATCGAAACGAAGCGGGTGGGATCTTCGGACAGAGAGGTGATGCTTTTCTGAATTCGCACGCCAATGGCGTTGCTGCGATAGCCGGCGTCCGGCTCATTGATGAAGAGGCGGACCGCACTTCCTTCGACCAGCGAATAGAGCAGGCTCTTGTTCTGCGTCACGTCGTTCTGGAAAACGGCGCCGAGCAGGCCAAGCTGCTGCCACAGCCGTGCCCGCTCCAGCCCCACGATCGAGGCGCTCTGGCTCACGTAAAGAAGCGAGGCGGCCAGCACGTAGCCGGTCAGGACAACGGGGAAGATCAGTGTGAAAGCGCGTTTACCGAGTGTCACGGAACTGAACCAGGCTGTTGATGATGCGTCGGCGGGCCTGCACCGACGGAACGGTCAATTCCTGCTGATACTGGCTCTTTGCCATAATCTCCGGCGCGGGATAGATTTCGGGATTGTTGCGAATGCTCTCCGGCAGGCGTGCCAGCGCTTCCCGGTTCGCAGTCGGCATGTTGAGCGACATCGCATTGCGGGCGGCGGACGCTGCGCTGGCGATATGGTCCAGCAGGTCAAGCGCCAAGTCCTTGTGTTGTGACCGGTCGGTCACCGACAGGCAGTCGAGCCAGGAAAGCGTGCCTTCTTTCGGCATGGCGTAGCGCCACTGTCCCCCATTGCCGACCTTGCCGTTCAGGGTGTGCTGGTCGCCGCTGTAGCCCAACGCCATCTGAACCTGCGGCCCCACCTCCGGGTTCTGGATCGAGGTGACGATGTAGTCGTAGGTGAGAACGAACGGCGCCTGAGCCTTCATCAGCTGATAGGCCTGCTTGAGCGTTTCGTTGTCATTCGAATTGACCGACTTGCCGAGCAGCACCAGCGCCGGCACGAATGCCTCGTTGTGATCCTGATACATTGCGATGTGGCCACGGAGCGCTTCCGCCGGCTGCATCAGGTCGAGCCATGACGTCGGTGTCATGGGGACCATGTCGGAGCGGTAAAGAATGCCCATCGTTCCCCACAGGTAGGGAACGCCATAGCCGCCACAGCGGTTGATCCAGCTTTGGTCATACTGGACGAGCGAAGGGGCATTCTCCGTAGAAAGCGTGCTCAGGATGCCGCGGTCGCCGAATAGCTTGGCGCCATTCTCGCCGGTGACGACCAGATCGACGCCGCTGTTGGGATCAGACAACACCTCGTCGCGCGCATCGCCGCTGTCGTAGTAGGTCTGGCGGACCTCTACGCCAGTTCTCGCCGTCCAGTCCGCCAGGATCGCCTGGTCGATATAGGACTCCCAGATCAGGAGATTGAGGCCCTCGGCGCGGATCGCTTGCGGGCACAGGAGCACGGTCAGCGACAGCGTCGCCGAAATCAAGTTGGATCGCATACCCCCCGCTCCCCCAGTCGTAGGTGCTGGAAGGATAGGTGGCAGGAATTGATGAATTGTTACGGAAAAACCCTGCGTTGAGCCGTTTTTGCGCAAATGCAGGTATTGTGCCGTCGGCTCAGTTCATTAGATTTTGCTTATGTTGTCCGCAATGGGAATCGGCATGGAACTTTCCACGCTGCTTGGACGGGTGATCAGGAACGGGCAGTTGCAGGTCGTCGATCCATCGGGTGAACTGGCCCATTATGGCGACGGCGTCGGGCCCACGTTGCGCATCCGCTTGGCCGATGCCGCCGTTGGTCGCGACATCGCTGCCGATCCTGCACTGAAGATCGGCGAAGCCTACATGGACGGACGGCTGGTGGTGGAGGAGGGCGACATCTTCGATGTGCTCTCGCTTCTTAGGCGCAACGGCATTCGTCGTGCGGCGACAATTGGCGTCAAGGCAAAGGGGCTGCTGAGACTTCTCGCCTATCAGATCAACGCCCGGATGCCGGTCAACCACAATCGCCGCAACGTGGCGCATCACTACGATCTCGATGCGCGCCTATTTGACCTTTTTCTCGACCGCGACTGGCAATACTCCTGTGCCTATTTCGAGCCGCGCGACATTTCGCTGGATGAAGCCCAGACGGCCAAGAAGCGGCATGTCACCGCCAAACTGCTCCTGATGCCGGGGCAGAGGGTGCTGGAAGTCGGTTCGGGCTGGGGCGGGCTCGCCATGTACATGGCGGAAAGCGCCGGCGTCGACGTCACCGGCATCACGCTCAGCGAGGAGCAGCTTGCCATCTCCCGAACCCGCATCGCGCAACGCGGCCTCACCGAGCATGTGCGCTTCGAGTTGAAAGACTACGTCGATCTTGATGGCGAGTTCGACCGGATCGTCTCCGTCGGAATGTTCGAGCACGTGGGGCTCGCCAACTATGGCAAGTTTTTCAACACAATGGCCCGCCTGTTGAAGAAGGAGGGCGTGATGGTCCTCCACTACATCGGTCGCGTGAAGCCCGCCTACACGATCAATCCCTGGATCGAGAAGTATATCTTTCCAGGCGGATACCTGCCGGCGCTTTCCGAGGTCCTGCCGGCGATCGAGCGGGCGGGTTTCCTCGTCAAGGACATCGAGATGCTGCCGATGCACTATGCGTGGACGCTCAGGGCCTGGCGCGAGCGCTTCGTCGCGCGCTGGGACGAGGCGGCGAGGCTTTATGACGCGCGTTTCTGCCGGATGTGGGAATTCTACCTCGCAGCGATGGAGGCGGCGTTCCGACACGACCGGCTGCCGATCATTCAGATCCAGCTCGCCCGGCATCAGGATGCCGTGCCCTTTGCGCGCGACTACATCGGCGAGGCCGAGGCGCGGCTGCGGGAATTCGAAGCGAAGCGCCCGCCGCTCGCACCAGTTCGCATCTGAACGAAGCGCCCAGCGATATGTTGTGGACTCTGCGCCGCGTGTCGGTTGGCGGAGAGGGGGGGCCGCATTATGGTCGCCGTCCGCCGATACGGTGCCTGGAACCTCTGGGGCCGAAGCCAATCGGCATGCATGATCAGGAGAGCAAAATGGCTGCAACCCCGCTGAAGATCGCCAATACGATCGCTGCCGAAATCAAGGCAAGCTCCGCCCAGGTCCAGGCGGCAGTGGGGCTGCTGGACGAGGGGGCCACCGTCCCCTTCATCGCCCGCTACCGCAAGGAAGTGACCGGCGGTCTCGACGACACCCAGTTGCGCGTGCTTTCCGAGCGGCTGGCCTATCTGCGCGAACTGGAGGCGCGTCGCGCGTCCATCCTCGAATCGATTGGCGGGCAGGGCAAGCTCACCGATGAACTGGCTGCGAAGATCGCCGCCGTCTCCACCAAGGCCGAACTGGAAGACATCTATCTGCCCTACAAGCCGAAGCGCCGTACCAAGGCTGAGATTGCCCGCGAGCGCGGTCTCGGGCCGCTCGCCGAGCAGATCCTTGCCGAGCGCGACAAGGTGCCGGCCGAACTCGCGGCCGCCTTCCTCTCCGCCGATGTGCCCGATGCCAAGGCGGCGCTCGAGGGCGCGCGCGACATCGTCGCCGAGCAGATCACCGAGAACGCCGACCTCCTGAAGCGGCTGCGCGACTACATGAAGGACAATGCCTTCCTGCGCTCGCGCGCGGTCGAGGGCAAGCAGGAGGCGGGCGCGAAGTTTTCCGACTACTTCGACCATACGGAGCGCTGGTCGGGCGTGCCGAGCCATCGGGCGCTCGCCATGCTGCGCGGTTGGAACGAGGAGTTCCTCTCCGTCGACATCGCGGTCGATCAGGACAACACGGATCCGGTCAAGCCGGTCGAGCGTATCATCGCCTCCTTCTGCGCGCTCGGCCAGAAGCCTGGCGACAAGTGGCTCGCGGAGGTGATCGGCTGGACCTGGCGGGTAAAACTCTCCATGTCGCTGTCGCTCGACCTGATGCGCGAGATGCGCGAGCGTTCCGAGGAGGAAGCGATCCGCGTCTTTGCCCGCAACCTCAAGGACCTGCTGCTGGCCGCTCCGGCCGGCACCCGCGCCACCATGGGCCTCGACCCGGGCATCCGCACCGGCGTCAAGGTCGCCGTCGTCGACAATACCGGCAAGCTGCTGGAGACCACGACCGTCTATCCGTTCCCGCCGAGGAACGACATTCGCGGCACCCAGGCCGAACTCGCGAGCCTCGTCCGCAAGCACAATGTGGAGCTGATCGCCATCGGCAACGGCACCGGCAGCCGCGAGACGGAGAAGCTGGTCGCCGACATGCTGGCCGTACTTCCGGCGCCGAAGCCGACCAAGGTGATCGTCTCGGAAGCGGGCGCCTCGGTCTATTCCGCGTCGGAAACGGCTGCCGCCGAGTTCCCGAACCTCGACGTGTCGCTGCGCGGCGCCGTCTCGATCGCCCGTCGCCTGCAGGACCCGCTCGCCGAACTCGTCAAGATCGAGCCGAAGTCGATCGGCGTCGGCCAGTACCAACACGACGTCGACCAGGGCAAGCTGTCGCGCTCGCTGGATGCGGTGGTCGAGGATGCGGTGAACGCTGTCGGCGTCGACTTGAACACCGCCTCCGCGCCGCTGCTGGCGCGCGTTTCCGGTCTTGGCAAATCCTCGGCCGAGGCGATCGTCGCCCATCGCGACGCCAACGGCCCGTTCGAGAGCCGCAAGGAGCTTCTGAAGGTTTCCCGCCTCGGCGCCCGCACCTTCGAACAGTGCGCCGGCTTCCTGCGCATTCCGGCCGGCAAGGAGCCGCTCGATGCTTCGTCGGTGCACCCGGAAGCCTATGGCGTTGCCAAGAAGATCGTCGCCGCCTGCGGCCGCGATGTGCGCGCCCTGATGGGCGACAGCGCGGCGTTGAAGAAGCTCGATCCTCAAGTCTTCGTCGACGAGCGTTTCGGCCTGCCGACCGTGAAGGACATTCTCGCCGAACTCGAAAAACCCGGTCGCGACCCGCGCCCGGAATTCAGGACCGCGACCTTCGCCGACGGCGTCGACGATATCAAGGACCTCAAGGTCGGCATGCTGCTGGAAGGCACGGTGACGAACGTTGCCGCCTTCGGTGCCTTCGTCGACATCGGCGTGCATCAGGACGGGCTCGTGCACGTCTCCCAGCTTGCCGATCGCTTCGTCAAGGACCCGCACGAGGTGGTCAAGGCCGGCGACGTCGTGAAGGTGCGCGTCACCGAGGTTGATGTGCCGCGCAAGCGTATCGGTCTGACCATGCGCAAGGACGGCGGCGGCGAGCAGCCCGCGCGCGACCAGCGCCGCGACGCGCCGCGCGGCAATAACAACCGCATGCCGCAGCAAAAGCCGCAGGCCCCGAGCCAGGGCGCTTTCGGCGCGGCGCTGGCCGAGGCGTTGAAGCGGAAGTAGGGGGCAAGCAGCGGAATACGGGGTGGCCTCCGGCACGCCGCCACGACAATTGGGCCACCACAATCCGCCGCTCTCGTCCGCTTGCAACCGTGCCCGCGGGCGAGCCGGTTGGTTGCTCAACCTGGTCCTCCTGGGTAAAATCGCGCACGCAGATCCTGGCTCACGATCGGCCGATCCTGGATGAGTTCCAGGTCATTGCCGCGGCCATCGTCAATCGCGTCGCGAATGGCATGGCATCAACTCGTGGCAAACCTCCTATGCTGGCTGAGCTTTGATGCGAGGAGGTCGTCGATGCCAGCACGTCATGCCGACTATCCGTTGCAACCCGGCGATCAGGCTCCGAACATTGTCCTGGATGCGATCTCCTGCGAGGGGACGATCGCACTTGATGATTTCCGGGGCCGAAGCCCGCTGTTGATCGGTTTATATCGGGGCCTGCTCTGCCCGTTCTGCCGACGCCATGTCGCCGCGATGGCACAACTCAACTCCGCTCTGCGCGAGAAGGGCGTGGAGTCCCTGGCGGTTGTCATCACCCCGGTTGAACGCGCGCGACTCTATTTCCGTTATCGTCCGATACCCGGTCTTCTTGCTGCCTCCGACCCGCAACGCGCTTCACATCGCGCCTTTGGCCTGCCCCTGCTCGAGTTGACGGAGAACGAGACCGATTGGCCATACAAGGTCGGGATGGACGAGGTCGCAACAATGCGGGTCGATCGGCCGGGAGAGTTGCCGGAACCTATGAATCCGGCCGCCGCGGGCGATCTTCTCAGCGAAAGAGATGGCTACGAACTTACAGAAGCCGACCAGCAGGTGAGGATAGCCGGACATATGCAGCTTGTCGGACATTTCCTGCTCGATCGAGAAGGTTTGGTGCGCTGGAGCTTCACCGAAGTCGAAGGGCAGGGTCGAAATCTGTGCCAGGCACTGAATCCGGAAGAATTGATGTCGGCACTTTCACAAGTTGCGCACTGAGACGGAAAACGCGCTTGCCTACAACCAACGTCCGACGCGAGTCTTGTAGCCGAGATAGGCGTCACCGAATTTCCGCTCAAGATAGCTCTCCTCACGGGCGACAACGCCGTAACGGATGACGAGATAGAACGGCACCAGCAGGACAGCGAGCCATAGGGTGTCGAAGGCGATGGCGAGGCCGATCAGGCCGAGGAACATGCCGATATAGATCGGGTTGCGCGTGTAGCGGTATGGCCCTGCGTCGACGATCGTTGTGGTCGGCTCGGTCGTCTGGATCTGCGTCCCCGCGCGACGAAAGGTCGTTGCAGCCCAGACCAGCAGTGCCACGCCGGCGAGGAACACGATGCCGCCGAGCCAGCCGGTCGGCACGCCTGACGGGAATGGCAGCGAGTATAGCCGGTCGAGCGCGAGCCCGGCGATTACCGAAAGTCCCCAGGCGATCGGCGGCCGGATGACCGCACCTGAGTTGTCGCGCAGATTGCTGTTTGGCTGGTCCATGTTGTCGCCCATGCCGATCTGTTCCCACGATCCGGGCCTGGAACTCTAGCACACTTGAACCAGCGCGATGAGCGACTGTCATAGGCCATCGGCGTGGCACGTCGCGCGGCAAGCAATTGCAGCAAGTACCCCCGGCTCCGAACCAGGGGCGCGCCTTCGGCTCGCCGCCAAGCTTGCCCCAAGCTCCGGCGAAAAGAGGCCCTTTTCCATTTGCCGTTAGTGGCAAGGCGCTGGCGGTGATACGATGTTCCCGTTCTACTGATTACGGAAGGTTGCGCGTCATGGAAGCGACACATGCAGCCGAACTGGCAGCCCAATATCTTCGTCTTGGCGGGCGAAGGCTCTCGAAGGTCGATGACAACCACGTCACCACCCGCATCTGGGAAAGCGAACCCGCCGAAGCGGAAGCGTTCTGGAGGGAAAACATCGAACCAATGGACGAGAGCCATCAGCGCGAGGTGATCACGCTCTTGCCGTCCATAAGCGAAATCCACGGGGCGCGCTGCCCCCTGTAGACAGCTTGCGTCCCGCGAAACAACGACAGGCTAGAACGTGGCCGAGCAGGAAGCGTGAACTCACGAAGGCCAGATTCTCAAGCCTCCGTGACGCAACTTATAGCGGGCTACCCGTCGCCAGCGGTCGCCACAATTGCTCTCGCTCGGCCTCGGTGGAAAGATCAATCATAATTTGGGTGCCAGATCTGACACGCCGCCGCAAAATGTCGACGCGATCCGAATTGATCCAAAGTGTGCCTTTGTCGTGAAGCGCTACCAGCCGCGCGCGCGAGACGCCCAACTCGGACGCCAGCAGACGGTCAAGGCGTGTGCTGAGCGGAAGCGGAACCATCAGTTCGATTTCCAGTTTCGTCCAATTGCGAGTTTCGCGCAGTATCTCCTTTTCGGTATCAAACTCAGAAAATTCATCGACGCGCTGCGACTTGCGCCTCAGTGCTTCGAGGTTGAAACTTTCCGTCCGAATCCATTGCGGATCGTTGGACTGCAGCGCTTCGAGGACCGCAGGATTGATGTCGCGGACATTCTGCCGCTCATAGAGCGGCCGGTTCCACGTTTTCTCGCAGATCAAGCACTTGTAGATGAGCCACGCATCAAGCTTGCGGCCGTTGGCGTTGAGCCGGATTTTGCCGCTGGATTGGAAGGCCCTCAGGCCTCCACATCCGCTGCACGCAATCCAGGGCTGGGGAGCTGTCTTAGGAACGATGGTCCATCGGACCCGAAGTACATTGCACATATCGTCTTGGTCTTCCGTTCGGAAGTCCACCAAGATGGTGCATAAGAAGACCCTTGCGGGCACGGTGTGGCGTTGTTTCGGGCGGCTGAAGAGCTGAGACAGCGGAGCTGCACGTGGCACATTCCAACAATGCCAAACCGGTCTCTTGCCACCACCCGATGAACACGATCATACGCCGACAGCGTGTTGCTATCCGGCAGTACGGGTGAAACTGGATTGAGACCGGTATTTACTTAGGCAAAGTTGACCTCGATGCGTCAATGCTCTTCAGCCAAAGCGATAACAAATGATCGGCTCGAAATGGAGTCCCCTGACACATCCGAAAGATGAAAGTTGCTGTTTTGTGGCTTCTGCGCAACTTCTCATTGAGGGTGGTCCTGGTTGGGCTTGGGCTGATCGCTGGATGCCAGGTGAGCCCGGCCTATTTCTCGATCTCTTTTTTCAGCGCCTCGAGCACGCTTATCGCGTGGCCGGCATACTGGCTGATCCAGCGGTCGTGGATCGCTTTGATCGGTAGGGCGTTGAGATGGTTCCAGCGCTCGCGGCCGTCACGGCGGGCGATGATCAGGCCGGCGTCTTCCAGCACTTTCAGGTGCTGCATCACCGTACAGCGGTCCATCTCGGCAAAGGCTTCGCACAGCGCGCCGGTCGTTTGTGGGGCGTCCTTGAGCGCGTCCAGCATCTGCCGGCGCTTGGCGTTCGCCAGTGCCTTGAAGACCGCATCCTCGTTTGATTTGCTTGACATGTTATAAAAATATAACATAATTCTGTCATGGACAAGCGAAGGAGGACGGCATGACGCTGGAATTTCGCGTGAACGGACGGATCGACAAACCGGTGGCCGAGGTGTTCGATGCCGTCGTCAATCCCAAGAAGCTGAGCGGTTATTTCACCACGATCGGCGGCGCCAGTGCGCCGCTCGTTGCCGGCACGACGGTGACGTGGTGGGGCATGGCGCCGGTGATCGTCGACGAGGTGGAGGAAAATTCCCGGATTGTCTTCCGCTGGGATGCCATGGTGGACGAGGGGGAGGCGCCCTACAAGACGCGCGTCGAGATGCGCTTCGCGCCGCTGGAGGACGGCGGCACGATGGTGACGATTGCCGAAACCGGCTGGCGCGAGAACGCCCGCGGCCAGAAATCGTCCTACATGAACTGCGAGGGCTGGTCGCAGATGCTCGCCTGCATGAAGGCCTATCTCGAATACGGCATCAACCTGCGCCACGGCTATTACCCGAGCGAGCTCAAGGGCGTCGTCGCCTCCGAGCAACAGGATTTCGTCTAGGCAGGAGCCGTGGAAACCGGGATCGAGCTAAGCCCGACGCGTCGTTCGCGTCGGGTCACGTCGGCGACTACAGCGCGGCGGGAGCCGTGCTGTAATTGGCGGCATTTGCGACCGGCATTCCGCCGGCCGGAACGTCCATCGGCGCCTCGTGCTGAAGCACGACGACGCGGCTGCCGGTCGGCACGCGGCCGTAGAGGTCGATGATGTCCTGGTTGAACAGGCGGATGCAACCGCTTGAAACGGCTTTGCCGATCGACCACGGCTCGGAGGTGCCGTGGATGCGGAACAGCGTGTCCTTGCCGCCTTCGAAGAGATAGAGTGCCCGCGGTCCGAGCGGATTGGTGAGGCCCGGTTCCATGCCGCCGGCCCATTTGGCGTTGCGCTCCGGCTCGCGCTTGATCATGTTCGGCGTCGGCGTCCAGCGCGGCCATTCCGCCTTGCGTCCGATCCGCGCCGTTCCCTCGAACTCCAGCCCGGCCTTGCCGACGCCGATGCCGTAGCGCATCGCCATGCCGTTCTCCTGCACCAGGTAGAGGAAGCGGTTCTGGGTATCGATGACGATCGTGCCGGGCACCTCGCTGGTCGGATAGGCGACCTGCTGACGGAAATATTTCGGGTTAACACCGGCGATGTCCATTGCCGGCAGCGGGAATTTTTCTTCCGGGTGCGGCCCGTACATCGCCAGGTGCATCGGATCCGGTCCCTTCTTCACTGGTTTGGCAGTGACGCAGCCCGCAAGCGCCAGGGAAAGCAAGAGGAGGGCGAGGGGACGCGCGCAAGCAACTGCACGGATCGCGGACACACACATAATGAACTGACCTGCTGTTCGTTTTTCGATACCGGACGTTCGAGTCCTTCGCGCCTCTTCTAAAGCCAATTCTGACGGTGGCGCGGCAAGAAGGGAGCGAAAATGCGGCAGGCATCCCCGGCGTGGCGCAGTGTGGCGCAAAGGTCACGCATTGGCGGCGCGCGGCCGCAGTCTTCCACAGCCTTCCGCGCTTGCCCCTGCTACCGGTGGGGCGTATGGCTTTGCCATGCAATGGAGCGACGAGGCAATTGTGCTTGGCGTGCGCCGTCACGGCGAGACTTCGGTGATCGCCGAGGTGATGACGCGCGCGCACGGTCGGCACCTCGGCGTCGTTCGTTCGGGGCGCTCGCGGACGATGCAGCCGGTGCTGCAACCCGGCAATTCGGTGGAGGTGACCTGGCGGGCGCGGCTCGACGAGCATCTCGGCGAGTTCCGCATGGAGCCACTGCAGTTGCGCGCCGGTCAACTGATGGAGACGGCGACCGCCGTCTATGGAGTGCAGGCCATGGCCGCAGTGCTGCGTTTCCTGCCTGAGCGCGATCCCCATCCGCATCTGTTCGAGATGCTTGGCGTCATCCTGGAGCATCTGGAGGATCCCAGGGATGCCGGCGAGCTCTTCGTCCGCTTCGAGCTGGCCGTGCTCGAGGATCTCGGCTTTGGGCTGGATCTCGCCCGATGCGCCGCGACCGAAAGGACCGAAGATCTCGTCTTCGTCTCACCGAAATCGGGTCGTGCCGTCAGCCGCGATGCCGGCGCGCCGTGGGCCGACAAGATGCTGGCGCTGCCGGCCTTTCTCGGTACGCAGGCCAGCAAGGCGGCCGACCAGCAGGCGTTGTCCGATGGTTTTCGGCTGACCGCCTTCTTTCTCAACCGGTATGTTTGCGAGCCGCGCGGGCTGCAGCTTTCCAGCGCACGCGACGGCTTTATCCAGGCGACGCTGAAGGCGCTTGCCGTCGTTGCCCCTTCGGAGATGACTTCATGAATATCGAACTCTACCCGGGACTGAGCGTTGCCGGTGTCGGCACTCTGCCCCTGGACGTGGTCGCGCGCGACGGCGGACTGAAGGTCCTTCAGGCGATGCTCGCCGGTGAGCTGCCCGCGCCGCCGATGGCGAAGACACTGAAATTCACGCTGGCAGAAGTCGAGGAAGGGCGGGTCGTCTTCAAGGGATACCCGACGCAGGAACACCTCAATCCGCTCGGAACCGTCCATGGCGGCTGGACCGCTACGGTGATGGATTCGGCGCTCGGTTGTGCCGTCTTCGCCACGACCTTGCCGGGCGAGGCCTATACGACCGTCGAATTCAAGGTGAACCTGGTCCGCCCTGTCCTGCCGGGGATGGGCGAGGTGTTCTGTGAAGGCCGGATCGTGCACCGTGGCCGCACGATCGCCACGTCCGAGGCATGGCTGCGCGACAAGAACGGCAAGCTGCTCGCGCACGGTACGGAGACCTGCGCCATCTTCCCGATCGACAACCTGATGCGCTGACGCGACTGCAATTCCCTGCCACGCGCGCATGCCGGCAAAATACCGCCCCTTGAGGTTGCGCACCTGCTCCCGCATGATCAGATGAACAGCATGCGCCGGTGACGGCGGTCGCCCCGGACAAGCGGAGAAGTCATGGCGGAAATACTGGCCCTGGTCGCCATCGTGCTTGCGATCACCGTGATGAACAAGACCCGCAAGAACGCGGCGAAACTCACTGAAGAGATTCAGAAACTGCGGCAGGAGATCGATGCCCTGAAGGTCGGTGGCGTTGTGCCCGCCACTTCTCAAGCAGCCGCCGAGGCGGTCGAAGCGGCGCATGGCGGCGTTACTGCAGATGGCGTGCTGCAGGAGGCTGAAGCACCGTTTGCAAGCCCCTGGTCGGCGGCAGGCACGACAAGCGGGGCGCCCTTGTCGCAACCCGGAGACGCTGCGGCGGTGCAGGCCGGCGACGTTGCAACTGCCGACACTGGCCGCGCAATGATGGTCGATGGCGCCAACGGGCTGGTCCAGATCGCTACGCCGGAGACGGCGCCGGTGCGCGAGAGCCTTGAAAGCCGCATCGGCGCGCGCTGGGCGGTCTGGGTCGGAGGGCTGGCGCTCGCACTCGGCGGCATCTTCATGGTGAAATACGCAATCGAGAGCGGCCTGCTCAGCCCGGCCGTGCGCCTGTCGCTCGCCGCCCTGTTCGGCCTGGTGCTGATTGCCGCCGGTGAGTTCATCCGCCGGCGCACGCAACCGTTGATCGCCAACGCCTTCCAGAACGCCATGGTCCCCGGCATTCTCACTGCCGCCGGTGCACTTACCCTTTTCGGGGTTACCTATGCCGCCCATGGCGTCTATGCGTACTTCGGCGCGCCGGTCGCATTCCTGCTGCTTGCCGCCGTCGCCTTTGCCACGATCGCGCTTTCGCTGCTGCACGGCCAGGCGCTCGCCGGTCTCGGCCTGCTCGCCTCGATGGTGACGCCGCTTTTGGTCGCGGCACCCGAGCCCGACCCCTGGCGGCTGTTCGGTTATCTGTCGCTGACCTGGCTCGCCACGATCACCGCCTCACGCCTGCGTAACTGGCAGGTCGTTCCGACGCTCGCCAATGCGGGTCTCGGCCTGTGGGCGATCCTCTATCTCGCCGCAGCAGAACCGCTCGCGACATTGCCGCTAACGCTGGCGCTTTGCACCATGCTGGCGGGAACCGCGTTCGTCTGGCCGGGCTCCGGGCGCGGAGCCGGGGATGTCCCGCACACAGCGGTCGGGCAGGGGAACACGGACGCAGCCGACGGTGAGGGCGAAGCGCCAGCCGCCGAGACGGCGACGGCGGTGGGCAACTCAGAACCGGTTGCCGCGCGATGGCAGCGGTGGCTTGCCCCCGCCTGGGCACCGGTGTCCCTCAGCGCGGCCCTGGCGACCGTCGTGCCGGCGATTATACTCGCGTTCCTCTATCCGTTCCCGGCCACGGCTTTGGCGGCATTTGTGGTGCTCGTGTTGGCGCTGGCGGCGGTTGGCGCCGTGCGATCCTGGGCGCTCTATCCGGCGGTGCTAGGCGCTCTGTGCGCCCTTTCCGGCACGATGGTCGTTGCCGATCTTGCCGGTCTTGCCATCGGCCTCGTGGATCGTTCGGCAGGGTTCGAGACTGCAACTTCGCAACAGGCAATGGCAGGTGCGCGCGCCATCAACCTCATCCTGCTGCTGGCCGCGGGCTTCGCGGCGATCGGCGCCGCGGCGCTGTGGCGGTGGCGGGAGAGGGCGCCGGCTTATGCGGCGCTCTGGAGCGTGCTGATCGCCATCTTCCCGGTTGCCATCATGGCTGTGAGCTTCCTCGCCTTCGGCAATCTGTCGCTCGACCTCAAGCATGGCCTTCTCGCGCTCGTGTTCGGCCTGGCTTACTTCGCCGGGGCCGAGGTTTTTTCGCGCGGGTCCGCCGATCGGAGCGGACAGATCCCGCAGTGGTCGCTGGTGGCCGGCGGCTTCGCCTTCCTCGTGCTGGCGCTGTTTGCCCTGACCGACGGCCTGGCGACGACGCTGCTCGTCGCCGTCCTCGGTCTCGCCATGGTGTTTGCGACGCGGCTTCGTCCCTGGCCGGTGCTGCCCTGGATGATGGTAGGCGCCGCCCTTGTCGTGGCGGTTCGCATTACCTGGGAGCCGACGGTCGTGGGCGCCGCCAACCTGTCGAGGACGCCGCTGTTCAACCAGCTTCTTGCCGGCTATGGCGGGCCTGCGCTGCTGCTTGCGATTGCCGCCTACGAGCTGCGCCGCTGGCCGCACGCGCGGGTGCGCAATCTCCTGCAGGCATTGGCGAGCCTGTTCATACTGCTGGCGATCGCCATCCTCGTCCGTCACGCGATGAACGGTGGCGTGCTCGACAGCGCGGTGCCTACGCTCGGCGAGCAGTCGATTTACACGATGCTTGCCGCCGGCGCCTCGGCCGTTTTCATGAGCCTGGATGTGAGATCGCCGAGCCCGGTCTTCCGCTACGGGTCGATGGTGATAGGCGTTCTTTCGATGCTGTCGATACTGATGGCGCATTTCGTTGCGCTCAACCCGTACTTCACCGGCGAACTGACCGGGCGCTGGCCGTTCTTCAACCTGCTGCTGATCGGCTATCTGCTGCCCGGCCTCGCCTTTGGCGGGCTCGCCTGGTACGCGCGCGGAAGGCGGCCGGCGCCCTATGTCATGCTGCTGGCGCTGACCGGGGCCGCGCTAATCTTCGCCTGGCTTTCGCTGTCTGTGCGCCGCTCCTGGCACGGCGAGGGGATTGCCGATTGGAAGGGCTTCCTGCAGGGCGAGGCCTACACCTATTCCGTCGTCTGGCTGCTGCTCGGGGTGGCGCTGCTGGCACTCGGTTCGCGCTTCGATGCCAAGAGCCTCCGCCTCGCGTCGGCGGCCTTGGTGCTGATCGCCGTGATCAAGGTCTTCCTCTTCGACATGGCCAACCTCGAAGGCATCCTGCGCGCGCTGTCCTTCATCGGCCTCGGGGCGGTGCTGATCGGCATCGGCCTGTTCTACCAGAAGATCCTGTCCAGGCGGGACGGGGAGCGTGCAACCACCGCGCCGCCGGGAGCCTGATGCGCGTCGGCTTAACGCGCCATAAACCGGTGATGAGCCATCATCTGCCGCCCTGAATACCAGCAACGGGGCAGGCGGCGGGCAGGATGAACGGGCCAGGTCACATCGGAAGTCTTGACGGACTGCGCGGACTCGCGGCGGCCATCGTCCTCCTATCGCACATCACCCTGATCTTTCCCGAATTCGGAGCGCTTCCCTATCTCGACATCGGCACCGAGGCCGTCGGCATATTCTTCGCCTTGAGCGGCTTCCTGATGGCCTATCTCTACGGCCGCCGCCCGGTGACGCGTCAGGGCGTGGGTGACTTTCTCGTCAGTCGATTCGCAAGGATCTACCCCGTCTACCTCGCAGCCGTCTGTCTCGTCGGGGTTCTGTCGACGGTGACACAGCTTGGCTATCCGCAGCCGATGGAAGGCCTGCTGGATTTTGCGCTGCATGTGATGCTGCTTGGCAAGAGCGGCGTCTTCTGGTCGGTTCCGCCGGAAATCCAGTTCTACGTCGCCTTTCCGGTGATCTGGCTGTTCCTGAGTGACCCGCGCCGCTACCAGGTCATCGGCTTCGGCCTGATGGGGGTGGTCGCCGTTGTCAGCCTGCTCGATTTTCCGGGGCCGGGGATCCTGCTGCACGCCAAGCTGCCCTATTTCCTCTTCGGCGTTGTTGCCGGGCGACTTCACGTCACTCTGTCCGATCGTCCTCCGTCGGTACTGATTGGCGTCATGGCGGTCGTTCTTCTGGTCGTCTTCTTCAGCTACAAGCACATGGTTCCGGTTGTGGGCGAGCCTTTCTGGGGCCTTCCGACGGCGCTGGCATCCGCGCTGATCGTCGCGCTGGTCGCGCGTGAGCATCCACTGACGGCGCGCGTGCTTTCCTCGGATCCGCTGCGTTTCCTCGGCGTGACGAGCTTTTCGCTTTATCTTCTCCATGTCCCGGTCATGTTCCTGACGCGCCAGACGTTCTCTGCATTGCTGCCCTTGCCGGTCCTGGCCGTTCTGACGCTCGTCACCGCCCTCCTTGCCGCCTGGGTCAGCTATAGCGTGATCGAGGCACCGGGGCGGCGTCTGGTCGGCGATCTCTGGCGGGCCAGCCGGTTGAGGCGCGGCCTGCTGCGCCGGCCGATGGTGGTTTTTGGAGGGCGCGACAAGAATCACGGTCTCGATGTCGGCCGGGCTTCTCTGCGCGGGTAGCAACCTAAAGGACTTCAGCGTTCCGCGACCAGTTCCAGCATCGTCGCCGATGAGCTAAAGGTGCGGGACCTCTGTTCCAAGGAATCGGACGCAGCCTATGAAGCCAATGACCGTCGCCGCCCTGAACATCCACCCGCTGAAAAGCGGACGTGCCATCGCCAAGGCCGAGGTTTCGGTGCGCCTCGACGGTTTCGCGGACGACCGCCGCTTCATGGTGACCGATCCGGATGGCCGCTTCATCACGCAACGGGAGTTGCAGTTTCTGGCACAGGTGGAAGCCTATCCGCTGGACGGCACGGTTCGTCTCGTCATGCAGGGGCGGGAGATCGTGCCCGGCTTCGATCCCGCGCGCCGGCTGCAGGTCACGGTCTGGGACAGTTCTGTCGATGCGGCCCTTGCCGACGATGCCGCCAATTCGGCCCTCTCGGAGTGGCTCGGTCGCGATGTGCGGCTCGTCCACATGGATGCGCTTTCGAGCCGCTACGAGGGAGAGACGTGGGCTGGCCAGCCGGCGCCGGTCGGGTTTGCCGATGGTTTTCCGGTCCTCATCACCACCACCGGCTCGCTCGCTGATCTCAATCGCACGCTTGTCGAGAAGGGCCAGGAGCCGGTCGGCATGGATCGCTTCCGCACCAATATCCTGATCGACCACGACGGCGCGTGGGACGAAGACCTGTGGGAGGCAGTCGAGATCGGCGGTGTCGTCTTCGATCTCGTCAAGCCCTGCTCCCGCTGCATCATGACCACGCAGGACCAGATGACCGGCGAGCGCATCGGCGGCAATCCGATCCAGGGCCTTGCCGAAAAGCGCATGTCGGCGGACCGCCGCGTCGCCGGCGTGCTGTTCGGCTGGAATGCGGTGCCGCGCGGGGAGGGGACGCTGCGGGTTGGCGACACGGTGAGCGTCATCGGCCAGCGCCCCGGGCGCTGGCCGATGAAAGTTCGTGGCTGACACCGTGGTTTACTTGAACGATTCCCAGCATGAATTTCGCTGATCGGCCGGTCAAATTAATTCACTTTTTTGGATAGGTCGTGGCCGCTATTTTTGCCGCCCGAACATCCGGAGATTCCCATGTCTGCTCCTTCCACCACCGTTGCCGCGACCGGCCGCTCGCAAATGCCATGGCTGATCATCGGCGCGGGCTGCATCATTGCCTTGTTCACCTTCGGCCCGCGGTCCGCCATGGGGTTCTTCCAGCTTCCCATGTTGCAGGAGACCGGCTGGGATCGGACAACCTTCGGTCTGGCGATGGCCTTCCAAAATCTCTTCTGGGGTCTCGGACAGCCCTTCTTCGGCGCGATCGCCGATCGCTTCGGCACATGGCGCGTGCTGGCGCTATCCGGCATTCTCTACTCATCTGGCCTGTTCCTGATGTCTGTCGGCGGCTCGCCCCTGACGCTGCATCTCGGCGGCGGCGTGCTCGTCGGTCTCGGCGTGGCGGCCGGCTCCTTTGGCGTGGTGCTGTCAGCGTTCGCGCGCAACGTCACGCCGGCGCAGCGCCCGATGGCCTTCGGCATCGCGACGGCCGCCGGCTCCGCCGGCATGTTCCTGTTCGCGCCGCTGAGCCAGGGGTTGATTTCGGCCTACGGATGGTCGGACAGCCTCGTCATCCTCGGCGTGTTGATGCTCCTCGTTCCGCTGTTTGCAATGCCGCTGCGGGGCAACTCGTCCTCCGGCACGCAGAAGGAGGCGGAGTACAAGCAATCGATCGGCGAGGCGCTGAAAGAGGCGCTCGGCCACAAGAGCTATCTGCTGCTGGTCTCCGGCTTCTTCGTCTGCGGCTATCAGGTTGCCTTCATCACCGCGCACTTCCCTGCCTATATCGGCGATATCGGCATCGACGCGCGCTATGCGGTGATCGCGCTCGCGCTGATCGGCTTCTTCAATATCATCGGATCGCTCGCCTCCGGCGTGATCAGCCAGCACTATTCCAAACCCTACTTCCTGGCGCTGATCTATATCGCCCGTTCCGTCGCCGTCGCTGCCTTCATCCTGCTGCCGCAGACGCCGCTGTCGGTCATCCTGTTTGCGATCGTCATGGGGCTGTTGTGGCTCTCGACTGTGCCGCCGACGAACGCGCTGGTGGCGATCATGTTCGGCACGCGTCACCTTGGCCTCCTCGGCGGCGTCGTCTTTCTGTCGCACCAGATCGGCTCGTTCCTCGGCGTCTGGATGGGCGGCTACCTCTACGACCACTTCGGCACCTACGATCCGGTCTGGTGGTTCGGCGTGGCGCTGGGCGTCTTCGCGGCGATCGTCCACTGGCCGATCCGCGAACAGGCCGTCCGCCGTCCGGCGATGGCTTGAGGCAAAAATTGCCCGCCGGAAATGGCGGGCGATCCCTTGCGAAGCGTCACAAAAATTTCTAAATCAGCCGAGCCGGCTCTGCCGGTTTTGTTGGGTGCCAATTATGCTCAGTATGAGCAAAACAGTCGGCCGCCTGAAAGGCGGTAGAAAGGGAGGGGGCATGACCCAAACCGCTGCCACAAGTGTCGGCAGGACCACGCCACGCAGCGCCGCCGAGCGCTTCGGCGTACTTGCGATGCCGGACCTCTCCTTTACCCCCGAAATCGCCCGCGAGACCGAGCATCTGTATGAGCGGGTGAAGCAGTTCATTCCGGCGATCGAGTGGCCGGTCTACGCCCCCTACGTCCATGCCATCAACCGGCTGAAGAAGGAGCGCGGGGCAGTCATCGTCGCGCACAACTACCAGACGCCCGAGATCTTTCATTGCATCGCAGATATCGTCGGGGACTCGCTGCAGATTGCCCGCGACGCGACAAAAGTGGATGCAGAGATCATCGTCCAGTGTGGCGTCCACTTCATGGCCGAGACGTCGAAGCTGCTCAACCCGGAAAAGACGGTCCTCATTCCCGATCTTCGTGCCGGCTGCTCCCTTTCGGAATCGATCACCGGCGCCGACGTGCGGCTGCTGAAGGAGCGCTACCCCGGTGTGCCGGTCGTCACCTACGTCAACACCTCTGCCGAGGTGAAGGCGGAAACCGACATCTGCTGCACCTCCTCCAACGTCCTTGCCGTCGTGGAAAGCCTGGAAAGCGACACGGTCCTTTGCATTCCCGACGAGTACCTGGCGATGAACGTCGCCAAGCAGACGAACAAGAAGATCCTCACCTGGAAGGGCCATTGCGAGGTGCATGAGCGCTTCACGCCGGCCGAGCTCCTTGCCTACAAGGAAGCCGATCCGTCGATCGAGATCATCGGCCATCCGGAATGCCATCCCGACGTGATCGCCGTCTGTGATTTCTCCGGCTCCACCTCGGGCATGATCAACTACGTCAAGGACAAGCTGCCGCCGCGCGTGCTGCTCGTCACCGAGTGCTCGATGGCCTCCAATATCCAGGCCGAGGTGAAGGACGTCGATTTCATCAAGCCGTGCAATCTCTGTCCGCACATGAAGCGCATCACGCTGCCGAAAATTCTCGACAGCCTGGTGAACATGACGGAAGAGGTGGTGATCGACCCGGCAATTGCCGATCGCGCCCGTCTTGCCGTCGAGCGGATGGTGAATTTGAAGCAGTAGGGGCTGCCCTCCCCACAAGGGGAGGGAAGAGGCGGTCCGTGGAGGAGAATGGAATGCCGATCGACAGTTTTCGCCCCCTTTCCTGGAACGCCATCGACGACATCGTCATCGTCGGCGGCGGGCTGGCCGGGCTTTTTTGCGCGCTGAAGCTCAGCCCTCGGCCGGTGACGATCCTTGCCGCCGCACCGATCGGCCAGGGCGCCTCGTCGGCCTGGGCACAGGGCGGCATTGCCGCGGCGATGAGCGCCGGCGACACGTTCGAGAAGCACGTCGCCGACACGATCGAAGCCGGCGCCGGTATTGTCGACGAGAAAATGGCGCGCTTCATGGTTTCCGAAGGGCCGGCGCGCATCCATGATCTGCTCGATTACGGCGTCCCGTTCGATCGTGATTTGGAGGGCAAGCTGCTCCTGTCACGCGAGGCGGCCCATTCGGAGCGGCGTATCGTGCGCGTGCGCGGAGACATGGCCGGCAAGGCGATCATGGAGGCGCTGATCGCCGCCGTCCGCAAGACACCGTCGATCCGCGTGCTGGAAGGCTATGTGGTCGAAGAGCTGGTGCGGGAAGGCCGCTTCGTTTCCGGCGTGATCGCCCGGCCCGACGCCGGCCAGTCGAAGAATCGCGTGCATTTTCCGGCCCGCGCCGTCGTGCTCTGCTCCGGTGGCGTCGGCCATCTCTATGCGGTGACGACCAATCCGTGGGAGGCCTGCGGCCAGGGCGTGGGCATGGCCGCGCGCGCCGGCGCCATCATGGCCGATCCGGAGTTCGTCCAGTTCCACCCGACGGCGATCAACATCGGTCGCGACCCCGCGCCGCTTGCCACGGAAGCGCTGCGCGGCGATGGTGCCCAACTCGTCAATTCCGCCGGGCGCCGCTTCATGCTCGACATTCACCCGGACGGCGAACTCGCACCCCGCGACATTGTCTCGCGCGGTGTCTTCGCCGAAGTGCAGGCCGGGCGCGGTGCCTTCCTCGACTGCACCAAGGCGGTGGGCAAGCATTTTCCCGAGATGTTCCCGACCGTCTACGCGTCCTGCGTGGCTGCCGGCATCGATCCGGTGACCCAGCCGATTCCGGTCGTGCCGGCGGTCCATTACCACATGGGCGGTGTGCTGACGGATGCGGAGGGTCGCACCTCGGTGGACGGGCTTTGGGCCGCCGGCGAGGTGACCTCGACCGGTGTCCACGGCGCGAACCGGCTGGCATCGAACTCGCTTTTGGAAGCCGTTGTCTTTGCCGCCCGCATCGCCGAGAACATCAAGGGCATGCTGCCCGAGCCGAAAACCGGCGACTGGGGCAAGAAGGCCGACGAGAGCGACGATCTGGTGACGGTGGAAGACAGCCCGGCGCTAACGGCCCTGCGCAAGCTGATGAGCGCGCAGGTCGGCGTGATCCGCGATCGCAACGGGCTGAAGGAGGCAATCCGAGCGATCGCCAGCCTCGAGCGCGAGAACAGCCGGATGCGCTTCCACAACATCGTCACCACGGCCAAGCTGATCGCGGTGGGTGCCTATCTGCGCGAGGAAAGCCGCGGCGGTCACTTCCGCGCCGATTTCCCCGAGCAGCGGAAGGAATGGAAGCACCGCACCTACATAACGCTTGCGGAGGCCGACCAGGTCGTGGCCGAATTGGCGGAAACGGCAGCGGCATAAGCACCGGCGGGCCGGAACGATGCCCCGCAGATTGGACAATAGCGATGACAGCACCCAACCTTCCCGTTCTTTCGCCGTTCCTGATCGAGGATCAGGTGCGCGCCGCCCTTGTCGAGGACCTTGGCCGCGCCGGCGACATCACCAGCCAGGCGACAGTCGCGGCCGGCATGACGGCGGAGGCGGAGCTGAACGCGCGTGAGCGCGGCGTGATCGTCGGCATGGAGCTCGCGGCCGCCGCGTTCCGGCTGATGGACCCGGCGATCGTTTTCGAGGCCATGGTCCGGGATGGTGATCGGGTCGAGCCCGACACCGTGCTTGCGCGGGTTTCCGGGCCGGCGCGCGGCGTGCTCTCGGCCGAACGCGTGGCGCTGAACTTCCTCATGCACCTGTCGGGTGTCGCCACCTACACGGCGGCCTTCGCCGGCGAAATCGCCCACACCACGGCGCGGGTCTGCTGCACCCGCAAGACCATTCCCGGGCTGCGCGCGCTGGAAAAATACGCGGTGCGGATGGGCGGCGGCTCGTCACATCGCTACGGGCTCGATGATGCCATCCTGATCAAGGACAATCACATCGCCGTCTCCGGCGGCATTGCCGGCGCCGTCCGTGCCGCGCGTGAATTCGCCGGCCACCTGGTCAAGATCGAAGTTGAAGTGACCACGCTGGAGGAACTGGAGGAGGCGCTGGAGGCCGCTCCAGACGTCGTCCTGCTCGACAATATGGGGCCGGAACTGTTGCGCCGCGCCGTCGAGATCAACTGCGATTGTGCCGGCCTGACGGATGACGACTATGTCGGCGACCCGCGCCGGGTGAAGCTCGAGGCGTCCGGCAACGTCAATTTCAAGACGATCCGCTCCATCGCCGAAACCGGCGTCGACTACATCTCCACCTCGAAGATCACGATGGCGGCGCCGACGCTCGACATCGGGCTGGACGTGGTCGTACGATAAATTTTCGCTGAAAGACGCTTTCGGGGAACACGCCGCCTCTGGGTGTGTTCATATCCTGTCTCCACTCCAGATGGGAAGGACGTCAGATGACCCGGCATGTTGTACCATTCGCCGCGGCAATTTTCGTCGCCGCATCCGCTTTCGCCCAGGACGGTAACTCCGCGAAGGCCGATTTCATTGGGCTATCAGGGACCGAAATCGGTCGCGTCCTGCTGACCGAGAGCGATGGCGGGGTCTTGCTCGAAATGGAACTCACCGGCTTGCCGCCACGCAAGTGGGTGGCCCTGCATATTCACGAGACGGGGGCCTGTGATCCGAAGGATGGTTTCAAGTCGGCGGGCGCCCACTTCAATCCCCTTGGCAAAAAGCATGGATTTCTTTCCGCCGAGGGGGCCCACGCCGGGGATATGCCGAACCAGTATGTCGGCGACGACGGCGTCCTGCGGGCTCAGGTCTTCGATGCGTCTGTTTTGCTCGAAGACAAGGAGAGAGGCATTCGTGGCCGAGCGGTCGTCGTGCACGGCGGGTCGGACAACTACCGCACCGATCCGGCCGGCGGGGCTGGCGATCGCGTGGCCTGCGCGGTCATTCCTTGAAGCATGTCACCCGAAAGTGGGAACCGGTTTCGGGACAAAGACAGCGAAAGAACAAGGACCTAAAGCGTGGCAAGCGATTTGACAGATCGCGACGCGCTTTAGAACACGCGCACTCGCCATATCGGGCAGCGTGTGGCTACCGTCCGCCGACCTTCAGTCCCGGCGCTGGGCGCTCTTGCAGAATCTGCCTCCGGAAATGGAACAGCGCCGCAGGACGGCCGCCGGTCTCCGAGGTGGTTCCTCCCGTCGGCTCCACCAGTTCCGCTCCCTCGACGAGGCGGCGGAAGTTCTGCTTGTGCAGGTGGCGGCCCGAGATCGCCTCGACCGTCGCCTGCAGTTCCGTCAGCGTGAATTCCGACGGCATCAGCTCGAAAATGACCGGGCGATACTTGATCTTTGCCCGCAGCCTCGCAACCGCTGTTGCCAGGATGCGCCGGTGATCGTGCTGCATGGCAAGGCCGACGGCTGCCTTGCCGGGTGCACGGCCGTCGGTCACCGCCTCCTCCGCAAGCCCGCCTTCATAGAGCAGTTCGTAGCGTTCTAGGACCCGCTCCTCATCCCAGGGGAAGTCGTCGAGTCCGAAGGCGAGCCTCAGTCGCGTTCTGCGATTGGGAAGCGACTTGCCATCGTTCTGCCAACTCGCCGCTGCCCATTCCGACAGGGCGGGAATGATTGTCTGGTCAAGCACGGCCGGTCGCCCGTGCCGCCAGTCTTCCCACGGCAGGAAGGCATACCAGTCCCGCCAGTGGGCGCCGGTCGCCTCCAGTCTTTCGGTTGCCTCGGCATCCATGCGCGTTAGCGCCAGGTAGCCGACCGAGACCATGTGCGTACCCGCCTCGCTCGGCGATTTCTGCCGACCGCGATCGCCGAAGGTGTAAAGCTGCTCGATATAGCCGAGCTTCAGCGCCGTCTGCTGCTCGACGCTCGCGCGCAGGCTGGTTTCAAAGGTGCGATGCCGGGCCGGTTCGAACGGGCCGAAGGGGAGGGCCTCGCGCTCGCCAGCCCCGCCCCCGACAGTCAGGATCGCTGGTCCCCGATTGAAGATGGCCACCACTGCCGCGTTCAGGCCGATTTCGACGGGCGGCGACGGCGACGGCACGATCATGGGGCGGCTCCAGCGTCTGTTTCGGTCACTGCAGGTTCGATGTCGAAGAAAAATGGCTGCTCGCCGACATAGTCGGCGCCTCGTCCGATCTGCTGTACCGCCCGAACAAGCCGGCCGTTGCGTGACAATAGCGCGTCGCCAATTCCGACGATTCGGCTGTTGGGCGTTGCCTGGCGCGAGGCGACGCGCAGGCGAAGTGCAATCGCATCATCGTCCTGGTCGGGAGAGACTGCAAGAGCCGCGATCAACGCGGCGGCCGGCGAGCGGGAAACGCCCATCATGCAATGGATCAGGAGGGGCGCCTGCCGGTCCCAGTTCCGGGCGAAGGCGATGATCGCCTCGACATGTGCTTCCTGCGGGGCAACCAGATCGCCGGTACCGGCGAAGGCGATGTCATTGACGCCGAGCACGAGATGACGCGCCGGATCGATCACCGCCGGGCGGTGGAAATCCTGTTTCGGCGCAACGAGGCTGATCATCTCCCGGCATCGGTTCCGTACGGCCATTTCGGCGATGCGCGAAAGCGGCGCGACGACGATCCTGCTCATGCCTGCGGCTCCAGGGCCGCGCCGGCACGGGTGGCCTCGATCGCCGCGAAGCGCTCGGCAAACCGCCGCTGCGCCTCGACGGCCGGCATGGGGGTGATGGTCAGCAGGTCCAGCGTCACGCCGCGCGGTTCGCCGAAGAACTTCGCCGCCTCGACACGCGAGAAGCCGGCAAGTTCGGTCGCCTCGAAGAAGGCGGCGATGCGGTCCGCCTTCTTGATTTTCTCCTTCAGCGCGCGCGGTGTTTCCGCGGGCAGGCCGAACCGCAGATGTACGGCCGCCTCCAGCCGCTTCTCCACCGTCTTGTAGCCGCCGCCGACGACGGCCTTGAAGGGCGAGATCATGTCGCCGATCACATATTCGGGTCCGTCGTGCAGCAACGCCATCAGGCAATCGTCCGGCGTGCAGCGGTTCTGGTGGCGGAAGATCGTTTCCACGAGCAGCGAATGCTGGGCGACGGAAAACGCATGGTCGCCGGAGGTCTGGCCGTTCCAGCGGGCGACGCGCGCCAGCCCATGGGCGATGTCGGAAAGCTCCACATCGAGCGGCGAAGGATTGAGCAGGTCCAGCCTGCGTCCGGACAGCATCCGTTGCCAGGCCCGCGGCTCGATCTTCGGCCGTGGCGCGCCGCTCATTGTGCCGGTGCCTCGGCGCTTTCGCCGGGAAAATCGAGCCCGGTCCATTCCGGAAGCCACGCCTCGACTTCGACGTCACCTGCAAGAACCGGCGCGCCCGCGCGCATGGCGTCGGCGACGCGGTCGATGCGAACGATGGCAAGGCCATCCTGCCCGACAACCGTACCAAGCGTGCCGACCGGTTTGCCCTCGGCCGTCAGTTCCGCGCCGGGTGCCGGAAGCGCTGCCGCCGCCCGAAGGATGACCGGCCGCCGCCGGGCCGTGCCGCGATGTTGCATACGGGACACCACTTCCTGCCCGACAAAGCAGCCCTTGCGGAAGGAAACCCCGCCGGAGAGATCGAGCAGGATATCGTGCGGAAAGACGTCCGAAAGGGCAAAGTCCTTGCCGGATTCGACAATGCCGTGCGCAATCCGCAGCGCGTCGTAGGCGGCAGGTTCATCGCTGCCACCGGCGCCCGGCCGGCGCAGGACCCGTTGTCCGGCCTTGAGGAAGCGACCGTCGACGACGCCTTCTCCCTCGCTGCCCCAGGTGATGGTCGTGTGTGTCTCCGCCAAGGGAGAAATCTCCACGGCGGCGCGCAGTTTGTAGATGGCCAGACGCTTGACCAGCGCCTCGCGCTGTTCTTCGGCCGTCTCGATGAGAAAGCCGCCGGAAGGGACGCGACTGACGAGAAAATCGAACAGGATCTTGCCCTGTGGCGTCAGAAGTGCGGCGGTGCGGGCCTCGCCTTCCGGCAATGAGACCACGTCGCAGGTGATCAGTCCCTGCAGGAAATCTTCGGCGTCGCCGCCGGCAACAGTGATGTGGGCGCGTCCGGCAAGTGTGACGGCAGGCATGGTTTGATCCAGTTCCCAGTTGGCGCGAAGAAGCACGCACAAAATCATGTGTTTCAGTTGAGAGGTAGAATGTCGGATCAGGCTTCGCAAGGCCCAAGCCTATGGTGCGCGCCCGCGGGCGAAGCGAGCCGGCTCAATCGCCCGCGACGAAGAATTTCCACTGCCCGTCCGGCGCGATGCCGACGCGATAGAAATTGTAGCCGCCAAATTCCTGCATGTCGGCAAAATCACCCGCCGTGACGATGCGGAGAAGCTCCACCTTTTCCGGCGGCGACAGATTGTCGAGCGACTTTTCGGTGAAATACGGCCAGACATACGTCTCGTTCGGCGTGCCGGCGTCGACCTTGACGAAACCCGTCGCCAGGACATCGAGCAGGATCGCCAGGATCTCGATGCCGTCCGGATCGCCGGAAAGGCCTTTCAGAGTGGTAACCGGGTCATCGTCGCCGTCGGCGACGGAAACCTGCGTCTGTGTCGGTCCCTTGCCGAGCAGCGGTCGCAAACGCTCGATATCGCCGGATGCCGCGGCCTCGACGATCAATTCGCGCATCCGGCGAACGGCTTGGGGCGCCTTGTCGATGTCGTAGATCACTTCGACCGGCGTTTCAGGTTCGGTGACGGTGTTGGTTTCGGGCTTCGCTGCCTCCTGCTCGGCCGTGTCCTTGCGAATCAGCGGATCGGGCATCGGCAGTTGCAGGCGCCGCGCGCCTTCGTCCGGAATGGTTTCGGTCTCGGTCGCCGCGCCATCGTCTGCGGGCGTTTCCGTCGACTTGTCTTCGGTGTGCTGTCCGGGAACCTGCTGCAACTCGCTGAGTGCGAAGGCAGGTGAAGTTGGGCCGAGTGTTCCCGTGACCGTCAACAACAAGGAAGCAGCGAACACGCTGCCGCGAAGCAGCCTGATGCGGTCGACGAACCTGTGCATTGTCCCGATCTCGCCCCTATTGAAGCGTGCGCTCAGGAGAGAACTCGCCGGCAAGCATGCGCTCGCGCAGGGACTGCAGCATGGCCTCGGCACCTTGCTCGCCGAGAACGCGAATCGTTTCGCGCATGGCCAGCGCGATGGCGGCGTCGGCGATGATCTCCGGCTCGATGCCGTCAGCCATGCCGTCCGCCCAGGCCTCGTTCTGGTATTCCAGCGCGGCCTGCATCTTCTCATGCACGATCATCTCGTCGATATCGTTGAGGCTAGGTTCCATCATATGATCCATGCGCGGCATCTACTTCTTTACCAGACTGTTAACAACCTTATCAGCCTTTTCCCAAAACGACACGGGGCAGGACGAAAAGAGGTTAATTATCCTCTAATTTCCGAACCGGGCGGTAATTTCGGTGGCCAGTGTTGCACCTTCGTTACGGTATTTCTCTTCTGCGACGACGGCCTGCGCGGTGCAGGTGGCATAAACCGAGGCGAAGGAGCGATAGCCGCGGTTAAAGGCGGCAGTGAGGCGCTCCTTGCGGGCCTGCTCGTTTCCGGCTTCCATCGAAATGAGGTTTTCCATCGCCTTCCGCCAAGTGTCCTCGCCGTCCTTCAGGCAAAGGTTGCGCAGATAGTGGACGGATCCGAGAATCTCCGACAGCCGCTCCAGCCGTGCGTCATAGGGCGCAGGCTTGCTTTCCGGCGCGGGCTGAGCCGTCGAAGCCGCGTTGGGGGCGGCGCCAGGCTTTTCCTGTGCCATGGCGGGCCACGTCACGGACAGCAGCAGCAGGGCGAGGTGGGCAAGCTTCACCATCGTGCCTAGCTCATTCCGACGCGGTGAAATGGTGCAGCAGCCTGTTGCCCACGATCAGCCTCCAGGCGACGGATGCAGTCTCGCACGCTCTCAGGGGCGGGCAGCGCGGCGACTTCCTCCGCCGTGAACCAGCCGAGATCGGCCGCATCGTCGGCGGCGACGGCGACTGCGTCGGGGTCTGCTTCGACACGAAAGACGGACAGGAAATAGTGGCTGCCGGTCGTGCTGCTCTTCAGGTCGTAGGTGGCGTAGAGGCGAGGTTCGCGCGCGACGATGCCGGTCTCTTCAGCAAACTCGCGCAGCGCCGTCTCGGCCGGCGTCTCGCCCGATTCGGCACGGCCGCCGGGGAAGGCATACATGTCGGCCGCCGGCGGATTGCGCCGCAGCACCAACAGGTAGCGGCCGTCGCGCTCGAGAATGGCAGAGGAGGCTGCTTGGGGCGACATCGGCGAATCCGGACTGTTCATTGACCCTTTATAGGTACTCCCCGTAGATTGTTCCAGACTGGCGTGCCGGCGGAACGAACGGCATCCGGTATTGAAATGAAGCGTACCGCTGCCCATCCGCGGGAGACGGTGCGCCGGGCGGGATCGGTTATCATGTGCGGGCGATTTGCATTGACGGAGCCGGCAGCGCGGCTGGAGGAGTTTCTCGACGTCATGGACGTGGAGGAATTTCCGCCACGCTACAACATTGCGCCGACCCAGCCGGTTCTCGTTGTTATCTCCGGCGATCGCCAGCTGCCGGGAAGCAACCTGCCGGAGCGCAAGGCGATTCTGGTCCGCTGGGGATTGACGCCGTCGTGGGTGAAGGATCCGCGCGAGTTTCCGCTTCTGATCAATGCGCGCGCCGAAACGGCGATCGGCAAGGCCTCGTTCCGGGCCGCCATGCGCCATCGCCGCATCCTGGTGCCGGCGACCGGTTTCTACGAGTGGCGTCGCCCGCCAAAGGAGACAGGGGAAAAGTCGCAAGCCTACTGGATCCGGCCGCGAAGCGGGCGGATCGTTGCTTTTGCTGGGCTGATGGAAACCTGGTCTTCGGCTGACGGGTCCGAGATCGACACCGGCGCGATCCTGACCACGAGGGCCAATGGTTCGATCGGCCGGATCCACGACCGGATGCCGGTTGTCATCCGCCCGGAGGACTTTGCCCGCTGGCTGGATTGCACGACGCAGGAGCCGCGCAATGTCGCCGAACTTCTGACTCCGGTGGAAGATGAATTCTTCGAGGCCATCCCGGTATCCGATAAGGTCAACAAGGTGGCGAATGTCGACCCCGACATTCAGGAGCCGGTGGCTGAGGCGCTGATTGCGCCCCCTTCCGCGCAAAGGAAAAAGCGCGCGAAGGACGACGATTCCGGCCAGCTTTCACTGCTCTGAGGCGGTGGAGCGCGCGAACGCAAGCCGCGACCCTCAACAGGTCACGCGTCCACCAGCTTCACGCCGGCCGGAAGTTCCCGCCTGACGCTTGGAACTGCTGGCTTGCGTTGGCTCGCGGCGGCAAGCACAGCCTTCAATCCCAGTGGTTTGTACTGCTCCACCAGCGGCTTGGAGCTCTCCAGATGCGCGGTCGTTTTCTTCGCTCGTTCCGTACCCATGTTTAACTCCCATTAACAAATACGGCGGCACCAAGATATTCATGACGGATCTTGGATCTCTATTTTGCATTAGCACATGAATTTGGTCAAAGTTCGCCAGAAATTCGAGTTATGTTGGGTCCTGCTGTCGCTTTGGATGTGGTTGTTAACAGAAATTAACCTGTTTAGAGTATAATTCTTCGGTTGTGGTGTTTCGTTTTCGCGGAGGGCCGGCAACGCCGGCCATCGTGCTGCCAATTGCGCCGCTTTCGTCAGGCGTTCGGTATGTTCGAATCCCGCATGCGCGCCTTCAGTTGCAGCGCTGCGGCGAGAACCGCCTTCAGCCCCAGCGGCCGATAGCGATGGATGAGGTCGCATCCGGATTTCGATTTCTTGTTCGTCTTCGTCATTTCGTTCTTCCTTGGTCGCTTCGGAGGATCATGTGACATCCTTTCGCACATCGCTCACCGCACGGGTGTCACCGGGGAAACAGGCCATCAAACCTATGTCTGGCGACCGCGAATCCGTGTCCGAGGAAACAGGCTGCAATCATGACGAATTGGCGGCGGCGGGTGCGGGTGACTGGCGTGCGCACAAATAAAATCAAGATGTGTGTCGCAGGAGGCGCAGGGTGCTCTTGACCATCGATGAAACCAGCGCGATAAAGCCTGCCATGAAAACGGGTCTCTGCATTATTTGCCGGAGCATTATTCGCTAGCCTCACCGCTGGCTTGGCCGTTTTCGTCTCCTGAAATCCCCAGATGACAAACGGGCCGGGCCAACCGGACGCTTGCCCATGGGAGATTTTTGATGGCCGACAAACCGGTCCTGACCTTGTACAACACGCTCACGCGGTCGAAGGCGCCTTTCGAGCCCATCGATCCGACCAATGTCCGCATGTATGTCTGCGGTCCGACCGTCTACGATTTCGCCCATATCGGTAACGCACGCCCGGTCATCGTCTTCGATGTGCTGTTCCGCTTGCTGTGCCACGTCTATGGCGAACAGCACGTGACCTATGTGCGCAACATCACCGACCTGGACGACAAGATCAACGCCCGCGCGTTGCGCGATTTCGGCGCCGACATCAAGGCCGGAACGATCACGCTGAACGAGGCGATCCGCCGGGTGACGGAGAAGACCGCCAACCAGTTCCACAGCGACGTTGCAATGCTTGGCACCCTGCCGCCGACGCAGGAGCCACGCGCCACCGATTTCGTGGAGAAGCGGGCGGACGGCCGCGCCGACATGATCACGCTGATCGAGCGGCTGATCGAGCGCGGCCATGCCTATCAGGCCGGCGGCGAGGTGCTGTTCGACACGTCCTGGTCCGAGTACGGCGACCTTTCGAAGCGCAATCTCGACGAGCAGCAGGCCGGCGCCCGCATTGCCGTCGAGGGACACAAGAAGAGCCCAGGCGATTTCGTGCTGTGGAAGCTGTCCTCGCCGGAAGAGCCGGGCTGGGACAGCCCGTGGGGCCGGGGACGTCCGGGCTGGCACATCGAGTGCTCGGCCATGGCGGCCGCCTATCTCGGCGAGACCTTCGACATCCACGGCGGCGGGCTCGACCTGATCTTCCCGCACCACGAGAACGAAATCGCCCAGTCGCGCTGCGCCCACGGCACGAAGGTGATGGCGAACGTCTGGATGCACAACGGCTTCGTCCAGGTCGAAGGCCGCAAGATGTCGAAGTCGGAAGGCAACTTCGTCACGATCCACGACCTGCTGCACACGGAAACCTTCGGTGGCCGCAAATGGCCGGGCGAGGTGCTGCGGCTGGCGATGCTGATGACGCATTACCGCGAGCCGATCGATTTCTCGGTGAAGCGGCTGGAAGAGGCCGAGCGGCTGCTCGCCCGCTGGCCGGCAGAGGAGGCGGGCGAGGGGCCTGTCGATCCGGCGGTGCTTGCGGCCCTTGCCGACGACCTCAATACGGTCGCCGCCGTCCAGGCGTTGCACGCGCTGGCGCAGAAGGCAGCCAATGATCCCACTGCGGCGGCAAGCTTCCAGGCGAGTGCCGCGCTTCTCGGCGTCAAGCCAAAAAAGGTCGAGATTTCAGCGGCATTGGAGGCCAGTGTTGAATCGATCATTCAACTCCGCCTGGAAATGCTTAAGGCCAAAAACTTCGCCGAGGCCGACAAGATCCGCGACGACCTGCTGGCCAAGGGAATCCAGCTCAAGGACGGCAAGGACCCGCAGACGGGCGAGCGAGTGACGACCTGGGAGGTGAAACGGTGAGGTTTGCGCACAAGGTATGAAAGGCATATGCTCAGGCATATGCCACTCCAGTGGAGGCTGCCATGAATGTAGTCCGCGTCGAAAAGACCGGCGAGACGGAAGCCGGCGAAAGGGTTGTCAAGCTGTTTCGCAACGGCCGCAATCAGGCTGTGCGGATCCCGGTGGAGTTCGAACTGCCGGGCGACGAGGCGATCATGCGCAAGGAGGGCGACCGGCTGATCATCGAACCAAAGGAGCGAAAGAGCGATCTCCTGGAGTGGCTGGCGACGCTGGAGCCTTGGGATGAGGAATTTCCGGATCTGGACGAGAGACAGCCACCTCCGGAGGATGTCGATCTATGACAGGCTTCCGCTACATGCTCGACACCAACGTCATTTCGCAGATGGTGCGCAGCCCCGCCGGCGCGGTCACGATGCGCGTTGCCGAGGTCGGAATCGACAGCCTGTGCACCAGCGCGATCGTGGCGTCGGAGTTGCGGTATGGGCTTAGGAAAAAGGGATCGAACCGGCTCTCCAGCCTCGTCGAGAACGCACTGGAGCGCATCGCCATCGTGCCATACGACGAAGACGTTTCTTGGAAGTATGCCGAGGCGAGATTCGAGCTTGAGAAAATCGGCCAACCGATCGGCTACACCGATCTGTTCATCGCTGCACATGCACTTGCGCTCGGCTTGACGCTCGTGACCGACAATGCGCGCGAGTTCGTTCGCGTCAGGGGCCTGAATGTGGAGAACTGGCAGGAGGCCACCCCATGACCGATACCGTCTACACCGGTGGTTGCCAGTGTGGTGCCGTTCGTTTCCGCGTTCGGGGCCAACTGAAGGATGCCTCCATCTGCCATTGCCGCATGTGCCAGAAGGCCTTTGGCGCCTATTATGCGCCGCTCGTCTCGACGCGCGGCGCCGAACTCGTCTGGACGCGCGGCGAGCCGAAGCGCTTCCGGTCCTCCAACTTCGCGTCACGTGGCTTCTGCGCCGAGTGTGGCACGCCGCTGACCTATGAGGCGCCGGACGGGGTCGCAATCGCCGCCGGTGCTTTTGACGACCCTTCTCAACTACCGCCGACCATACAGTTCGGCACGGAAGGCAAGGTCGCTTTCGTGGATCGCCTCCACACCTTGCCTGGACGCACGACGGAGGAGGATGTGGAGGAAGCTCCCTTCGTCCTCGATATCGTCTCCAACCAGCACCCCGACCACGATACCGTGGCCTGGCCTCCGGAGGGACGGCCATGAGCATTGCGCGGATCTATACGGGCGGATGCCAGTGCGGGGCGGTACGCTATCGCGCCGAGGGCACGCTCGACGATCCGCACCTGTGCCACTGCCGCATGTGCCAGAAGGCGGCGGGAAACTATTTCCTGCCGCTTGCGAACGCCGCTCGCGATACCTTCCGGCTGACCCGCGGCGAGCCGGGCTGGTTCCAGTCGTCGCAGCACGTGCGCCGCGGCTTTTGCCGGGATTGCGGTACGCCGCTCTTCTACGATGTGCCGGTGGAAGGTTTCGTCAACATCGTGCTCGGTTCGCTCGACGATCCCGAGGACGTGCGCCCGCATTCGCAGTCCGGCGTCGAGGCGCGCGTGCCGTGGTTTTCGCAGCTTTCGCGCCTGCCCGAGCGGGAAACGGATCCGGACGGGCCGGCCGGGCGCGAGCATCACATCAAAGTTCTGGAGACAAACCGCCAGCACCCGGACTACGACACGGACCACTGGCCACCGGAGGACTGATATGACCGAAACCTATCGCACCGGGGGCTGCCAATGCGGCGCCGTCCGTTTCCGCATCCACGGCCAGCTCGGGCGCCCGTCGATCTGCCACTGCCGCATGTGCCAGAAGCAGTTCGGCGGTTTCTTCTCCGCGCTCGTCACGGCGCCGAAGGGCGGCGTGGAATGGACGCGCGCGCAGCCCAGCTACTTCCAGTCATCCGTCAACATCGATCGCGGTTTCTGTAAGAACTGCGGCACCCCGATGACCTATCGCCATCCGGGCGGACTCGAGATCGCCGTCGGCACCTTCGACGACCGTTCCGATCTCGCCCCGCAGGTCCAGGTCAACCATGCCGCGCGGCTGCCGTGGGTGGAGACGATCTTCGACCAGCCGGTCCACGACGACCCCGACTACTATTCGCGGCAGGAGGCGATCATCTCCTTCCAGCACCCCGACCACGAAACCGACCAGTGGCCATCGCAAGGGTTGAAGATCTAGGGGGGTCACCGCCGGGATCTCGACAAGAACTGACGCAGAAAAGCCGCGTGGGATACCACCGGCAAGGGACATGAGCATGACCAGAGAACGCATCTACCTCTTCGACACGACGCTTCGTGACGGCCAGCAGACGCCGGGCGTGGATTTTTCGGTCGAGGACAAGATTGCGATTGCCGCAATGCTCGATGAATTCGGTCTCGACTATGTGGAGGGCGGCTATCCCGGTGCCAACCCGACCGATACCGCCTTCTTCGGAAAGAGGCGCACGCGCAGTGCACGCTTCGTCGCCTTCGGCATGACCAAGCGCGCCGGCGTCTCAGCCTCCAACGATCCGGGTCTTGCGGCCCTTCTGGAGGCGGCAAGCGATGCCGTCTGTCTCGTCGCCAAAAGCTGGGACTATCACGTGCGCGTGGCGCTCGGCTGCAGCAATGAAGAGAACCTGGAATCCATCAGCGCCTCGGTCGCAGCTGTTGTTGCGGCTGGCAAAGAGGCCATGGTCGACTGCGAGCACTTCTTCGACGGCTACAAGGAAAATCCCGCCTACGCGCTCGCCTGCGCCAAGGCGGCTTATGACGCCGGCGCCCGCTGGGTCGTTCTGTGCGATACCAATGGCGGCACGCAGCCGCCGGAAATCCGTGACATCGTCGCCGCCGTGATCGCCGCCGGGGTGCCGGGCGCCAATCTCGGCATTCATGCCCACAACGATACCGGGCAGGCGGTTGCCAATTCGCTGGCGGCCGTGGAAGCGGGCGTGCGCCAGATCCAGGGTACGCTGAACGGCATCGGCGAACGCTGCGGCAACGCCAATCTCGTGACGATCATTCCGACGCTGGTGCTGAAGGAGAGCTACGCGGAGCGCTTCGAGATCTCGATCGACCGGGAGCGCCTGCAGGGGCTGACCCGGCTATCGCACCAGTTCGACGAGTTGCTGAACCGTTCGCCCGATCACCAGATGCCCTATGTCGGCGCCTCCGCTTTCGCCACGAAGGCCGGCATCCATGCCTCGGCGCTTTTGAAGGATCCGCGGACCTACGAGCACGTGCCGCCGGAAAGCGTCGGCAATCTGCGCAAGGTGATGGTTTCCGATCAGGGCGGCAAGGCCAACTTCATCAACGCGCTGAAACTGCGCGGGATCGTCGTCTCCAAGGACGACCCGAAGCTCGACCGGCTGATCGAGGTCGTCAAGGAGCGCGAGGCGACGGGTTATGCCTATGAGGGCGCGGATGCCAGCTTCGCGCTGCTTGCCTCCCGTACGCTCGGCACCATCCCGCAGTTCTTCCATGTCGAGAGCTTCCGCGTCATGGTCGAGCGCCGCTATGACGCCAACGGCAACCTGAAGACGGTCTCGGAGGCGGTGGTGAAGGTCGTCGTCGACGGCGAGACGATGATGTCGGTGGCGGAGGGGCACGGCCCGGTCAATGCGCTGGATCTGGCGCTGCGAAAGGATCTCGGAAAGTTCCAGAGTGAGATCGAGGATCTCGAACTGGCGGATTACAAGGTCCGCATCCTCAATGGTGGCACGGGAGCCGTCACCCGCGTCCTGATCGAATCGACGGACGCTACCGGTGCGCGCTGGTGGACGGTTGGCGTCTCCGACAACATCATCGACGCTTCGTTCCAGGCGCTGATGGACAGCATCATCTACAAGCTCCTGAAGAACCGCGGTGAAGCGGGCAGGGTGGCGGCGGAGTAGGCGACCATGCGCATGATGGCAAAACTCGCCCTGATGGTTCTTGCGGTAGGTCTTGCGGCTTTCCTCCTCGTGACGCTGGCGCAGGTCTCGACGTCGGCTGGTGACGTGCTCTACGGCAAGCCGCTGCGGCTCGACCCCGACGACGGGTTGGCGATTCTCGTCATCGCCATCATCCTGACACCCGGAGCGCTGACCGCCTGGCTTGCTGAAACGCTTGCCGGCGGGCGGCTGAAGGCAAGCACGAGGGCGCTGCTGATCATCGCCTGCAACGGCATCGTTGGCGGCCTTTTGCTGGGTCTCTTTGCCAGTCTCGACGACTACTTCACCGCACCCGGCTGGGAGCCTGCCTATGCGATCATTGGCGCGATAGCAGGGGCGGCCTGCGGCGCGCTCCAATCATCCCTGACGGCTCGGATTGCAGGCCGCGGCTAGAATGAAGCGCGCTTCATCTACCCTTCACCGAAATGAATTGGTGTATTCAGTGCGGTTGCATTAATAAAACCATCTCGAACTGTTGCGCGGACGCAACCTCGCGCTGCGCCACCTGAAAGCAGGATTCAACTCCATGGCCGACCAGACCAACGCGCCGGAGGCGACGAACGGGGATTCCCTGCGCGGATTTCTCTTCGCGCTCACGGCCTACCTCCTCTGGGGAGTTCTGCCCTTCTTCATGAAGGCTGTGGCACATATTCCTGCGGCCGAGGTCGTGGCGCACCGTATCGTCTGGTCCGTTCCGATCGCTGGGCTCATCCTACTCTGGCTCGGGCGCACGGCCGACATCTGGAGAGCGCTGCGATCGCCACGCGTGCTTTCCATGGCGATGCTCACAGCTGTGCTGATCACCATCAACTGGGGCATCTATGTCTGGGCGATCGCGGCGGGACAAGCGATTGAGGCCGCGCTCGGCTATTACATGAACCCGTTGTTTTCGATCTTCCTCGGCGCCGTCATCCTGAAGGAAAAGCTGTCGGGGGCGCAGATTGTGTCGATCGCGCTTGCCGCCGCGGCTGTCGCGATTCTTGCCATCGAGGCGGGCGGCCTGCCCTGGGTCTCGATCGCGCTTTGTATATCCTGGGGATTCTATGCTTTCTTCCGCAAGACCCTGCCGATCGGGCCGAACCAGGGCTTTTTCCTGGAGGTCATGCTTCTGAGCATCCCCGCGCTCGGCTACATCGTCTGGCTGGAGGCGACCGGTCGCGGCCATTTTGGCGATACCGGTACGACTGATCTTGTCCTGTTGCTTTCCTGCGGCGTCGTCACCGCCGTACCGCTGATGGTCTTTGCCAACGGTGCCAAGCTTCTCAGACTCTCCACCGTCGGCATCATGCAATACATCACGCCGACGATGATCTTCCTGACGGCCGTGTTCTTCTTCCACGAGCCGTTCGGTCGCTCGCAGATGGCCGCTTTTGCGCTGATCTGGGCGGCAGTAATCGTTTACTCCGGGTCGATGCTGACCAATGTTCGTCGCCGGCGCCCCCAGGCGCTCAAGCCGGCGGAATAGCGCTTCGGAAGAGGGGCCCGCTTCAGAGCGCGCGGCCACCCGCTCTGAAGGGCGCGCCGCGCTTTGACCGGATAGGGGCTGGACCTACAGCCTTGCGATGATCCCCGCTTCGCCGCCGCGCTCGACGGTACCGGACCAATGATCGATCAGGGCGGGGACGATCTGGTCGGGCTCGTCGATGACAATCGGCTGGACCAGGTGGGCGGCGTGCACGAAGCCGGCATCGGCCATGTGTCGCATCAGCTTCAGCATCGGGTCCCAGAAGCCGCCGATATTGGCGAAGACGATCGGTTTGCGGTGGCGGCCGAGCTGTGCCCAGGTCATGATCTCGACGATCTCCTCGAGCGTGCCGATGCCGCCCGGCAGCGCGACAAAGGCGTCGGCGCGCTCGAACATCTTGTGTTTGCGCTCGTGCATGTCGGCCGTGACGATCAGTTCGGAGAGTTGCCCGAGCGAATGGCGGGTCGCCTCCATATCGATGAGGAATTGCGGTATAATTCCTGTCACCCGCCCCCCACCGGCAAGCACCCCGCTGGCGACCGCTCCCATGATGCCCTTGGTGCCTCCGCCGTAGACGAGGCGGAGGTGATTCGCGGCCATGGACTGGCCGAGCGTCCGGGCGGCGTTGATGTAGGCGGAATCACGGCCCGGCTGGGAACCGCAATAGACGCAGATGGCTCGAATTGGCATGGTTTCATCGTTCATGGTCAGATTGAGCCATCCCATACCGGGGCAGGTCAAGGAAAATGACATAAAAGGCACGGCGAATTCGTGTGCAAACTGGCCGCAAGCTTGTGGAAACCCTTAGGAATCGCTAGCAATTCCGAGGGGAATAGCGGCGTGCCGCGTGGAGATTCTAAGAGATGAAGTACAAGACCGGCCTGATTGCGGTAGGCGTGTTGGCGGCAGCCACGGCACTGATGGTGTTTTTCGTCCTTCCGAACATCGACGAGGACCAGGCGCCCGAAGCAACCCAGCAGGCCGAGCAGCCCGCGAGCGAAACACCGGCGGTCCAAGCGCCGGCGTCCGCCGCAAAGCAGGCGCGCACGGAAACTGCCCCGGACGCAGCCGCCACGCAGACGGATGGGCAGGCGGACGGCAAGGGCGGATCCGAAACGGCGAGCGCCGACTCGGCGGCCGCTTGGCAGGCACCGTCCTTCGACCTGCTGCGTGTCGAGCCGGATGGGTCCACCGTGATCGCCGGCCACGCCGAGCCGAACAAGGAGCTGCAGATCCTGAGCGGTGAAACGGTTGTCGCCACGACCGAAGTCGGCCCCTCCGGCGATTTCGCCGCTGTCTTCGACAAGCCGCTCGCTGCCGGCGATCATGAGCTGGCGCTGCGTATCCTGGGTGAGGGCGGCCTTGCCAAGACTTCGCAAGAGGTCGCGACCATTTCAATTCCGAAGGACGGGAGCGGAGAACTGCTTGCCATGGTCACGAAGCCCGGTTCGGCCAGCCGTCTGATCACGGTGCTTCAGGGGCCGCAGGGCAATGTGAAAACGGGTGTGGCGCCATCTGAGGGCAGCGCAACCGACACTGCCGCGCTGCCCACGCCGGATGCCGGCGTTGCCGGGCAGGCGCCAGGAGGTGCTGAAACCCCGGCGGCAACCGGCGATCAGGCTGATCTGCCGAACGTGCGTATCTCGGCCGTCGAACTCGAGGGCGACAAGATGTTCGTCGCGGGCACGACGAAGCCGGACACGCTGGTCCGCATTTATGCCAACGACAAGCTCCTCGGCGAGATCAAGTCCGATCCGCAGGGGCGTTATGTGGTCGATGGCCAGATGTCGCTTCCGGTCGGCCGCCATACCATCCGCGCTGACGTGATGAGCCAGGACGGCGCCAAGGTTGAGCTGCGCGCCTCCGTCCCCTTCGATCGTCCCGAAGGCGAGCAGGTCGCGGTCGTGGCCCAGGACCAGGGCACGGCCGGTCAGGCCGGCACCACGCTCGGCCTGATCGACGACGGCGCCTTCGACAAGCTTCGGGCGGAGGCGAACAAGGCGGTCGCCCTTCTGAGCGGACTCTATGCCAACGGGAACCTGCCTTCGGCCGAGGAACTGGCGGCGGCGCGCTCGGCCACCGAGATCGCCTTGCAGTCGCTGGCGGCTTACAAGGCGCCGCCCGGTGGCCCCGGCGAAGTGATTGCCGCGCGTGTCTCGGCCGTGGCCGCCGATGCGCTGGCGAAGCTGAAGGCGCTTCCGGCCGATGCCGCGACCGTCGGCCAGTCCATCGCGGCCATCGAAGCGTCCGTCAAGGATGCCCTGACCCCGGCAACCAACGGCAACGCCGCGGCCAAGGACGTCGCGCAGGCGCCGACGGTCGATATCGGCAAGCTCGAGTCCGAAGTGGCTGAATTGAACGCGAAGTTCTCGAACCTGTTCGCGGAGGGCAACGCACAGGCCGACGCCATTCAGGCTTCCCGCAGCGCGCTTACGACCGCGCTCGGAAGGATTACGGCCTATTCTGCGCCGACCGGAACGGATGCCGACCGGCTGGCGTTGGTAGACAAGCTGAAAGCCTGGGCAAAGTCGGCGGAGGAGGCTTTGGCCAAACTCCCGGCCGATGCGCCGAAGGAGAGCTATGCACAGGCACTCGCGACGCTGAAGGCCGCCCCTCCGGTCGTCCTCTCCGCATCGGCAGAATCCGCCGCGGCGACCGGCAGCCAGGCAGCGGACGCAGGTGCTGTGCCGCCGGTAGCCGATACGAAGCCCGCGGACGCGGGCACGCAAGCGGCTGTGACTGGTACGGAGGCTCAGGCGTCAGCCGAGCAGCCGAAAACCGTGGAGCAGGCGCCTCTGAAGGAGAGCAAGACCTCCGTCATCATCCGCCGCGGCGATACGTTGTGGCAGATCGCCCGCCGCGTCTATGGTCAGGGCGTGCGCTACACGTCGATCTATCTCGCCAACGAGGACCAGATCACCAATCCGGACCGCATCCTGCCGGGGCAGATCTTCGGCGTTCCTGACGAGGCGATGCCCGAGGCGGAGGCGGAGGAAATGCACCGCAAGCGCCTCAAGAACTAGCGTGTCACCCGAAAGGGAAAGGCATGCGAGAAAATCAACAAAAGCGCAGCAGGTAAGGCCCCGACGCGCTTGAGCGTTCTCGTCGACTTGGCGTCCGAACATTGTATTGCGGGCCCGTGCACCCTATGTCAGTCCATGCGGCGTCCTGTTGGGACGCCGCATTTTTTCATGAAAGCTTGAGCCGGAACCATTCGGCACTCGGAGGCGTGCGTGGCGGCCACAACGAAGAAAACGGTTTCAGCCGATACCAGCAATCCGTTCGGAACCATCGTCAATCTCTGGCCCTACATGTGGCCCGAGGACCGGCCCGATCTGAAGATGCGGGTGGTCTGGGCGACGGTCTTCCTGCTCCTCTCCAAGCTCGTTCTGCTGCTGGTGCCCTATTTCTTCAAATGGGCGACCGACGCGCTGGGCGGCAAGACGGATGTGGTGGGCTTGCTGCCGCCCTTCCTGCTCGGCGCGGTGATGCTGGTGATCGCCTACAATTTCGCGCGCATCTTCCAGGCCGGATTGAACCAGCTTCGCGACGCCCTGTTTGCCAGCGTCGGCCAGTATGCCGTGCGCCAACTCGCCTACAAGACCTTCGTCCATCTCCATCGTCTGTCGCTGCGGTTCCATCTCGAGCGGCGCACGGGAGGGCTTTCGCGCGTCATCGAACGCGGCACCAAGGGCATCGAGACGATCGTCCGCTTCACCATCCTCAATTCCGTCCCGACCATCATCGAGTTCCTTCTGACGGCGGTCGTGTTCTGGGTCGGCTACGGCTTCAGCTATCTCCTCGTCACCGCGGTCACGGTCGCGCTCTATATCTGGTTCACCGTCCGCGCCAGTGACTGGCGCATCGCCATCCGCCGCTCGATGAACGAGAGCGATACGGAGGCGAACACCAAGGCAATCGACTCGCTGCTCAACTTCGAAACGGTGAAGTACTTCGGCAACGAGGACATGGAGGCGAAACGCTTCGATCAGTCGATGGCGCGCTACGAGCGCGCGGCGACGCAGGTCTGGACCTCGCTCGGCTGGCTGAACTTCGGCCAGGCACTGATCTTCGGCGTCGGCACGGCGGTCATGATGGTGATGTCGGCGCTGGCCGTCCAACGCGGCGAGCAGACGATCGGCGACTTCGTCTTCGTCAATGCGATGCTGATCCAGCTGGCGATCCCGCTGAACTTTATCGGTTTCGTCTACCGTGAAATCCGCCAGGGCCTCACCGACATCGAGCAGATGTTCGATCTCCTTGAAGTGCATGCGGAAGTCGAGGACCGCCCGGGCGCGGGGCCGCTTGCGATCGGCGCCGGCGCAATCTCGTTCCGCGACGTTCATTTCGCCTACGACCCCGCACGGCCGATCCTGAAGGGCGTCTCGTTCGAGGTCCCGGCCGGCAAGACCGTCGCAGTCGTCGGTCCCTCCGGGGCCGGCAAGTCGACCTTGTCGCGCCTGCTCTACCGCTTCTACGATGTTCAGCAGGGGGCGATCACGATCGATGGGCAGGACGTGCGCGACGTAACGCAGAAGTCGCTGCGCGCAGCGATCGGCATGGTGCCGCAGGATACCGTGCTGTTCAACGACACGATCGCCTACAACATCCGTTACGGCCGGCCGTCGGCAACCGACGAGGAGGTAAGGGCGGCCGCTGACGTTGCCCAGATCAGCGGCTTCATCGAGCACCTGCCGGGTGGTTTCAAGTCGATGGTCGGCGAGCGTGGCCTGAAGCTGTCCGGTGGTGAGAAGCAGCGCGTGGCGATTGCTCGCACGATCCTGAAGAGCCCGCCGATCCTGATCCTCGACGAGGCGACTTCGGCGCTTGATACCCGCACCGAGCAGGAGATCCAGGCTGCGCTCGAGCTTGTCTCGAAGAACCGCACGACCCTCGTCATCGCCCACCGGCTGTCGACCGTGGTTTCGGCCGACGAGATCATCGTGCTGAAGGACGGCCGGATCTCCGAGCGCGGCACCCATGCCGGACTGCTTCGTCAAGGCGGCCTCTACGCCTCGATGTGGAATCGCCAGCGCGAGGCGACGGAAGCCGAAGAGCATCTCAAGCAGGTTCGCGATGCGGACGAGCTTGGTGTGGTCGTGCGAGGCGCTCCAGTGAACTGATCGTGACGAGCATGGTGGCCGGAGGTCACCATGCTCCCAGGGTCCTCGACAGCACCGATCTGTTGATCGCTCGGGGACAAGGTCCGGGGCAACCAGAAGCTCCGCTCATGGCCGATGAATCCGTGCCGATTGCCGACCACTTGCTGCATCGCCGCATTGCCCCCGCCGCGGTTTCGCGCTAGTTGCAGTGCGCAAGAGAAACGGAGAGGTATGCATGAGTCTGGTCGGTACGGTGCGAAACACCCTGGTTCCCGTCCATCGCGACGGCTGGAAGTTCGTTGCCATCTTCTTCGTGGTGTCCCTCGTGCTTGGGCTCCTGTGGGAACCGTTGATGTGGATCGGTTTCATCCTGACGGCCTGGTGCGCCTATTTCTTCCGTGACCCCGAGCGCGTCACCCCGCAGGATCCGGACCTCGTCATCAGCCCGGCGGACGGCCGTGTCTCGTCGATCGCAATGGTGACACCGCCGCTCGAGCTTGAGCTTGGCTCCGAGCCGATGCTGCGCATCACCGTCTTCATGAACGTGTTCAATTGCCATGTGAACCGTGCGCCGATGCGCGGCAGCGTTCGTCGCATCGCCTATCGCGCCGGCCGGTTTCTCAATGCTGAACTGGACAAGGCGAGCCAGGAGAACGAGCGCAACAGCCTCGTCATCGATACGGCGCACGGCGAGATCGGCGTCGTTCAAATCGCCGGTCTCGTGGCCCGCCGTATCGTCTGCTGGACCTCGACATTCGATCGTCTCGAGGCCGGTGAACGCTTCGGTCTGATCCGTTTCGGGTCGCGACTCGACGTCTTCCTGCCGGCCGGTGCCGAAGCACGGGTTGCGCTCGGCCAGACGGCGGTCGCCGGCGAGACCGTGCTTGCGGAGTTCGGTTCCTCGAAGGGGCCAACACTGGGACGCCGGGGTTGACAGGGGCGCGGGATCGCGTGATTTCGGAGTTCGGTGTCTTGCCGGATCGACATCAGTGCGTTCCGGCCTGCAAACAAAGCGAGCCGAAATGAAAACGCCGTTCCACCCCTATGAGCCGAACGGGCCGAATGATGAGGCCCGCGGCCCGCGTCTGCGTCAGATCCCGTTGCGGGTGATCATCCCGAACCTGATCACGATCCTTGCCATCTGTGCCGGCTTGACCGGCATTCGCCTCGCCTTCGAAAATCGCTACGAGCTCGCTGTCGGCATGGTGCTGCTGGCAGCCTTCCTCGACGGTATCGACGGGCGTGTCGCCCGTCTTCTCAAGGCGACGTCGAAATTCGGCGTACAGATGGATTCGCTGGCCGATATCGTCAATTTCGGCGTTGCGCCGGCGTTGGTGCTCTACGTTTTCGTGCTGGACCAGGCCCGCTCGATCGGCTGGATCGCAGCCCTCATTTTCGCCATCGCTGCCGGCCTGCGTCTTGCCCGCTTCAACGTGATGGCAGAGCGGGAGACCAAGGCAAGCTGGCAGAGCGAGTATTTTGTCGGCGTTCCGGCGCCTGCGGGCGCCATGCTCGTGCTTCTGCCGGTCTATGTCGGCTTCCTGGGCGTGGCGCCGAGCCAGCCCTTCGCCCTGATCGCTTCGGCCTATACCGTGCTGATCGCCTTCCTCCTCGTCAGCCGTGTCCCGGTCTGGTCCGGCAAGTCCGAGGGCGGGCGCATCCGCAAGGATCTGGTCCTGCCCGTCATGCTCGCCATCGTCATCTATGTTGCGACGCTCATGAGCTTCACCTGGGAGACGATGGTCGTGACCGTCGCCCTCTACCTTGCGTCGCTGCCCTTCGGCGCGCGTGCCTGGTACCGCAAATATGGCGGCTGGCCAGCGACCGATTCCTCGGTCGAGAACCCGTTTCCCGGCGAAAGCGACGAACACTGAAGACGGACGGACACGCCGTTCGTACAAAGTGCATTCCGACATGGAACAAGTAAGGCGCGGCAGATTTCGCGCCTTACTTGTTGTCAAAACCCTGATTCCGATTTTTCTTTTGCTAGCATCGCCCAATTCCTCCGTCATGCCGGGCTTGATCCGGCATACATTGCGCTCAAGTCCTTGAACGCAAATGACTCTCTCGCACCGCAGACGCGGCTCGACCCCGGACCTCCGGGGTGGCGGAAGGAGGGGGCGCTCCAAAGCAACCAGTTTTTTCATTGGCCTTGAGAGCGGCATGCAAATGCCGCGTCGCTGCTTTGCGTTGCCGATTCCAGGCCTGTCTTGAAAATCGGGCCGGATGGTGTTATTTAGCATGATAATTAGTAGCAAGCTAATAATATTCAGGCTAGGAAAATGTCCAGAACCAGTTCCCGCGACATCATTCTCGACGAACTCTCCCGCGCCGGTCGCAAGATGCGCGCGCTGTTCGATGCCCGGGTGAAGGAGAGGGGGCTGACGCTGTCGCGTGGCCGAGCACTCCTTGTCCTCGGCAAGATGCCGAACCTGACCCAGCGCGAGCTCGCTGACGAGCTCGATATCGAGACGCCGACGCTCGTGCGTTTGCTCGATGGCATGGAGAAGCAGGGTTTCATCGAGCGGCGCAACGTCGAGGGTGATCGGCGGGCCAAGCACATCGCCATGACGCCCTACGGCGAACAGGTCGCCGAAGAGATCACCTCGCTCGCAAAGGAATTGCGCCGCGATCTCCTGCGCGGGGTCAGCGAGGCAGACATGGCAACGGCCGTGCGGGTTATCCGTGCCATTGCCGAAGGTGCGATGACCTCCTGTCGGGAGAGTGTGTGACCATGTCTGCCGGAGCGGTAAGCAGCACCGCCGAAGAGGACGGGCCGCAACGTCACCTGACGGCGGCCAATGACGATGCGCCTGCATCTGACCTGCCGGCGCGGCCATCCGAGCAAGCTGCGCCTGCGGAGACTGTTTCACCACGCAGCCTGCCGGCCGTCGCCTATATCGGCGCATCCTCTCTCCTCGCCCTGACGCAGGGTTTCGGGATGAACATGATTGCGGGCAACCTGCAGCAGCTGCAGGGTGCCTTTGGTGCGACCCAGTCCGAGGCCACCTGGCTGATCGCAGCCTATCTGGCACCGAACGTCTCGCTCTCCGTGGCGCTCATCAAGGTACGCGCGCAGTACGGCATCCGCACTTTCGCGGAGTGGAGCATCGTGCTCTTCGTGCTCGTGTCGGTGCTGCATCTGTTCGTGACCGACCTGCAGTCGGCGATCGCGCTCCGCTTCGTCGCCGGTATCGCAGCGGCCCCGATGTCCAGCCTTGCCTTCCTCTATATGATCGAGAAGGTTCCGCCGCAGCATAAGTTGACCTGGGGGCTGACGGCGGCGCTAACCAACATTGCGCTCGTACCATCCCTGACGCGGATCATGTTTCCGACGTTGTTCGAGCTCGGCGGCGTGCATGGCCTGTATCTTTTCGAGCTTGCGCTCGCGATGGCGAGCTTCGGTGCGATCTATCTACTGCCGCTCAACTCGCCGCCTCGGGTAAAGGTAATCGAACGACTTGATATCGTCAGCTATCTCTTTGTGGCCGTCGGTTTCGGTTCGCTCGCGATCGTGCTGACCACGGGCCGGCTCTACTGGTGGCTGGAGGCACAGTGGGTGGGCGAGCTTCTTGTCCTGTCCTTTGTATGCCTGACGATTGCGGCTTTGATCGAGCTGAACCGCAAACAGCCGTTCATCGACATCCGTTGGCTGGTGAGCCCGGAGATCCTCCATTTCACGACGGTGCTGCTGCTCTTCCGCCTGCTTCTGACCGAGCAGACGGCCTCCGCCACGAACTTCTTCCTTGTCATGGGGCTGCAGACGGACCAACTGACCGGGCTCTACACGGTCATCGCAATTGCGACGATCATCGGCGGCGTCATCTGCGCCTGCCTGATTAAGCCGGGGCGGGAGCCATATATCCATCTTGTGTCGCTGGCACTGATCTCGATCGGTGCCTGGATGGACAGTCGCGCGACCAACCTGACCCGGCCGCAGGACGTCTATTTCAGTCAGGGCCTTGTCGCCGTCGCCAGCGTCATGTTCCTGCCGCCTTCAATGGCGCACGGGCTGATGAACGCGCTGAAGAAGGGGCCGAACTACATCTTCTCCTTCATCATCCTGTTCCTGGCCACACAGAGCCTGGGTGGTCAGCTTGGCTCTGCCGCGCTCGGTACGCTGATCACGCTGCGCGAAAAGTTCCATTCGAACGTTCTCGCCCAGAGCATCACGCTGACCGATCCGATCGTTGCGGGCCGCGTAAACCAGTTGTCGGCCGTCTATGGCCACACGCTGACCGATAAGGCTCTCCTCAACGCGGAGGGCACAAGCCTTCTCAGCCAGCAGATCACCCGCGAAGCGAACGTGCTCGCCTACAATGACGTGTTCATGCTGGTTTCCGTTCTGTCGGCGGGCGCCGCCGCGTGCCTGCTGCTCCATCTGATTTTCAACGCCATCAAGACTCGCCTCCGGAACACTGTTCCGGTCGAGCTTGCCGCCTGAGTAAAAGTCATGAAGAAACTGATCACCAATCTTGCTTCGACCCTTGCAGTTGCAACGGGTGTCGCCGCCATTACGCTTGTTCTTTACGCCTGGGACCTTCCTCCGTTCAGGAGCGACGTCCAGACGACCGACAATGCATATGTCCGCGGTTCTGTAACTCTCATCAGCCCGCAGCTTTCCGGTTACATCGTCGATGTCCCCGTCAAGGACTACCAGGCCGTCAAGGCCGGCCAGATGCTCGCCCGCCTTGACGACCGCATCTACCGGCAGAAGGCCGACCAGGCGAAGGCGGCGCTTGCGGCCCAGGAAGCGGCGTTGGTCAACTCGAACCAGCAGCAGCGCTCAGCAGAAGCCAAGATCGGCTCCAGCGAGGCGAGTGTCGAAAGCGCCCAATACGGTCTGCGCCGCGCCACGGAGAACTGGAACCGGGTCGAAGCGCTCGCGAAGAAGGGCGTGATGGCCGAGAGTGACCGCGAGCAAGGCCGCACAACGCTGGACCAGGCAGAGGCCGCGGTGAAGCAGGCGAAGGCCCAGCTGGAGGTCGCACGACAGGATCTGCAAGGTATCATCGTCGGCAGGGACTCTCTGAAGGCAGCCGTCGACGGCGCCAGGGCGACCGTGGAGCTTGCCGAAATCGATCTCGCCAACACGCGCATCACCGCGCCGCGCGACGGTGTCGTCGGCGAGGTCGGCGTCAAGCTCGGCCAGTATGTCGGCGCCGGCACGCAACTTATGGCGGTCGTGCCCGAAGGAACCTGGATCATCGCCAATTTCAAGGAAACGCAACTGAGCCGGATTCACGTCGGCCAGCCGGTGACGATCTCCGTCGACGCGCTCGACCATCGCGAACTGAGCGGTCATGTCGAGCGTTTCTCGCCGGCCGCGGGTTCCGAGTTCAGCATCATCAAGCCCGACAACGCCACTGGCAACTTCACCAAGGTTGCCCAGCGCGTTCCGATCCGTATCTCGATCGATCCGGGTCAGGAGCAGGCGAAGTACCTGAGCCCCGGCCTGTCGGTGGTCGTCAGAACCGTGGTTGAAGAGGACACGACCGCAGCCGCAATGGCTGCCGTCGAGCACAAGGGCTGACGCGGAAGATGCGGCGAGGCGCACGAAAAGGCCCGCGCAACTTACCGGTTGCGCGGGCCTTTTCACGTCTGCCTGATGATGGCGCCGAGCAGCTGTCAGCTCGGCATGTTGTAGTCGACGATCTTCTTCTCGCGGACGATGAAGAGCTTGCCGGTCTCGGTCATGTCGGGGCCGAGCAGCGGCATCAAAGCCTCGGCGACCTCGGACGGATGCGGCACGGTCGCAGGATCCTCGCCAGGGACGGCCTGGGCGCGCATGGCGGTCCGGGTCGGGCCGGGATCGATGGACAGGATGCGGAGCGCGGTGCGCTGCGTCTCGCCGGCCCAGGTGCGGGCCAGCGCCTCGACGGCTGCCTTGGAGGCGGAGTAGGGGCCCCAGAAGGGCTTGCATTTGTGCGCCGCCGCCGACGACAGGATCAGCGCCCGCCCGGCGTCCGATTTCAGTAGCAGCGGCTCGACCGAGCGGATCAGCCGCCATGTGGCGTTGACGTTGATCGACATCACCTTCTCGAACACCTTCGCCTCGACATGGCCGATCGGCGAGATCGTGCCGAGCACTCCGGCATTGGCGACGAGGATGTCCAGCTTGCCCCAACGCTCGAAGATCGAGCCGCCGAGCTTGTCGATCGCCGCCATGTCGGCCAGGTCGAAGGGGACGAGCGTGGCGGTGCCGCCGACGGCCCTGATGGCGTCATCGAGCTCTTCGAGGCCGCCGACGGTCCGGGCGCAGGCGATCACATGCGCGCCGCGCTTGGCCAGTTCGAGGGCGGTGAAATAGCCGATACCGCGCGAGGCGCCAGTGACAAGCGCGATGCGGTCTTTCAGATCGATGTCCATCATACCCTTCCCGTGTGAGGCCGGCCAAAAGAAGAAGGCCGCGTTTCCGCAGCCTTCTAGCGTAAGCGTTGCAAATTGAAAACCGCTGCTTCGGTTCAGCCGTTGCTGGCGAGCACCGAGACTTTGCGACCCATCGTCTCACCGTCCTTGTCCAGCAGGCGTGTCGGATAATCGCCGGTGAAATAGTGGTCTGTGAACTGCGGCCGGGCGGGGTTGCGGTCCTCGCCGCCGACGGCACGGTAGAGGCCGTCGATCGAGAGGAACTGCAGCGAGTCGGCGCCGATATACTTCGCCATCGCCTCGACGTCGGCATACTGGTTGGCCAGCAGCTTGTCCTTGTCCGGCGTGTCGATGCCGTAGAAGTCGGGGTAGAAGATCATCGGACTGGCGACGCGGATGTGTACTTCCTTGGCGCCGGCGTCGCGAATCATCTGCACGATCTTGACCGAGGTGGTGCCGCGAACGATCGAATCGTCGACGAGAACGACGCGCTTGCCCTCGATCATGGCGCGGTTGGCCGAGTGTTTCAGTTTCACCCCGAAGGCGCGGATCTGCTGCGTCGGTTCGATGAAGGTGCGGCCGACATAGTGGTTGCGGATGATCCCGTACTCGAATGGAATGCCGCTCTCCTGCGCGTAGCCGAGGGCCGCCGGCGTGCCGCCGTCCGGCACCGGCACGACGACGTCTGCCTCCACCGGGTATTCCCTGGCCAGGTTCATGCCCATGTTCTTGCGCGCGACGTAGACATTGCGGCCACCGACCACCGAGTCGGGCCGTGCGAAATAGACGTACTCGAACAGGCACAGGCGTTCCGGCGTCGGATTGCCCGATTTGCGGGCTTCGATGGAAATCGAACCGTCCGGCTCGATCTCGCAGATGATGATCTCACCGTTCTCGACATCGCGGATGTATTTCGCGCCGATGATGTCGAGCGCGCAGGTTTCCGAGCAGAAGATCGGCTTGCCGTCGAGCTCGCCCATGACGAGGGGACGGATGCCGGTGGGATCGCGGGCGGCGATCAGCTTGGTACGGGTGATGCCGAGCATCGAGTAGCCGCCTTCCATCTGGCGGATGGCGTCGATGAAGCGGTCGGTCGTATTCGTGTAGCGCGAGCGGGCGATCAGGTGCAGCACCACCTCGGTGTCCGAGGTCGACTGACAGATGGCGCCGCCGGCAATCAACTGACGACGAAGCGTCAAACCGTTGGTGAAGTTGCCGTTGTGGGCGACCGCGATGCCGCCGACTTCCAGTTCCGCAAACAGCGGCTGTACATTGCGTAGCGCCACCTCGCCGGTGGTGGAGTAGCGGGTGTGGCCGATCGCCATGTTGCCCGGCAGCTTCGCCAGCGTCGCCGGGTTGGTGTAGTGGTCGCCGACCAGGCCCATATGCTTCTCGGTATGGAACTGCTTGCCGTCGACAGAGACGATGCCGGCGGCTTCTTGGCCGCGATGCTGGAGGGCGTGCAGCCCGAGTGCTGTCAGCGTCGCCGCATCCGGATGGCCGAGGATGCCGAAAACACCGCATTCCTCATGAAGCGTATCCCCGTCCAGATCGCTGTCGGAACGGTGGGCGGAAACGGAAAAATCGCTCATTTGCTGCAAGCCTTTGCTCGGGACATTTCGGGGTTGCACGGGTTTTGGCTATCGGTGCCGGGCGAATACCGCTTCACCGGATCCATGGATGAGGCTCATATCCAATTTTTGGCCGCGACGCCAATATGTGTACGCCTTAACGACTTTACCACCGAAGTCCGCAGGCTTCAGTGGTAGCTTGGTTGATCCTATCAGATTTTCGCCGCGGCCGCTCTGGCGAAAAGTGCTGGGCAGCCTTGCGAGATCATCCGTTCGTTGCCGGTGCCTCCTCTGCCGGCTCCTCGCCGCTGGCCGGGGCTTGCCCGGCTGCGCCGTCGGTGCCTTCGGCAGGCGTTTCTGTGCCTTCCGCCGGCGCGCGCTTGCCGAGCAGGCGGTCGCGGATCTGCGTGTCGGCGTCTTCCGGCAGAAGCGCGATCAGCTTGGTGCCGAGATTGTCGAGCAGCGGCTTCGATTTCGCGCTGCCGACCCACGAGGGTTGCTGCTGCGGGGCCACCAGCCAGTTGAAGAACAGCATGGCAACGACGACCAGCAGGATACCGCGGGCGGCGCCGAACAGGAAGCCGAGGGTGCGGTCCAGCGCGCCGATGCGGCTGTCGATGATGAAGTCGGCGATGCGCATGGTGATGAAGGAGATCACGATCAGCGCGACGAGGAAGACGGCGGCGGCCGAACCGATGATGGCGACCGTGTCGCTGGCGGTGTAGTCCTTGGCGTAGGGCAGGAGCACCGGGTAGAGGAAGTAGGCGGCGGCAGCGGCGCCCACCCAGCTTGCGACCGACAGAACCTCGCGCGAAAATCCACGCACCATCGCCAGAACGGCCGAGAAAAGCGCGACGCCGATGACGATACCGTCGAGAAGGGTGATGGGCATGTTTTGTCCTACTCCAGACCTGGAATGTCGTTCGACCCGGGTGCAATGTGCTCGCGCACATTAGCCGATTGCGTCAAGCGCGTCTCAATTCGGTTCATCAGCAACGAACTGTTTCCACAAAGGTTTGCCAATTTCGCGGCAGCCGCATCAGTTGTCTTCGTCGCCGCGCATGAGCGCGCCCTTCGATCCGGCAATGCGCGCCACCAGATCCGGCAGGCTGTCGATCTCCGCCCATCGCCCGCCATTGCCCTTGGGCAGTTCGGCCGAGCCTGTCGGCAGGACCGCCTGGGAGAACCCCAGCTTCTCGGCCTCCTTCAGGCGCTGCGCGGTGTGCGACACCGGCCGGACGGCGCCCGAAAGGCTCACTTCGCCGAAATAGACGCAATCCTTCGGCAGGGCAAGACCGGCCAGCGACGAAACGAGGGCGGCGGTAACGGCAAGATCTGCTGCGGGTTCGGATATGCGAAAGCCGCCGGCGACGTTCAGATAAACGTCATGCTGCCCGAGCCTTACGCCGCAATGGGCCTCGAGTACGGCAAGGATCATCGACAGCCGCGCCGAATCCCAGCCGACAACGGCGCGGCGCGGCGTGCCGAGCGAGGTCGGCGCCACCAGCGCCTGCACCTCGACAAGAACGGGCCGCGTGCCCTCCATGCCGGCAAAGACGGCCGCCCCCGGCGCCTTCTCGTTGCGCTCGCCAAGAAAGAGCTCCGACGGGTTGGAGACTTCGCGAAGGCCCTTGTCGGACATTTCGAACACACCGATCTCGTCGGTCGGCCCGAAGCGGTTCTTGACCGTGCGCAGGATGCGGTAGTGGTGGCCGCGGTCGCCCTCGAAATAGAGCACGGCGTCGACCATGTGCTCGACAACGCGCGGGCCGGCGATCTGGCCTTCCTTGGTGACATGGCCGACGAGAACCACGGCAGCACCGGTCTGCTTGGCGAAGCGGATCATCGCCTGCGCGCCGGTGCGCACCTGTGTGACGGTTCCCGGCGCCGACTCGACGATGTCGCTCCACAGCGTCTGGATCGAGTCGATGATGGCGAGATCGGGCCGCTTGCCGTCCGCAAGCGTCGCCAGAATGTCCTCGACGTTGGTCTCGGCGGCGAGCAGCACATCGGTCTCGGCCGCCCCCAGCCGCTGCGCGCGCAGCCGTATCTGTGCGACGGCTTCCTCGCCCGATACGTAGATCACCCGCTGGCCGCGGCGGGAGAGGGCGGCCGCCGCCTGCATCAGCACGGTCGATTTGCCGATCCCCGGATCGCCGCCGACGAGCACGGCCGATCCGCGAACGAAGCCGCCGCCGGTGACGCGGTCGAGTTCGCTGATCCCGGTCCCGATTCGCGGCGCCTCCTCGATTTCACCCGACAGCGCGGTCAGCGCGACGACGCGGCCCTTCTTCGGCGTCTTGCCCGGACCGCCGCCGATGCCGCCCATCGGGTCTTCCTCGACGACGGTGTTCCACTCGCCGCAGGCGTCGCACTTGCCTTGCCAGCGTGAAAAAACCGTGCCGCAGTTCTGGCAGACGAATTGGGTGCGGGCCTTGGCCATCCGGTCTCGCTTTCAACAGCTACGTGTGGGGATTCGCTGAAAGCGAGTTAGCACAAAGCAGGAACGTCGCCTACCTGTTCGCGTCGATATAGTCTCGGCGATACCTTGGGCCGAGACTGGTCAGCAGCACGTAGTCGATCGTGCCGCCCGCCTTTGCCACTTTCTCTATCGGCATGTTCCGGCCGAACAGCTCGATAAAATCGCCCGCGCGCACCGCACCTTCGGGAAGATCGGTCACGTCGAAATGGGTCAGATCCATGGTGACGCGGCCGATCAGGGGCACGGCGCGCCCATGCAGGTATCCGCTGGCGCCGGAAATGCCGGTCTGGCGCAGCGGTACGCCGGCGCCGGACAGGCTGCGCAGATAGCCGTCGGCATAGCCGATCGCGGCGACGGCGATCCTGCTGTCGCGCGTCAGGACGGCGGCAGCGCCGTAGCTGACGCTTTCACCGATGCCTGCGTCGCGCACCTGCAGGATCCGCGCCTCGGCCGTGACGACCGGTTTCATCGGGTTCGGTTCGTCGTTCACCGCAGCGCCGCCGTAAAGCGAGATGCCCGGCCGGGTCAGGTCGAAGTGGAATTCCTCGCCCAGGAAGACGCCGGCGGAATTGGCGAGGCTCGCCGCGACCCCTTCGAACGCTCGTGTCGCGGCGCGAAACCGGTCGAGCTGCATGCGGTTCATCGGGTGCATCGGCTCATCGCCGCAGGCGAGGTGGCTCAGGATCAGCACCGGCGAAAAGCTTGCCGGTCGGGCCGGGTCATGGGCGAGCGCGATTGCATCGTTCACCGACAGGCCGAGCCGGTTCATGCCCGTATCGACCTGCAGCGCGCACGGATGATCGCCGCGCTCCGAGATCGCCGCCATGAAAACGGCCAGCTGGTTTTGTGACGCCAGCACCGGAACCAGGTCGTAATCGAAGAACAGCCGCTCCGAGCCAGGCCACATTCCGGAGAGGACAAAGATGCGCCCGTCCGGCACGAGCGGCCGCAACATGACGCCCTCTGCCGGGCTTGCCACGAAGAAGTCGCGGGCACCGGCGTCATAGAATGTCCGGGCCGCCGGCTCCAGCCCGGTGCCATAGGCGTCGGCCTTGAGCACGGCTGCGGTGCGGGCTTTGCCTGACTTGCGGGCCATGAGGCGCCAATTGTCGGCGAGCGCCTGAAGGTTGATGGTCAACCGCGCATGTTCTTCGCCGATCGGGGCCGTGGATGAGAAGGGACTGGTCGGGGAGAAACTGCTCTTCGTCATTGTTATCGAATACTCGCTCCAGCATCGGGCGGCAACAGGATTGCAGCAACCACAGCAAAAGCAAAGGAATTTGAAATCGATGCATTCCGGGGGCTTTTCGCGCCCGGCGGTTCCTCTTAACGTCCCGGCGCGCGATGGGAGGCGAACTGCAGGGCATGAAAAAACACTATGCGATGGTTGTGTTGGCGTTGGGGTTGGTGGCTGCCCTCGGTGTGCTGCCGCTGCGTGCCCAGGAGCCAGAAAGTGCCCCATGGGAACTGCGCGACGCCTTTGCCACGCTGCTCGGCCTCGACCGGAATGGCAGCAGGGCCATACGGGACGGCAACATCGATGTTTATCGCTCGTTTCTGGACGATCCCGAGGCGCCGCGATTGCTGACCCGTCTGGAGGTGGGGGGAAACGGATGTCGCGCGCGCACCACCTCGGCCCTGCAGTATCCGGGGAAGTGGGCCGTTCTCTCCCTGACCATGATCGACCTGCACAGTGTCACGCGCGCCGTCGCCTATCGCTCCATCGACGACCTCATCGCAGAGCGAAATCCGCTGCCACCGCACGATCCTGACGCCAGGCAGTTGGTACTTGAAGGCAAGGGACTGCGGTGCACGACGCGTTTGTCGCTGGAGGCCGATGTGGACGAGCCGATCGGCACCTGCCGTGACCGGCTCGACATCGAGTTGACGGACGAGGCTTTGGCGGCACTCGCCCTCATGGCCGGAAAGTGCAACATCACGGTCCTGCGGCACTGACCGGCGGCAGTCGCGGGATCAGTGCTCTTCGTACTGCGAGAAGGACGGATCGGCCAGGTCCGTAAACCGGGTGTATTCGGACTGGAAGGCGAGCTTGACGGTGCCGGTCGGTCCGTGACGTTGCTTGGCGATGATAACGTCGGCGGTGCCCTTCACCTTTTCGAACAGCATCTTCCATTCTTCGTACTTCGGATCGAATTCGTCGCGCGGCTCGAGGTTCTTGACGTAGTATTCTTCGCGGAACACGAACAGCACCACGTCGGCGTCCTGCTCGATCGAACCCGATTCGCGAAGGTCGGAGAGCTGCGGGCGCTTGTCCTCGCGGCTTTCCACCTGACGGGAGAGCTGGGAGAGCGCGATGATCGGCACGTTCAGTTCCTTGCCGAGCGCCTTCAGGCCGGTGGTGATCTGGGTGATTTCCTGCACGCGGTTATCGCTCGACTTGCCGGAGCCGGTCATCAGCTGGATATAGTCCACCACCAGGCAGTCGAGGCCGCGCTGGCGCTTGAGGCGCCGCGCCCGGGCCGAAAGCTGCGCGATCGAGATACCACCGGTCTGGTCGATGTAGAGCGGCACCTTCTGCATCATCTGCGAACAGGCGACGAGTTTTTCGAAATCGGCCTCGGAGATGTCGCCGCGGCGGATCTTCGACGAGGAGACTTCGGTCTGCTCGGAAATGATACGGGTGGCGAGCTGTTCGGACGACATTTCGAGCGAGTAGAAACCGACGACGCCGCCGTTCTTTGCCTTGTACGAGCCGTCCGCCTGAACTTCCTGCTCGTAGGCCGCCGCGATGTTGTAGGCGATGTTGGTGGCAAGCGAGGTCTTGCCCATGCCGGGGCGACCGGCGAGCACGATCAAGTCCGAGCGCTGCAGCCCGCCCATGCGGGCGTCCAGCGATTGGATACCGGTGGAGATGCCCGATAGGCTGCCATCGCGCTCGAAGGCCTGGCCGGCCATGTCGATCGCCTGCGCCACCGCGTCGTTGAACGACTGGAAGCCGCCGTCGTAGCGGCCGGTTTCGGCCAGCTCGAACAGGCGCCGCTCGGCGTCTTCGATCTGGTTTTGCGGCGGCATGTCGAGCGGTGCGTCATAGGCGATGTTGACCATGTCTTCGCCGATGGTGATCAGCGAACGGCGCAATGCCAGGTCGTAGATCGCGCGGCCATAGTCTTCCGCGTTGATGATCGTCACGGCTTCGGCGGCAAGGCGGGCGAGGTACTGCGGGATGGTCAGTTCGCCGACGCGGCCGTCCGCGGGCAGATGCGTTTTCAAGGTGATCGTCGTTGCGATCTTGCCCATGCGGATGGTGTCGCCGGCGAGCTCGAAGATCTTCCGGTGCAGCGGCTCCTGGAAGTGGATCGGCTTGAGAAAATCCGAGACGCGGTAATAGGCATCATTGTTGACGAGAATCGCGCCCAGCAGCGCCTGCTCGGCCTCGATGTTGTTCGGCGCTTCGCGGTGATGCACACCAAGATCGTCGCGACCCGGATTGGCAAGTTTTCGCACGGCGTCGTTCATGTGGCCCGAATCTCCCCGAATCCCATTGCAGTGATGGATCCTGCTTCAACCGGGAAGCCGCACGGGTCAAGCGCCGACTGTCTGGAATGAGATGGAGGGGTCGATGGGAAGGCCGTTCAGCACGGTCTTCGACCTATCCACAGCAAGGGGCGTGCGGAAATCCCACAGTGGCGGACAATCGCGCCTGCTCAGGGAGGAATACGACGGTCGGACTTGACGGAGCGCAGCCGCCGATTCGGCAGCGCCGGGGGGACCTTGAGCGCTGTACCCTGCGGGAACGACCGCGTCCCGGCCGCGCGGCCCTTGCCGTCGCCCTCGTGGGCCTTCAAGGCGCCTTCGCCCTGTCCGACGTAGTCGCGGGTAAGCGGTACGGCCTGCTGATGATGCGCGAGCTGCAGCTGAAAGACGACGAGATTCTGCCAGCGGAAAGCGCTCTCGGAACTGGCGAGGTAGAACTCCCAGATTCGGCAGAAGCGTTCGTCGTAGAGCGCCTTGGCTTCGTCCCGGCGCGCCATGAAGCGCTGGCGCCAATGCCGAAGCGTCATGGCATAGTGCAGCCGCAGGATTTCGATGTCGGTCACGCGCAGGCCCGATTTCTCGACAGCACGCATCACCTCCGAAAGGGCAGGGATGTAACCGCCCGGAAAGATGTATTTCTCGATGAATGGGTTGTTGCTGGTGGGCGCGTCGGTCCTGCCGATCGTATGCAGCAGCATCGCGCCGTCCGGATTCAGCAGCGAGGCGGCCTTGCGGAAGAAGGTGAGGTAGTTGGGCCGTCCGACATGCTCGAACATGCCAACCGAGACGATCCGGTCATAGGTGTCGGGCGCATTGCGATAATCCTCCAGCAGAAAGCGCACCTCGTCCTCCAGCCCGGCGTCCCTGGCGCGCTCGCGCGAGACGGCAAACTGCTCGTCGGACAGCGTTACGCCGGTCACGCGCGCGCCGAGATTGCGGGCCAGATAGAGCGCCATGCCGCCCCAGCCGCTGCCGATGTCCAATACGGAGAGCCCGGGGCGCCCGATCGTGAGCTTGGCGGCGATGTGCCGCTTCTTCGCCAGTTGCGCCTCGTCGAGGCTCTGGTCCGGTGTCTCGAAATAGGCGCAGGAGTATTGCTTGTCCTGGTCGAGGAAAAGATCATAGAGGGCGCCGGTCAGGTCGTAATGATGCTGGACGTTGTCGCGCGAGCGGCGGATGCCGTTCTTCTCCCGCAGCCAGCGCAGAAGGTAGCGGCTCCGTTCCAGGAAGCGGTTCCAGCCACTGTCGTAATATTTGAAATCGGGGTTGCCGGTGAAGACCGTTTCGAGCAGGTCGAACATGTCGCCCTCGAGCAGATCGATATCGCCGGTGCCGTAGTAGTGACCGAGGTAGAAGGCGGGGTCGACGACCAGGCCCCATTGGGCGCGCTTGCTGTTGACGCGGATATGAACCGGTTTGCCGGTGGCGTCGCCGAAGCTGCGCGTCTCGCCGTCCGGGTAGGTCATCTTCAGATTGCCGCGCCGAACCAGACGGGAAATCATCGAAGCAAGAATGATTTTCATCTGAAACTCCATCGCAGGCTGCGGCGGAGCGGGTCTGAAACGGAAACCCGCATGGTGCGGCCTGACCGCTTTCCAGTCTGATTTCCCTAGCAAATAACAAAAAAACCCGGATTTCAACCCGGGTTTTTTCGCGCCTATAGCGGGAGGCGGCGCACGCGCTCGATCGCTGTGTGCCGCAGTTCCTGTCTCAGGCTTCTTCGCCTTCGTGATCGGCTTCCGGATCGAAGAAGTCTTCCGGCTTCAGGGCGTCCTCGTCGACGCCATAGATGGCATCGGCCGAGGTGAGGCTTTCGCCCTTGGCCTGGCGCTCGGCTTCGTCGGCGGAGCGAGCGACGTTCAGTTCGACGGCGAGCTCGACTTCCGAGTGCAGGTGCAGGACGACCTTGTGCAGGCCGATCGCCTTGATCGGGGTGTTCAGCTCGACCTGGTTGCGGCCGATGTTGAAGCCGTTTTCAGACAGCGTCTCGATGATGTCGCGAGCGGCAACTGAGCCATAGAGCTGGCCGGTTTCGCCGGCGGAGCGGACGATGACGAAGGACTTGCCGTCGAGCTTCTCGGCGACCTTCTGGGCTTCCGACTTGCGCTCGAGGTTACGGGCTTCCAGCGTGGAGCGTTCGGCTTCGAAGCGCTTCTTGTTGGCTTCGTTGGCGCGCAGCGCCTTGCCGAGCGGCAGCAGGTAGTTGCGGGCAAAGCCGTCGCGAACCTTTACGGTTTCGCCCATCTGGCCGAGCTTGGCGATGCGTTCGAGGAGAATTACGTCCATGTTTCAGTTCCTTTCTTTTCAGTTCAGTTGTTGTTTGATTTCGTTTCCGGTTTCGGCCCTGCCGGGGTCAGCGCAATCGTGCGGCGCGTATCCGTCAGGCCGAGAACGAGGATGAGAAGGATGGGGAGGAGGAACAGCAGCACCGAGCCGTAGGCGAGCCACAGAGCCGGCAGCCGCCATGCCTTGCCGCGGCTGCGCTGGTGCAGGATCGCGAAGCCAGACAGCACGAAGCCCGCGCCGAACGTGCCGCAGATAAGCGCACCGATGACGGCGGGAGTCCCCCCGGCGAAGCAGAGCAAGAGCCCGGCGAGAAACACGAAGATCGCATTGCGGTGCATGCGCAGCGCCGTCGGCATGTTCTCGCGCGGCCGCAGTCCCTTGCCCGACAGCCGCACGATCGCGCTGGCGATGTAGTAGGAAGCAAAGAGCAGCAGCACCCAGAGCGCGCCCTGCACGATCGGCAACGCAAGGCCGAAGATCGCCTTCATCTGCGCGACGGCGGCGGGATCGGGATTATAGAGCGGTTCCTGCTGCTTCAATGCCTGCAGCATCACGTCGACCATCTGGTCGGCAAGCCCGCCGCTGTAGCCAATGATCGCGCCGACGGCGATCATGCCGAGCGTGACCATCACCGCAAGGTGGGTCAGGATGTTGGAAAGCGGATACCAGGCGAGTGCATCCTTCGGGCCGCCGAGTTCGGAGGCAGGGCGCGCGAGGTTCGCCAGGTTGCTGAGCCAGCCGGCCGGGATCAGCGTGATGATCACGATCAGCAGCGCAAAATGAGAGGATGCCATCGCAGCGGCCACGGCGCCGCCGGCAATCACGGCAATCAGCGCGCTCGCATTGCCCCAGCCGAGGCCGGCAATCAGGATGGGCAGGGCGGAGCCGGCGAAGAAGAAGATCGCAAGGGTCGACTGGACATTCGCGCTCAGCGAAAGCAGAGCGGCGGTCACACCGGCAACGAGCCCGGTCGCAATCGAGGTCCAATTCAAGTTCTGCACGGCGCTGTCCTGTCTTGCCAGACAGTTAGAGGAGTTTCCTGAAGAGATGCTTCAGGAACTGCTCCCCAACATGGGGGATGGCTATTGCCCGAAAGCGTTTCGGACTGTGGCCGGTGACTGTTCCGATCCGCGCCCAACACGGAAGGGAGAAGGGAAGGCGATGACGCCTTCCCTAATTTGTCACGCGTCCGCCGAAGCGGGCGCGCGGAGTGCCTTAAGCGACGACGTAGGGCAGCAGGCCGAGGAAGCGGGCGCGCTTGATCGCCTTGGCGAGTTCGCGCTGCTTCTTCTGGGAAACGGCCGTGATGCGGGACGGGACGATCTTGCCACGCTCGGAAATGTAGCGCGACAGCAGACGGACGTCCTTGTAGTCGATCTTCGGCGCGTTGGCGCCGGAGAACGGGCAGGTCTTGCGACGGCGATGGAACGGGCGGCGAACCGGAGCGGAAGATACTTCAGCCATTGTCTTTTTCTCCTTCAGCTTCGATTACGCGCGGTCTTCGCGCGGGGGACGGTCGCCACGCGGCGGACGGTCGCCGAAGTCGCGGCGCGGACGGTCACCGAACTCGCGGCGCGGACCACGGTCGTCGCCATCGCGGCGCGGACGGTCGTCGCGGTCGCGCTTCTGCATCATCGCGGACGGGCCTTCTTCGTGGGCTTCGACGGCGATGGTCATGTAGCGCAGGATATCTTCGTTGATGCGCATCTGGCGCTCCATCTCATGGATGGCTGCAGCCGGAGCATCGATGTCCATCAGCGCGTAGTGCGCCTTGCGGTTCTTGTTGATGCGGTAGGTCAGGGACTTGAGGCCCCAGTTCTCGATCCGGCCGACCTTGCCGCCGTTTGCTTCGATCACGCCCTTGTACTGTTCGACGAGTGCGTCGACCTGCTGGGCGGACACGTCCTGGCGAGCCAGGAATACATGTTCGTAGAGAGCCATTTGGCTGTGCCTTTCTTGCGTTTGATCCACACCCGGAAACCGGCGCCAAGCCTCAACGACTGATCTTAGGGCCAGGCGGCCCGGGCAAGAAAAGCGTTTCATCTATACGGTCGAGAGCGGAGACACGGGAGGCCGGAACGCTTCACGTTCCTGTCGCTCCCGTTGCCGGGAACGGCCCTCCGTTCAGCCACCAGCCGATGCGACCGGGTGTTTTGAACAGGGCGCTTATACGGATTTTTGCGGCGAAAGCAAGGGATGGGGAACACCTCGCTTTTCGTCGCGTTTGTCAGGCGGCTTTAACCCGCATGACGCGTCCATCCTCAGCCAGCGCGCGCAGCGCGGGAACCAGAGTCGATGGAAAGCGTTGTTCTGCTTGATGGAAACAGAGGAGCAACTGCAAATGCAAGACCGTATTCCAGAGAATCGTCCGCCCGAAGACCGCAACACCGTCGTCAATACGAGCAAGCGCGGAAGCGGTGGCGGCTGGGCAGTGGCGGTGGTCGTGGCCCTGCTTTTGGCCGTCGGCGTGTTCTACTTCGCCAACAACACCGGCGACGGTGTCGACCCGAACGCGAACACCTCGTCGATCGGTACGCAGGCGCCGGCTCCTGCGACCGTCCCGCCAACCGACGGCCAGGCGACCGGCACGCAGCCGGCTCCGGCTCCGGCGCAGCCGGCGCCAAGCCAGCCCGCCCAGTAGCGGCGCCGGCAATACTCATGAAAAACCCGCCTTTCGGCGGGTTTTTCAGTATGGGACCAAGTAACCAGGTTGCCCACTCAGATCGGCGCCGGGTACTGGCGGTGCAACTTGCGAATGCCGTCGACGACTTCCGGTGCAAGCGTCACGTCCGTCGCCGCGATGTTTGTGCGCAACTGTTCCATCGTCGTCGCGCCGATGATGGCCGAGGTCGTGAAGGGGCGGCTCAGGCAAAACGCCAGCGCCATCTGGGTCCGGATCCAGCCCATGCTCACGCGCCAGCGCCACGTAAGCGGCAACCGCCGGCTCTTGCCGCGGTTGGTAACGCCCGCCGAGATCGTCGTTCGTCGTCCGGCGTGAACCGTCCGGGCGGGCGCCGTTCAGGTACTTGCCCGTCAAGAGGCCGGCCGCCAGCGGCGAATAGGCGAGCAACCCGATATTCTCGTGATGGGCCAATTCGGCGAGGTCGAGGTCGAAGGTGCGGTACAGGAGATTGTATTCGTTCTGCATCGAGGCGATGCGCGGCAAGCCGTGCGTCTCGGCCAGCTTCAGGAACTGCATGGTCCCCCAGGCCGTCTCGTTGGACAGGCCGACCGCGCGGATCTTGCCGGCCTTCTGCAATTCCGCGAGCGCTTCCAGGGCTTCGGCCAGTTCAGCCACCGTACGGGCCCGGTCCTGCGTCCAGGGATCATAGGTCCAGGAATGGCGGAAATGATAATGGCCGCGGTTCGGCCAATGCAACTGATAGAGGTCGAGGTAGTCCGTGCGCAGGCGCGTCAGGCTGCCGTCGGCCGCTGCAATGATGCTCGCGCGGCTCATCGGGCTGCCGTCGCGGATATAAGGCCGGCCGGGTCCCGCCACCTTGGTAGCGAGCACGACCTTGTCACGGTTGCCGCGGGCCGCCATCCACGAGCCGATGAAGCGCTCCGTGTCGCCGTAAGTCTCCGGCGAGAGCGGCGTGGTCGGATAGAGTTCGGCGGTGTCGATGAAGTTGACGCCGTGCTCCAGCGCCTGATCGAGTTGGGCGTGCGCCTCGGCTTCGCTGTTCTGCGAGCCCCAGGTCATGGTGCCGAGGCATATTTCGGACACCGCGATTCCGGTGCGGCCAAGTGTATTGTATTTCATGAACGAGAGTTTCTGTTGGGGCGGCGTCTGCCGCGGGAAGGGGTCTGCGAGCCGGTTGCCGGCAGCCGGCCAAGAGATATACGGCAGGCTCCAAAATGCAAGGTGCGCAGCGCGGTGCACGACCCGCGTCGACAAACAGCGGAGACCCTTCGGCCTCACGTTGGCTGTCAGTACACAGTAAAGCACCGGTGCCCTTCCAAGCCCCGCGACCCGTACTCCGGCAGCCATGCATTGTGTATCCTTGCCTGCGAAAACTTGACTCGCTGCGGCAATCCGTGAATTGAGGGGAAAACATCATGGGAGAAGCCCAATGACCATTGCTTTCACCTTTCCGGGCCAGGGGAGCCAGGCCGTCGGCATGGGCAAGGAACTGGCGGATGCCTTTCCCGAGGCCGCTGCCGTCTTTGCTGAAGTCGATGACGCGCTGGGGGAAAACCTATCCGCACTCATGTTTGACGGACCTGAGGCCGAACTGACGCTCACCGCCAACGCCCAGCCGGCGCTGATGGCGGTGTCGATGGCCATCGTTCGGGTCCTTGAAGCGCGTGGCCTCATCCTGCGCGACAAGGTTTCCTATGTCGCCGGTCATTCGCTCGGCGAGTATTCCGCGCTCTGCGCCGCCGGCACCTTCACGATCGCCGACACGGCGCGCCTGCTGCGCATCCGTGGCAATGCCATGCAGGCGGCGGTGCCGGTCGGCGAGGGGGCGATGGCCGCCATCATCGGCCTCGAACACGCCGATGTGCAGGCGATCTGCGATGAGGCGCTGGTGCATGGTTCCTGCCAGATTGCCAACGACAACGGCGGCGGCCAGCTCGTCATCTCCGGCGCCAAGCCGGCCGTCGAGCGCGCCGCCCGCATGGCGACGGAGAAGGGCGCAAAGCGTGCGCTGATGCTGCCGGTGTCGGCGCCCTTCCATTCGACGCTGATGGCGCCGGCCGCTGAGGCCATGCGCGCGGCGCTGGCCGAAGTCGAGATCCGCGAGCCGGTCGTTCCGGTGATTGCAAACGTCTCCGTCCAGCCCGTCACGGACCCGAAGGAAATCGCCCGCCTGCTCGTGGAGCAGGTGACCGGCCAGGTCCGCTGGCGCGAGACCGTCGAATGGTTCGCCGGCAACGACGCCACCTCGCTCTACGAGATCGGCTCCGGCAAGGTGCTGACCGGCCTGGCGCGCCGAATCGACAAGTCCGTGACCGGCTATTCCGTCAACACGGCGACTGATATTGAAAATCTGCTGCAGACCCTCTGCGGCTGACACCCAGCAAACGGGAAAACGACCATGTTTGATCTTTCCGGCCGCAAGGCACTGGTAACCGGCGCTTCCGGTGGTATCGGCGAGGAAATCGCCAAGATCCTGCACGCGCAGGGCGCAATCGTCGGCCTGCACGGGACGCGCGTCGAAAAGCTCGAGGCGCTGGCCAACACGCTCGGCGAACGCGTTCAGCTTTTCCCGGCCAACCTTGCCGACCGCGCCGAGGTCAAGGCGCTCGGCGAGAAAGCCGAGGCCGAACTCGGTGGCGTCGACATTCTCGTCAACAATGCCGGCATCACCAAGGATGGCCTGTTCGTGCGCATGAGCGACGAGGATTGGGATTCGGTTCTGGAGGTGAACCTCACCTCGGTGTTCCGCCTGACGCGCGAGCTGACGCATCCGATGATGCGCCGCCGTTACGGCCGCATCATCAACATCACTTCCATCGTCGGCGTCACCGGCAATCCGGGCCAGGCGAATTACTGCGCCTCCAAGGCCGGCATGATCGGCTTCACCAAGTCGCTTGCCCAGGAGATCGCCACCCGCAACGTCACCGTCAACTGTGTCGCGCCGGGCTTCATCGAGAGCGCCATGACCGGCAAGCTCAACGACAAGCAGAAGGAAGCGATCATGGGAGCTATCCCGATGAAGCGCATGGGCACCGGCGCGGAAGTCGCCTCGGCCGTCGCCTATCTGGCTTCGTCGGAGGCCGGCTACATGACGGGACAGACGTTGCACGTCAACGGTGGTATGGCGATGATCTGAAGACGGTCGAAATTGCCCGGCTGGTCGCGCGGAAATAGCATGTTGACCGCGCGATGGACGGGCATTTTCGGACTTTGCGGCAGAGTTAAACCGTGTTAATCGGGCCATGACTGTCCGCAGTCGACCGGGGGATGCATGCTTTGTGCGGCGCTACAACACAGCGCTCGGGGGCATCTGCGGTTGAAAAGAATTGCCCGTATGCCTCGGCGTATCGGGCTTGGTTGAGTGCCCGGTGCCGTGAAAGGCATCGACAAAAACAAAGGTCGAGGAATCCGACATGAGCGATATCGCAGAACGCGTAAAGAAAATTGTGATCGATCATCTGGGCGTAGACGCCGACAAGGTCAGCGAAGGCGCAAGCTTCATCGATGATCTCGGCGCGGACTCGCTCGACACCGTCGAACTGGTCATGGCGTTCGAAGAGGAATTCGGCGTCGAGATCCCCGACGACGCGGCCGACTCGATCCTGACGGTCGGCGACGCCGTCAAGTTCATCGAGAAGGCCCAGGCCTGAGACTGCCTTTCCGGCGGGCCCATTGGGCCCGTCGCGACCCCGTTTGCGGAACGCGCCGCGCCGCGCCGCCTCGGTCCAAGAATGATGCATAGGGTGGATCACCGACGATGAGACGTGTCGTTATCACAGGTACCGGCATGGTATCTCCTTTGGGTTGTGGTACCGAAGTGACTTGGTCGCGACTGCTTGCAGGGCAGAGCGGCGCCCGTCCGGCGACGGGATTCGAGGTCGACGACCTTCCCGCCAGGATCGCCTGCTACATTCCGACCGGTGACGGCACCGACGGAACTTACAACCCCGACCAGTGGATGGAGCAGAAGGAGCAGCGCAAGGTCGACTCCTTCATCGTCTATGCGATGGCCGCCGCCGGTATGGCGCTCGATGATGCCGGCTGGCATCCGAAGACGGACGAGGAGCAGACCTCGACGGGCGTGCTCATCGGTTCCGGAATCGGTGGCCTCGAAGGTATCGTCGAAGCCGGATATATCCTGCGCGAGAAGGGTCCGCGCCGCGTCTCCCCCTTCTTCATCCCCGGCCGCCTGATCAATCTCGCCTCCGGCCATGTTTCGATTCGCCACAAGCTGCGCGGTCCGAACCATTCGGTCGTTACCGCCTGCTCCACTGGCGCGCATGCCATCGGCGATGCCAGCCGTCTGATCGCGTTCGGCGATGCCGACGTCATGGTCGCCGGCGGCACCGAGTCGCCGATTTCGCGCATGGCGCTCGCGGGCTTTGCCGCCTGCAAGGCGCTTTCTACCCAGTACAACGACGAGCCGACGAAGGCGTCGCGCCCCTACGATCGCGACCGCGATGGCTTTGTGATGGGCGAGGGCGCCGGAATCGTCGTCCTGGAGGAGCTCGAGCACGCCAAGGCGCGCGGGGCCAAGATCTATGCCGAGGTCGTCGGCTACGGCCTGTCCGGCGACGCCTATCACATCACTGCGCCGTCCGAGGACGGCGACGGGGCTTATCGTTGCATGCAGATGGCGCTGAAGCGCGCCGGCCTGACACCGGGCGATCTCGACTACGTGAACGCCCACGGCACTTCCACGATGGCCGATACGATCGAACTCGGCGCCGTCGAGCGGCTGGTCGGTAACCATGCGGGCAAGATCTCGATGTCGTCGACCAAGTCGGCGATCGGCCATCTGCTCGGCGCGGCCGGTGCGGTCGAGGCGATCTTTTCGGCGCTTGCGATTCGCGACAATGTCGCCCCGCCGACGCTCAATCTCGACAACCCGGATGTGGAAACGGCCATCGATCTCGTGCCGCACAAGGCGCGCAAGCGCGAGATCAACGTGGCCCTGTCGAACTCCTTCGGTTTCGGCGGCACGAACGCATCACTGATTCTGCGCCGCTACGGCTGAGACCGGCGGTGCTTGCGAATAGGTGATGGTGTTGACCCGTTGCCGATAGGTGCGCGTACTGGGCAAATGACGACGGATCTCGCCGGAAGGGCGGGCTCCGATCCTGCTTTTTGCCGCATTGGTCTGTCCTACTGCGCCGCTCATTCGCTTCTGGGTGCAATAACGTTCTGAAAAAGCGGATGATCTTCCAGTTCATGGGAGCGGACGCGTTTTTCAACGTCAGGGAAAGACCATTGGTGGCCAGATCTTTTGAGGATTGTCTGTGAGCGATAACAACGATTCCACGGAAATGCCGTTCGGCCGCGGCGACAACGCCAGCAAGGGGCCCATTATCCCTAAGTCCGCCAATGAGGCGTTGCGCCCGGAGCCGGTGCCGAGCCCGCCGCGCCGCTCGCGCAAGGCGCGCAGCCAGGTCGTCGTCTTCTTGAACTTCCTCATGACCTCGATCGTTCTGGTCACCCTCGCGGCGGCGGCGATCTTCTATTATGCGCTCGACAGCTTCGAGAAGCCCGGCCCGCTGACGGCCAACACCAATTTCATCGTGCGCAACGGCGCCGGCCTGAACGAGATCGCGGCCAGCCTGGAGCGCAATAACATCATCACTGACAGCCGCGTGTTTCGCTACCTGAGCCGCATCCACCTGGAGGATGCCGTCCTCAAGGCCGGCGAGTATGAAATCCGTGCCAATGCATCGATGCGCGACGTGCTGGAGCTTTTGAAGTCCGGCAAATCCATCCTCTACAGCGTTTCGGTGCCCGAGGGGTTGACGGTCAAGCAGGTCTTCCGCCGCCTAACCGACGATCCGGTGCTGGAAGGCGACCTGCCGGCCGACCTGCCGGCCGAAGGCACGCTGATGCCGGATACCTACAAGTTCTCCCGCGGGACGAAGCGTGCCGAAATCCTCCAGCAGATGCTGACGGCGCAAAAGGCGCTCATCGGCCAGATATGGGAAAAACGTGACGACGGTCTGCCGATCGCGACCCCGGAGGAAATGGTGACGCTCGCCTCGATCGTCGAGAAGGAAACGGGCCGGGCGGACGAACGGCCGCGGGTCGCCTCGGTCTTCATCAACCGTCTCGAAAAGGGCATGCGCCTGCAGTCCGATCCGACGATCATCTACGGCATCTTCGGCGGCGATGGAAAACCCACCGATCGGCCGATCCTGCAGTCGGACATCGACAAGCAGACGCCCTACAACACCTATGTGATCAAGGGCCTGCCGCCGACGCCGATCGCCAACCCCGGCCGCGCCGCGCTCGAGGCCGTCGCCAATCCCTCGCGCACGGCCGACCTCTACTTCGTTGCTGACGGCACCGGCGGCCACGCCTTTGCCGAGACGCTGGACGACCACAATGCCAACGTCCGGCGCTGGCGCAAGCTGGAAGCCGAGAAGGCCAAGCAGGCGACACAGGAAACGCAGGAAACGCAGGACGCGGGCCAGAGCCCCGGTCAGTGACGTGCAGCAAGTATAGCGACACCCGTCACCCCTCAATTTGGAGTGGCGGAAATCGCATCCAAGCCAGCGCATTTCGTCTCGGAACGAATTATATAGAACATGGCTGCCGGGATGATTCCACATTCGCGGCGCGCTGGTATCTGATCGGAGTTTGACATGCCATTGCAATCCATGACCGGTTTTGCCCGGAGCGAGGGAACAAGCGGCCGCTGTCGCTGGTCCTGGGAGCTTCGTTCGGTCAATGGCAAGGGCCTGGATCTGCGCATCCGCCTTCCCCAGGGGTTTGAGCATTTCGAGCCGGAGGTCCGGCAGAAGGCGGCCGCTGTGTTCTCCCGCGGTAACATGCAGATCGGTCTCTCCGTTTCCATTGCCGAACCGCAGGTGCAGCCGGTGGTCAACCAGGCCGCCCTTTCGGCGATCCTTGCCCTTCGCGAGCAGCTTTCCGGCGTTGTCGATCCCGCCCCGCTCAGGCTCGACACGCTGCTCGGCGTCCGCGGCGTGGTCGATTTCCGCGAGGCGGAGGAGAGCGAGGCGGAACGCCAGCGTCGCGACGAGGATATCGCCGGAGGGCTTGACGCCGCTATCGACCGGCTTCTGTCGATGCGACTCGGCGAAGGCGAGGCGCTGCGGCAGGTGCTGGGGCGGCAGGTGGACCGGATCGCCGATCTGGCGGCGACGATCGAAGCCGATCCGAGCCGAAGCGTCGAGGCGATCGCCGAGCGGGTGGCAGGTCAGGTCCAGATGCTGCTCCAGGGCAGTAACGGCCTCGACCGGGACCGGCTCTATCAGGAGGCGGTGCTGCTCGCCACCAAGGCAGACCTGCGCGAGGAGATCGACCGTCTTGCCGCCCATGTCGGCGCGGCCGAGGACCTGCTTGCAGCGGACCATCCGGTTGGCCGAAAGCTCGATTTCCTTGCACAGGAATTTAACCGTGAAGCGAATACCATCTGTTCGAAGTCCAACGCGGCCGCCGTCACGGCCGCCGGGATCGAGTTGAAGGTCGTCATCGACCAGTTCCGCGAACAGATACAGAATTTGGAGTGACCATGAACGCGCTGCAGACAGCAAAACCGATCGAGATCGCCCGGCGCGGGCTCATGCTGGTCATTTCCTCGCCGTCCGGAGCAGGCAAGTCGACGATCGCCCGCAATCTGCTGGGAAGGGATCCGGGTGTCAGCCTGTCAGTTAGCGTGACCACCCGCCAGCGCCGCCCGAGCGAGATCGCCGATCACCACTACCATTTTATTGACCGTGCCGAATTCGAGATGCTGCGCGATTCCGATGCGCTGCTCGAATGGGCCGAGGTTCACGGCAATTTCTACGGCACGCCGCGCAAGCCGGTGGAGGAAGCGATGGCGGCAGGACGCGATATGCTGTTCGACATCGACTGGCAGGGCGCCCAACAGTTGCAGGAGAAGATGGCGGCCGACGTCGTCTCGATCTTCATCCTGCCGCCGTCGATGACCGAACTGCAATCGCGCCTGTATCGCCGTGCCGAGGACAGCGCGGAAGTCATCGCCACCCGGCTTGCCAATTCCCGGGCCGAGATCGAGCATTGGCACGAATACGACTACGTGATCCTCAACGACGATCTCGACGCCGCCTTCGATGCCGTGGAGAGCATCGTCAAGGCCGAGCGCCTCCGCCGCGACCGGCGCCACGGCATGTACGAGTTCGTCTCGAAGCTCTTGACCGAACAGCCGGTGCTCTGAGGGAAACTCCGGCCCGCGACGCGATCAGAAAAGCGTAACGAGAACCGGGATCTGGCCGTTTGCCCGGAAATATTCGAGACCTTCGATCAGCGGAAACAGTGCCAGCAGGAACAGGCTGTCGCGGAATGTCGCCGTGAGGGCCGGCTGGGAGAAGGTTGCTCCTGCAACTCCCTTGTGCAGAAGCGGATTCGGCAGGAACAACGGTGTTTGTCGGGCATAGTCGTCGTAGGCCGGCCCGAACCGATCGCTAAGATAGGCAGCCTCGCGCCGAGCGGTGTAGCGGAAGACGACATAGAACGCCGCGGTCGCCGAGAGTGCCAGGATCAGCGAGCCGACCAACAGCCCGATGCCCAGAACGCCCACGAGCGAAGACATGTAAAGCGGATTGCGGGTCATCGAATAGGGGCCGACGACGACGAGTTCCCGGTTTTTTCGCGTGCCTATGTACAGGATGCTCCAGAGCCGGCCGAGGATCGCGAAGAACACCAGCATAAGCCCCGTCGTTTCAAGGACCTCGTGAAGCCCGCCTTCGCTCCAATAGGGCCGAACGCAAAGAGCACTGGCGAGGAACACCGAGGCGAGCAGCCAGAGCAGCGCGATCCGCTTCTTCTGGTTGAATGCCTGCAGTTGCATCGGCGCCGCTCCCCCGATCGACAGGTCAACTACGGCGACCGGACTGTGGCCGATTGATGTCTGCGCGGCCGCCGCGATCAACCGAGGGCGTTCGCCAGCGTCACGAACTCTTCGACCGAAAGCGTTTCGGCACGCCTCTGCGGATCGATCCCCGCCCTTGCCAGAAGTGCCTCGCCGCCCAGCGATTTCAGGCTTTGCCGCAGCATCTTGCGGCGCTGGCCGAAGGCCGCCTGCGTGATCCGCTCCAGCGCCTCCGCCTTGCAGGGCAGTGGTTGCTCGATCGGTTCTAGATGGACCACCGAGGATGTGACCTTGGGGGGCGGCGTGAAGGCTTGCGGGGGGACGTCGAATGCCAGGCGCGCGTTGGTGCGCCAGCCGCTGAGCACGCCCAGCCTGCCGTAATGGTCGTCGTCTTCGTGCGCCACGATGCGCAGGCCTACCTCGCGCTGGAACATCAGCGTCAGGGAGCGGTAGAAGGGCGGCCAACGCTTCGGCAGGAGCCAGTTGACGAGCAGTTGCGTGCCGACGTTGTAGGGCAGGTTGGCGATGATGCGAACGGGCTCTCCGGGCGGCGCCAGCGTCTCGAAGTCCACCTTCAGCGCATCGCCCTCGATAACGGTCAATCGACCCGGATAGTGGTCCGCGACCTCCTGCAGCGCCGGGATCGCCCGCGCGTCGCGCTCGATGGCGATGACGTGTCTTGCGCCGAGCGCGAGGATCGCCCGCGTTAGCCCACCGGGGCCCGGTCCGACCTCGATCACGGTGCAGTCCTCCAGCGGGCCGGCCGTTCTTGCGATCTTCTGCGTCAAGTTCAGGTCGAGCAGGAAGTTCTGGCCGAGCGACTTCTTCGCATCGAGCCCATGCCGCTGGATGACGTCGCGGAGTGGCGGGAGCCCGTCGATCGCCGCCATCAGCCGCCGCTCCGCTCGTGCACGGCCAGTTCCCGCGCCAGGCGCAGCGCGGCAAGCAGGCTGTCCGGCTTGGCGCGGCCGGTTCCGGCGAGCGAAAACGCCGTGCCGTGGTCGGGCGAGGTGCGGATGAAGGGCAGGCCGAGCGTGGCGTTGACGGAGTCGTCGAAGCCGAGCGCCTTGGCCGGGATCAGTGCCTGGTCGTGGTACATGCAGATCGCCACGTCATAGGCAGCGCGCGCTTCGTCGTGAAACATGGTATCGGCCGGCAATGGCCCGAATGCATCGACGCCGGCCGCCTTCAGGCGCCTGATCGCCGGGGCGACGATCGTCTCGTCTTCCTTGCCGAGCGCGCCGCCTTCGCCGGCGTGCGGATTGAGGCCGGCGACAGCCAGCCGCGGGGCTGCGATGCCGAAGCGGCGCTTCAGGTCGTTCGCGGTGATCATCGCAGTCTCGTAGACAAGCTCCTCGGTGAGCGTCGCCGGCACGTCCTTCAGCGGAATGTGAATCGTCACCGGCACGCTGCGCAGTTTCGGCCCCGCCAGCAGCATGACCGGCAGCACCGGCTTGCCCGTGGCGCGGGCCGCCAGGTCGGCCAGAAACTCGGTGTGGCCGGGGAAGGGGAAGCCGGCCTCGTAGAGCACGGATTTCGCGATCGGATTGGTGACGACCGCCGAAGTACGCCCCGCCAGCGTCAGCTGCACGGCACTTTCGATCGCGCCGATGATCGCCTGTGCGTTGCGCGATGACGGCGCTCCGGCGACGGCGGGCTCGGCGAGGGGGACCGGCAGCACCGGTATGGCGGTGCTGAATTGCCCGCGGGCGGTTTCGGGCGTCGCATCGGCCACTGCGGCCTTGAGACCGCGCTCGTGGGCACGGCGCGTCAGTGCCTGCGGATCGCCGATGAAGAGGAAGGGGGGCAGGTCGAAGGCGGTGCGGGCCGCCCAGAGGTCAAGGGTGATGTCCAGGCCGATCCCGGACGGGTCGCCCATCGTCAGGGCCAGCGGGGGAACGGTCGCGACAGTCATCGGGGTCGGGCTTCTGTGAACTGGACGATGCCGGCGCGCAAGTCACGCCGGCGGCGGAGGTTGTCAGCGCATCTCGATCCGCGCCTTGCTGCGCAGTTCATCGATATATTTCTGGCTGTTGCCGTCGTCCTTCTGGCCGCCCTTGCCGAGATCCTCGGCGCGGAACACCATCTCCGCAGCCATGTCGTCATTGACTTCGCGCTTCTTGCAGATGCCGAGATACTCGACGCCGCGGTCGGTCACGCGCACGCCGGTGGTGTTGCCTTCCGCCTTTTCGATCAGCGGCTTCCAGTCGTCGGGAAGCTGCGGTGCAAGCAGGCGGCCGAGGTTGCGGATCGACACGTCGTGCATGGTTGCGGCGAAAATCTTGGCGTCATCGCAGCCCGGATATTTCGAGCGCGAGGCCTCGGCCTCGGCTTTGCGCTTGCCGAGGATGGCATTGCGGCGCGCCGCCGGTACCACAAAGATGACCTGCTGCAGGAAGTACTCCGTTGTGGACGGCTTTTGGCCGCCGTTTTCCTGCATGCGATCGACAAGGCTCTTGCCGTTCTTCGTGCCGCCGAAACGGGCGTTCACCGCGCGCGGCCAACTCATCTGAATGGCAATGTACTGCTTGAAATGGGCTGTGCCCACGCCGGCGCGATCGAGGATCTGGTCCATCTGGTCGGTCGAAAGCTTGTTGCTTGCGGCAAAGCGGGCATAGGAAGCGTCCACGTCCTGAGTGCTGACGGACATCCGGAGTCGAGAAATCTCGGAGCGCTTCAGCGCTTCGTCGATCAGTTGCTCGCGCGCGATCTGGGTGGAACTCTTCGCCCGCTGCAGCTTCAGGAATGCCGCGCGCCGGGCCACGTCGCCGGACGTGATGGGCGTACCGTTGACGACGGCGGTCACGCCGGTCGCCGCAACCGACACCGTCGGCAGGGCGGCAGTTCCGGCGGCTGCAAGAAAGGCCGTGCCAAGAACCATGGCCCGCACCAGCGACATCGCGTACTTCATGCCCATCCCTTTCGTCGTTCCGGCGACGGGTTGCATCCTGTGCCGATCCCGTGTCCGCCGGTCAGGCGCGTCCGCATTCCGGCAGCGCCCCGCGCATTCCATTTAGCTGCGAATCCTCGCAGGACATTCGGTACCTGCTGCAATTCGCCCTCGCCTGGCCAATTGCACAATGCATACGGCCAAACGATGACAAGTATGTCCCGCGCGCGTGCTTAGTAGTCGTCGAAGCCGTCGAGGGTCGTGTCGCCGATGTTGATGTCGCCGAGCGTGCGGAAGCTCAACCGCGCTCCGATCGACCAGTCATTGGCGATCGTCTGGCTCGAATCGCGGGTATTCTCGTAGACGATCGAGAAGATCGTGTCGCGATCGTCGTAGGTGATGCCGATACCGCTGCGGGCGAGATTGTTGGAGTTCATGTCGTAGGTCGCAGAGCCAAATACGGTCCAATAGTCGCGGAACTTCAGCGCTGCGATGGTCTGGAGTTCGTCCTGGTCGCTGTCAGAGCCGTAAAGCGGCTGGGCGGCGATCCGGGTATAGGTCATCGCCGCCTGCAGGCGGTGGTTCTCGAAGCCGATCCTCGTGTCGGCGCGTTGCAGCGACAGGTCGTTGCGGTCCAGCCGTGTGCTGTAGGCCAACGCCCAGCCGGTTGGCGTGTCGATGCCGACCATACTGACGTAGTCGGAGCTGTCGTGCTGAAGCCCGGAATTGGCGCCCGCATTGACGAGGTCGTGGGATGCGAACGAGTTCTTGCCGGCCAGCTGGTAGGACTGACCGAACAGGCTTCGCAATGTATAGCCGGCATCGAACGTGCCGGTGTAGCGCAGGCCCAAATTGGCGCGCGTGCCGCCTTCGATCCGGTCGAAGCCGGAAAACTTGTCGCGCTCGAACAGGTTCGTCGCGTCGAAGACGAAGCTCTGCGCATCCTCGTTCGGCAGGCCGCCGGCCAGTTGCTCGTTGGGACGCGCATAGACCTGGGCAACCGGCTCCAGCACGTGCGAGCTGTTGTCGGTCGTTATCAGGATCGGATAGCGTGCTTCCAGCCCTGCCGTGAGCATGTAGCGGGTCGCGCTGTCGTCCGTGTCGAAGTTGCCCTCGTAGTGGAAGTCGGGGGGCGTCATGTTCAGGCGCAGGGCGTCGCCACGCGCGGCGAGCAGCGGCGTGAAGACGAGGCCGCCGGGGACGACGAACTGCCGTTTCCACTCGAGCTCGCTCGTCAGGCGGGTCGTACCGCCTTCGAGGCCCGGGAAACGGAAGGACGAGCCGATCTCGGTTTCGTCCAGACGGTCGCGTTCGACGTTTGTCAGGTTGACGGTGGCGCTGAGCTGGCCGCCGGCAACCGGCTGGGGCGCGATGTATTCGTAGTCGAGGGTCTGCGGAATGGCCTGCTGGCGCTCCGCCACATCGTCTGGATCGGCGTCCTGGACGTCGAAGTAGAAGGCGCGCAGGTCGAAGTAGTTTCGCTGGCCGAGCCCGTTGAGATAGACCTGGTTCTTGACGATGCGGTCGTTGAAGTTCGACAGGTCGTAGGTACGGGCGAAGTTGTTGTCGGTCTGGGCCATCAAATCCCAGCCGAAAGCCCAGCGTGGATTGATCTGGAACGCGCCCTGGGAGGCAATTATGCCGCGTCCGTTGACTTCGCGGTCGCTGGTGCCCTCGGTGAAGACCCCCGGGCTCGTCTGGTCGATGCCGGCCGCACGCAGGGTGACTAGGCCGTTGTGGAATGCCTTGCGGAACTCGCCATCGAGCAGGAAGCCCTGCTTCGTGTAGACGTTCGGTGTGACCGTCGCGTCCATGTCCGGCGCGATCGCGAAGTAGTAGGGAACGCCGACGCCAAGCCCGAGCTTCTGCGCGTAGCGAATCCGCGGGAAGAGAACGCCGGTCTTGCGCTTGACCGTGTGGTCCGGAACCTCGAGCACCGGGAAGTAGGCGATCGGCTTGCCGAACATCTCGAAACGGGCGTGTTCGAGCCGGACGGTGTGTGTCCTGCCGTTTTGGACGACGCGCTCGGCCTTGATCTGCCACAGCGAGCGATGTGTCGGGTCGGTCGCGCAGGGCGTGCAGGCCGTGTAGACGCCGCGGTTCAGGATCAGCTCTTCGCCGTTGACCCGCTCGCCGCTGATCGCGGCGATCTTGGTCAGGTCGGTGGTCTCGATTCGCAGCGCATTGGCAAAGCCGTTGGCGAAATCGTCGGAAAGCGTCAGCTCCTGCGCATAGACGCGGTTGCCGGTCGGTTCGATGAACTGGATGTCGCCGGATGCATGCAACTGGCCAGTCTTCTGGTCGTAGACGACCTGCTGGGCAACGAGCTGGTAGCCGCCATAGTTGATCTGCACCGCGCCGCGCGCGGTCACCTTCTCGGTGTCCCTGTTGTAGACCAGTTCGTTGGCGGCCAGGATGAGCTTGGCCTCGGGCGGAATGCTGGGCGCCAGGGCCTCGACATTACGGGTCTGCGCCATCGCCGGCACGGACGCCAGGGGCGCAAGCGCGCACGCTGCGACACCCGCAAAGAGCACGGTCGCGATCACACTCAATTGTCCGCGGTTGCCTGCCGCCACTAGCCGTCCTCCTGGTGCAGCAGAATCGTCGCGCCAAGAGACATTGCTACAACAACTGGTAGCCATGCCGCAACGAACGGAGGAACAATTCCACTGCTTCCGAATGCTTTCACAAGCACGGTGACGACATAAAGCATGAACCCCGAAAGGATGCCACCCAGAATCACCGCACGTGATTGATTAAACCTGCTAAATTTTAACGAGACGCTAGCCGCGATCAGGGTCATGGCAACCAGGAGCAATGGCAGCGACAGCATCGAATGAAACTGCGTTTCGAGCGGCTCGGTGGCGAAACCGAACGATTTGGCGGCCTCTATCTTCCTTGGGAGGCTGAAAAACGAAATGGAATCAGGTTTCTCGAGGCTCTCCTGGACGAATTCCTGTCTCAGATTGGTGCGCAGTTGTGCCGTAGGCGAACGCTTGGGCAACTCGCCGTTGCGCGTCTCCAGCACGTTGTTAAGCAGCCAGTAACCATCTTGAAGAATTGCCGAATCGGCATCCTGCCGAAAACTGATGCGACCGTCCTTGTCGAAGTGAATGATGCTGACGTTCAGAAGCCGGGTGCCGTTGCCCTCGACCGCCTTTGCGCCGATGATCGCATCGTCATCGCCGTAGCGCTGCCGGATCCAGGGAATGCCCGATCCGGTGGACTTGCGGCTGGAACCCCATTCCGCTTCCAGCACCTGCGCCTGGCGCGTTCCCCACGCCGCAACCGGGTTCAACACGGAAACCGCGAGGATGCCGAAGAGGAAGGCGCCGATGGCGAAGGGGCGCAGGAACTGCCAGACCGAAACGCCCGCCGCCCTCGTGACGACGAGCTCGTAGCGTCGGTTGAGGGAGATCAGCGCCGCCATGCCGGAAAAGAGGGCGACGAAGGGGATGGTTTGCATCAGGATCATAGGGATGCGCAGCGCCGTCATCACCAGGCCGCTGGCGACGGTGTACTTCGGCAAGGCGCCCATGCGGTTGGACGTCTCGCTGAAGTCGATGATGAACACCAGCGCAAAGATGCCGATCAGGAACCAGATCGTCGTTATGACGTAACGCCGGAAGAAGTAGAGGCCGAGGGTGGGGATCATGGCTGCGGTCCGTTGCCCGAGGAGGCGGCGTTGGAGCGGCCGGGCAGGCGCGACAGGATGCTGTCGCGCAGGTCCAGCAGTCGCGATCGCCAGGTGGCGGGAAGGGAAAGGCTCTTGTGGCGCATCAGAAGATGCAAGGCGAGGCCCGCGATGGTCGCGGGTATGATATACAGCAGCGGGATGAAATAGGCCGAATGCGCGGCTGCGTTGCCGGCGTAGAAGACGAGCCAGCGAATGGCGAGTGCCGCGAGCAACGCCGTGACCATGGGGTGGACCCGTGCCTCGCGATGGGAACGGGCATCGACGCTGACCACGAGGGCAACGAGGCCGAAGAGGATCGGCAGCAGCCATTCGGTGAAGCGGCGATGCAGTTCGGCCTTGAAGGATCCGGGATTTCTCTTGACCTGCGAATCGGTGGGATCGGGATTGAGCAGGAAGGGCAGGTCGCGGTCCTTGGCGCGCAACGTCGCTTCGCCCGCCCGCTCCGTCAGGTCCGCCAGGTCGAACGCATAGGAATCGAACTTGATCACCGAGACGTCGCCGTTCGGCAGCTTGCGGTGGACTTCGCCGTCCTTCATCACCAGCGCCGACGTCTTCTCGTCGACGGCGCCCTCGCGGGCGTAGTAGACATATTCTACCTTCGGATCGCGGGTGTCTGCGACGAACAGTCCCTCGAGCACGCCGCCACCCCTGCGGCGGGACACCTGCACGTACAGATCGTCCGTCACCTTGCGGAAAGCGTTTTCCTGGATCACGGCGGACAGCATGTCCGCGTGCGCGGTGGCGATCATCTGGCGAACCGCCATACGGGAATAGGGCTCGATGAAGTTGTCGACGGTGAAGGATACGACGCTGAGCGCGATCCCGAGATACATCACCGGTTTGATGATCATCATCCGTGAACTGCCGGCGGCATTGAGCACGGTCAGCTCCGAGTCGGCGTTCATCACCGTCAATGTCTGGGCGACGCCGATGATATAGGCGAACGGCAGGATGATCGGGATGACGGACGGCAGGATCAGCGTGGCGAGCTTCAGGAAGGCCATCATCGACTGGCCGCTGTCAGTGACGAGATTGATGCTGGACAAGGCCTGGGTGGTCCAGACGATGCCGAGCAGCGGCAGCAGCGTCGCCAGAAACATCACCGTTGTCCGGCGCAGGACGTAGCGTTCAATCAGCTTCATGTCTGTTCCCGAACCGAAGTCCCATTTGCGTAACGTATTGTCCTGCCGCCGCCACCATGGCAAGGGGATAGTGTGCATATAGGCCGCCAAGCAGCGAGCGCGAGCGCAATCGGCATCCCGTGCCTCGGAAAAATTGCGGCGAACAACAGGCTTGCCACCTTCTAAACACGCCATGGCATCTTGCCAAGCGTCGCAAAAGCGACAAGGAATTGGCGAACGCCACCTTGCAATCGCAGGCCGATCGCCTGGCCTGCGTATACCCTGGAGTAGATCATGTCCCAGAAATTCGATGTCAATTTCGTCAAGGCGCAGAAGCCCGCCGGCGGGATCGCCGTCGTCCTGCAGGCGCCGGAAGCCATCGGCGCTCCCGGCGAAGTGGATCCAGCGGGCGTCGTTGCCAAGGCAGCTGAGATCGGACGCTTCAGGGCGAAGGCGCTCAAGACCCTGGACATCGTCGCGCCGCATGGCTCGCCCTTCGATCGCATTCTGCTCCTCGGGCTCGGCGATCTCGCCAAGATGGCTGCACATGACTGGCTGAAAGCCGGCGGCGCGGCGGTCGCAAAACTTCGCGATTCCGAATCGGTCACCGTCTACCTCGATGCCGCCGGCGTGGAAGTCGGCGGCCAGGCGGCGGCGGATTTCGCGCTGGGCCTGTTGCTCGGCGCATACCGCTTCGAGACCTACAAGACGAAGAAGGACGAGGACGAGCCGCGCACCAACAACAAGAAGCCGACCAAGGTCACGATCGTGACCGCCGCGGCCGCTGCCGCCAAGAAGGCCTATGCGGAAAGCGAGGCGGTCGCCAGCGGCGTCCTTCTCGCCCGCGACCTTGTCAACGAACCGGCCAACGTCCTGGGCCCGGTCGAATTCGCCGAAAAGGCCAAGGCGCTGGAGAAGCTCGGGGTCGAGGTCGAGATCCTGACCGAACGCGAGATGAAGCGGCTCGGCATGGCCGCGCTGCTCGGTGTGGCACAGGGCTCCGAGCGCCCGCCGCGGCTTGCCATCATGCAGTGGAACGGCGGCAAGCCGAAGGATCGCCCGGTCGCCTTCGTCGGCAAGGGCGTGGTATTCGACACCGGCGGTATCTCGATCAAGCCGGCCGCCGGCATGGAGGAGATGAAGGGCGACATGGGCGGGGCTGCCGCTGTCATCGGCCTCATGCACGTGCTCGCCTCCCGCAAGGCGAAGTTGAACGCAGTCGGTATCCTCGGCCTGGTGGAAAACATGCCTGACGGCAACGCCCAGCGCCCGGGCGACATCGTCACCTCCATGTCCGGACAAACGATCGAGGTGATCAATACCGATGCCGAAGGCCGCCTCGTGCTGTGCGACGCGCTCTGGTATTGCAACGACCGCTTCAAGCCGCAGTTCATCATCGACCTTGCCACGCTGACGGGGGCGGTCATGGTGGCGCTCGGCAGCCATCACGCCGGTCTCTTCTCCAACGACGACACCCTTGCCGCCCGGCTGACGGCGGCGGGACTTGCGTCGAACGAGCGTGTCTGGCGCATGCCGCTGGGCAAGGAATACGACAAGATGATCGACAGCAAGTTCGCCGACATGAAGAACACCGGCGGACGCTATGCCGGCTCCATCACCGCCGCCCAGTTCCTGCAACGCTTCGTCAAGGACGCACCCTGGGCGCATATCGACATCGCCGGCACCGCCATGGGCTCGCCGACGGACGAGATCAACCAGTCCTGGGGGTCGGGCTTCGGCGTGCGCCTCCTGGATGAACTGGTCCGGACGAACTACGAGAGCTGATCGCGTTGAGCGAGATCCTGTTCTACCACCTGACCGAATCGAAGCTGGAAGACGCCCTCCCGCCGCTGCTCGACAAGAGCCTGGAGCGCGGCTGGCGGGTCGTCGTCCAGACGGGCACGGTGGAGCGGCGCGACGCGCTCGACGTGCATCTGTGGACCTATCGCGACGAGAGCTTCCTGCCGCACGGTACCGACGAGCAGCCGAACGTAAGCGACCAGCCGGTACTTCTCACCAGCGGATCAGACAATCAGAACGCCGCGACCGTTCGCTTCCTTGTCGACGGTGCCGAGCCGCCGCCGCTCGAAGCCTACGACCGGGTGATCTTCATGTTCGATGGACACGATCAGGGCGAACTGGAGGCTGCCCGAGGCCACTGGAAACGCCTGAAGGGCGAGGGGCACCAGCTCACCTACTGGCAGCAGAACAATGACGGTCGCTGGGTGAAGAAGGCCTGATGCAGCGCTGCATCCGCTGGGATCGAACCGGCGTGCGCCCGGCACTGTCGACCCGTTATCTCCGAACCGCGACGATCGAACTGATGCGGTATCTCGACAACTGCACCCGGTCGGACTGATTGCCACCGAACAGGTAGACATAAGTGCGCTTGTTGTCGAAGTGATGGAACAGGCTGACATGGAAGCGCTTGCCGGCCCGAATAACCACGACATCTCCCGGCCGTGCGAAACGATAAGCGACAGGTCTGCCGAAGCTTTTCCAGGACTCGGCCATGTTCGGGTTCGTCGGCGGCTGGCGAAAAGACCGTTTCGCGACGTAGGCAAGAAATGCTCCGCACCAGGCAATCTTTCGGGCGTTGACCTCGAGAAAGGTTATGGAGCGTTCGTGCATGTTGTTGAATTTTGTGGCCGTGCTGAGCATGTCAGCCTGGGTGGGCGCGGCAAGAAGCGTGGCAATGATGGCTAGAATAACCCTCATCTTGTTTCTCACCAATGTTTGGATCTCTGTAATGATCCCCCACCGGGCGACAGGAAACTACGTGCCAATCAGGGCGTAAATCGGGACAAATTGTGCCGGATATTTGTGCGAATCATGCAAAAAACTGGCGCGCAGGAGGAATGTACCCTGATGCCGATCCCGATCCCGATCAGTCGGCTGTTCGTCGCTTTGCTGTCGCATGGATCGGTGATGCCGGAGTTGGCGCCGCCCGTCGCTTGAGCGGGCGATCGAGGACGGCGCGTGGAGGTCGCGCTGAACGACAGCGGTTAGAGCCGCCTGTAAACGGTTCAGTTGCCGGACGTTGCGACGCATGTGGGAGCCGGCGCTGTCTGCCGAACTCCATAGCCAGTCCGCTGTGCTTGGCGTCGTCAGTCGTAGAAGGCATCCACGAATTTGCGCCGCCCCAGCATGAAGGCGTCGGCGACGTGGCGCAGCGGGGCGATATCGACGTCCGACCGGCCGGCCCGGATGATCTCGGCAAAGCGCCTGTAGAGCATTGGATATTCCTGCTCCGGCTCCTCGTGTTTCAGCACGCCGTCGACCGACATTCTTGCTCCGCCCTCCGAAAGCACCATCCGGCCGGCATCGGTCTCGGCGATGATGTCCCAGCTCTGCTTGCCGGTTTGGCGCCAGTCGAATTCGGCCGACAGATCGAGACCTTGGGCGTCGGTGAAGGTGATGTCGGCGGCGATCGGCGCGTCACGGTTCTCCGGAAATTCCAGCGTCGCCTTCGTGATGAAGACCGGCCGCGGCAGGATGTGGGTGACGATCGATAGCGCATTGATGCCGGGATCGAACACGCCGAGCCCGCCGGCCTGCCAGATCCATTCCTGGTTCGGATGCCAGTGGCGCACGTCCTCCTTCCAGATTACCCTCATGGAGCCGATTGTGGTCGAAGCGAGAAAGTCTTTCGCGGATTCGACAGCCGGCGCATAGCGTGAATGCCAGCTGGCGAACAGCGACAAGCCCCGAGAGGCCGCCAGCGCTTGCAAGTCCTCGACCTCGCTCAAGGTCGCCCCCGGCGGCTTTTCGAGGAAGACGTGCTTGCCGGCGGAAAGCGCCGTGTGGGCGGCCTGATAGCGATACTGCGGGGGCATGCACAGCGACACCGCTTCGATCTCCGGCACGGCGGCAAGCATCTCTTCGATGGACTTGAAGTTGGTAATTCCGTCCACGGTGCCGTGTCGGCTGGCGGCGGCGACCAGCTTGAAATCAGGGTTCTTTTCGATCGAGGGCAGGTGCTGGTCGCGGGCGATCTTGCCGACGCCGACGAGGGCGAGATGGATCGGGGACATGGGGTTTTGCTCGATTTGTATGATGATTGACGAGCTGTTGTAGCAGAATGCGGCACGCCGGCAAGGCGGTTCGGCTGTAACGGCTGCCTCACGCGTCGGGACGCAGCAGCGCCGCCGATCTCTCCGCCTTTCGTCTAATGTCAGCGAGCCGGCCGGGAAAACCGAGGAGCCAGCGCTTGAAACCGGGCCTGAAATGCGCACTCTGGCTGCGCATGGCAGGATACCAATAATTTCACCAATGCGGGGGGAACGATGCGAGGATTGCTTGGGCTAAGCCGATTAATCGACTTGATTACCGAAAAGATCGGAAAGGCGGTGTCCTGGCTGATCCTTCTCGCCGTACTCGTCAGCGCCGGCAATGCCGTTGTCCGAAAGGTTTTCAACGTTTCGTCCAACGCCTGGCTCGAGGCGCAATGGTATCTTTTCGGCGGCGCCTTCATGCTCGCGGCCGCCTACACGCTGGCGCAGAACGAGCACATCCGCATCGACGTGGTCTACAGCAAGTTTTCCAGAAAGACGCAGCACTGGATCGACCTGTTTGGTCATTGCTTCTTCCTGATGCCGTTCGTGCTCTTGATGATCTACTATTTCATTCCCTACGCCGCGAGGTCCTACCAGTCGGGCGAAGTGTCCTCGAGCGCCGGCGGCCTGATCCTTTGGCCCGCCAAGGGCATCCTGCTTGCCGGCTTCCTGCTGCTCGGCGCGCAAGGGATCTCGGAGATCATCAAGAAGATCGCCATCATCCGCGGCGACATGGATGATCCGACCCCCTATGTGCCGAGCCACCAGGCCCTCGATGAGGAAGGCTCCGAGGAGGCGCGTGCATGATCGAGTTCATCGCGGAAAACCTTGCGCCGATCATGTTCATGTCGCTGATCGTGTTCCTGCTTTTGGGATACCCGGTCGCCTTCTCGCTCGCCGCAAACGGCCTGCTTTTCTTCATCATCGGTGTCGAGCTGGCGCCGCTGTCGGATTCGATCAACCTCTCCTGGCCGCTGCTCAACGCGCTGCCTGACCGCTTCTGGGGCGTGATGTCGAACGAGACCTTGCTTGCCATCCCATTCTTCACGTTCATGGGGATCGTGCTGGAGAAGTCCGGGATGGCGGAGGACCTGCTCGACACGATCGGCCAACTCTTCGGCCCGATTCGCGGCGGTCTGGCCTATGCGGTGATTTTCGTCGGGGCGCTGCTTGCAGCCACCACCGGCGTCGTCGCCGCCTCGGTCATCGCCATGGGCCTGATCTCGCTGCCGATCATGCTGCGCTACGGCTATGATCGCAGCCTTGCCTCCGGCGTTATCGCCGCGTCGGGAACGCTGGCGCAGATCATCCCGCCGTCACTCGTCCTGATCGTTCTCGCGGACCAGCTCGGCCGCTCCGTCGGCGACATGTATGCCGGCGCGCTGATCCCGGGCCTCGTGCTGACGGGGCTCTACGCCGCCTACATCATGCTCATGTCGGTCGTCCGGCCGAACTCGATGCCGGCGCTGCCGCTCGAGGCCCGCACGCTCGGCTCCGGCGTAACCTCGCTTGCGGTCGCGCTCGTCGTCGCCGCCGGCATCGCCTATGGTGCCCACGTCTATCTCTATCCGACCCACGGCGAGAATGCCGACATCCTCGGCGGTACGGTCGGCGTCATCTTCATCTACATCGTCGCGCTGCTCGACAGGAACCTGAAGGTCAACGCGATGTCGCGGCTGGCCCAGCAGGTCGTCATCGTGCTGATCCCGCCGCTGGCGCTGATCTTCCTTGTGCTCGGCACGATCTTCCTCGGCATCGCCACGCCGACGGAAGGCGGCGCGATGGGCGCTGTCGGCGCGCTGTTCCTGGCGGCGGCCAAGGGCCGGCTGAACCTGGAGGTCGTCCGCTCGGCGCTCACCTCGACGACCAGGCTCTCCGCCTTCGTGCTGTTCATCCTGATCGGTGCGCGTGTGTTTTCGCTGACCTTCTACGGCGTCAACGGCCACCTCTGGGTCGAGCATCTGCTCGTCTCGATGCCCGGCGGGGAAACGGGCTTCCTGATCGCGGTGAACATCCTGGTCTTCTTCCTGGCGTTCTTCCTCGATTTCTTCGAGCTCGCCTTCATCGTCGTGCCGCTCTTGGCGCCGGCGGCTGAGAAGCTTGGCATCGATCTGATCTGGTTCGGCGTCCTGCTGGGCGTCAACATGCAGACGAGCTTCATGCATCCGCCTTTCGGCTTTGCGCTGTTCTTCCTGCGCTCGGTGGCCGCCAAGGTACCCTATATCGACAAGATCACCGGCAAGAAGATCGCTCCCGTCACGACGGGGCAGATCTACTGGGGTGCGGTGCCGTTCGTCGGCATCCAGGTCGTGATGGTGGCGCTGACCATCCTGTTTCCGCAGATGGTCATGCACTACAAGGGCGACGCCGCAACCGTCGATCCCTCGACGATCAAGATCGAAGTGCCCGGCTTCGGCGGGCAGGGGGGCGGCCTAGGGTTGCCCGACAACGGCGGCGGACTCGGTTTGCCCGGCGGCCTGCAGCTTCCCGGCGGCAGTCCGCTCGATCAGCCGCCGGCGGGTGGCGTCGGGACAGGCCAGCCGCAACAGCCACCGGCGAATGACCTGAGCCAGCCGCCGTCGTTCAACCAGAACGGCGCCGGCCAGCCGCCGAAGCCGCCGGCGAACGACCTCAGCCAGCCACCATCGTTCAATTGATGCCAGCATCGGGCGGCCTGCGAAGGCCGCCCGATCGCTTTTCGGAGCCGCGGCCTATGGGGTTGTGCGTGCTGCTGCCGCGCCGACTTCGTTGGCGATCGGCGGTCAAGTATAACGACGTCGGCAGGGGCTTTCCTTGTCAAAGCGTCGTCAATAGTCATGAGTGTTCAGGTCTCTGTCAGTAGAGTCGCATCTGTCTAACTGCCGCATGAATGCGTCCCGGCCGGACGTTCCGCAGATCGAGCGAGATCGTATGATGAAGGTTACTGCGCAGACGAGGCTACTTTGGCTCCCGGCAACGGTCGCGATCCTGTATTTGGCGGCGGTCGCCTTCCGGCCGCTGCTGCCGGTCGACGAGACACGATATGTAAGCGTCGCGTGGGAGATGTATCTGCGAAGTGGCTGGTTCAAGCCGCTGACGCTGAACTTCGAGCCCTACCATCACAAGCCACCCCTGTTGTTCTGGCTGATCAACTTGTCCTGGGCCACCCTGGGCATCAGCCGCTGGGCGGCAACCATACCGGTCGTCCTGTCGGCGCTTGCAAGCGTCTATCTCACCGGCGTGCTTGGTCGTCTGCTTTTTCCGCAGGCGCTGGCAGACAGCAATCGCACCAAGCTGGTCATGGTCGCCGGTGTGCCGTTTCTCACCTACGGCACCATTGTCATGTTCGACATCACACTGACCGTTTTCGTATTGCTGTCATTGATCGGTGTGGTGCTTCACTCCCGGCAAAGAAGCTGGCGTACCATTTTGCTGATCGGCGTCTCGCTGGGCCTGGGTGGGCTTGCAAAGGGGCCGTTCGCGCCGTTCTGCATCTCTTTCCCCATTCTGCTTGCGCCTTACTGGGCCAAGAACATCGGCAACATCGTCACCTGGTATGCGGGGAACGCACTCGCGGGCCTGATCTCGCTTACCATCGTGCTTGTCTGGCTGATCCCCGTCCTGAGTCAGAGTGACGCGGATTTTGCCTATTGGCTGTTGTGGAAGCAGACGGCCGGCCGCGTGACCGGCAGCGTCGAGGACCATCTCGCGCCGTTCTATTTCTATCTGCTGCTCCTGCCGGCGATTTTCGTCCCGTGGATTTTCGTACCCGGTTTCTGGAGGGGAGCGGCCAAGCTTCGCCATCATCTTCTGGAGACCGAGGGAACGCGCTTCCTGATGTGTTGGCTGGCGCCGACTTTCCTCGGTTTCTGCCTGTTCAGCAACAAGCAGCCGCACTACCTCATGCCGCTCATTCCGGGCGCCGTGCTGATCACGACGCTTTGCCTTGGGGCGGTCTCGACGCAGCAGTTGGCCCGGATGGTCGCGGTCATGGTCGGCCTGTTCGTGACAGGGCAGGCCATTGCCTCTATGACGTTCCTGCATCGCTACGACCTGGTGCCGACTGCAGCCTTCGTTCAGGCGAACAAGGACAGGGACTGGGCGTTCGTGAACAATTACCACGGCGAGTTCGGTTTTCTCGCGAGGCTCGAAAAGCCCGTCGAGGATGTGCTTCTGCAAGATCTCGATGCGTGGTTTTCGAAGCACCCGGATGGGTTTGCCGCCATCATCTACCGGGACCCCCAAAAGGTCGCTGGCTACCGGCAGATCCTGGACGGTCCCTACCGCGGCCGGAGGATGGGCGTGTACAGCAGAAATGATGCGCCCTAGAAAGGCGCAGCTTCGACTGGGCGGCGACACTTCGGCCGCGGCCACCGGCCATGGACATCCGACCTGGGTTGTCCTCAAAAAAAACCCCGGAGCGATGTCCGGGGTTCTGTTCGTTCGATGACCGAACCGCTTAGAGCTTTTCGCTCCGCTGCTGGATCATCATGAAGGTGTCGTAGTTGTACTCGGCGATCTGCGCATTGAGGTAGTACTCGCCGCGGAACGCCTTGATCGATTCCCAGATCTTCTTGAAGGTCGGGTTTTCGGCCTCCATTTCGGCATAAACTTCGTCGGATTTGTCGAAGCAGGCCGAAAGGATTTCCTGGCTGAACGGTGCGAGCTTCGCGCCGGCGGCGACGAGGCGCTTGATCGCCGGCGGGTTCAGCCAGTCGTACTTCTGCAGCATGTTCGCGTCGGTTGCCTGGCAGGCGGTGCGCAGCAGCGACTGGTAGTTCGCCGGCAGGCTTTCGAAGGCCGCCTTGTTGAACATGGCGTGCACGGTCGGGCCGCCCTCCCAGAAGCCGGGATAGTAGTAATAGGGCGCGACCTTGTAGAAGCCGAGCTTCTCGTCGTCATAGGGCGTCGTCCATTCGGCCGCGTCGATCGTGCCCTTCTCCAGCGCCGGGTAGATGTCGCCGCCGGCGATCTGCTGCGGCACGACGCCGAGGCGCTCAACGATCTTGCCAGCGAAGCCGCCGATGCGCATCTTCAGACCCTGCAGGTCGGCGACGGTCTTGATTTCCTTGCGGAACCAGCCGCCCATCTGCACGCCGGTGTTGCCGGCCGGCAGGCCGACCAGCCCCTGCGTGGCGAGGAACTCGTTATAGAGTTCGATGCCGCCGCCGTGGTATTGCCAGGCGTTCATGCCGCGCGCGTTCAGCGCGAAGGGGACCGCCGAGCCGAGCGCCCAGACCGGGTCCTTGCCCCAGTAGTAGTAGCCAACTGTGTGGCAGGCCTCGACCGTGCCGGCAGCGGCAGCATCCGCCGCCTGCAGGCCGGGCACGATTTCGCCCGCAGCAAAAACCTGGATCTGGAAGTTGCCGTCGGTCGCTTCGGAAAGATACTTCGCCAGCGTTTCGCCGCCGCCATAGATCGTGTCGAGCGACTTCGGGAACGACGAGGCCATCCGCCAGTTGATCTTCGGGTTGCTCTGGGCGAGCGCCGGTGCGGCCAGTACGGCGGAAGCCGCAGCCCCCGCGCCGGCAACCCCGGCCTTCTTCATGAACGAGCGACGATCCATTCCTATCCTCCCACAGGAAGCGGACCGGCGGGTCCGCTGTTTTGATCACGGTGAAACTAAACATGCCGGCAACAGCGATTCAAGCGCAGGGCTGAAACGGCACGCAACGAAGCGATGCGACTTTCGTCTTAGGGATGCGTCTGTGCCTTTCGCTCGGATTGCGGCAGGCTCGGAGTCGTGTCGGCGCGGCCAGCCATGTTTGTTGCTCACCTGCAGCGATCGCCGCAGTCTACCCATGTTGCAGTTGCAGCCGTTCCAATGCACGTTGTCCGCGCCGCGCACGGCCGGCATGACGGTTAGCGGGCGGCGTCGGCAACTGCGCTGGTCGTGAGCGGCGTGCATCGATGAAGCGCGCTGCAATCCAATTCAGGCGATGTGCTTCAGCCCACCATCGCCTCTTCGTATTTGGAGGACAGCAGCAGCCATTCTTCTTCGGCAGCGGCCAGCCTGCCGGCCGCATCGGAGCGGTCCTTCGCCTTCATCGCCGCCTTGGCGGGGTTCTTCTCGTAGAGCGTCGGATCCGCAAGTTCGCTATCAAGCGCCTGAATCAGTTTTTCAAGCTTCGCCGTTAGCGACTCGACATCGTTGATCTTTTTCTTCAGCGGCGCGAGCGAGGCGCGTCGGTCGGCGTTCGCCTTGCGCTGGTCGGCCTTGGAAAGCCCTTCGTCGGTGAGGACCGGCCGCGCTTTTTCTTCCTTCGGCTTCGGCCCGCCGACGATCTGCGTGCGGTATTCATCGAGGTCGCCGTCGAAATTCGTCACCGTCCCGTCCTTCACCAGCCACAGCCGGTCGACGGTCGCCTCGATCAGGTGGCGGTCGTGCGAAATCAGGATGACGGCGCCGGGATAGTCGTTCAGCGCCTCGATCAGTGCGCGGCGGCTGTCGATGTCGAGGTGGTTCGTCGGCTCGTCGAGGATCAAAAGGTTCGGCGCGTCGAAGGCCGCAAGCCCCATCAGGAGCCGCGCCTTCTCGCCGCCGGAAAGGTCCTTGGCGGGCGTATCCATCTTCTCGGTCGCAAGCCCCATCTGGGCCACGCGCGAGCGCACCTTCGCCTCAAGCGTGTCCGGCATCAGCCGGCGCACGTGTTCGACCGCGCTCTGGTTCGGAACAAGGTCGTCCAACTGGTGCTGGGCGAAGAAGCCGATCTTCAGGCCGGGCGCGGTTTTCACTTCGCCGCTTTCGGCTGCCAGCTTGCCCGAGATGAACTTGGCGAAGGTCGATTTGCCGTTGCCGTTCGATCCCAGCAGCGCGATGCGGTCGTCGGTGTCGATGCGCAGGTTCATTCGCTTCAGGATCGGCTCGCCCGGTTGATAGCCGACCGCCCCGCCGCTGATGGCGATGATCGGCGAGGCAGGTTGTTTCTCCGGTTCGGGGAACGTGAATCCCTGGACGTGCTCCTCGATTACGGCGGCGACGGTGCCCATGCGCTCCAGCGCCTTGACGCGGCTCTGCGCCTGGCGCGCCTTCGTCGCCTTGGCCTTGAAGCGATCGATGAAGCTCTGCAGGTGTTTGCGCGCGGCCTCGTTCTTGGCCTTGGCCTTCATCTGCAGTTCGTCGGCCTCCGCCTTCTGCCGCTCGAACTGGTCGTAGCCGCCGCGGTAGAAGTTCAGCTTCTTCTGGTCGAGATGAACGATCGCATTGACCGCGGTGTTCAAGAGGTCGCGGTCGTGGCTGATGATGAGGACGGTATGCGGGTAGCGCCGCACATAGTCCTCGAGCCACAGCGTGCCTTCGAGGTCGAGATAGTTGGTCGGCTCGTCGAGAAGCAGCAGGTCGGGTTCTGCAAACAGCACCGCCGCGAGCGCCACCCGCATCCGCCAGCCACCGGAAAAGCTTTTCGCCGGCCGCTTCTGCGCCTCATGATCGAAGCCAAGCCCGGCCAGGATGCTGGCCGCCCGCGCCTCGGCCGCATGTGCGCCTATATCGGCAAGCCGCGTCTGGATCTCGGCGATCCGGTGCGGGTCGGTTGCCGTCTCCGCCTCCTTCAGAAGGCTCGCGCGCTCCTTGTCGGCCGCAAGCACGATCTCGATCAATGGCTCGTCGGTGCCTGGCGCCTCCTGAGCGACCTGGCCGATCCGCGCATTCTTCGGCAGCGAAACGGTCCCCGCCTCCGAGGCATGGTCGCCGGTGATGACGCGAAAAAGCGTGGACTTGCCGGCGCCGTTGCGGCCGACGAGACCCGCCTTGGTGCCGGCTGGCAGCGAAACGGAGGCATTGTCGAGAAGCAGGCGCCCGGCAATACGGGCGGAAAGGCCGGAAATCGTGATCATGACCGGCGTCTATAATGCATGTCTTGCGAAAGTGGGAACCGGTTTCGGGACAAAGACATGCAGAAGAGCAAAATTCTGAAATGCATGTGTCCCGAATGTCGGAACCTGTTTCGCAGCTTTGGTGCCGGAGTGCCGGATCGCCCCTGTGCAAGAGGTGGTGCGTCGCGTCAGGCGGTTCCCCGACGGTAGTTGCGTCCCGCCCGTTCGGAGAGATCCAGCGAATAGACGCAGGTGCCGCTCTCGTTGGCGGCATCCAGCGCCAGCATCGCCTGGCGATAAAGCTCGTTGGAGGAGGGGGCATCCTCCGTGAAGGCCGCGCCAATCGTGAGCGACAACGTTCCGGGAAGGTACTCCCGACCGGATATCCGGAACACCTCCGCCTCGATCCGGTTGCGGATCCGCTCGGCGATGGAGAAGACGCTGTCGCGATCGACCTTTTCGAACAGGAAGGCGAAGCCGTCGCCGCCTACGCGCGCCACGAAATCCAGCTTCTTGATCGACTTGCGGAACAGGGTCGCGATCTGCTTGACCGCTTCCTCGCTGGCGCCGGCCGCATGGCTGTCGGAAAGGGTCTTCAGCCGGTCAACGCGCATGAGCAGGAGGGCACTGCCCGTGCCGTCCTCGGCGTCATAGGCGGCCACCAGCCGGTTCATCAGCGCGGTGCGGTTGGCAAGGCCGGTGACCGGGTCGTGCAGCAGCGCCGTCTCGCTTGCGGCCGCGCCGGAGGCGACGTTTTCCAGGCGTGCCACCAGCGCGTCAAGGCGCTGGCAATGGGCGCTCTCGCTGCCGATCAGTGCTTCCACGGCTGTCACGAGCAGATCCGCCTGGCCGGCAAAGTCGGACATGGCCATCACCGGATCGGCCTTGAGCTTGCCGAGCAGGTGATTGACCTGGGTTAGGGCATTGGTCCGTTTCTGCCGTTCTGTCTCGGCTTCTGCCGTCAGCGCCTCGATGGTGCGCATGAGGTCGGTTGCGCTATGGCCGAGGACGAGCGAATTGTGGTCCGGCAGCCCGTGGCGCACGCCTATGGCGTCGAGGGACTCCTGCGGCGGAGCCTTGCCGAGGCCCGTGATTTCGCGTCCGAGCGCAGAATTGTTGCCGGTGATGGCCTCATGCAGCAAAGTGTAGTTGCGCGGGATCGCGGGGATCTCGAGGCGCGTCATCAGATGCGAGATCTTTGCCATTACCGCCGCCGACCGGGCAAGCGTCTCCGATGCATTCACCTTAGCGTTCATACGTCACCAGCTATTGGGCAGATCGCCTGGAACACCGGCCGTGATCCGGCCGTCGTTCACAACCTCTAGCTGACGAGCATTAAGAACCGTTGAATCCCGGTCGCTCCGCCGTGCCGTGGCGGCACAGGTGGATCGGTGCCGGCGGTCGTTGCCGGCCTCGGCATCAGGCGAACCGTCGAGCGAGTGGAACGGCGCGGATCACCTGTCGGATCACGCCATCGCCGGCCCGATCCCTCGGCTGCGCCGTGCCGTACTGGGAATCGCGAACGGCCGCCGCATAGCCTTCGCCGCGTGCCTGCTTCATGGCCGCCTCGAACATCTTCTCGATGACCGGGTAACAATCGTCAGGCAGGTAGGCATTGGGAGTGTCGGTCCCATAGACCAGTGCCATCTTCGACAGGGTGCTGCCCAGAAGAGCACTCCATTCCTCGGTTGTTCTTGCCATGTCTTTTCCCTCGTTTCGCCGGGCTATCAGTTGAAGGCGCCCTGCGGCTTGCCCGACGGCCGGACTATTGCATCCGCCGGAGCATGACCCTGTCACCGCGGTAACAGGGTCAAAGCACTCCCGGTTCATCGAGGGAAACGGCTTCAGCGATGCATCCACTCGGCACCTTCGGCGCGGAGGAAGTAGAGCAGGTCGAGCACAAGACTGGGCCGGCCGAGCGAGGTCACAATCGCGTGGCATTGTCCACGATGATGGGTCTGGTGGTTGAAGAAGTGAGCAAGCGCCGGACCAAGCGGCTGGCTGATCTGCACTGGGTTGGCCACCGTGACGTAGCTGATCGTTTCGGCGAGCTGTTTCTCGTCGAGCGAGTTGGTCCAGTCGATGATCCGCTGGTCCTCGGCGATGCGCGCCTGCCGCAGGGCATCGATGTCCTCGAAGAGAATGGCGTCGAGACGGGGTGGGACGGCACCGGAACCGGTGAAGCGACGCATCCAGATCCGGTCGGCGGCGAGAAGGTGATTCAGCGTGCCGAGCAGGGAGCCGAAGAAGGCGCCCTTGTTCTCGCGCAGGGCGGAAGGCGACAGGGCAGCGGCCTCCGCATAGAGGATCCGGTTTGCCCAGGCGTTGTAGGCGGCGAACATCTTGTAGTGATTGAGCATGGCTGGTTCCGGAGGGTGCGTTGGAGATGGCGGACAGCCTATCATCCCGTCGCGTCATTGGCGGTGCTGCGACACATGAAATTTTCTGATTTGATAGCGACCTCCGAATTGGTCCAAATCGCGCGACTCAAGCGGGAGCAGCAATGACACGTAAACTCTATGCCCTCAGCGGCGCCGACAGGACGCGCCAGTTTTCCCCGCACGTCTGGAAAACCGTGATGTCGCTCGCGCACAAGGGCCTCGACTATGAGACGATCCCGGTTGCGTTCACCGAGATCCCGACCATCGAGGACGGTGGTACAGCCACCTTGCCGCTGCTTCGCGACGGCGAGCGGCTGGTGCGCGACAGCTTCGATATCGCGCTCTATCTCGACGACGCCTATCCCGACCGGCCGTCGCTGTTTGCCGGCGATGGCGGCAAGGCCATGGCCCGCTTCATAGAGAACTGGACGCAGTCGACGCTGCACATGGCCGTCACCCGCATCGCCATCCTCGACATCCACAATCTGCTCGGTCCTGCGGATCGGGAGTATTTTCGGCGCAGTCGCGAGGAGCGCCTCGGTGCTTCCCTGGAGGACATCGCCGCCGCGGGTAAGATTGAGATCGAAGGCTTTGCCAAGAAGTTCCAGCCTTTACGCAACATGCTGAAAAAGCAGCCCTTCATCGGCGGCGAAGGCCCGCTTTTTTCGGACTACATCGTCTTCGGTGCATTGCAATGGCTGCGCACGACCGCCGGCACGAAGGTGCTCGAAAGCGACGACCCGGTCGCCGACTGGTTCAACCGGTGTCTGGACCTGCACGGCGGCGTCGGCCATCGTGTGACAGCTGCATGAAACTGCGATGCGGAGCGGCGCGTTCGCCTCGCCCCTCTTGTTTTCCGGGGCATTGGCGGGTAATGAACCGCCACTTTTCACGAACACCAAGGGAAACGAGAGAATGGCGATTGAACGCACCTTTTCGATGATCAAGCCGGACGCCACCAAGCGCAACCTGACCGGCGCCATCACCAAGATGCTCGAGGACGCAGGCCTGCGCGTCGTAGCGTCGAAGCGCGTCTGGATGAGCCGCCGCGAAGCCGAAGGCTTCTACGCCGTCCACAAGGAACGTCCGTTCTTCGGCGAACTCGTCGAGTTCATGTCCTCCGGCCCGACCATCGTCCAGGTCCTCGAAGGTGAGAACGCGATCGCCAAGAACCGCGAAGTCATGGGCGCCACCAACCCGGCCAACGCCGACGAAGGCACCATCCGCAAGGTTCACGCCCTGTCGATCGGCGAAAACTCCGTCCACGGCTCCGACGCCCCGGAGACCGCCGCCGAAGAAATCGCCTACTGGTTCTCCGGCACCGAGATCGTCGGCTGATCCGATTTTGCAGGCCTTGATCGCAAGTCCTTGAACGGGCTTGGCGACGGCCTCGCAAAAAACCTCAAATGACAAATCGCCCGAAGCCTGCGCTTCGGGCGATTTGCTTTCTGGGACATAGGCGTCCACGCAAAAGCGGGAGGCGTGGCACAGGCGTCCGTGCAATACGGGGAGTGCGCTGGTCGCCCATATCTCAGCCGTCATGCCTGACCTGACCCGGCATCCAGTGCGCAGTTCTCGCGCGAGATGTCTTTCGCGCCGCGGACGCTGCGCTGTTGGACCCCGCCTCAAGGCCGGGATGATGGAGGGCGTGGCATAGGCGTCCACGCAAAAGTGGGAGCGCTCTGCGTCAACATTTCCACCCGTGATGCCGGACTTGATCCGGCATCTAGGCGCGCAGTCTCGCGCGAAAGAGGTGTCTTTCGCGCCGCGGACGCGGCGCTGCTGGATCCCGGCTCAAGGCCGGGATGACGGAGGGCGTGTCACGCCGGATCTGAACCAGCATCCAGGCGCGCAGTTCTCGCGCGAAAAAGGTATCCTTCGCGACGTGGACGCGGCGCTGCTGGATCCCGGATCGCGGCTTGGTTGACGGAGGGCGTGGCATAGGGGGCCACGCAAAGTGGAGTGCTCTGGTCGTCAACATCTCACCCGTCATACCGGACCTGATCCGGCATCCAGTCAGCAGTTCTCATGCGAACAAGGTGTCATTCGCGCCGCCGTTGCGGCACTGCTGGATCCCGGCTCAGGGCCGGGATGACGGATGGTGGGCACTACGCGAGGTCCTCTTCATACTCCCGCTGCGCGTCCAGAAGACACTGGTCCAGCGTCTTGCCCGGTGCATAGAGGTCAACCTCCGGCGGCGCGGCGACACCGGGCACCAGCCGCGGGCAGGGCTCGACCTCGCCAAGAACCGTCTTGACCGGTATGACGCCTGCCCAGATCGGCAGGGCGAAATCCGCCTCGTCGTCGCCCACGCCTTTCGCTCGGACCTTGGCCGAGGCCTGCTCGATCTCCATGCCGATGATGGTCGTCGCCTTCGCCTCCTGGGTGGTGATCGGCCGCAGCCCGGCGGAGCGGTCGGGATAGAAGCGGTCGACGACGGCGCGCATGGCAGCTGCCTTTTCTTCCGCGTCGTCGATGATCCGGGCAGTCCCGAAGCACATGGCCGCGCGGTAGTTGGCGGAGTGGTTGAAGCCGGAGCGGGCGAGAACCAGGCCGTCGAGGTGCGACACGGTCAGGCAAGCCGGCATGCCCGCTTTCAGGTGCCGGAGCATCCGGCTTGCCGACGAGCCATGCCAATAGAGCCGGTCGCCTTCGCGCCAGAACAGCGTCGGCGTGCAATAGGGCTGGCCGTCGATCACATAGGCGACGTGACAGAGGAGTGCGGCGTCGAGGATGGCATGTACCGCCGCGCGATCGTAGCTTGCCCGCTCGTGCAGGCGCTTCACTCTGTTGCGGTCCGTGACCGGGTAGCTCGTTGACGGATCTAGTTGCCGTTCGGCGGACATGGGCCTTGCCTTTCCTTTGATCTGACGTCTACATGGCGCATGTCAATGGTTCGAATAAGCTCCAATCCTGCGATAAAAGAGAAGACCAATCTTCCAGATTGGTCGGCGCTGGTTCCCGTGCTGCCGGGGCAAGGGCCGCGCACGCAGGCGCTCTACGAAGCGATCCGGCGACTAATCGAGGCGGGAACGGTGCCGCCCGGCGCCAAGCTGCCGCCGACCCGTGATTTGGCGGCGCGCTTGCGCACGTCCCGCATCTCGGTGGTCGCCGCCTTCGAGCGGTTGGTCGCCGACGGCTTTGCGACCGCGCGTGTCGGCGCCGGCACCTTCGTCAGCGACGACGTGCCGCTGATCGGGTCGAGCGCGCATCCGGTCGCGCCCGCGGCAAAGGCGGCCATGCCGCTGCCCGGAACACTTGGCGTGGCGACGGCGGACGAGCGCACGCTGAAGATCTTCCGCACACTGCTGTCGCGCCATCTGGCACGACCGACGCCGGAGCATTTCCATTATGGCGACCCCAGGGGTGGGGCAGGGCTGCGCGAGACGATCGCCGCCTATCTCCGGACGGCGCGCGGCGTGCGCTGCGATGCCGAGCACATCGTCGTCACTACCGGTACGCAGCAGGGCCTCGACCTCTTCGTCCGCTCGATGCTGAAGCCGGGCGACGGCGCCTGGATCGAGGATCCGTGCTATCCGAGCGCGCGTGCCGCCTTCGAGGGCAACGGTATCCGGCTTCAAGGGGTGCCGGTCGATGCGGAAGGGCTCGATCCGGAGCATGGCGCCGCACTGATGCCGGGCGCCCGAGCCGTCTATGTCACGCCGTCGCACCAGTTCCCGCTCGGCGTGGCGATGACGATGCGCCGCCGGCTGGCGCTGATCGAGTGGGCAAGGCGCAACGATGCCTGGATCGTCGAGGACGACTACGACAGCGAATTCCGCTACGCCGGGCCGCCGTTGACGGCGATGCAGGGGCTCGATGCCTCCGGTCGCGTCGTCTATCTCGGCACCTTCTCAAAGGTGCTGCTGCCCGGCCTGCGCATCGGCTACGCCGTGCTACCCGATGACGTCATGAAAAAGGTCATCGCCCTGCGCGCGCGGACGGACCGCTTTCCCTCCACGCTCGCCGAAGCGGCGCTCACGGACCTCATTCGCGGAGGTCATCTTGCCGCTCACCTGCGCCGCGCCCGCCGGAAGATGACGGCCGCGCGCGACGCACTCATCGCGGGGCTGGAGGGTGCGCGCGGCCTCACCATGACCGTTCCGGAACAGGGGCTGCATCTGCTCGTCGAGCTGGATCCGTCCGTCAGGGATACCGAACTTGTCGAGGTCGCGCGCTCGGTCGGGTTCGGGGTGCGGGCCCTATCGGCCATGGCGGTGTCGCAGCCGCCGCGACAGGGGCTCGTGATCGGCTTCTCCGGTTTCTCGCCGGAAGCGCTGTTCAAGGCTGCCAATGCCCTCAGGTCGGCGCTGGAAAGGCGCCAGATTTAGCGGCCGAGGTCGACCGGACATTTCGCCGTCTCGAAGTGATCCGGCGCGTTGCCGTTTCTGAACACGCGCGGGTTCTTCTCGTATGCCGGGCCGATGACAAGCGGTTCGGCGGGAAGGATGCTCTGGTCGGCATCGGAGGTGACCGTCGTCTCCAGGGTTTGCAGCACCGCCCCATCCGGCCCGTTGACACGGATTACCACCCGATAGGGCCTGGCCTTCTTCACGCAGGTAATGTCCGGGCTTTCCAGCACCACCTTCTCCAGTTGCGGAAAGAGCTTGCGCGTCAGCACCAGCGGCTCGCCACCGGCCGGATTCTCGAATTCGGCCGTGACAGTCGAACCGTCTGGCACGGGTTCGGTCCGGCTAAGCGTGATCATGTAGGTCGCGTAGGCGAGCCTGTAGTTGAAGACGAACAGCTTGCCGGTCAGTTGCAGCGGATCGGGGCCGATCTCGCGTTGGCAGGCGGCGAGCGTCATTGCCAGTGGCAGGGCGAAGAGCAGGCAGGCGGCCAAACGGACGACTGTCTTCATGGATTGGCCTCCTCCCGATGACGATAGTAGTGCCGGCTTGCCTTCGCGCGGTTGCCGCAGATTGCCATGTCGCACCAGGTCCGCGAGCGGTTGCGGCTTTTGTCGAGGAAGAGCCAGCCGCAATTGGGGCAGATCTTCAGCCGGTCCGGTGCCGCGTTGACGGTCAGGCGCAGGGCGGAATGGGCGGTGGCCGCGTCGAGCGCGCCGGCACGGTTCCCCGAATGGCGCAGCGTGTCGGCGATCGCCTCCAGCAGTTCTGCCAGCCGGGTCGGCGTGCCTTCGCCGCTCGCCTCGGCGCGAAAATGCAGGTCGATCGCCTCGCGTAGGTCGAGAAACGCTGCGCGGCGCTCCGGTGCGACCGAAACGAGTGGCCCGGTCCGCTCACGTTCGGCGCAAAGGTTGTTTGCCGCGCCCGCAAAGGCGTCGATCGCCTTGACGTCTGCATAGCGGTCGATCCGCCGTGCCGGATCGAACCGCAGCACGACCGAGTTCGCCACGTCCAACGCCAGCGCGCCGCCGGCAAAACGATGCGGGGTCCAGGAAAACGTCATGCCAACACCCTAACTGGTAAAATTGATTTTACCAGTTATGATGCGAATGTCACCCGCGAGGCTGCCCATGGCTTATTTCCTGCAGCAACTTGCCAATGCCGTCCCAGTCTCCGCGCTCTATGCGGTGCTTGCCTTTGGCTACGCGATCGCCTTTTCGGTAACGCGGCGCGCCGATGTCAGCTTCGGGGCGATCTTCGCCTTCGCCGCGCAGATGTTCATCCTCTTCGCCGACTATGGCTGGAACCGGCTATGGCTCGTTCTTCCGGCAGCCCTTGCGCTGGGTGCGGCCATGGCCGTCGTCTTCGGCATGGGGGCCGCCATGGTGTCCGGCCGATACGTCATGCGTCCGCTCGCCTTCTCTTCGGACAACACGGTCGTGGTGGCCGCACTCGGTGTCGTGCTGGTGCTGATGGAGACGGCGCGGCTGGCCTCGAACTCCCGCAACCTCTGGCTTCCGCCGCTCCTGAACCGACCATTGGATCTGTGGGGGGATCCTACTTTTCCGGTAACGCTGACCGTTCTGCAGGTAATGAACGCCGCGCTGATGGCGGGGATCGTTCTGGCGGGCCATCTCTTTCTTTCCCGCTCCCGGTGGGGGCGGCGCTGGCGCGCCGTCTGCGACGACCGCAAGGCGGCGGAACTCTGCGGCGTCGATTCAGGCGGTGTCTTCCTCGCCGCCTTCGCGCTTGCCGCCCTGATTGCCTGCCTCGCCGGCATCCTTGCCGCCAGCTATTACGGCAATATGGATTTCGGCGCCGGCCTGAACTTCGGCGTCAAAGTGCTGTTCATTGCCGCGATCGGCGGCTATTCGACGCCAATCCTGTCGGCGCTCGGTGGTGCAGCCGTCGGGCTCGCCGAGACGATCTGGAACGCCTACGGCGCGTTTCTCTGGCGCGACTTCGTCATCTATTCCGCGCTGGTGCTGCTGCTGGTGATCTTCCGGCGGGAGAAGGGGATACCGTAGCGGCTAGCAGGCCGGGTTCACCGAAGGTGGTTCAGCTATTCCTGCCACTTCGCCCGGGCCCGATCGTCCGTATCCTTGGCCTCTACCCATCCGCCCGTGCTGCCGTCGGCGCGATGCTCCTTCTTCCAGAAGGGAGCGGAGGTCTTGAGGAAGTCCATGACGAAGGAGGCGCCATCAAAGGCAGCGTGGCGATGCGGGGCGGTGGCGACGACGAGGACGATGTTCTCGCCCGGTGCGATCCGGCCGACGCGGTGGATGGCGGCGATGCCTTCCAGCGAGAACCGCTCGACGGCGTCGTTGCAGATGCGCCGGATCTCCGCCTCCGCCATCCCGGGATAGTGTTCGAGCTCGAGGGCGGAAAGACTGCCGCCTTCGTCGCGGCACAGGCCGGTGAAGGTGACGATCGCGCCGATCTGGCTGCGCCCTTCCGTCAGGGCCGCCGTCTCGACCATGGGGTCAAAATCCTCGCGCTGAACCCGGACGACGACGGGCTGGGCGGCAACGGGAATGTTGGCCGCGCCGGTCATGGTTCAGCCACCGGTCATCGGCGGGAACAGGGCGATTTCGCGCGCGCCCGCGATCGATTCTTGATGCTCGACGTGCTCGTGGTTGACAGCGACGCGGATAACGTTCTCGTGCTCGAGGGCGATTTGATACTCCTCGCCGAGTGTCTTCAGGTGCTTCAGCAGGTCTCCTGCGGTCCTGACGTGGCCGGGGAGGTCGATCTCCTCTTCGTCCCGTCCGATCCGCTCGCGCACCCAGGCAAAGTAAACAAGCTTGGTCATCATTCGCCCACGATATGCTTTAATCCGGCGCGGAAATAGTCATAGCCAGTATACATGGTGATCGCCGCTGCAATCCAGAGCAGCACGATGCCGATCTCCGTCGTATACGGCAAGTACTTGGCGCCGGCCGGGCCGGCCAGCAGGAAGCCGATGGCGAACATCTGGATCGTCGTCTTCCACTTCGCGATCCGGGTGACCGGTACGCTGACCTTCAGTTCTGCCAGGTATTCGCGCAGGCCGGAGACGAGGATCTCGCGGCAGAGAATGATGATCGCGGCCCAGATCGTCCAGCCGGCAATCGTCCCGTCCGCTGCCATCAGAAGTAGCACCGAGGCGACCAGCAGCTTGTCTGCGATCGGATCGAGCATGCGGCCGATATTGGAGGTCTGCTTCCAGATGCGCGCCAGATAGCCGTCGAAGAAATCGGTGATGGAGGCGGCCGCAAACAGGCCGAACGCCGACCACCGGGCGAAATCCGAAGACTGCAGCCTCCCCTCTACGAAAAAGCACAGGACGATCAACGGAACGGCGAGGATCCGAGCGTAGGTGAGGAGATTGGGGATGCTGTAAGCGGTGGCCATGGATTCACAGTCTCGGACGGGGTTTCCGTTTAGTTGTGGGCTTTGTGACAGGTCCGTCAACTATTTGCGAGACCTTTTCGCCGGGAACAAGGCAATATTCCGATGATGCCCATGAAAAGCACATAGGACGGTTCGCCGCATGGTGATGGCAGTTGCGGTTTGCCCGCACCGGCACGGACAATCCTGAAGAAAGATTTTCATTTTTCTTCGAATAATTTGCGGTTCGTGTTCGTTTTTCGACAAAAAGCGCGTTTTGCCGGTGCGACCCCATTGACCTTGGGTTGCATTTGGCTATTTTCGCGCGTCGCAGCAAAACAGCATCGAGTTTGGAAAGGGTGGATCCTCTATGGGGATCGTCGGCGGAGAACGTTTGTCGGTTGACGGCTATCTGGCACAGGATTTGTACCAGAGCGATGTCGTGACTCTTGCCGACGGCGGTTTTGCGGTTGCCTGGGGCAGCGTCCCTGCGGATGGCGTCGCTGACGTGCTGCTCTGCGTTTTCAATGCCGATGGCACGCTCCGGTCGAAGATGGAATTTTCAGTCCCCACGCAATCCGCCCAGTTCGTGCCGCAACTGACGGCTCTTTCAGATACCGGCTTCGCCATGGTCTGGAGCGGCGAGACCGCGAACGACGATGCGGGGATTGCCGTGCGCCTGTTCGATCGCGACGGCAAGGCGCTGGGCGACGCTGCAACGACCGTGAATGCGCAAACGGACGGCGATCAGTTTGCGCCACAGATTTCCACGCTCGCCGACGGCGGCTACGTGATCGCCTGGACCACCGCCGGTGCGCCGGGCGAAGCGGGCGGCCTGTCGCTCCGAGTGTACCATCGGGACGGGAACGCAACCGACTTGTCCATCGACGGCTTTAACGCGGAAAGCCAGCCAGGCTACAAGATCGTGGCGCTTGCCGGCGGCGGCTTTGCGGTCGTCTACGAGGCGGCACCTGCCGAGGGGGACACCCTCGGTTTGCGCATGCGGATATTCGACGCTGACGGCACGTTGCAGACGGATGCAGCCGTTGCGATCTCTTCGGGCAAGGCCTGCCTGCAACGCAATCCGGCCGTCACCGCCCTTGCCGACGGCGGTTTCGTGGTTGCCTGGGAAGGCGACCGGCACAATGACGCCGACGGTATCGCCCTGCAGATCTTCAACGCCGACGGCACCGCGCGCGCCCAGACCGACTTCGCCGTCAACAGCCATACCGATGGCGAGCAGCACGATCCGGTCGTGACGGCCCTGAAGGATGGCGGTTTCGTTGTCCTGTGGCGCGGTTCGACCTTGCACGATCCTGACGGCGGCCTGGCGATGCAGGTCTACAATGCGGATGGCAAGACCCGTATTGCCGGCGACATTGCAGTCAATGGCTATACCCAGGGCCTGCAAAGCAGTCCATGCGTCGTGGCGTTGGCAGGCGGCGGCTTCGCCGTAGCCTGGGCCACGCAAGACAAGGATGGATACAGAATCGTGCTCAAGGTCTTCAATGCGAGCGGCACCGCGCGCATGGAGATCGAGGAGCCGTTGGACGGCACCACCGCGGAACTACACGGTTCGCCCGGGATCGTTGCGCTTGCGGACGGCGGCCTCGCCTTGACCTGGCAGGCCAAGGCTGCGGATGGCGTTCACATCTACGAAAAGGTTTTCCGGGCCATCAACGACGCCCCGAGCGGTGAAAGCACGATCCGATACATCAAGGAAGACGGCAGCTATGTCTTTTCAGTCGAGGACTTCGGTTTCAGGGACGCCAATGGCGATGCGCTGAAGGCCGTGAAGATCATCGCGGTGCCGGCGAACGGCACATTGACGGTGAATGGCAGGATCGTCGTCCCCGGGCAGGAGATCAAGGCCGCAGACATCGAGGCTGGCAAGCTTGTCTGGGCCGTGGGCCAGAACCTCAACGGGGTCGGGCTCGGCGCCCTGTCCTTCAATGTTGTTGACGATGGCGGCAAGGACCACGGCGGCGTCGACACCGATCCCTTCATCCGCAAGATCACCTTTGACGTCGCGGAGGTCAACGACGACCCCGTCGCCAGGGTGGTGACGGGCTCGACCTACGAGAACGCGCTGTTCACGATCGAGGTTGCCGATGCCGTGATCGACGCGGACAACGACAACCTGACGATGCTCAACGCAAAGATCGTCTCCGGCTTCGGCTCGGTGATGATCGATGCGAAGAAGATGCTGATCTACAATCCGATGGGCGGGGCAAACCCGAACATCGGTGACGGCGACACCCGCACGGTCGTCATCAGCTACACCGTGTCGGACGGCAGGGGTGGCACCGCGACCGCGACCATTACCCTGACCGTCATGGGCATCTCGGCCGACATCTTTTCCGGGACGAGCGGCGCTGACCGTCTGACCGGGACCAGTTACGGCGATCTGATGTACGGCAAGGGCGGAGAGGATACGCTTCGCGGCGGCGCCGGCAACGATCTGCTCGACGGCGGCAGCGGGGCAGACGCGCTGAAGGGCGAGGCCGGCAACGACAGCTATGTGGTCGACAATGCCGGGGACAAGGTCATCGAAGCCGCCAATGGCGGAACGGACACGGTCCAGGCGAGTCGGAGCTACACGCTGACCGAGAACGTCGAAAAGCTGGTCCTGATCGGAGCCGGAAACTACAGCGGCACCGGAAACGCCCAGAGCAACACGATCACCGGCAATGCCGGTGCGAACGTCCTCAAGGGGCTCGATGGCAATGACAGGCTTTCGGGCGGCGCCGGTGACGATCGTCTTGATGGCGGCAACGGAAACGATGTCTTGAACGGCGGTGCCGGCGCGGACACCCTCTTGGGCGGCGCCGGCAACGACACCTACGTGGTGAACTGTGCCGGCGACACAGTGGTCGAGGCCGCCGGCGGCGGCACGGACACCGTCGAGGCAGGCTGCAGCTACACCCTTGCCGATCATGTCGAGCGGCTGGTCCTGACCGGCACGGGCAGCCACTCCGGCACGGGCAATGCGCTCTCCAACCGCATCGTCGGCAATGCGGCCGACAATGTCCTCAAAGGTCTCGATGGCAACGATGTGCTTTATGGCGGAAGAGGAAACGACAGGATCTACGGCGGTAACGGCAGCGACAAGATCGACGGCGATGCCGGCGCCGATACGCTGTCCGGCGGTTCGGGTTGTGACACCTTCGTGTTCCGTTCCGTATCGGACAGCACGGCTGCCATTGGCGGTCGGGACACCATCGTGGACTTTTCGAAGGCTGCCGGCGATCGGATCGATCTCAGCGGTATCGACGCCCGCCAGGCAAGCAGCGCGGACAACGCCTTCGTCTTTATCGGCAAGTCCGCTTTCACGAAATGCGCGGGCGAACTGCGCTATCAGAAGAGCGGCAGCGACACGCTTGTCCTTGGCGATACGGATGGCGACGGCAGGGCCGATTTCAGCATTCTCGTCACAGGTAGCGTCGCGTTCGCGAAGGGCGATTTCCTGCTGTAGCGGACGTCCCCGGTGGTCGGTCGACCCGTCCGCCGATGATCGACACGCCCTGCATCTGGCATCTAACGTGCCGCGTCCTCATGAAAATGGTTGTAGACCAGCCGGGCGACGCTTTCGGAAATGCCCTCGACGGCCATGAGATCCGAGATGCCGGCGCGCGACACCGCTTTTGCCGTGCCGAAGTGCTGCAGCAGCGCGCGCTTGCGGCTCGGTCCGATCCCGGCGATCTCGTCGAGCGGGTTCTTCACCATCTCCTTCTTGCGCCGCGCCCGGTGCGAGCCGATGGCAAACCGATGCGCCTCGTCGCGCAGGCGCTGGACGAAGTAGAGCACCGGATCGCGCGGCGGCAGCGAGAAGTCCGGCGTGCCGGTGGCAAAGAAGCGCTCGCGGCCCGCCTCGCGGTCGGCACCCTTGGCGACGCCGATCGCGATCACCTGGTCGGTGATGCCGAGGTCCCCCAGGATCGTCCGCACCGCGGTCATCTGCCCCTGTCCGCCGTCGACGAGAATCACGTCCGGCCAGGCGGGGAAGGGCAGGTCAGCGGCGTCGGCGCCTTTGTCCGCGCCCGCATCGGCGCTGCGGTCGGGCAGGCCCTCTTCCTTGATCAGACGGGAGAAGCGCCGCGTCATCACCTCGCGCATCATGCCGAAATCGTCGCCCGGCGTGATGTCGGTCGACCGGATGTTGAACTTCCGGTACTGGTTCTTGACGAAACCTTCCGGGCCGGCGACCACCATTCCACCCACCGCGTTCGTGCCCATGATGTGCGAGTTGTCGTAGATCTCGATCCGCCGCGGCACGTAGGGCAGCTTGAAGGTCTGCGCGAAGCCCTCCAGCAGCCGGGATTGCGAGGCGGTTTCTGCGAGCTTGCGGCCATGCGCCTCGCGCGCGTTCGCCAGCACTTGGTCGGCCAAATCCTTCTTCTCGCCACGCTGTGGCACTAGGATCGACACCCTGTAGCCGGACTTCTCGCTCAGCGCCGCGGCGAGCAGGTCCAGTTCCTCGATCTTTTCGGACAGCAGGATCTGCCGCGGGCAGGGCTTGTCGTCGTAGAACTGCGCCAGGAACGCGTTCAGCACCTCGGCACCTGTAAGCTGCGGGTCGGCCTTCGGGAAGTAGGCGCGGTTGCCCCAGTTCTGGCCGGTGCGGAAGAAGAACACCTGGATGCACGAGATCCCGCCCTCGTGGTGGATGGCGAAGACGTCGGCCTCCTCGACGCCGGCGGGGTTGATGCCCTGGTGGCTCTGGACATGGCTCAGCGCCGCCAGCCGGTCGCGGTAGACGGCGGCGCGCTCGAAATCCAGCTCCTCCGCCGCCTCGTTCATCGCGGCTGCGATCTGGCCCTTCACGTTCTGGCTCCTGCCGGACAGAAAATCCTTCGCCTCCTGCACCAGGTCGGCATAGCCGGCGTCGCTGATCTCATGGGTGCAGGGCGCTGAGCAGCGCTTGATCTGGTAGAGCAGGCAGGGCCGAGTGCGGCTCTCGAACACGCTATCGGTGCAGGTGCGCAGGAGGAACGCGCGTTGCAGTGAGTTGATCGTCCGCCCGACGGCGCCAGCCGAGGCGAAGGGTCCGAAGTAGTCGCCCTTGCGGCTGCGGGCGCCGCGATGCTTGAATATCGCCGGCGCGCGGCTGTCGGCTGTCAGGAGGATATAGGGAAACGACTTGTCGTCGCGCAGTTGCACGTTGAAGCGCGGGCGCAACCGCTTGATCAGGTTCGCCTCGAGCAGCAGCGCCTCGGTCTCGGTGCGCGTCGTGACGAACTCCATGTTGGCCGTCTCGCGAATCATCCGACCGATTCGATTGGAGTGGCCGCGTCCGAGCGCGTAGTTGTTGACGCGCTTCTTCAGGCTGCGCGCCTTGCCGACATAGAGCACGTCGCCGGCCTCGTTGAACATGCGGTAGACGCCGGGACTGTTCGGCAGGCGCTTGACGAAGGCCTGGATCAGCTCCGCGCCGCGCAGTCCTTCCTGCACGTCGACCGTTTCCGACCACTCGATCGCGGGCAGCGGTGAGGGGGCGGGCTGGGCCTCGGCTGCCAGATCCTCCTCGTCGTCCCGTTCGTTCTCGTCATAGAGGATGCCGCCATCCTCGATTGGCCTTCCGGTGGTCATTCCGCGATCTCCGCCACGTCTGGCGTCTTCCAGGCGAGCTGCTGCCTGCCGTCCAAAGCCATCATTTGCCCGGTAATCGATGGCGTGTCGAACAAAAAGCGAACCGACCGGCCGAATTCCTCAAGCTGCGGACCGGATCGAAGCGGGAGCGCATCGGTCTGCGCCCGGAAATCGTCTCCGCTCTGCAGTTCGTTTGCAGCGTCCTATGAAGAACATTCTGCCCGTATTGCGTCACCGTTGCTTGTTCAATCCGAGAAATCTCGAATAACGCGTCTGCTTAAGCCGGACAAGGTGAGAGTTTCCAGAGAAATTAACAAAACGTGTCTTCATTGTAATATTCAAAGCGGTTTTTGAAGTATATTTGATGCTTTTGGATTTATGGTTAACAAATTACCTGTTGTTGGAAAGCAACATCTTAATCTGATCACGCCGTTGCCACGAAAATTCCACATTTTGGCTCTTTCAAATCCTCAATCTTTATTCAATTTGATCTCAAGCGGGCGGTCTGAACCGTATATTAGTAATACCGAATTGGCCTATAGTTTGCCGTCGGTATGGAAATGCAAAGGAGAATAGCATGCGCACCCTGATCATCACCCTGATGGCTTCCGCAATGTCGATCGCTGCCTTCCAGGCGGCTCATGCGGCCGACGCCGTCGACCAAATCCCGCAGGCTCCGGCTGCGGATTACTCCGAGCCCGTCGGCGGCAACTGGGCCGGTGGCTACGCGGGTGGTACGGTCACCTGGCAGCATGGCAACTTCGAGAAGCAGAGCGGCAACGGCGCCAACGGCTTTGGCGGCGGCGTCTATGGCGGCTACAACATGCAGAACGGCCAGCTGGTTTACGGTGGTGAAGCCGACGTGAACTACTCGGGCATCGACTCGAAGAATGCCACCCGCGAGGCCAAGCAGGGCGTCAACGGTTCGCTGCGCGCCCGCGTCGGCGTCGATCTGAACCCGGTCCTGCTGTACGGCACGGGCGGTGTTGCCGTCGCGCGCTCGAAGATGGAAGACGACACCTCGTCCGACAAGCGCACCATGTACGGCTGGACCGCCGGCGTTGGTGCCGAAGGCTTCGTCACCGATAACGTCACGGCCCGCGTCGAGTACCGTTACACCGACTACGGCGACAAGAAGTTCAGCCTCGACTCCGGCAACGTCCGGGCCGGCCAGGACGAGCAGAGCGTCCGCGTCGGCATGGGCTACAAGTTCTGATCCAGCCGATCAGGCAGACATTGAAAGGCCGGGCGCAATCGCCCGGCCTTTTTGCATAGGCGAATAGGCCGTCCTCGGCCGTCGTCTACGGTGGCACTCCACTTCTGTCATCCCGGACCAGATCCGGCATCCATCGCGTGATGTCCATCGCGCGTGAGATTCAAAACAAACCGACGGCCATTGGTCCTGCACGGCGCAGACGCGCCGTGGCGTCATGCCGGATCGGGTCCGGCATGACGGGTAGGGACGGCGCGCGCCCCTCAATCCTTGAACTTCGAGTAGTCCGGGAACGCCGCCTCGAACTTTGCCAGGTAGCGCTTCAGCTTCGGCCGGCCCCGCTGCCATTGTCCGGCGAAGCGCAGCTCGATGTAGCGCAGCATGGCGGCCAGCGCGAAATGGCCGCCGTGCGGCTTCTTGCCGAGCCGCGGCATGTTGCCCTCGAGCAGGTCGAGCGCGCGTTCCACTTTGCCCCATTGCCGGTCGATCCAAGGCTGGTGAACCTTGTCTTCGGGCCGGAAGCGCTTCTCATAGACGATCGCCAGCAGGCAATCGCAGATACCGTCCGCGGTCGCTTCGAGCACCTCTGCCTCCGTCCGCTTGGCGCTTGCGCGCGGATAGAGCTTGCGGCCGGTCTCGCGGTCGATGAACTGCATGATCGCGCGGCTGTCGAAAACGGCCAGGCCGCTGTCGGTCACGAGCGTCGGGATCTTGCCGAGTGGATTGGCGGCGATCAACTCCGCCGGATCGGCCGTGGTGTCGACAGCGATATGCTCGGCATCAAGCCCGCTGTAGTGGGCCGCCATGCGCACCTTTGTGGAGTAGGGTGAGGCCGGCGAATAGAAGATCTTCACGTATGTTCTCCTGATTGAATGGTCCGACTGGGGCCGATTCCAGCAAAAGGCGCGGGGCGCGCGTAAAAACAGGAGGTTAGAGCATTTTCGCGATTCGGTGAAAAGCCGAAAGTCTCTAGCGAACCGGCGGCTGGGTTATGGTCTTCGCCTTGCAGGCGGTCCGATCGACCTCGGGGCAATCGCGGAAATCGAGGCCCGGCGTCATGCAGATGCGGATCTCATCGAGTCGGCCCCCGTCGCAGGTCACGGCGATGCCGCGTTCGCTCAGTCCCGGATTGGTCGCAACCAGCGCCGCTTCGATCGCGTCTGTGGCCAGCCGCTCGCCGGACCCCTCTTCCAGGCTGTCGGGGATGGCGATACGGGCGAAGGCCGCGCGGGTGGCGGCGAGATAGTCGCGCTGCGACAGTCCCGAGCAACTGCCGTGCTTGCGCCACTGATGTCCGATCAGGCCCAACGACGGAATGATGTCCAGATACTGACGGCCGAGCCCCGCCGGCACCCGGTCGGGTTCGCGCGAGCGGCAGTATTCCGGAAAGCCGCGCTCGAACTGCGGCCACAGGCCGTGCACGATGAAGCCGGCGTTGCGGCCGCTGCGGCACTGCTCGCCGCGGCCGGCCGCATCGTTGTCCATGCACCAGGTCGGCGACCAGGACAGCGACAGCACGTAAAAGTCGAAGCCGTGCCCCAGCGGTGCCGGCGCCTTGACGGCGACCGTTTCGCCGGCGGAGGCGGCCGGCTTCCCACTGTTAGACTGTGGGGCTTCTTCGCCGCATCCGGCAAGAGCCAGCGGCAGGGCGGCAGCAAGCAGAAGCGCGGCAAGACGGGCGGCAGGGCGCCGGTCAGTCGTATCCGGATCGGGCACGGCTCAATAGGACGGCTGAAGCGACGCGCAATGGGCGCCGTACACATACCAGGGATCGAGGTCCGGAATGCAGAACTCGATGCTGCGCCCGACTCCGGCAAAGCCCCAGGGCCGTTCGATCAGGTAGAACAGCGGGCGATGGCTCCCGTCCGTCAGCGTCGCTTCGGCGAGGCAATATTCGCGCTGGACCGACGAGATGTACTGGTTGAACGGCTCGAACCCGGTCAGTTGCATGCGGCGGATTTCGTAGATCGACAGATCTTGCCGGATGTAGTTCGCTGCCTTGTATTCGAATCGGTGGGTGATGAAGCGAAGCACGCCTGGGTCGGTGCAGGCGCCTGACGGCCGGGCGGCCGCGTAGGTCGGCCGAGGTTCGACATAGGTGCCGTAGTCGGCGGCGTTCGCCGCTGTGACAAGGAGACCGGTGACAAGGCATGCTGACAGGGCTGCGGCGCGTGCGAACATGTTCCCCTCCGGGCCGACTCGCTGCAATAGCGATCGGCAGCGCTCCACTTGGTATGCCGGCCGCCACCAGCGTCCTCACACCTACGCTGCAGATTGCGGCCCGGACCGGGTGTGGTCAAGAGGCGAGTTGTGCTTCGCCGGCAAGCCAGAAGCTGCGCGCAGAGGCGAAGCGATCCTGCCGTAGCTTTTCCTTCAGGAACGGCAGCAGCTTCTCCAAATCGGCCTTGAGCGTATAGGGCGGGTTGACGACTATGAGGCCGGAGCCGGTCAGTCCCGTCGTCTCGCGGTCGCTGCGGACCGAAAGCTCAGCGCACAGCATCTTCGGGATCTCGAGTTCCTTCAGTGCCCTGTGGAAGTCGGCGATCGGCGCGCCCCTCTTCAGCGGATACCAAAGGCAGTACGTGCCGCCAGCAAAGCGCCGGTAGGCCTTGGCCAATCCGTCCGCCAGCCGTTCGTACTCGCCTTCTTTCTCGAACGGTGGATCGACGAGGATGATGCCGCGCTTCTCCTTCGGCGGCACGTGCGCGCCGAGCGCCAGCCAGCCGTCGAGACAGGTGATTCGGCTCTGGAAGTCGCCGTCGAACAGGCGGTGCAGGGTTTCGTAGTCGTCGGGGTGCAGTTCCATCGCAGAAAGGCGGTCCTGCGGGCGGAACAGGACACGGGCAAGCTTCGGCGAGCCGGGATAAAGCCGGACGCCGCCCTCGGGATTGAGCGCCTTGACCGCATCGAGATAGGGCGCAAGCAGCGCGGCGATGTCCGTCGGCAACTCGCCGTCGAGCAGCCGGCCGATCCCGTCACGCCATTCGCCTGTCTTCTGTGCCTCCTCGCTGGACAGGTCGTAGAGGCCGATTCCGGCGTGGGTATCGAGGACGCGGAACGCTTTGTCCTTGCCCTGCATGTAGGTGACGAGCCGCGCCAGCACCGCGTGCTTGAGAACGTCGGCGAAGTTGCCCGCATGGTAGATGTGGCGATAGTTCATTGCTTTCCCGTGAGGCCTCGACGAATGTTGCGATAGGAAGAAAATTCTGCCTTCTTGGCGCTCTCGCTCTGGAATATAGAAAAGCCATGAACCTTGCGACCCCCAATCTCGGCAAACCCACGATCGGCCACTCGGCCTGTCCGCACGATTGTCCCTCCACCTGCGCGCTCGACATCGAGATCGGCGCCGACGGGCGGATCGGCAAGGTGCGCGGCAGCGCCGACAACAGCTACACGGCCGGCGTCATCTGCGCCAAGGTCGCCCGCTATGCCGACCGGCTGTACCATCCCGACCGGCTGATGAAGCCGTTGCGCCGCATGGGGGCAAAGGGCGGTGGCGACTGGGAGGAGATCTCGTGGGAGGCGGCGCTCGACGAGATTGCGGGAGCCTTCGTCAGAGCCGAACAGGCGCATGGCAGCGAGGCGGTCTGGCCCTACTACTATGCCGGCACGATGGGGCAGGTGCAGCGCGATTCCATCGATCGCCTGCGTCACGCCAAGCGCTATTCCGGCTTCTTCGACAGTATCTGCACCAACACCGCCTGGACCGGCTATGTGATGGGCACCGGCAGCCTGCGCGGCCCGGATCCGCGGGAGATGGCGAAGGCTGATTGCGTCGTCATCTGGGGCACCAACGCCGTTTCCACCCAGGTCAACGTGATGACCCACGCGGTGAAGGCGCGCAAGGAGCGCGGCGCCAAGCTCGTCGTCATCGACATCTACGACAACCCGACGATGAAGCAGGCCGACATGGCGCTGAAGCTGCGTCCCGGTACTGATGCAGCACTTGCCTGCGCCGTCATGCACATCGCCTTCCGTGACGGCTATGCCGACCGCGCCTACATGGAAACGTTCGCCGACGACCCGGCCGGGCTCGAGGCGCATCTTTCGACACGCGGCCCGGAATGGGCTGCAGCGATCACCGGGCTTGGCGTCGAGGAGATCGAGGCCTTCGCCCGCCTTGTGGGCGAAACCAAGCGCACCTTCTTCCGTCTCGGCTACGGTTTTACCCGCAGCCGCAACGGCTCGGTCTCGATGCATGCGGCCGTTTCGGTCGCGACCGTGCTCGGCTCCTGGCAGCACGAGGGCGGCGGCGCCTTCCACAACAATGGCGGCATCTACCGGCTCGACAAGCGCGAGCTGATGGGCCTCGACATGGTCGACCCGGACATTCGCGAGCTCGACCAGTCGCAGATCGGCCGCGTCTTGACCGGCGATCCGGTGGCGTTGCGCCACCGCGGTCCGGTGACGGCCATGCTGATCCAGAACACCAATCCGGCCAACATCGCTCCGGAGCAGCGGCTGGTGAAACGCGGTTTCCTGCGCGATGACCTGTTCGTCGCCGTCCACGAGCATTTCATGACGGATACCGCGAAGCTCGCCGACATCGTCCTGCCCGCCACCATGTTCGTCGAGCATGACGACCTCTATCGCGGCGGCGGCCACCAGCACATCCTGCTCGGTCCGAAACTCGTCGAACCACCCTCGACGGTGCGCACGAACCTCTTCGTCATCGACGAACTGGCCAAGCGTCTCGGTGTCGACCACCTCCCGGGCTTCGGCCTTTCGGAACGCGAGCACATCACCCGCATGCTGCCGCATTACGAGATGGACTACGACGGGCTTGCGGAAGCAAAGTGGATCGACTGCCAGCCGGATTTCGAGACCGCGCATTTCGCCAACGGCTTCGGCCATCCGGACGGCAGGTTCCGCTTCCGCCCGGACTGGCTTGCCACGCCCGCGCCGAACCAGCCGCCGGCCTCGATCGGCGTTTTGGGGCCGCATCAGGCGCTGCCGGAATTCCCGGACTATGTCGCAGTGATCGAGACGGTCGACGCGGCCCATCCGTTCCGCCTCGCCACCCCGCCGGCGCGCACCTACCTCAACTCCAGCTTCACCGAGATGAAGTGGTCGCGCGAACGCGAGGGCCGGCCGGAGGTGATGATCCATCCCGCTGACGCCGAGGCCAACGGGGTGGCTGATGGCGATATCGTCAGGCTCGGCAATGTGCGCGGCGACATCCGCCTCCACGCGAAGGTGACGAGCGAGACGAAGCACGGCGTGCTAATTGCCGAAGGCGTCTGGCCGAACGACGCCCATCTCGACGGCGAAGGCATCAACGTCCTCACCGGTGGCGATCCTGTCGCTCCCTACGGCGGGGCGGCCGTGCATGACAACCGCGTCTGGCTTGTGAAAGAGACGGCATGACGAAGTTCCGCAACGCGAAGGTCGAGATCGTCTCGGACAAGACGCTTTCGGACAACTGGTATCACCTTCGCAATGTCACCTTCGACTACACCCGCTCGGACGGCGAGACGGTGCGGATGAAGCGCGAGGTCTACGACCGCGGCAACGGCGCGACGATCCTGCTGCACGACCCGAAGCGCGACACGATCATCCTCGTCCGCCAGTTCCGGATGCCCGCCCACCAGAACGGCCACTCCGGCTGGCTCCTGGAAACGCCCGCTGGCCTGCTCGACGGCGACAATCCCGCCGACGTCATCCGCCGCGAGGTGATGGAGGAAACCGGCTACCGCATCGACGCGGTGAAGTCGCTGTTTAGGGTGTTCATGAGCCCGGGTGCCGTAACAGAAATCATCCATTTCTTCGCCGCCGAGATCGACGCCTCGATCCGCGAAGGTGAAGGGGGCGGCCTTGACCACGAGCACGAGGACATCGAGGTGGTCGAGGTGAAGCTCGACGATGCCGCGAGGATGATCGAAACCGGCGAGATCTGCGACGCCAAGACGATCATGCTGGTCCAATGGGCGTTGCTGCAGCGGAAGTAGTCGCAGAACCCGCCGTCCGATAGGCATGAAGCGGAGAGTTGAGCCAGCTTGCCGCGCTGCTCGGTTCGCCTGGCCAACAAATCTCGGATCGCCCGCCTAGGTGTGCGAACGGCACCTAACTCACCGTCATGCCGGACTTGATCCGGCATCCTTTGCGCTCAAGTCCTTGAGCGCAAAGGACTTCTAGTCCCCGCGGACGCGGCGCTCCCGGCTCAAGGGCGGGATGATGGAAAGCGGTCGTTCGACAGTAGGGCGTCTATCAGCGACCGGAGGAGATCAGCGATTCATTCGGCCGGCTTTCGCCCGAGCCGGCTGTGATGACCTTGCCATCCTCCATCCGTACGCTGCCCTCGGCCACCAGCCTCAGCGCCAGCGGATAGGCCTGGTGTTCGACGGTGAGCACACGGGCGGCAAGGTCGGCCGGCGTGTCGCTGGCAAGCACCGGGACGGCGGCCTGGACGATCGCCGGGCCCTCGTCCATGCCCTCGGTGACGAAATGGACGGTGCAGCCGGCGATCTTGACCCCTGCCTCGATGGCGCGGCGATGGGTGTCGAGGCCGGGGAAGAGGGGGAGGAGCGAGGGGTGAATGTTGAGGATCCGCCCTTCGTACCGGGAGATGAAGCGTCCCGACAGCAGCCGCATGTAGCCGGCAAGGCAGACGATATCCGGCCGCTGGCGCTCCAGTTCGGCGAGGATCGCCTCCTCATGCGCCTCCTTCGAGGCAAAATCCTTGCGCACAAAAACGAAGGTCGGAATGCCGAGCGCTTGCGCCTTCTCCAGCCCGCCCGCGTCCGCCTTGTCGGAGAACACCGCGACGATTTCGGCCGGAAAGCCCTCCGCTGCGCATTCCTGCGCCAGCCGCAGCATGTTCGAGCCGCTGCCGGAGATGAAGGCGACGACGCGCTTGCGGGGGGCGCCGGATGTCATAGGGCGAGTGTGCCCTTGTAGTTGGTGCCGGCGGCACCGTCTTCGCGGGCGATCATGCGGCCGAGTCTGAACACGGTCTCGCCCTCCGCGGCAAGGACGGCGCTCACCTTCTCGACGTCGCCAGGCGAGACGACCGCGATCATGCCGACGCCGCAGTTGAAGGTGCGCAGCATTTCATTGGCGGCGACGCCGCCAGTCTTCGACAGCCAGGAGAATACCGCCGGCGCCTTCACCGCGCTGAGATCGATCTCGGCGGCGAGATGCTTCGGCAGTACGCGCGGAATGTTCTCCGGAAAGCCGCCGCCGGTGATGTGGGCGAGCGCCTTGATCGCGCCGGTCTCGCGGATCGCCTTCAGAAGCGGCTTCACGTAGATCTTCGTCGGCGTCATCAGCGCCTCGGCCAGTGTCTGGCCGGCCGCGAATGGGGCAGGGGCGTCCCAGCCAAGGCCGGACAGCGCCACGATCTTGCGCACCAGCGAATAGCCGTTCGAGTGGACGCCGGAGGAAGCAAGCCCGAGGATCACGTCGCCCTCGACGATGTCGCCGGCCGGCAGCAGTTTTCCGCGCTCGGCGGCGCCGACAGCGAACCCGGCAAGGTCGTAGTCGCCGCCGGCATACATGCCCGGCATTTCCGCCGTCTCGCCGCCGATCAGCGCGCAGCCGGCTTGCCGGCAGCCCTCGGCGATGCCGCCGACGATCGCAGCGCCCTGGTCGGGGTCGAGCTTGCCGGTGGCGAAGTAGTCGAGGAAGAACAGTGGCTCGGCGCCCTGTACGACAAGGTCGTTGACGCACATGGCGACGAGGTCGATGCCGACGGTGTCGTGCTTGTCCGCGTCGATGGCGATCTTCAGCTTGGTGCCGACGCCGTCATTGGCTGCCACGAGCACCGGATCGGTGAAGCCGGCTGCCTTCAAGTCGAACAGGCCGCCAAAGCCGCCGATCTCGCCATCGGCGCCGGGGCGGCGCGTGGAACGGACGGCCGGCTTGATCTTCTCGACCAGCAGGTTGCCTGCGTCGATGTCGACGCCCGCGTCGCTATAGGTCAGGCCGTTTTTCCCAGACTGGCTCATGCTCGGATCTCCGCTGGTGGTGTTTGCGCCCGATTGGCACGTCGGGGGCGGAAGTGCAAGCGCAATGCCCGCATCGGCCGGGCCTTTTTCACGTTTTTGCCGGTGACCGTTCGCCGTTCTCGCCCTGGGGCTTTAATTCGCTTGTCATCGGCTCCACATTGCGTTGCAAATCGGGTGGGAAAGGATTTTTGGCAGGCGATGACGATACCGAACATGATCACGGTTGCACGGCTTCTAGCCGTTCCGGTCTTTGCCTGGGCGCTTCTGGAAGGACGGCTGCAAGTCGCCTTTTTCATTTTCCTCGCGGCCGGGTTGTCGGACGCCATCGACGGCTACCTGGCGCGGCGGTGGAACCAGCACTCCGAATTCGGCGCCTGGCTCGATCCGATCGCCGACAAGCTGTTGATGGCCAGCGCCTACGGCCTGCTCGGCTTTCTCGGCTTCCTGCCGGCGTGGCTGGTTCTGCTCGTGGTCGGGCGTGACGTTCTCATCGTTGTCGCAGTCGGTGTCGCGCGCCTCCAGGGCAAGGCACTGGAGATAAAGCCGATCCTGGTCTCGAAGGCGAATACGGCTGCGCAGGTGTTTCTCGTCGTGCTCGTGCTTGCTGACCTCGCCTTTGCCTTCGCGGCCGATGATGTCGTCTGGGCGGTGATCGTTGCGACCGCCACCTTGACCATTCTCTCGGGCGCGGCCTATTTCAACATATGGATGCGCCTCATGCGGGGAGTCACGGCAACTTGAAGGGCCACGAGATCGAACAGCAAAGACCAACCGCGACGCACGTCAGTGGCGCCGGACTGAAGCGGCAAGTGGTCTTCTGGCTGCTTGCCCTTGCAGGTCTCGTCCTGTTCCTGCTGGTGTTCAGCTCGATCCTGCTGCCCTTCGTCGCCGGCATGGCGCTCGCCTATTTCCTCGATCCCGTCGCCGACCGGCTGGAGCGCCTCGGGCTCAGCCGCACCATGGCGACCGTCGTCATCCTGGTCGCCTTCCTCATCCTCTTCGCGCTGTCGCTGATGATCGTCATTCCGCTACTGGCGACACAGGCCTCCGATCTTCTTTCCAAGCTGCCGGGCTATCTCGCGCAATTGCAGTCGCTGGTGACGAGCTTCGACCCGGACATCCTGCCGCCCTGGATCTCAAGCCAGATGGGCACGATCAAGCAAGGTTTTGCCGGCGTGCTTGCTGAAGGAGCGGGACTTCTCGGCACGATCTTCAAACAGATCTGGAATTCCGGGCTCGCGCTCGTCGACATCGCTTCGCTTCTGATCGTCACGCCGGTCGTCGCCTTCTATCTGCTTCTCGACTGGGACCGAATGATTGCCAAGGTGGACAGCTGGGTCCCGCGCGAACATGTTGAAAGCGTGCGCCAGATCGCCGACGAGATGAACACGGCGATTGCCGGCTTCGTCCGCGGCCAGGGCTCGATCTGCATCATCCTCGGGCTCTTCTACGGCATCGGCCTGACGGCCGTCGGCCTCAACTTCGGTCTCCTGATCGGGCTGTTCGCCGGCATGATCAGCTTTGTGCCCTATGTCGGCTCGATGGTCGGGCTGGTGCTTTCGGTCGGCGTCGCGGTCGTGCAGTTCTGGCCGGATTACCTGTGGATCGGCGCCGTCATCGCCATTTTCTTCTCCGGCCAGTTCATCGAGGGCAACATCCTGCAGCCGAAACTGGTTGGCAAGCAGGTCGGGTTGCACCCGGTCTGGCTGATGTTCGCGCTGTTTGCCTTCGGCGCGCTGTTCGGCTTCGTCGGCCTGCTCGTCGCCGTGCCGGCCGCCGCCGCGGTCGGCGTGCTTGTTCGCTTCGGCCTGCGGCGCTACCTTGACAGCGACCTCTATCACGGTCAGGGCAATCCGCCTGTCGCCAAGAAGAAAGAGACGGCTTCGAAAACGAAGCCGTGACCGAGTATCGCATGAAATCGCCGAAGGCCACCGAGCAATTGCCGCTTACGTTCCAGCACGTTCCTGCCTCCGGGCGGGACGACCTGCTGATCTCGGATCCATTGAGTGCGGCGGTAACCGTCGTGGATGCCTGGCCGAACTGGCCGTCGCCGGTTGTGATCCTGGCCGGCCCGGTTGGATCGGGCAAGTCGCATCTGGCGACGATCTGGCGCGAGAAGGCTGGGGCGGTCGAGATCCACCCGGTCAAGGGCGCCGGTGCAGAGGAGGCGGCGGCTGCCGGCCCCGTGCTCTTCGAGGATGTCGACCGGCGCGGCTTCGACGACCGTTCGCTGTTCCACGTCATCAACAATGTCCGCCAGCTCGGCCACACGCTGCTGATGACGACGCGGCTCTGGCCGATGTCCTGGCCGGTCGAACTGCCTGACCTGCGCTCGCGGCTGAAGGCGGCGACGGTGGTCGAGATCGGCGAGCCGGACGACGAGTTGCTGTCGCAGGTCATCGTCAAGCTCTTTGCCGACCGCCAGCTCTTTGTCGATGACCGCCTCGTCTCCTACATGGTGGCGCGTATGGAGCGCTCGCTGGACGCGGCCCAGACGTTGGTCGAGCGTCTCGACCGCCTGGCGCTTGCGCGCGGCAGCCGCATCACCCGTGCCATGGCCCAGGAAGTGCTCGGCGATATGGCCGAGGGAGACGGCGACGGGCTTGGGGATTGACTGTCACAGAACCGTCGTCAAACTGCTCTAAGAGCCTGAAACAAAAACAAAGGGGCGGTGATGGATATGGACGGAATATCGACGACTGTGGAAAGCACGGAGCAGCCGGCGAGCGAGAACGTGGTACCCGTCTCGGACCTGATGACCAGCCCCGAGCGCTTCGTGAACCGGGAGTTTTCCTGGCTGCAGTTCAATCGCCGCGTCCTCGAGGAGACCCTCAACACGGCCCATCCGCTGCTCGAGCGCGTCCGTTTCCTGTCGATATCGGCTGCCAATCTCGATGAGTTCTTCATGGTGCGCGTCGCCGGCCTCGAAGGCCAGGTGCGGCAGGGCATCGCCATGCGCAGCCCGGACGGCAAGACCTCTGCCGAGCAGCTCGACGACATCCTCCAGGAAATCGACAACCTGCAGATGGAGCAGCAGGCGTCGCTCGCGGTGCTTCAGCAGTACCTTGCCAAGGAAGACATCGTCGTCGTCCGGCCGGCTGCCCTGAAGGCCGAAGACCGCGCCTGGCTGGCCCAGGAGTTCGAGCAGTCGATCTTCCCGGTGCTGACACCGCTGTCCATCGATCCGGCCCATCCGTTTCCCTTCATCCCCAATCTCGGCTTTTCGATGGGGCTGCAACTGACCAGCAAGCTCGATGGACACCCGATGACGGGGCTGCTGCGCCTGCCGCCGGCGCTCGATCGTTTCATCCGTTTGCCCGATCATAAGGGCGTGATCCGTTACACCACGCTCGAGGATGCCGTAAGCCTGTTTATTGACAGGCTTTTTCCGGGCTACTCGGTGCAGGGAACGGGCACGTTCCGCATCATTCGCGACAGCGACATTGAGGTCGAGGAAGAGGCCGAGGATCTGGTGCGCTTCTTCGAGACGGCGCTGAAGCGCCGCCGTCGCGGGTCGGTGATCCGCATTGAAACCGATTCCGACATGCCCGCGTCGCTGCGCCAGTTCGTCGTGAACGAACTCGGCGTGCCGGAGAACCGGGTAGCGGTCCTGCCCGGCCTTCTCGCGCTCAACACGCTGAACGAGATCACCAAGGCGCCGCGCGACGACCTGCGTTTCGAGCCCTACAATGCCCGCTTCCCCGAGCGTGTCCGCGAGCACGCCGGAGATTGCTTCGCCGCCATCCGGGAAAAGGACATGGTCGTCCATCACCCCTATGAGTCCTTTGACGTGGTCGTGCAGTTCCTTCTCCAGGCTGCGCGCGATCCGGAGGTCGTGGCAATCAAGCAGACCCTCTACCGCACCTCGAACGACAGCCCGATCGTGCGCGCGCTGATCGACGCGGCGGAAGCCGGAAAGTCGGTCACCGCCCTGGTCGAGCTCAAGGCCCGCTTCGACGAGGAGGCGAACATCCGCTGGGCGCGCGACCTGGAGCGCGCGGGCGTGCAGGTCGTCTTCGGTTTCATCGAATTGAAGACGCACGCGAAGATGTCGCTCGTCGTCCGTCGCGAGGAAGGCAAGCTGCGCAGCTACTGCCATCTCGGCACGGGCAACTACCACCCGGTCACGGCAAAGATCTACACCGATCTTTCCTTCTTCACCTGCAACCCCTCGATCGCCCACGACATGGCGAACATTTTCAACTTCATCACCGGCTATGGCCAGCCCGAGGCCGATATGGAGATCGCCGTTTCGCCGCATACGCTGCGCCCGCGCATGCTCCACCACATCGAGCAGGAGATCGCACACGCCGGGACCGGCCGGCCGGCGGCAATCTGGATGAAGATGAACTCGCTGGTGGACCCGGAGATCATCGATGCGCTGTATCGCGCCAGCCAGGCGGGGGTGGAGATAGATCTGGTGGTGCGCGGCATCTGCTGCCTGCGCCCGCAGGTGCCGGGCCTGTCGGACAACATCCGCGTCAAGTCCATCGTCGGCCGCTTCCTCGAACATTCCCGCATCTTCTGTTTCGGCAACGGTCACGGGCTTCCCTCGGAGAATGCGCTCGTCTATATAGGCTCCGCGGATTTGATGCCGCGTAACCTGGACCGGCGGGTCGAGACGCTGGTTCCCCTGACCAACCGCACTGTGCATGAACAGGTTCTATCGCAGATCATGCTGGGAAATCTGATCGACAACCAGCAGAGCTATGAGATCCTGCCGGACGGCACTTCGCGGCGCATGCAGGTGCCGCAGGGAACCGAGCCGTTCAATGCGCAGCACTATTTCATGACGAACCCGAGCCTTTCCGGCCGGGGCGGCGCCTTGAAGTCGAGCGCTCCGAAAGCGATCGCCGGCTGGAAGAGCCAGCGCAAACGGTGACATTGGGCTTGCATGGTTGAATCGGAAGCGCAGGGGCGCCTGCCGGGAATTGCCCCGGTATCGGTCGTGGATATCGGGTCGAACTCCATTCGTCTCGTGATCTACGAGGGGATGAACCGCGCGCCGTCGATCCTCTTCAACGAAAAGGTCATGTGCGGCCTCGGCAGGGGGCTGGCAAAGACCGGCCGCATGGACGAGGCAAGCGTCGAGCGCGCGCTTGGCGCGCTTCACCGCTTCAAGGCGCTGTCGCGCCAGGCCCGCGCCACGCGCATGTATGCGCTCGCGACCGCGGCCGCGCGCGAGGCCGAGAACGGACCGGAATTCATTGAGCGGGCCGAGGCCATCCTCGAACACAAGGTGCGGGTGCTGTCCGGCGACGAGGAAGCCTATTTCTCGGCGCTGGGGATCATCAGCGGCTTCCACGATCCCGACGGCATCGTCGCCGACCTCGGCGGCGGATCGCTGGAATTGGTCGATGTCGCCGGAGAGGCGATCGGCACGGGAATGACGCTGCCGCTTGGCGGTATTCGCCTGTCCGAGGCGGCGGCGGGGTCGGTCGCCCAGGCGCGGATCGTCGCGCGCCGGTTCCTCAAGACCGCCGGGCTGCTCAAGCGCGGCACGGGGCGAACCTTCTACGCCGTCGGTGGAACCTGGCGATCGCTCGCCAAGCTGCACATGGAAATCAACAACTACCCCCTGCACATGATGCAGGGCTACGAGATCTCCTTCGACGAGGCGATGGACTTCCTGACCTATGTCGTCACGACGAAGGACACGAAGGACCCCGCCTATGCGGCGATCTCCAAGAGCCGCCGCACGCTTCTGCCCTTCGGCGCAGTCGCCATGCAGGAGGCCATCGCGCTGATGCGCCCGGCCAAGGTCTCGTTCTCCGCTCAAGGGGTGCGCGAAGGCTTTCTCTACTCGCTGCTGCCGGAGGGCGAGAAGATGTGCGATCCGCTGCTCACCGCAGCCGATCAGCTTGCGATCCTGCGCGCCCGCTCGCCGGAACACGCGCGCGAGCTTGTCCAGTGGACCGGCCGCATGATGCCCCACTTCGGCATCGAGGAGAGCCGGGAGGAGGGGCGGTACCGCCAGGCCGCCTGCCTGCTTGCCGACATCAGCTGGCGGGCGCATCCGGATTATCGCGGACTGCAGGCCCTCAACATCATCTCGCACGGCACCTTTACCGGCATCACCCATCCCGGCCGCGCCTATATTGCGCTCGCCAACTACTATCGTTTCGAGGGCCTCAACGACGACGGCGCGTCGAGCCCGCTCGCCGCGATCGCCACCCCGAGAATGCTGATGTTGGCGAAGCTGCTCGGCGGGTTATTGCGCGTCGCCTACCTGTTTTCCGCCTCGATGCCGGGGGTCGTCCGCAACCTGACCATCCGCCGTTCGGAAACACCGGACCTCGACCTCGAGTTCGTCGTCCCCGCCGAATATTCCGATTTCGCCGGCGAGCGCCTGGATGGGCGCCTGCAACAGCTTTCGAAGCTGACCGGAACGAGAATCGGTTTCCGTTACGACGCCTAAAAATTCTTTGAAAATAACGTCTTAAAGAGCGTTTTTATCCATTGGCAGGTGAGTGTGTTAACACCTCGCAGCCTAGATGCGCGCTCGACAGACCCGCACTGTCGATAGCATGCGCAAGGGGCATTTTACATGGCAAAGATCACACTCGGCAGCCTGGGCAAGAACACCGGCTTCAGCTTCGCTAAGCTGGGCTACACGAACTTTATGGACTTCGACCGTAACACGACGCCAGTAGCGACGGGCGTCAAGATCTATCAGAACAGCACGAACTACACCGAGGTCAAAGGAACGAGCCTCAGCTGGGTCATCAAGAACGGTGAAGTTTACGGGATCAAGGCCGGAACTATCACCGGCTTGACGCATGTCGAGGGTGGCAAGACTCTGTTTTCGCTAACGGATCTCAAAATCTCCGGCCGGGCCTTCAGCGATGCGCTTGACGGTACCGTGCAGCAGGGCATCGCGCTGCTCCTGTCCGGCCATGATACGATCAAGGGAACGCAGTATGCGGACTCGATTCTTGGTGAAGCCGGCAACGACACGCTGATTGGCGGTGCGGGGGCGGACAAGCTCAACGGTGGCGCGGGCAGCGATACGGCCTCCTACGCCGGTGCGACGAAGGGCGTCGTCGCCAACCTCGCCAAGGCATCCGTAAACACCAACGATGCCAAGGGCGATACCTACGTTTCCATCGAGAACCTGACCGGTTCGAGCTACGCCGACAAGCTGACCGGCAACAGCGGCGCCAACAAAATCAACGGCGGCAAGGGCAACGACACGCTGACCGGCGGCGGCGGGGCCGATGTCTTCGTTTTTGCCAAGGGTTACGGCAAGGATACGATCACGGATTTCCAGAACAACATCGATGACATCGATCTTCGTTCCTATGGCCTTGCCTCGGTCGGTGCGGTTCTGAAAAAGGCCGTACAGGTGGGAACGGACGTCCACATCAAGCTCAGCAGCACGGACATCATCGTCCTCGACGATTTCAAGCTGAAGGATCTCGACGCGCGCGATTTCCTGCTCTGAGCGGTGGAAATCGAAGCGGCCTGTGAAAACAAGAGGGGGCAGCGCCAGCCGCCCCTTCAATTATGTCCATGAAATAACCTCCACCTCTTGTGGAGGTTATGACTTGAAGCCGAAGTGATAGCGGCTGCGCGACGCAGCATTGAACCCGATCGCCGCGAACCTTTGTCGTCAGGCGATGATGTCGAAGTCCGTCGCGGTCATCGCCAGCCCTTTTGTCAGGGTCGCAAACTGAACGGCGGCCGTGCTGCCGGTTCCGTCTGCGTCGTAGAACAGCTTTCCCGTCGTCTTGTCGTAGATAATCCGGTCGCTGGCATCATGAGCCTTGGCACCGATGTAGAACGCCGCCGGCGCCAGGTCTCCGACCTTGCCGATCTTGGTGAATACGTCGTCATCGAGCCAGATCGTGTCATCCTTGACATTAAAATCCTTGATGGTGTCGATGTTGCTGGAGGTGGGTTTCGTGTTGAAGACGAACGTATCCTGGCCGGTCCCGCCGATCAGCACGTCCTTGCCCAGCCCGCCGTAGAGCTTGTCATTCCCGCCGCTGCCGGTGAGCTCGTTCGCAGCGCTGTTGCCTTTGAGCGTGTCGCCCTTCTCTGTGCCGACGACGTTTTCGATGTTGGAAAGTTTGTCCTTGTTTCCGAAACCGTCTGTGCCGACACCGGCGTTGAGGTCGACCGAGACGCCCTTGCTGCCGTAGTGCTGGGCGTCGCGGTCATAGCGGATGGTGTCGATCCCACCACGCCCGTCGACGATATCGTTGCCGCCGAGCGGCCGGAATTCGTCCGCGCGCGCCGAGCCGTACATCTTGTCGACGAACTGGGTTCCCTTGATGCGCTCGATGTTGATAAAGGTTTCCTTGTAACCCCAAGGGTCAATCGCCGTGCCTTTGGCCATGTCGACAGTCACGCCCTTGGCGCCGTTTGCGTCATTATAAGCGTCTTCGAAATCGAGCTGGTCGATGCTGCCGGCACTGGTGCCGCCATCATAGGTGTCGGCGCCGCGCCCGCCCATGAGGTTGTCAGCTCCGGCGCCGCCGAAGAGCTTGTCATTGCCGCCGTACGACCAGAGCTCGTCCTTTCCGTCAGTTCCGTGAAGGGTATCGGCACCGCGCAGGATGACTTTCGCGGTATGCACGGTGCTTCCGACGTTGACCGCCGCGCGGAACTCGCTGCCTGCCAGCTTGAGGCCGGTAACCGTCTGAACAACCGAACCACCGGCGGTATCCAGGAACTGGAGCGATGTTATCGTGCCGCCACTGATCACGCTGCCCGGCTTGACGTAGGTCAGATTGGTGCCGGTAATGACCAAGGTGACACCGTTGTCCATCCGGTACACTGCTTTGGTCGCAGATTGCGAGGTATAGTTCCCGTACGCAAGAAGTTCGTTCAGGGCCGGATTGTAGTCGGTCGCCCAGTGCGTCGGGATGTATTGCCCAGGATACTTTCCTTTTGGCATTTTCAGCGTGTAGGTGGCCATGTTGATTTCCCGTCGATCCAATTGCAGAAGCGGAAATAAATCACCATCGGAATGTTTGTGGATCACCTGTTTGGGTTACGCCGATCATAATAAAAGGGTCAGGCATCGCTGATGCACGGGAGCGCCTGCCGTGTCTGCCGCGCGCCTCCAGGTCGGAGGCGGCTGTCGCCGCCCCCGGTGCCAAGGTTTGTGTTCACTCGGCCTTGAGGAAATCGCCGGCCTCGATCAGCACGAACTCGTTGTCGTCAGCCTTGTCGATGAAGCGGCCGGCGGAGAAGGGCAGGTTGTTGTCATTGCCGACGACGATGTGGGTCACGTCCACCTGGTCGACGTTCTCGATCGTCAGGAACGGCATGTCGTAGAAGCCGTCGCCGCCGCCTTGGCGTTTCTTGTTGTCCGGATCGGCGACCTTCATCAGATCGATATAACCGATCTTGCGCACGGCCTTGCCGACGTTGGCGTCGTTCATCTCGATCTTGTAGACGCGCTTGACCTTTGAGGCGACCGCGAAGCAGTCGGCTTTCGGATCCTTCGGATCGGCGCAGGCCTTGTCAGCGGTGCCGACGCCGTTGTCGCGCTCGATCACCAGTGCGGTCGTTGCGTCCAGCATGTTGAAGTCGCCGATTGCCTCGCCGCCCTCTGCGAGCGGATAGAGCCAGCTGCGGCCCGTCCACGCCTTGGTGGCGACGTCAAGCTCGATGATGCGCAGGGCCGGGAGGCCATCTGCCTGTTCGACGGATTCGCTGTCGACCCAGAGCGGGCCTTCCAGCAGGCCGTAGAGCTTCGCGCCGTCCTTCGACAGTGCCAGGCCCTCATAACCGCCGGAGCGCTTCAGGTTGAACGCCGGCATCTTCTTCGACGGATCGGCCGGCACCGTCAGTGTCGGGTTGTCGGGCGAGGTGACCGGCTTGCCGTCGACTTCCGTGGCGATCACGTCGGCGAGCTTGCCGTCGCGGTCGAATTTCAAAATATACGGGCCGAACTCCTCACCGACCCAGAAACCGTCATCGACCGGCTGGATCGACTCGACGTCGAAGTCGCCGCCCGTCAGGTAGCGGGTCTGAGAACCTTCCATCACGATCGGGAAGGGCGCCTTTTTGTCCGGATCGGAGAGGAACACCGTCTTGACCGGCTCGACCTTGCCACTGTCCCAGTCGAACTTGACGTTGTGGAGCATCAGCATCGCATCGGTGGAGTTCAGCTTGTTGCCGAAGCCGTTGTCCGACAGCGTCCAGAACGTGCCGTCCTCCATCGCCTTGATGCCGGAAAAACCCTGCATCGGCTGGCCGTCGAAGGGGAGCGACAGACCGGTCGGGCGCACGCCGTCCTTGCCCGCAACGGTGCCGAGCTGCTCGGCCCGCTTGCGGTCGGCCGTCGTGAACTTGCCCGAAGTCTTCAGGTAGTCGGCCGCATCGGCCGGTGCGGCGATGATCGTGTTGGCGGGCAAGATCGCATGCGCCTTCAGAGTCGCGGGAAACTCGGTATCGGCGGCAAGCGCGGTGCTGGCGAAGAGAAAGCCGAGCGCAGTGCCGGCCAGGAGCGATTTCGTCATGGAAGTCACCTTGTTGTGGAAGGATCGAACACGCTCCCGATAGGCATCACACATGACCGCTGCTTGACGGTTGGCTGAAGCTTTCGTGACGGGAGCCGCCTGGCGGGGAACCGGTGCCAACTGGCGAAGGTCTGGCGAACCGCTTGTCCGGCCCGAAAATGCTGCGAGGAACGCTCGCTTCTGATAAAATCCACCCGGTCTCAGGGCATAGCGGGTCGGCTTTCCACAGGAGGGCGCGCACACCGATCCGGCATCACCTGTCCCGGAATTGGAGGCAGCACGAACATGCCTGACACACCCCTTGGTCCGGCCGCCCTCAATCCCGCCGAAGTGTACGATGCGTACTTCGTGCCCGCTCTTTTCGCTCAGTGGGGCCCGATTGTTGCAGCGGAGGCTTCCGTGCGCGCGGGCGATCACGTCCTCGATGTGGCCTGCGGCACCGGCGCGCTCACGCTTGCGGCCGCCTCGATCGTCGGACCGGCCGGATCGGTGGTCGGACTGGACGCGAATTCCGAGATGCTGGCGGTGGCCCGTCGCAACGATCCGCACATCGAGTGGCTGCAGGGCGTGGCCGAGGCCCTGCCGCTGCCGGACGACAGTTTTGACGCCGTCGTCAGCCAGTTCGGCCTGATGTTCTTCGAGGACAGGCCGCGGGCATTGCGCGAGATGATGCGGGTGCTCAAACCCGGCGGAAGGCTGGCGGTTGCCGTCTGCGACAGCGTCGACAACTCGCCGGGTTACGGTGCCTTTGCGCAGTTGCTGGACCGGCTATTCGGCCGGGAGGTTGGAGACGCCTTTCGCGCGCCGTTCGTTCTCGGGGAGGCCGGGCAGTTGCGGGACATCTGCCGCGGGGCGGGCATCGCTGGTGCAGAGGTCGTGCAGCGCAACGGCAAAGTCCGCTTCAATTCGATCGACGCGCTCGTCTCGACAGAGCGCGCCTGCATGTGGACCCTCGGTGGTGTGCTCTCGGACGAACAGTTCGCCCGGCTCAAGCGGGAGTCACAGATCGTCCTCCTGCCGTTCGTGATCGACGGACGGATCGAGTTCGATATGCCGGCCTTGATCGTTACGGCGCAAAAGGCTCGCAAACCTATCAGCGCCTAGGGCCTCGGCTTAGCCGTTGCCGATGCCGCCCAGCGATACTGACCGTCAGTCTGCACCGCGCCCGGCCGCACGGTCCGGATCTGCCGGAGCGCCATGTCCGGCTCCTCGCCGCGTTCGACGAGCAGCCGCAGCGCCACCATGCCGGCGCGCCCATGGCCACCGTGGCAATGGGCCAGCACAGCGCCGCCGCGATCGAGAATCTCATGCAGTTTCGCGGAATACTCAGGCCAGTGTGCTTCCGCCGTGCCGCTCGGACCACCAAAGTCGCGGATCGGCAGGTGAAACCAGGCGATATCCCGCTCGGCGAGCCGCGCACCAAGATCGCTGCAACCCCGTGCCTCCATCTCGACCCTGTCGGTCATCGATATGACGGCATCCGCGCCCCAGTCGGCGATCGCCTGCAGGTCGGAAGCATATTCGCCCGTACGTCCCGGAATGCGGCTCAGGCCGATGCGGCCGCCGTTCGGCAGCTTGACGGTGGCAATCGTGAATTTCTCCGGCGTGTCCATGGGGGCACTCTACGCCGTGATGGCCGGCGCGTCAGCAGTGCCGGCCGTGAATGACGATGTGCGTCAGATCGCCACCGCCTCGATCCGCTTGTTGACGAAGCGCAGGCCAACCTTGCCGCCGATCAGGTCCAGCGCGACATTGCCGAACAGGTCGCGGCGCCAGCCGTGCATGGCGGGGACATCGGCTGCCTCGCCTTCGGCGGCGATCTTTTCGAGGTCGTCGCTGTTGGCGATGATCTTGGAGGCGACGCCCTGCTTCTCCGAGACGAGCTTCAGCAGCACCTTCAGCATCTCGCTGGCGGCGGCCACGCCCTCGGGCACCTGGCTCTGGCGGGGCAGGCGGGGCAGATCGGCCTTCGGGATCGCCAGCGCCTCCTGGATCACTGCGACGAGGGCGGCGCCCGACTGCGAGCGCTCCCAGCCCTTCGGGATCGTGCGCAGCCGCCCCAGCGCCTCGGCATCGGCCGGCTGCTGCTGGGCGATCTCGTAGATCGTGTCGTCCTTCAAAATGCGCGAACGCGGTACGTTGCGGCCGCGTGCCTCGCGCTCGCGCCATGCGGCAACCTTTTGCAGAACAGCCAGTTCGATCGGTTTCTTCACGCGCAGCTTCAACCGCTTCCAGGCATCATCCGGGTGGATGTCGTAGGTACCGGGGGCCTCCAGTACCGCCATCTCCTCGGCCAGCCAGAGCGACCGTCTCTCCTGCTCCAGCTTGCCCTTCAGGAACTGGTAGACGTCGCGCAGGTGGGTGACGTCGGCGAGCGCGTATTCGAGCTGCTTGTCGGTCAAGGGCCGCCGGCTCCAGTCGGTGAAGCGCGACGACTTGTCGATCTGCACGCCTTTCGTCTTCTGCACCAATTGGTCGTAGGAGACGCTGTCGCCGAAGCCGCAGACCATGGCGGCGACCTGGGTGTCGAAGATCGGATGCGGGATCAGCTTGCCGAGATTGTAGACGATCTCGAGGTCCTGGCGTGCCGCATGGAACACCTTGACCACGCTCGTATCGGCCATCAGCGCGAAGAACGGCGCGAGGTCGATCCCCTTGGCCATCGGGTCGACGATCACTTCGGTCTCTGGCCCAGCCAGCTGGATCAGGCACAATTCCGGCCAGAAGGTCGTTTCGCGCAGGAACTCGGTGTCGATCGTTAGGTAATCGGACTTGGCAAGCAGCGCGCAGACCTCGGCCAGTGCTGCGGTGGTATCGATGATTTGCATTGGTTTGCTCGGTGGAGGCTTCGTTTGACCGGATGGTTTACCTGCTCCACCATTCCGCCACAATCAAAAACTGCGCCGCGGCCGTCAGGTCACGCGCACATAGCTGGTCATTCCCGTCTTCTGGTGCTCGATGATGTGGCAATGGAACACCCAGTCGCCCAGATTGTCGGCGACGAGCGCGAGATCCGCCGTCTCGTCCGGCTGCAAAAGGATCGTGTCGGTCGGGTGCCCGATAAGTCGCGGCTGGTTCGAGGCGACAGCACAAAAGCTCATGCCGTGCAGGTGGATCGGGTGGGCGTGCGGCGTGCGGTTGGCCATGCGGAAAACATAGCTTTTGCCCAGCTTCAGCTCCGCAAGCGGCGCGACCGGATCGGACGCGTCGCCCGGCCAGGCGACGCGATTGATCGCCCAGAAGGTATAGCCGAGCGAGCCGCAGATGCTGGGTTTCGCCCCGTGCTCGGCCGTCGCGGTGAATTCCATCGGGATGATCTCCGCCGCCTTCGTGTCCGCCACGGCGATCGGGTTGGCCTGAAGCGCCACCACGTCTTTCAATTCGCGCTTCAAACTGGTTCCGACCGCCCGGAAGGAGGCGACCGTCCACGGCGCGCTGCCCTTCACGTTGCCGAGCGTGACGATCTCACCTTCGTCGTCCGGCATGCGCAGCACGAGGTCCATGCGCTGGCCGGGGCCGACGTCGTGGAGGTCGAGCGGGAAGGGCGCTTCCAGCGGGTTCCCGTCGAGCGCGACCACCATCGCCGTCCCGCCCTCCAGCCCGAACCGGTAGATGCGGGTCACGTCGGTTGCGCAGATGCGGACCCGGACGAGACCGCCCGCCGGTGCGTCATAGATTGGAGCCTGCAACCAGTTCGTGGTGCGGACGGTCCCATAAGTGCCGCCGCGGGCGGCATCGCGCGGCTTGAACTGGTCGATGAACTGCCCGTCGCCGCCGAGCCGCCAGTCGCGCAGATTGAGCACGATCTCCGCGTCGAACACCGGATCGTCGGGGTTTTCGACGACGATCACGCCGGTCAGTCCGCGGCCGATCTGCTCCAGCGTGTTGCAATGGGGATGATACCAGAAGGTGCCGGCATCGGGCGGGGTGAAGCGGTAGTCGAACCGGTCGCCGGGGTAGACATAGGGCTGCGTCAGTTCCGGCACGCCGTCCATGGCGTTGGCGATCCGCAGCCCGTGCCAATGTACCGTCGTCGGCTCCTTGAGCTCGTTGACGAGCCGAGCCGAGAATTCCTCACCCTTGCGCATGCGCAGCACCGGCGGCACGCCGTCGCCGGCCGCACCGAGCCGGTAGGACATCGTGCCCTTCGTCGCTGCCTCTCCCGAAAGTCGTGCGCTCCCCTCATAAGCGATGAGTTCCGTTGGAGCCTCCGCCAGCGCGCGACGTGCCAGCGGCAGGGCAAGGCCGGTCCCGTAGGCGGCGGTGACGAGTGCGGAACCCTTGAGAAGCGTGCGGCGGCTGATCGGCATGGGGCATCCAGACAGGAAATTGACGTCGTCGCCTGATTAAACCTGATGGCGAAACTCATCAATACGGCAAATCAATCCTATGACCGGTGTGGCGGCAGGGGCTACGGGTAGATAGCCGCACCATGATCGTGCATGATGCATGCACAGCGCGGACGGCATCCCTTCCACCCCAGCATTCTGAGGCAAGAAATCCAATGACCCCATCGGAGCAAATCGACCAGCTGATTGCGGGTCTCTCAGACTGGCGCGGCAAAACATTTGCCAGTGTCCGCAAAACCATTCTCGAGGCCGACCCGGAAATCATCGAGGAGTGGAAGTGGATGGGAAGTCCGGTGTGGTCGCGGGATGGAATGATCGCCGTCGCCGACGCCCACAAGGGGAAGGTGAAGCTGACCTTTGCCCACGGGGCGAGCCTGCCGGATCCGGACAGGCTCTTCAACGCCAGCCTAGACGGCAACGCGCGGCGGGCGATCGACTTTTTCGAGGGTGACGAGATCGACGCGCCGGCGCTGATAAACCTTGTCCGGGCCGCTATTGAGCACAATCGAACGAAGTTGAAAAAGAATGCCCCCGCGGCTGCCCGGGCGAAAGCGTCAAAGAGCAGCGGGACTTGAGCCATTGCTCCTACGCTGCGGCTCCTGCCGCGGCATTCCAGCCCAAGGCGCGTAAGGCGCGGGCAGTGCCTACCGTTCCCCGCCGTTGCGTCCCTCGCCGGCAAGTTTGTTGAAGAAGGCGGAGGTGCGCAGCAGGCTGCGGAAGCGTCCGTGCCGCTGTTCCGCCGGAACGCCGGGCCGGGCGGTCATGCGCAGCAGCGTGTAGCCCATGAAGATCACCATGATGACGGCGGTGTAGGTGAACAGCGCAGTGGGTCCGAAGATGTCGAGCAGCACCGAGGCGAAGAGCGGACCGATGATCGCGCCGATCGACCAGAAGAACAGCATGCCGGCGGAGACCAGCGCGTGCTCGCCGTCGCCGGCGTGGTCGTTGGCATGGGCCGAGCAGAGCGAGTAGAGCGGCATGGCAAAGGCGCCGAAGACGAAGATGCCGACCATGTTCAGCCATTCGTCGCCGCCGGCGAAGATCGCCAGGAACAGCGCGGCGAGCGTTGCGCCGAGCGTCGCGATCAGGATGATCACACGCCGGTCGAACTTGTCCGAATAAAGCCCGAGCGGATATTGCAGCACGACGCCGCCGATGATGCCGGCGCTCATGAAGCTGGCGATCTCCGTCACCGACAGGCCGATTTCCTGGCCGTAGATCGGCCCGAGCGAGCGAAAGGCGGCGTTCGTCAGGCCGACGACGATGCAGCCGATCGTGGCGAGCGGCGATATGTTCCAGAGTTTCTTGACGTCGAAGCGGATCGCTTCGGGCGCGATCGGGCTGGAGCGATCGGCGAGCGAAATCGGCACCAGCGACAGCGTCAGCGCCATCGAGATGATCGCGAAGAGCTGGAAGCCGCCGATGCCGACCCCGGGAATGAGATACTGCGCCGCCGTCACCGAGCCGAGGTCGACGAGGCGGTAGACCGAGAGCGTGCGCGCCCGGTTGGCATTGGTGACGCTGGCGTTCAGCCAGCTTTCGACGGTGGCAAACAGGCTTGCGAAACAGAGCCCTGCCAGCAGACGCATGAAGAACCAGAAGGTCGGGTCGATGACAAGCAGCATCGCGAGCGACGAGGCCGAGGCGATCGCCGCCATGGCCGAGAAGGTACGAATGTGCCCGATCGCCCTCAGCACGCGGGTGACATAGATGCAGCCGATCGCAAAGCCGATGTTGTAGCCGGCGCCGACGACGCCGATCAGCGAGGTGGAAAACCCTTCCTGCGAAGCACGCAGCGAGATGAACGTCCCCTGCAGTCCATTGCCGCCGATCAGGATCCCGGCCGTGACGAGTAGGGGAAGGAGAGGACGGATCTGGCTCATGCTGCCGCCGGAGAAGGGAATCGGGGTCGAGGTGTGACGTCCATTCCTACAAGCGGAAAGCGTGCGGCGACAGTGCCAGAAGCGACACGCACGGACTTTTTGCGCAGCGGGGGATACCAGCCAATCACCGACGCCCTATGCTGCACTTTAACCGCGGCTCTACCGCTGACCGCGCCCGTCGCAGCAGGGCCCTGGGAGGCGGGCGAGGATAGATGAGGGAAAAGGCAGTTTGGCGTGCGGCGGTCATCGCAGCGTTTTCGCTATGATTGCGTTCAGTAAAGCTGATGCCGTTTGAAGTTATCGCCCAGGGCAACGACACCTACTACGGCGCGAGCGGACGCGAGGTCGTGTATGGCGGTGACGGCAGCGCGGCGACGAATATGAAGTTGACGTCACCGGCGGCAGCGCCGTCGACACGGTGGCGGCCCAAAGCGGTCAAACAGTCGACCTGCAATTGCTTGTGCTCGGAGGGCGCATCGTGGCATTGGGACGACCTTCCCTCTGGAGACTGGCACATGACCAAAAATGCAAGGGCCGGACGATCATGGAAAAGACTGGTGCTCATTGCATCTCTTTTCACGTGGTCACCCGCAAACGCCACACCAGTGCTCGTTGTGGATGCCGAAACTCACCAGGTGCTCCATCAGGAGGATGCGGGTGTCCCCTGGTATCCGGCCTCGACAACCAAGCTCATGTCTGCGCTCGTCGTGTTTGAAGCCCTTCGATCTGGCGAAGTCAGCTTGACGACGCCAGTCACCATGACGCGGAACGCCATGAAACAGGCCTTTCTGGAATCCGGCCTATCCGTCGGGCGAACGATGACGCTGGAAGACGCGCTTTTTGCTATGATCACCGCATCGGCAAACGACGTCGCTGTAGGCCTGGCAGAAGCCGTGGCCGGCAACGAAACGTCTTTCGTCCGGCGAATGAATGAAGCGGCTGCACGTCTTGGGCTCACAGGCACGCATTTTTCCAACCCAAACGGCCTGTTTGACCGGAACAACTATACGACCGCGCGCGATCTTGCGATCCTCGGAATGGAAGTGGACCGAAAATTCTCGGAATATCGCCGCTTTTTCCTGGCCTCCGCGGTCACGATCGACGGCAAAGAAATCAAGTCCAACAATCTGCTGCTAACCCGTTTCAACGGCACGATCGGCATGAAGACCGGTTTTCTATGCGCATCCGGACGAAACTTCATTGGTATGGCCACGCGCAACGGAAAGCGCGTGATGGTGGTTATTATGGGCGCGACCACAGAACGGGAACGTAACGAACGGTCAGCGCAATTTCTGACAGAAGCCTTCGACGGCCGTCTGTCGCCCGGTGCAGGGCTTGTCGACGATCTGCAAAACCGTACCGATGTCGCGCCACCGGACATGCGCATTCAGCTCTGCACCGACCAGAGCGCAGACTACGAGACTGCCCGGAACAAGCTTTATCCAATGGGCCTGCCTGGGCACGAATCCTATTTGCGCGACCAGATACCTAGCCAGATCCATACGATCAGCACCTGGGCCAATGATAACGCAGCGGATGTACCAATACCCACTCCACGACCTTCATAACAACAGCAACGCCCGGCGTTGCCAGCTGAGGCCAATGCCCCGTCCGAAACACCACATGACGCGGGCGGAAGAATCCGTCGCGCGATCGTTGCCGCTTGTCCGGTCGCAGCCTGCAAAGCGCATAAAGGCGACGCGGTCCGGAGCCCGCTTCGGGCGCCTCGACGCTCCCAAGCCTTGACAAATCGGGCCGGTCATGCGCTTGTCCGCCCGATTTTGAAGACGTGTGGCTGCGCTTGCCGGAGCCGCCCTCGAACGCATTCCAGGATAGAACAATGCACCGTTATCGCAGCCATACCTGCGCCGCCCTCCGCAAGTCCGACGTCGGTCAGACCGCTCGCATCTCCGGCTGGGTCCACCGCGTCCGCGACCACGGCGGCGTGCTCTTCATCGACCTGCGCGACCACTACGGCATCACCCAGGTCGTCGCCGACCCGGACAGCCCGGCCTTCAAGATCGCCGAAGCCGTCCGTGGCGAGTGGGTGATCCGCATCGACGGTCTCGTCAAGGCGCGCACCGAGGACACGATCAACAAGCATATGGCGACCGGCGAAATCGAGCTCTACGCCAAGGAGATCGAGGTGCTGTCGGCGGCCAAGGAACTGCCGCTGCCGGTGTTCGGCGAGCCGGACTATCCCGAAGACGTGCGCCTGAAGTACCGTTTCCTCGATCTGCGCCGCGAGACGCTGCACAAGAACATCGTCAAGCGCACCCAGATCATCGCCGCCATGCGCCGCGAGATGAACAATGTCGGCTTCACCGAATATTCGACGCCGATCCTGACGGCGTCCTCGCCGGAAGGCGCGCGTGACTTCCTGGTGCCGAGCCGCATCCACGAGGGCATGTTCTACGCGCTGCCGCAGGCGCCGCAGCAGTACAAGCAGCTTCTGATGGTTGCCGGCTTCGACCGCTACTTCCAGATCGCCCCCTGCTTCCGCGACGAGGATCCGCGCGCCGACCGCCTGCCCGGCGAGTTCTACCAGCTCGACCTCGAGATGAGCTTCGTCGAGCAGGAAGACGTCTGGAACACGATGGAACCGGTCATCCGCGGCATCTTCGAGGAGTTCGCCGACGGCAAGCCGGTGACGCAAAAATTCCGCCGCATCCCGCATGAAGAGGCAATCCGCACCTACGGCACCGACAAGCCGGACCTGCGCAATCCGATCGAGATGCAGGCCGTCACCGACCACTTCCGCGATTCCGGCTTCAAGGTCTTCGCCAACATGATCGCCTCGAACCCGAAGGTCGAAGTCTGGGCGATCCCGGCCAAGACCGGCGGTTCCCGCGCCTTCTGCGACCGCATGAACGCCTGGGCGCAGAGCCACGGCCAGCCCGGCCTCGGCTACATCTTCTGGCGCAAGGAGGGCGAAAAACTCGAAGGCGCCGGCCCGCTCGCCAAGAACATCGGCGAGGAGCGCACCGATGCGATCCGCACGCAGCTTGGCCTTGACGATGGCGATGCCTGCTTCTTCGTCGCCGGCGACCCGGCCAAGTTCTACAAGTTCGCCGGCGAGGCCCGCACCAAGGCTGGCGAAGAACTGAACCTCGTCGACCGCGACCGCTTCGAGCTCTGCTGGATCGTCGACTTCCCGTTCTTCGAGTACAACGAGGACGAAAAGAAGATCGACTTCGCCCACAACCCCTTCTCGATGCCGCAGGGCGGCCTGGAAGCGCTCGAGAAGCAGGATCCGCTGACGATCAAGGCGTTCCAGTACGACATGGTCTGCAACGGCTTCGAAATCGCCTCGGGCTCGATCCGTAACCAGTCGCCGGAACTGATGGTCAAGGCCTTCGAGAAGGTCGGCCTCAGCCAGACGGACGTCGAAGAGCGCTTCGGCGGCCTCTACCGCGCCTTCCAGTACGGCGCCCCGCCGCATGGCGGCATGGCCGCCGGCATCGATCGCGTCGTCATGCTGCTCGTCGGAGCCAAGAACCTGCGCGAAATCTCGCTGTTCCCGATGAACCAGCAGGCGCAGGACCTCCTGATGGGTGCCCCGAGCCCGGCAACGCCGACGCAGTTGCGCGAACTCGCCCTGCGCGTGATGCCGTCGCCGAAGAAGGACTGAGCAGGCTTTGCAGCGGAGCCGCTCCGGTTTCGGGGTGGCCCGCTGCGGCGCAAGTCGGAACCGTTTCCTTGCCCGGTCGTTCTGCGACTGTGCAACAAGGAGAACGACCATGCGCAATCTCTTCATCGCCATGACGGTGGGTGCCATGAGCCTGTCCGCGTCGGCCTATGCCCAGAGCACGACAGTCGTGGTTCCCGGCGAGGCCCGGACTTATGTTCTGGAGCAGCAGGTGCCGTCCGTGGTCTACGAGGGTGACGTCGTCGTTGGTGAACCGATCCCTGACATCGTGGAACTCCACACCATCCAGGGGCATGGTGATTATGCCTATGTCGTCGTCAATAACCGGCGGGTGATCGTCAATCCGCAGACGCGTGCGGTGATCCAGGTTCTCGAATAATGGAAGGGCCCGGCGTCCAATGCGCCGGGCTTTTTGCTTGTCTTGTGCAAGACACGGAGAGCGACGGACCCCATAGCAGGCGCGATGACGGCGTCGAGGCGGCGCGAGCCGGCGAGGCCGGCCAGTCGGTCCAGAAACAGAAAAGGCTCGGCATCGCTACCGGGCCATCTTCATTCGTAGCCCTTTGGCTATTCGTTTGCCGTCACCTTCACGCCCAGCACCTGCGGGATCGTGTTCGGCGCGCCCATGGCGGCACCCATGATCATCGGGAAGGGGACCGGGTTTGCCGGGGCGGCGCTGATGGTGATCGACTTCGGGTCGTCCAAATAGGTGTTGACGGCCTGGGCGATCTGGTTCTGCAGTTCCGGCATGTTGAGCTGCGCGATCATCAGCGGCACCATGCCCTTCAGTGACTGCGCCATCTGCTCGCCGGAGACGCCCTGTTCGGCGCCGACCACGTCGAGCACCTTCTTCGTCAGCGAGGCGTCGGCGAAGCTGATGGCGGCGCTGTTGAAGGTGAGTTGCTGCAGCAAGCCCATCATCGACATGCCGAGCGCGGCATTGGCCTCGTCCTTATTCGGATTGGCCTGGCTCGCTTCCATCGCCTGGCGCATCGCGTTGAGGAATTCCATCGTATAGCCGGAAATGGCGAAGGAGAAATCTAGCCGGCCGACGTCGTTGAAGTCGAGCGCGTATTCGTCGAGCGCAAGCTTGCCGCTGGCGAGTTCCCAGCTGCCCTTGATGGTCATCTTGCCGTCGATCGACTGCATGCCGAGCTTTTCGATCGTTTCCTTGGACTTCGCGTCCTCGACCTGGGTCAGGTCCGCCTTGATGTCCGAAAGCGTGGCGTCGAAGGTGAGCCCGGCATCGCCGTCCATGCGCCCGACATTGGCCTGCATGCCCGACATGGAAAAGACTTCCGTGCCCTTGCTGCTCACGGTGACCGGGCCGGAACTGGCCGTTTCGTACATGAGCATGGAATCGAGCGAGTGCGTGTCGACCTCTGCGGGAATGGTCAGGCCGCCGATCTGCAGATCGGATGCGGTGATGGTTACGCCGTCCTCGGTCGTGTTGAAGTCGGGAAAGCGAACGGTTTCAATCGTGTAGCCGCCATCGCCGTCTTCCTCGACGCCCTCGAGCGTCACATCGCCGATTTCCGCGGCTTCACCGCCGGCCGACGCCATCTTCGCCCCCTCGAGCGTGACCGTGTCGCCATCGACGACGATGTTGCCGTAGGAAACGGTGACGCCGCTCGTGGCATTCGCCGCATTCAGCTTGTTGACCAGGTCGGTGCCGTCGATGGCGAAGGCGGGAGTTGCGAACGCCGAGAGTGCGACGCCGGCGAGCATCCTGCGAAGGGTGCGGTTCTGAAGCATATTGTCCTCTTGAATGGATTTGTAACGGCGAATACCGTCTCCGGCAGTTAGACGTGTCGGGCGCGAACTATATTCTGACCGGGTTAAGTGTCTATGTCGACGAAGTGTAAGATGTGAAAGTTCCGCAATTGTGGCTCACCGGCGTCAGACGCTATCCACAACGCAGTCGCCCGGTTTTCCTTGCCGAGAATCGGCAGATTCGGTAGTCAAGCCCCATGGGACAAGAGATTTTGCCGCCCTCTGGCGGAGACGATCATATCCAACCGGTTGACCTGAAGGCGGCGCTGGAAGAGCGCTATCTGGCCTATGCGCTTTCGACCATCATGCACCGCGCGCTGCCGGACGTGCGCGACGGGTTGAAACCCGTTCACCGCCGCATAGTCCACGCCATGCGCGTGCTCCGGCTCGATCCGGGGCAGGCCTACAAGAAGTGCGCCCGCATCGTCGGCGACGTGATGGGTAAGTTCCACCCGCATGGCGATGCCTCGATCTATGACGCGCTGGTGCGCCTGTCGCAGGATTTTGCCATTCGCTATCCGCTGGTGGACGGACAAGGGAACTTCGGCAACATCGACGGCGATAACGCTGCCGCCATGCGTTACACCGAAGCGCGGATGACCGAGGTCGCCACCCTGATCCTGGAGGGGCTGGACGAGGACGCGGTCGATTTCCGACCGACCTACAACGAGGAAGACGAGGAACCCGTCGTCCTGCCGGGCTCCTTCCCGAACCTGCTCGCCAACGGCGCCGCGGGTATCGCGGTTGGCATGGCCACCTCCATTCCGCCGCACAATGCCCATGAATTGTGCGACGCCGCGCTCCACCTCATCAAGAATCCGGACGCAACGGTCGAGGATCTGATGTTCGACCCGGCCAACCCGCAGAAGGGCGGTGTCGAGGGGCCGGATCTTCCGACTGGCGGTGTCATCGTCGAGAGCCGCGAAAGCATGATCGAGTCCTATCGCACCGGCCGCGGCGGATTCCGCGTTCGGGCGAAGTGGGAAACCGAGGATCTTGGCCGCGGCGGTTACCAGATCGTCGTCACCGAAATTCCCTATCAGGTGCAGAAGTCCCGCCTGATCGAGAAGATCGCCGAGTTGCTGCTGGCCCGCAAGCTGCCGCTGCTGGAGGACGTCCGCGACGAATCGGCCGAGGATGTGCGCGTCGTGCTGGTGCCGAAGAGCCGCAGCGTCGATCCGACCATCCTGATGGAATCGCTGTTCAAGCTCTCCGAACTCGAAAGCCGAATTCCGCTGAACATGAACGTGCTGTCGATGGGGCGCGTGCCCCGCGTCATGGCGTTGAACGAGGTTCTGTCGGAATGGCTGGCGCATCGCCGCGAGGTGCTCGTGCGCCGTTCGCGTCATCGCCTTGCCGCGATTGAGCGGCGGCTGGAAATCCTCGGCGGCTATTTGGTCGCCTACCTCAACATCGACGAGGTCATCCGCATCATCCGCGAGGAGGACGAGCCGAAACCCGCCCTGATGGCGCGCTTCTCGCTCACCGACCTTCAGGCGGAATCGATCCTCAATATGCGCCTGCGCTCGCTGCGCAAGCTCGAGGAATTTGAGATCCGCACCGAATTCGACGCGCTGACGAAGGAGAAGGCGGAGATCGAGGCGCTCCTCGGTTCGGAGCCGAAGCAATGGCAGACGGTCGCCTGGCAGATCGGCGAGGTGAAGAAGAAGTTCGCCAAGGCGACCGAGATCGGCAAGCGTCGCACCCAGTTCGCCAATGCGCCAGAGGCGGATGTGGAGGCGATCCAGCAGGCGATGATCGAGAAGGAGCCTGTGACCGTCGTCATCTCGGAAAAGGGCTGGATCCGCGCCCTCAAGGGCCACCTCGCCGATGTCTCCGGCCTCCAGTTCAAGGAGGGCGACGCGCTCAAGGTGGCGTTCCCGGCCCAGACGACCGACAAGATCCTTGTGGTCACGACCGGCGGCAAGGTCTACACGCTCGGCGCCGACAAGCTGCCGGGTGGCCGCGGCCATGGCGAACCCCTGCGCATCATGGTTGACATGGAGAATGACCAGGACGTGCTGACGGCGTTTGTCCATGATTCCGGCCGCAAGGTCGTCGTCGCCTCGCAGGCCGGCAATGGTTTCGTGATCGCCGAGACGGAAATGGTTGCCAATACCCGCAAGGGCAAGCAGATCATGAACGTGACGATGCCGGACGAGGCGAAGCTCGTCGTGCCAGTGCGCGGCGACCACGTCGCCGTCGTCGGCGAGAACCGCAAGATGCTGGTCTTCCCGCTGGTCCAGCTTCCGGAGATGTCGCGCGGCAAGGGCGTGCGCCTGCAGCGCTACAAGGATGGCGGCGTTTCCGATGTGCGCTGCTTCGCGATCGATGAGGGCCTGTCGTGGGACGACAGCGCCGGGCGTAACTTCGTGCGCACCAAGGATGAACTGGCCGAATGGATGGCTGATCGCGCCAGTGCCGGCCGAACCGTGCCGAAGGGCTTCCCGCGGAGCGGCAAGTTCAGCGGGTGAGGGGCTCCGGCTCTTTAGCCGGAGTACGGGACAGTAAAGTCGCACAGTAAGCGCTGCTTATTCGCCCGCAAAGGCCCTATCCCGCCTCCGTCACCATGCCGCTCTTCAGCACCGCTGCCTTTGCCTTGCTGCGCATCTGCCAGAGCGAATGGAGCAGCAGGGCGGCGATCAGGATCGAGCCGCCGACCAGCGTCTGGTTCGAGGGGCGCTCCGTGAAGATAATCCACACCCAGATCGGTGCCAGCACGGTTTCCAGGAGGTAGAACATGCCGACCTCTGGCGCGGAGAGGAACCGCGGACCGGTGGCCAGGCACCAGAAGGCGAGCGGCGCCATCACCAACCCATCGAAGAGAATGAAGCCCGGCCGTTCGAGTTGCAGGACGCCGCCCGGAAGCATGAAAAGCGCGGCAAGGCCCGGAATGACTGCCGCCACCAGTGGCACGAAACCCATGTCCGCGCCGCTCTTGCGGCTGATGGTGATGGCCGTTGCCAGCAGGAAGGCCGAACAGGTCGCCATGGCATCGCCGAAGAAATTGCCGCTCTCGAGTCCGTCGTGGACGATGAGCGCCACGCCGCAGACCATTGCGGCCATCGTGATAAGCGTGGCATTCGTCGGACGCTCGCCGAGGAAGATCCAGGAGAGGAGGGCCGCGAACATCGATGTGAAGGCGAGGATGAAGACGACGTTGGCGGTCGTCGTGTTGAAGACCGACAGCATGAAGGTCAGCGAATTGATGCCGTAGAGGATACCGACCACGAGCCCGGCCCGGCCGGGGATCAGCGCCATCGGCCGCTTCAACAGGAATCGAATGAACGACCAGGCCGCGATCGCGACGAGGAACGTCGACAGGCTGCGCACGGCGAGCACCGACCAGACGTCGCCCTGCGAGGACCTGATCAGGGGAATGTCGAAGGAGAGGGCAAGGCCGCCGATCGCGGTAATGAGGAGCCCCTTGCGATGCAAGGAGAGGTCTTGGGCTTGTGACACTCGAAAATCCGATTCTCAGGCTGAACTTTCGCCATCATAGCGTTCCCAGCCCTGGGACAGCAGGTGCTCCTGCGGCAAAAACTTTACCTTGTAATCCATTTTTTGCGAGCCCTTGACCCAGTAACCGAGGTAGACGTGCGGCAGCCCCAGCGCCTTGGCCCGCCGGATGTGGTCGAGAATCATGTGGGTCCCGAGCGAGCGCGGCGCGCGTTCGGGATCATAGAAGGAATAGACCATCGACAGGCCGTCCCCCATCTTGTCGGTCAGGGCGACGGCGACGAGTTCACCGCGCGGGCGCTCATCGAGACCCGAGCCTTCCTGGCGCAACCGATACTCGATGATCTTGGTATGGACATGGGTGTCCTCGACCATCATCGCATAGTCCAGCACCGACATGTCCGACATGCCGCCTTTCTGGTGGCGGTTGTCGAGATAGTGGCGGAACAGCGAATACTGCTCGCTCGACGGCTCGGCGGGGTACTCATAGGCGACGAGATCGGCGTTGGCCGCGAGCACGCGCCGCATCGACCGCGACGGGCGGAATTCGTTGACGAGGATGCGAACGGAGATGCAGGCGCGGCAGGTTTCGCACGCCGGCCGGTAGGCGATGTTCTGCGACCGGCGGAAGCCGCCCTGGGTCAGGAGATCATTGAGTTCGGGCGCGCGCTCGCCGACGAGGTGCGTGAACACCTTTCGCTCCATCTCGTGCGGCAGGTAGGGACACGCCGCCGGAGCCGTCAGATAGAATTGCGGAGCAGGGGTTGTCTGGGTGTTCATTTTTCGGCGCGCGACTCCAACCGGGCCTCACAAACAGTATTAGCATGGCGCAACTGAGGAAAAGGTCAACTCCGGCAAACGGGAGGTTTACGACCTGACGAAGGTGGCGGTGGATATCCCGAAGGATAGCCCACAGGCGCGAACGTTCACAGCCTTGATGGTCGAACGACAACGGTGCCGAGCAACAGGTCGTGCAGCAGGCGGCTGCGATCGGTGAAGAGGCCGATCAGCAGAATGAAGGGCGTCAGGATCGCGTTGCCGATCCAGAACAGCACGAGATAGACGACGGAGGTCAGGAAATCCATCGGCCGCCCGTCGACCCGCATAACGGCAAGGTCCATGACATTCATGCCGACGCTCGCCTGGTTCGGCCCGCCGATCGTCAGCCCGAAGTAGAGCATGGCGACGATGACAAAGAGCACCGGATAGAGCATCCAGCCCAATCCCAGCGTGATGATGCCGAGGAAGAACACGACAACGGCCGCCGGCACCCACAGCAGCGCGACGATCGCGTAGTCGATCAGGAAGGCAAAGACCCGCCGCGACAGCACGCCGCGATAGGCACGCCAGTCCGTGCTCGGCAGACGAACCTCGTCATAGTTGCTCATGAAAAAACTCCTGTGCTCCCTTACCGCACTGATATGGGAAACGCCGGCGCAAATGCAATGCACGGCACGAAATCGCGCGATGGTGGCGCACAGGAGTTTTTTGCGATCCGTCAGCCCCTTTTCGACAAGGCCCGGGCGACCTCGACGGCGAAATAGGTGAGAATGCCGTCGCAGCCCGCACGCTTGAAGGCGAGCAGCGTCTCCATCATCACGCGGTCGCCGTCGATCCAGCCGTTCATCGCGGCCGCCTTGATCTGCGAATACTCGCCGGAAACCTGGTAGGCGAAGACCGGCAGGCCGAAGGCCTCCTTCATCCGCCAACAGATGTCGAGGTAGGGCAGGCCCGGTTTGACCATCAGCATGTCGGCGCCTTCCTCGACGTCGAGGGCTGCGTCGCGGATCGCCTCGGTGCCGTTGGCCGGGTCGATATAATAAGTCTTCTTGTCGCCCTTCAGCAGCCCGCCGGTGCCGATTGCGTCGCGATAGGGGCCGTAGAAGGCGGAGGCGAACTTCGTCGCATAGGACATGATGCCGACGTTCTGGTAGCCGGCATCATCGAGCGCCTGGCGGATTACGCCAATACGCCCGTCCATCATCTCGGACGGGGCGATGATGTCGGAACCGGCATCCGCCTGGATCACCGCCGCTTTCGCGGCTTGCTCGACGGTTTCGTCGTTGACGATCTCACCCTCGCGCAGGATGCCATCGTGGCCGTGGCTGGTGAACGGGTCGAGCGCCACGTCGGTGATGACGCCGATCGAGGGCACATGTCTTTTCAAAGCCCGCGTTGCCTCATTGATGAGGTTGTCGCCGGCCAGACAGTTCGAACCGGTCTCGTCGCGCAAGCTCATTTCGATGTTCGGAAAGGTGGCTAGTGCCGGAATCCCGAGGTCGGCGGCTTCCTTCGCAGCCTCCACCAGACGGTCGATGCTCATACGGTTGACACCGGGCATGGCGGCGATTGGTTCGACGACGTTCGTGCCGGGCACGACGAAGACGGGCCAGATGAGATCGTCCACAGTCAGGCGATTCTCCTGGACAAGCCTGCGCGTCCAATCCGCCTTGCGGTTGCGGCGCATGCGCCGGTGGCCGGTGATCTGGTCGACGATGTTAGTCATGAATTTGCCCTTGCCGTTGTTGCGGCGCTCATAGCACGCCTCGCGCGGCTTGCCAAAACCGAAGGCGTGGCGCGAATGCGGCACAAGGCCGCTTGCGAAAACAATGCGGCTTTATGCCCGGCGGGGGGCTGCTATTGTCGGCCGATGGTTTCTGATTCTCCGAACATGCCGCGGCGGACGCTCACGGATACGCTGTTCATGCTGTTCTTGCGGCTGATGGCGGTGGTGTGCCTGTGGTTCGCGCTGCAGTATTGGGCGATGGTCACCGGTTTCTCGCTCGGGGGCAGGGGACGCTTCGATCTTCTGCCGCCCGCCTGGAAGGCAGCTGCAACCGCGCTTGCCGTGATGTTTCCGGTCGCCTCCGTCGGACTATGGATGCTTGCGCCCTGGGGGGCGGTCGTCTGGGTGCTTGCCGCGGCCACCGAAATTGCCATGCACGAATTCTATCCGTCGATTTTCGGCATCAACCGTTTGCTCGTCTTGACCCATGTCGCCGTGGCCGCCGTGTACCTCGTGTTTCAGGTCGCGCTCTTCTTCCAGCGCCGCAAGCAGGCGCGACAGGTAAGGACTGATTTACCCTGAGCCACGGTTGCGAAAGGGTAAGGTACTGTTAAGGCTGCGGTTTAAGTAGAATTTTAGACGCATTCGATAGGGTCTCACTCAAGGCGGGAAAAAGACACCGCCACCAAAACAGTGAGGCAGAAAACATGAACACGAAGCTGAAGCCGCAGGTCTCCGCCGTCGATGCGCAGGAAGACGCGATCCGTAACCTCTACCTGGAATCCCTCCACCTCGTCGAGCGCCTGCACCGTCGCCTGCTCGATGTCATCAAGGACGAATTCGACCGCGCCGGCCGTTCGGACGTCAACGCCGTCCAGGCGCTGCTCCTGTTCAACATCGGCAATTCCGAGCTGACCGCCGGCGAGCTGCGCTCGCGTGGCTACTACCTCGGCTCGAACGTGTCCTACAACGTCAAGAAGCTGGTCGACCTCGGCTTCATCAACCACCAGCGTTCGCGCGTCGACCGCCGCTCGGTCCGCATCAGCCTCACCGAGGCCGGCCAGGAGGTCGCCGAGACGGTCGCCCAGCTCTATGACCGCCACATCGGCTCGATCCAGAAGGTCGGCGGCATTGGCGAGAACGAGTTCAACGAGATGAACCGCCTGCTGCAGCGCCTCGACCGTTTCTGGAACGACTCGATCCTCTACCGTCTCTGAGCCGCATGGCTGACGCGTGCCGGCGCGGCGCGCATGACGATCTCCAGCGTCAAAATCAAAACCGGATGCGACCCTGCGCGTCCGGTTTTCTGCGTTCAGGCTCCGGCTGAGCCATCGACACGACCTGTGCATACGCTGCCCCGCAACACGAATCGGCCATATTGCTGTGACAGCGGACAATGGCCGTAGGCATGCGCCAGCCGCATGACCGGTGTCCGTTTGTTAACCCTGTTCGTGGTAGGCATCGTCGGATATGGCCTTTGATGGCCGCAGGACCCGTACGGGCCTTGGCCGCAATTTGCGGCCGGCAGAGAATGGTAGGATAGATGTCTCGCAAAATCGGAACTGATGCTTTTTCGCGCCGCGCCTTCCTGCGCTCCGCCGCAACCTTCGGCGCCGCCGCCGTTGCAGGCTCCGCTGCAGCCCAGACCGCGATCGACGACATCCTGAACGCACCCCGGCGCGGCAACTGGGACGACCAGTTCGACGCCAAGGCCTCGCGCACGGCAACCGCCGTCGTGTCGAACAGTCCGATTTTCGGGCCTGATTCCACCGGTCACATCCAGCAGGCGATCTTCGACTACCAGAACATCGTTTCGGGCGGCGGCTGGCCGATGGTCAACGCCTCGCAACGGCTGGAGCTCGGCGTCAGCGATCCCGCCGTCCAGACGCTCCGCCAACGCCTGATCATCTCCGGCGACCTGCCGCGTTCGGCCGGCATTTCCAACGCCTACGATTCCTATGTTGACGGCGCGGTGAAGCGGTTCCAGGCGCGCCATGGCCTGCCGGCCGACGGCGTTCTCGGTGAATACACGCTCAAGGCGATGAACGTGCCGGCCGACGTCCGTCTGGGCCAGTTGCAGACGAACCTTGTCCGCATCCAGGCCATGTCCGGCGACCTCGGCTATCGCTTTGTGATGGTGAACATCCCGGCAGCCTACATCGAGGCGGTGGAGAACAACCGCGTGGCGCTGCGCCACACCGCGATCGTCGGCAAGTTCGACCGTCAATCGCCGATCCTCAATTCCAAGATCTACGAGGTGATCATCAACCCGTACTGGACCGCGCCGCGTTCGATCGTCCAGAAGGACATCGTGCCGCTGATGCGCAAGGATCCGACCTATCTGACGCGCAACAACATCCGCCTGATCGATGGCAGCGGCAAGGAGGTCTCTCCGGAAACGATCGACTGGTTCGCCGACAAGGCGCCGAACCTGATGTTCCGCCAGGATCCAGGCAAGATCAACGCGATGTCGTCGACGAAGATCAACTTCCACAACGAGCATGCCGTCTACATGCACGACACGCCGCAGCAGGGCCTGTTCAACAAGCTGATGCGGTTCGAATCGTCCGGCTGCGTGCGCGTGCAGAACGTGCGCGACCTCTCCACGTGGTTGCTGAAGGATACGCCCGGCTGGTCGCGCGCGCAGATGGAGGCAACGATCAAGACGGGCGTCAACACGCCGATCAAGCTCGCCCAGGAAGTGCCGGTGTTCTTCGTCTATATCACCGCGTGGTCGGCCAAGGACCGCGTCGTCCAGTTCCGCGACGACATTTATCAGCGCGACGGCGTAGCCGAACTGGCGCTGCAGACCAGCTTCGGACAGGAAGGTTCCGTCGAGCAGGACTCGCTGCCGCAGTAACCACTGCCTTGCCATTCCGATGGGCCGTGCAGCCGCAGGGTTGCGCGGCCCGTTGCGTTTCAGGCCCTTCGGCGCCCCTGCGTCGTTTTTATCTCACAAGCCGTTCCGAAATGGCGCATTCGGCACAGCGGATATTGCCCTTGCCATGCGAGGACGATAAACACCGAGCCACTTGACCTTAAGGAGCCCCCGAGGATGAGCCAGTCTTCCGTCACCGACGTTTTCTTCACGCGTTCTCTTGCCGATACCGATCCGGATATCTTCGGCGCGATCGAGAAGGAACTCGGTCGCCAGCGTCATGAGATCGAACTGATCGCGTCCGAAAACATCGTGTCGCGCGCCGTGCTCGAGGCCCAGGGCTCGATCATGACCAACAAGTACGCGGAAGGCTATCCGGGCAAGCGCTACTATGGCGGCTGCCAGTTCGTCGACATCGCGGAAGAACTCGCCATCGAGCGCGCGAAAAAGCTGTTCGGCGTCAATTTCGTCAACGTCCAGCCGAACTCTGGCTCGCAGATGAACCAGGCCGTGTTCCTGGCGCTGCTGCAGCCGGGCGATACCTTCATGGGGCTCGACCTGAATTCGGGCGGGCACCTGACTCATGGCTCGCCGGTCAACATGTCCGGCAAGTGGTTCAACGTCGTCTCCTACGGCGTGCGCGAGGGCGATCACCTGCTCGACATGGACGCCGTCGCCGAGAAGGCCCGCACGCACAAGCCGAAGCTGATCATCGCCGGCGGCACCGCCTATTCCCGCATCTGGGACTGGAAGCGCTTCCGCGAGATCGCCGACGAAGTCGGCGCCTACCTGATGGTCGACATGGCCCACATTGCCGGCCTCGTCGCCGGTGGCCAGCATCCCTCGCCGTTCCCGCATTGCCATGTCGCCACCACCACGACGCACAAGTCGCTGCGCGGTCCGCGCGGCGGCGTCATCCTGACGAACGACGAGGACATCGCCAAGAAGGTCAACTCGGCCGTGTTCCCGGGCCTCCAGGGCGGCCCGCTGATGCACATCATCGCGGCCAAGGCAGTGGCCTTCGGCGAGGCGCTGCAGCCGGAGTTCAAGGACTACGCGGCTCAGATCGTCAAGAACGCCAAGGCACTCGCCGAGACGCTGATCGCCGGCGGCCTCGACATCGTCTCGGGCGGCACCGACAACCACCTGATGCTCGTCGACCTTCGCAAGAAGAACGCGACCGGCAAGCGTGCGGAAGCCGCTCTCGGCCGCGCCTACGTCACCTGCAACAAGAACGGCATCCCGTTCGACCCCGAAAAGCCCTTCGTCACCTCGGGCGTCCGTCTCGGTACGCCGGCCGGCACCACCCGCGGCTTCAAGGAAGCCGAGTTCAAGGAAATCGGCAACCTGATCGTCGAGGTGCTCGACGGTCTGAAGGTCGCCAATTCCGACGAGGGCAATGCGGCCGTTGAAGCCGCCGTGCGCGAAAAGGTCGTCAAGCTGACCGACCGCTTCCCCATGTATCCCTACATGTAAGGATAAGGTATGCGCTGCCCCTATTGCGCTTCGGAGGATAGCCAGGTGAAGGATTCCCGTCCTGCAGAGGACGGGACGGCCATCCGCCGCCGCCGCATCTGCCCGGACTGCGGCGGTCGCTTCACCACCTTCGAGAGGGTGCAGCTTCGCGAACTGATGGTGCTCAAGAAGACGGGCCGCAAGGCCCCCTTCGACCGCGACAAGCTTATGAAGTCCTTCGAGATTGCGCTGCGCAAACGGCCGGTCGACCGGGACCGGATTGAGCGCGCGGTCTCCGGCATCGTCCGACGCCTGGAGAGTTCCGGCGAAACGGAAATCTCCTCGGAGGAAATCGGCCTGCAGGTGCTTGAAGCGCTCAAGGCGCTCGATGACGTGGCCTTCGTCCGCTACGCCTCTGTTTACCGCGACTTCTCGCATGTCGACGACTTCGAGAAGATCTTGTCCGAGGTCGCCGCCAAGATCGCCCGCGATCCGGGCGGCGAGGGCTGAACCATGGCGAGCGCGGCGGAAGATAAACGCTTCATGGCCGCCGCGATCCGGCTGAGCCTGCGCAACCTGGGGCGAACCGGCACCAATCCCTCCGTCGGCTGTCTTCTCGTCAAGGATGAAATCGTGCTTGGCGCCGGTGTCACGGACGTCGGTGGTCGGCCGCACGCCGAGCGCATCGCGCTGGCGGAGGCCGGCGAAGGCGCCCGCGGCGCCACGGCCTATGTGACGCTCGAACCCTGCTCGCACCATGGCAAGACGCCGCCTTGCGCTGAGGCTTTGATCGCCGCCGGCGTTGCCCGCGTGGTCATTTCTGTCGTCGACCCCGATGAGCGTGTCGCGGGCAGGGGGATCGCCGCGCTCGAGGCCGCAGGGATTGAGGTGGAGACCGGGGTCCTGGAAGCCGAAGGGCGTCACGCTCTCGCCGCGTACTTGATGCGTCAAGTGAGCAAACGCGCATATGTGACTCTGAAACTTGCTGTTTCTTCGGATGGGATGCTCGGCCGGCTGGGTGCGGGGCAGGTCGCGGTGACGGGTCCCATCGCACGCGGCCAGGTGCACGTGCTGCGCGCCCAAAGTGATGCGATCCTGGTCGGCATCGGCACCGCCAGGGCGGACGATCCCGTGTTGACCTGCCGTCTGCCCGGGCTTGAAGACAGATCGCCGATACGCATCGTGCTCGATCACGATTTACGGCTTCCGCTCTACAGCAAGCTCGCCCTGACGGCGCGCGCAGTGCCTGTGATCGACGTTGCGCAGGAACCGCCGGAATTTGACGATGAAACCGACAAGTCCATTCTCAGTCGTCGCGCGGCGTTGGATTCGACCGGCGTCGAAGTGCTCCAGTGCAACCCGAGCCAACTGGACAGCCTGCTTGCGGGGCTTGCCTCGCGTGGCATTTCCTCGCTGCTGGTCGAGGGCGGCGCCACCGTGGCGCGCAGCTTCCTGGATGCCGGCCTCGTCGACCGCATCCACCTTTACACCGGTCCCAATCCGATTGGCGAAAGCGGGGTCGCGTCCCCATGTGTGTCCGGCGCCATGCCGCCGGGCTTCTCGCTCCGGCGGACGATGCGCTTAGGGGCAGACCTTTTTGAAGAATACGAAAGAGACGAAGCATGTTCACCGGCATTGTAACTGACATCGGCACTATCGAGCGTGTGGAGCCCATGAATGAAGGCGTGCGGTTGCGGGTGGGCACGGCCTACGATCCGGCGACGATCGACATGGGCGCGTCCATCTCGCACGCCGGCACCTGCCTCACCGTGACGGCACTTGCCCAACCGGGTTCAAACGATCGCTGGTTCGAGGTCGAGGCCTGGGAGGAGGCTTTGCGGCTGACGACGATCGGCAGTTGGCAAGCCGGTACCCGGATCAATCTCGAGCGCTCGCTCAAGATCGGCGACGAACTCGGCGGCCACCTGGTCTCGGGCCATGTCGACGGCAAGGCGGAAATCCTCTCCGTCGGGGCAGAGGGCGACGCGACGCGTTTCGTGCTGCGGGCGCCGGCTGGGCTGGAGCGTTTCGTTGCGGCGAAGGGTTCGGTCGCGCTGGACGGCACCTCGCTGACGGTCAATGCCGTCAAGGGCGACGTCTTCGACGTGCTCCTGATCCGGCACACGCTCGAGGTGACCACATGGGGTGACCGCCAGGCCGGCGACTTCGTCAACTTCGAGGTCGACACCATGGCCAGATATGCCGCACGGCTGTCGGAGTTCCCGACCCCGAAGGCCGACTGAAGCGCGTCACAATCTTTCAGGATTCGCTCGTCGCGCTTTAGTCTCTGTGCCGATTGGCTTGCGAGGCAAATTCACCCCGGTGCTCTCGTCATCTCCGATGAAATGGCGCCATCGCTCCATCCGACGCCGCAATCCGGTTTGACCGCGAAAAAGCGCTCCGGTAAACAGGCTGGACATGCGACGGTGTCCTTGGCGGGGCCGGAGAGGAGCCCGATGAGATCGGGAAGGGGATCAAGGTCGGGGCTGTCGAGACGGGAATGCCCGCACTCTCGCATGATCAGGAGGCGAGGAGAGGGCAGATGAAGCAATCGGCGCAAGCCACCAAGGGCGGAGGACCGGCCCTCGTGCTCGGCTTGGGTTGCGAGCGCGGGACCTGCGCGACGGAGGTCATGGCGCTTGCCGAGCAGGCGCTGCGCTCCTCCGGTCTCGATTCCGCCGCTCTGGCGATGGTCGTCTCCCTCGATACACGCGCCGACGAGCCGGCGATCCAGGCGGTTGCCCGCCACTTTTCCGTTCCGTTCCGCACCTTCGATCCGGAAACGCTGGAAGCGGAGACATCGCGGCTGGCCAATCCGTCCGAGATCGTGTTTCGCCACACCGGCTGTCATGGTGTCGCCGAGGCGTCGGCACTCGCGGCCGTCGGACTCGATGGTCGGCTTGTGGTGCCAAAGATCAAGTCGGCGCACGCGACCGCCGCGATCGCGGAAGCCTTTCAACCGTTCTTAGCTGCGTCTTTGCAAGCTGAGTCGGGCGTTTCACGCGTCGAGTTCTCCATCGGGAGGGTCGGTTGATGGACGCGCTGTTTTCGTCCCTTCCGGTCTTGGAACCGGGCAGCGTATGGCTGGTGGGGGCCGGACCAGGAGACCCGGGGCTCCTGACGCTGCTTGCCGTGCAGGCGCTGCGGCAGGCCGACGTTATTGTCCACGATGCACTCGTCAACGCGGAATGCCTCAAACTGGCAAAGATGGGGGCCGTGCTGGAGTTCGCCGGCAAGCGAGGCGGCAAGCCGTCATCGAAACAGCGCGACATTTCGCTGCGACTCGTGGAGCTTGCCCGCGCCGGCAAGCGCGTCTTGCGGCTGAAGGGCGGCGATCCGTTCGTCTTCGGCCGTGGTGGTGAAGAGGCTCTCACGCTTCTCGAGCACAATATCCCCTTTCGGGTGGTTCCAGGGATCACCGCCGGCATCGGCGGGCTCGCCTATGCCGGCATTCCCGTCACCCATCGCGAGGTCAACCACGCCGTCACCTTCCTGACGGGCCATGACTCATCGGGCGTCGTTCCCGACCGCATCAATTGGAAGGGCATCGCGGCCGGGTCCCCGGTCATCGTCATGTACATGGCGATGAAGCACATCGGCCAGATTGCCGAAAACCTGATCGGCGCCGGTCGGTCGCCGGATGAGCCGGTTGCATTCGTCTGCAATGCTGCGACGCCGGATCAGTCGGTTCTGGAAACCACCCTGTCGCGGGCCGCGGTAGATGCGGCCGAGTCGGGTCTCGAGCCCCCCGCGATTGTTGTCGTCGGCGATGTGGTCCGGCTTCGTGGATCGCTCGACTGGCTCGGGGCATTGCGGGACGGCAAGGCCCTGGCGCCCGACCCCTTCGGCTCGCGTACGCTGAAAGATCCCGCATGAGCGGGCTGATGATCGCGGCTCCGGCCTCCGGATCCGGCAAGACGACCGTGACCCTCGGCCTGCTTCGGGCCTTTGCGGATCAAGGAATGGCGCTGGCGCCGGGAAAGGCCGGCCCCGATTACATCGATCCGGCCTTTCATGCCGCCGCCAGCCGCGCCGACTGCATGAACTATGATCCCTGGGCGATGCGTCCGGAGTTGCTGGCGGGCCTTGCAGACAGACAGCGCGGCGGCGATCGGCTGCTTCTTGTCGAGGCGATGATGGGCCTTTTCGATGGTGCGGCGGACGGCAGCGGCACGCCTGCGGATCTTGCCGCGATGCTCGGGCTTCCAGTCGTCCTCGTGGTCGATTGCAGCAAGCTGTCCCATTCGGTTGCAGCACTCGTGCGCGGCTATGTCGATTTCCGCGCCGACGTGCGCGTCTGCGGGGTCATCCTCAACAAGGTCGGGAGCGCCCGCCACGAGGCGATGCTGCGCGACGCGCTGGAAAGGGCCGATGTCACGGTGTTTGGTGCGGTCGCCAGAGACCCCGGGCTCGTCCTCCCGGAGCGACATCTGGGACTCGTGCAAGCGGGCGAGCACGCCGCGCTGGAGGACTTCGTCAGCCGGGCAGCGGACGTGATGCGCCGGTGCATCGCCCTTGATCGAGTGGCGGACGCCAGCGTCTGCAAGACCCGGCCGGTGTCGGCGAACGTTTCGCGCCTGGAGCCCCTCGGCCAGCGGATCGCGATTGCCCGTGATCAGGCGTTTGCGTTCCTCTATGCGCATCTTCTCCAGGGCTGGAGGGACAATGGCGCCGAAATTTCTTTCTTCTCTCCACTTGCCGATGAGGCGCCGGCGGCGGATTGCGACGCGGTGTTCCTCCCCGGCGGCTACCCGGAGCTTCATGGCGAGACCCTTGCCAATGCGTCGAGATTCCGGGAAGGCATGGTTGCCACCACCCGTCGTGGCGCCCGCATCTATGGTGAATGCGGAGGCTACATGACCCTGGGGGAGGGCCTGGTGTCAGCGGACGGTACCCGGCACCCAATGCTTGGCCTGCTTCCGCTTGTGACCAGCTTCGCCGAGCGCCGCCGCCAGCTCGGCTACCGGCGTCTGACACCACTCGATGCGTCGGGGTTTTCACAGCCGATGACAGCACACGAGTTTCATTATTCGACCATCGCCCACGAGGGCGACGCCGACCGGCTCTTTTCCGCAGCCGATGCAACGGGGGCGGACCTCGGCAAGACCGGCTTGCGGCGGGGCAATGTTTCAGGTTCCTACATGCATCTCATCGACATAGCGGGGCAGCCATGAGCGAGGCGCCGATCCAGCACGGTGGCGGCATCTCGGCCGCCGCGGCGCGTCATGGCGGTCGCCCGGAAGAGTGGCTCGACCTGTCGACCGGCATCAATCCTTGTCCGGTGCGACTGCCGCCGGTCGATGCGGCCGCATGGCACCGGCTGCCGGACCAGAGCCGGCTCAGCAAGGCGCGTCTGGCCGCCGCGACCTATTATCGAAGCGGGAATTGCCTGCCGTTGCCGGTGCCGGGAACGCAGGCGGTGATCCAGCTTCTGCCCAGGATCGTGCCGCCTGGCCGCCGCGCCGCAGTCGTCTCGCCGACCTATGGCGAGTATGGTCGTGTGCTTCGGAATGCTGGGCTCGCGGTGGATGCGATCGATAGCCTGGAGGGCGTGCGCGACGAACACGCGCTGGTGGTTGTCGTCAATCCCAACAATCCCGACGGGCGCCTCTATCCCTCCGAGGAACTTCTGCGGTTGTGGCGAAGCCTTTCGGAGGCCGGCGGGACGCTGGTCGTGGACGAAGCTTTTGCCGATATCGAGCCGTCAGCCACGCTGGCGCCCCTTGCCGGTGCCGGCAAGGGGCTGGTCGTCTTCCGCTCGTTCGGCAAGTTCTTCGGCTTGGCCGGCCTGAGGCTGGGGTACGTCCTCGGCGAGGAAGCGCTGCTCGCGGATATTGCGGAGTGGCTTGGACCCTGGGCGGTTTCCGGTCCTGCGCTGACGATCTCCGCCGGTCTGATGACCGGCGATTGCGAACCGATCCGCCAGGCGATTCGCGAGCGTAAGGCGGCCCTCGACGCCGTCTTGCAAGCTGCGGGTCTCAGGATTGCTGGCGGGACACCGCTGTTTTCGCTCGTTGAGCATGAACAAGCGCAGAATTTGCAGGAATGGCTCTGCAGCCGCCATGTTCTCGTGCGCGCATTCGACTATGATCGGCGCTGGTTGCGCTTCGGTCTCGCGCCGGACGCTGCCGCCGACATGCGCCTTGCAGAAGCACTTGCCAGTTTTGGCTCCGATCCATGACCGCCACGCTCATCGTCCTTGCCGCTGCCCTCGTTCTGGACCGTATCGTCGGCGACCCGCCGAAGCTATGGAACCGTGTGCCGCATCCGGTGGTCGTGTTCGGCTGGGCGATTTCTGCATTCGATCATTTCTTCAATAGCAAGCGCATGCATGCCGAGACCCGCAGGTTCAACGGGGCGGTTGCCATCGGCGCACTTCTTGCCGTCAGCCTCCTTGCCGGCTACCTCGTCCACAGCCTGTTGATGACGCTCGGCTGGTTCGGTTTGGCGGTCGAAGCGGTGATCGTCGCGCTTTTCCTCGCCCAGAAGAGCCTTGCCGACCATGTCGGCGCGGTTGCGACCGGCTTGAAGCGTGGCGGCTTGGAGGGCGGGCGACAGGCGGTTTCGATGATCGTCGGCCGCGACCCGGCAACGCTCGACGAGCCCGCCGTGTGCCGTGCTGCGATTGAGAGCCTTTCCGAGAATTTCTCCGACGGGGTGGTTGCGCCGGCTCTCTGGTATGCCCTGCTCGGACTGCCGGGCCTGCTTGCCTACAAGATGCTCAACACGGCGGATTCGATGATCGGCCACAAGAACGCGAAGTATCTTGAGTTTGGCTGGGCATCCGCGCGGTTGGACGATCTTGCCAACTGGCCGGCGGCGCGTCTGTCGATCCTGCTGTTGGCTGCCGGCGCGTGGATGGCAAAGGGCGGCCGCGCGGCGCGTGCTGCGCTCGACCTCGCCCTACGCGACAACGGCCTCCACCGTTCTCCCAATGCCGGTTGGCCGGAAGCGGCGATGGCAGGCGCGCTCGACATCGGCCTTGCGGGGCCGCGGATCTATGGCGGCGTGCGGGTGGAGGAGCCGATGATCAACGCGGCCGGCCGGCCGATCGCGACGGCCACCGACATCGGTTTGGCACTGATGATCTTTGATCGTGCCTGCGATGCGCTGGTGCTGGCGGCTGTCGCCGGCGCATTCATTGCGGCGATCTGAGGACGGCGAGTCCGTTGTTCAGTCGATGCCGGCAATCTGCTGCAGACGTTCGAGGTCAGGCACTGTCACGTGACGATTGTTCTCGATCTGGATGACACCCTCCTTGCGCAGCTTGGTGAACTGGCGGCTGACGGTCTCGATCGTCAGGCCAAGGAAGTCTGCAACATCGGCTCGAGATAGCGGCAGGTCGAACGACGTACCCTCGACCGTTTCCGGATCGTAGTGTGTCGCGATCAGGTGCAGGAAGCTTGCAACCTTTTCCTGGGCATTCTTCCGTCCAAGCGTCAGCATCCAGTCACGTGCTTCATCAAGCTCCTTGAGGGTCTGCTGATGAAGCCGATGCTCCAGATCCGGCGAGCGGGCGACGAGGCGTTCAAGCATCTGCCGCGGGAAGGTGCAGATTTCCGTCTCTGTTGCCGTTTCGGCGCTATGCGGGCTTTCGGTGGCAAACGGGCGGCCGAGGAAGTCTGGCGCAAACTGCAGGCCGACGATCTGCTGGCGGCCGTCCGGCATCATCCGTGTCAGTTTGACAACACCACGCATGATGTTGGAGCAACTGCAGGTCTCTTCGCCTTGACCGACCACTTCGGTGCCGGCGTCGAGACGCTTGCGCGTCGAGTGCTTGCTAAGCTCCAAAAGCTGCTCGGCGGACAGCGCTCCGCAGACACCACCGTGACGTGCTTCGCAGGAGCGGCACATGACCGGGGTGTCTGAGTTGTGAATATCTTTGCGCTGCATGTCCATTGGTGCCGCCTCTCTTCGATTTGACGCCCGCCACCCTTGGAGGAGATCGCAGACGCATACAATGCGACATGGTTGCCGCAGCCCCCTATCGCGGCAATTTATCGCGACAGTCGTTTGAAGCCAGCCAATCGAACGCACAAGGTCGGCTTGACCAGAATCAGATGCAGGGTTTTAGTTGGCCAGCATTTTGCAACATTGCAAAGCTCTGGGACTAGGCGCGGGAGGCTGTGGGCGGCTTCAACTGATTCAAGCAACAGAGCTGTTGCCAAAATGCTGCAGCGTGGGATCTGCCCATTGGCATTTCCGCCGCATTTACTTATAGGATCGCCCGACCATAGAAATCATGAGGTACTGGCGTGACAGCTACATTTGACAAGGTTGCCGACATCATCGCGGAAACCAGCGAGATCGATCGTGAAACGATCAAGCCGGAGAGCCACACGATCGACGATCTCGGCATAGACAGCCTCGATTTCCTCGACATCGTGTTTGCGATCGACAAGGAATTCGGCATCAAGATTCCGCTCGAGCAATGGACGCAGGACGTCAATGAAGGCAAGGTTGCGACCGAAGAGTACTTCGTCCTGCGGAACCTTTGCGCCAAGATCGACGACCTGCGGGCTGCCAAAGCCTGATTCGCCTTCGAATTGACAAGCGGCGCGCCAGGTGCCGCTCCTTACCGATAGCAGGCTGGATGGCCTGTTATGTCCGACAGTCCATTCGATTTCCGGGGTGCCCGGAGGTATGGGTTCTCGATGCTGCTTGAATATTTCCAGATGATCGATCGCGTGGTGTCGGTGGACGCCAAGCGCACGACGCTCAAGGCGCGTTCCGTCGTGCCTGCGAAGAGTCCGGTCTTTGAAGGCCATTTTCCCGGCATGCCGCTCGTTCCGGGCGTGCTTTTGATCGAGACGATGGCGCAGGCCTCAGGCTTTCTCGTGCTCGCCGCGACCGATTTTGCCGCCATGCCCTTTCTCATGTCGGTCGACGGCGCGAAGATGCGGACCTTTGTCGAGCCCGACGCCGTCCTTGATATCGAGGCCTTTCTCGAACATGACGGGTCCGGCTTTGCGGTAACGAAGGCCAAGATCACATCCGACGGCAAGAAGGTCTGTGACGCGCAACTCAAGCTGCGGACCATGCCGTTCAACGAAGTGCCTCTGGGCGATATAGTGCGCAAGCGGGCCGAGGAACTCGGGCTGTTTGAAGCGCTTGCCGCCAGCGGCGAAAGGAACTGACGCATGACGAAGGCTGCAAACGACGTCGTCATCACCGGAATCGGAATCGTTACCTGTCAAGGTGTCGGGGTCGAGCCGCACATCGCTCACCTGAATTCCGAGAGCCTGCCGGAACTGAGGATCGAAACGGATCGCTTTGCGCCCTATCCGGTGCACCCTCTGCCGGAGATCGACTGGTCGCAGCAGATCGCCAAGCGCGGCGATCAGCGGCAGATGGAAAACTGGCAGCGCCTTGGCGTCTTTTCCGCGGGTCTCGCGCTCGACGATGCCGGACTGAAGGACGATGTCGAGGCCTGCGGCACGATGGATATGATCGTTTCCTGCGGGGGCGGCGAGCGTGACATCAATGTCGACTCGCTGATCGTCGACGAGGGGCTGAAGCGCAATGACCGCGAGCGGCTGCTGAATGAGAAGCTGACCACCGAACTGCGCCCGACTCTGTTCCTTGCCCAGCTGTCCAACCTCATGGCGGGCAACATCTCGATCGTTCACAAGGTCACGGGATCGTCGCGGACCTTCATGGGCGAGGAGGGGGCGGGCATCAGCGCGATCGAGACCGCGTTTGCCCGGATCCAGGCAGGGCAGTCGACGCATACGCTGGTCGGCGGTGCGTTTGTCGCGGAGCGGGCGGATGTCATTTTGCTCTACGAGGCGCTCGGTGCCCATGCGACGGGGGCCTGGACACCGCTCTGGTCGCGCGATCCGAATGCCGGCGGCGGTATCATGATCGGATCGGTCGGGGCGTTCCTGGTGCTGGAATCACGTGCGCACGCCGAGGCGCGCGGTGCACGCATCTATGCCACCATCACGACGATCGGCGGTGACCGTGGCCTGCGCGACGACGGGCGTCTGGAGCGCCGGCTTGATCTGCTGGCAGATGGCGTCGCGGCAGACGCCGATTCAACGGTCATCTTTTCCGGCGCTTCCGGCCTGCGCGACGTAACCGGTCGCGAAAAGACCTGGCTCGCGCACCGCTTCGCCGACGTACCGGTGCGGGGTTACAGCGGACTGGTCGGCCACGCGCTGGAAACGCAATTCCCGCTGGGGCTGGCACTTGCCGCACTTGCGGTTTCGAGCGAGGCGAAGGTTCCGCCTTTCGATCCTGCGGCGGAACGGGCGATGAGTGGACCCGCCTCGACGGCGATCGTCACGACCGTCGGCCACACGCGTGGCGAGGGCCTCGCCGTGCTGAGAGCAGAGAAGTGAGAACGGGCGCATGAGCAAGGCAGCCTACAGGGACCATCTTGGACGTCCGATCGTCGCCGTCACCGGCATGGGGGTGATCACCTCGCTTGGCCAGGGGCTCAAGGACAATTGGGCCGCCCTTTCCGGGGGCGTGTCCGGAATCCACGGCATCACCCGGTTTCCGGTGGACGGGCTTAACACCCGCATCGCCGGCACGGTCGATTTCGTCAAATTGCCGGCGGAAAATCCGGTGGAACGCTCCTATTTCTACGCGCGCGAGACGACCGAGGAAGCGCTGGCTCAGGCGGGACTTTCCGGTGATTTCGGCGGGCCGCTGTTTCTGGCTGCACCGCCGATCGAGCCGGAATGGAGCCAGCGGTTTGCGCTGGCCGAACGCGCCCCGCCGATGCAGCAGCCGGGCGATGCCTATGACCGGTTCATGTCGGTTCTGCGTGAGAAGCCCGATCCGGCTCTGTACGAGACCTGGCTCTTCGGCGCGATCTCCGAGCGGCTCGCCGATCGCTTTGGCACGCGCGGCTTGCCGGTGACGCTTTCGACAGCCTGCGCGTCCGGCGCCACCGCGATCCAGCTCGGTGTGGAGGCAATTCGCCAGGGACGCACCGAACGCGCATTGACCGTCGGCACGGATGGATCTGTAACCGCCGAGGCCCTGATCCGTTTTGCCTTGCTGTCGGCTCTTTCGACACAGAACGATCCGCCGGAGAAGGCATCGAAACCCTTCACCAAGGATCGCGACGGCTTCGTGATCGCCGAAGGTGCGGCGACACTGGTGCTGGAGTCGCTGGAATCGGCTATCGCGCGCGGTGCCCGCGTGCTCGGCATCCTGAAGGGCTGCGGCGAAAAGGCCGATCACTTCCACCGCACCCGTTCCTCGCCGGATGGCGGACCTGCGATCGCCACCATCCGTGCAGCCCTCGAAGATGCGGGAATTGCCGAGGACGGGATCGGATACATCAATGCGCACGGCACCTCGACGCCCGAGAACGACAAGATGGAGTTTCTCTCCATGTCGACCGTGTTCGGGGAGGGATTGTCGAAGATCGCGGTTTCGTCGAACAAGTCGATGATCGGTCATACGCTGACGGCGGCGGGCGCGATCGAGGCGGTGTTCTCGATCCAGACCATGCTCACCGGCACGCTGCCGCCGACGATCAACTACCAGAACCCCGATCCGGGCATCGTGCTCGACGTGGTGCCGAACGTGAAGCGCGACAAGCAGGTTTCGGCCGTGCTTTCGAATTCCTTCGGCTTCGGCGGGCAGAATGCCAGCCTGGTCATGACGGCCGAGCCGGCCTGACGGCAACGCGGCCGGCGGGCAAGGAAGACGGGCAGGGGACCCCGACCATATTCGGGGTCCACACCACGCTGGCCCGCGCACGTGAATGTTCCTTGGCGCCACGGGATGCCGGGAACATTCTGAAATTGCGCAGGATCTTCTGCGAAAGCGGTTCCGGTTTTTCTGTCCATGCGCTAGAGCATCGGACCAGACGCAGCGCATCCTTCCTCTCGGGAAGCGATGCATCGGCGGTGTGCATCCCGATAACGGGTCGGCACGCCGCCTCCGACGAACACCATGCCGCCTTGGTGGCGAAGGACAAAAAACATGCGCGCACTGCAGCTTCTCGACGACCGCAAGCTCGAACTGACCGACATCCCCGAGCCGCCGCCCCCAGCGCCGGGCGAGGTAACGCTTCGCGTCAAGGCGGTTGCCCTCAACCACATCGACGTCTGGGGCTGGCGCGGCATGGCGTTTGCCAAGCGCAAGATGCCGCTTGTAATCGGGGCCGAGGCTGCCGGCGTCGTCGACCAGATCGGTCCGGGTGTCGGAAACGTCCTGCCCGGCCAACTCGTTTCGGTCTATGGCGCCCGCATCTGCGGTCTGTGCAAGCCCTGCCGCGAGGGACGTGACAACCTCTGCGAACACGTCGGCGGTGTCCACGGCTTCCACCTGGACGGGTTCGCGCAGGAGAAGATCAACATTCCGGCACGCCAGCTGGTGCCGGCACCGCCCGGCATCGATGCGGTGGCTGCAGCGCTCGCGCCCGTCACCTTCGGCACGGTCGAGCACATGCTGTTCGACAATGCCAAGCTCGAATCCGGCGAAACGATCCTTGTCCACGCCGGCGGATCGGGCATCGGCACGGCGGCGATCCAGCTCGCCAAGAAGATCGGCTGCACCGTGATCACCACCGTGGGCTCGAACGACAAGATCGAGAAGGCGAAGGCGCTGGGCGCCGATCACGTCATCAACTACCGCGAGGACCGCTTCGAAGGCGTGGTGCGCAAGCTGACCAAGAAGAAGGGCGTCGACGTCGTTTTCGAGCATGTCGGCAAGGATACCTGGGCTGGCTCGATGCTCTGCCTCAAGCGCGGCGGACGACTTGTCACCTGCGGCTCGACCTCGGGCGTGTCGACGGACATGAACCTGATGATGCTGTTCCAGCAGCAGCTGAAGCTGCTCGGCTCGTTCGGTTGCCGGATGGAGAACATGGCGAACGCCATGCAGAAGATGGCCCGCGGCATCGTTCATCCGGTCATAGACACTGAAATCACTTTTGATGGCATCGCCACCGCGCTGGAACGCATGGAATCACGCCAGATCTTCGGCAAGATCGTGCTGCGGCTGGACTGACCCCGTGCGTAAAGTCATCACCCGCATTGTGCTGGCGCTGCGCAATTTCGAGCAGTGGCTGGTCGCCCAATTCGTCTTCGGCCTCCTGAGCCTCATGAAGCTTTTTCCGGCCGACGGGGCGATGAATTTCGCCGACCGTATCGTGCGCTGGATCGGGCCGAAGACGCGCCGTCACGTGCTGATGATGACGAACTTGCGCAACGCGTTTCCGGAGAAATCCGAGGCCGAACTCGATGCGATCGCACTGGATAGCTGGGGAAACATGGGCCGCATGGCCGCCGAGTACGTCTTTCTCGACCGGCTCTTCGATTTCGACCCCTACAATCTGGAGGTCGGCCGCGTCGAGGTGTCAGGCATCCCGCTCTTCGTCGACCTGCGCTACAATCCGCGCCCCTTCATCGTGTTCACCGGCCACACCGGCAATTTCGAGATGCTGCCGGTCGCGGGCGCGGCCTTCGGGCTGGACGTAACGGTGCTGTTCCGGCCGCCGAACAATCCCTATGTCGCCGACAAGGTGTTCGAGTTCCGCAGGGCGCGCATGGGCAATCTGGTGCCGTCGCATGCGGGTTCTTCGTTCACGCTGGCGCGTAAGCTCGACAGTGGCAATCCGGTGGGCGTCCTCGTCGATCAGAAGTACAGGAAAGGGGTTCCCACGACCTTTTTCGGTCGCCCGGTCCACACCAATCCGCTACTGCCCAAACTGGTGCGCCAGTTTGGTTGCGAGGTCTTTCCGGCCCGCTGCATCCGATTGCCGGGCAACCGGTTCCGCCTCGAACTGGAGCCGGCCATGGAAATCCCGCGCCGTCCCGACGGCGCGGTGGACGTTGAGGCGACGGCGCAGAAATTGAACGACAAGGTCGAAGAGTGGGTGCGCGAGTACCCCGGTCAATGGTTGTGGTATCACGACCGCTGGGAAATCAAGCACGACTTGAAAAACGTCAAGGCGTGACGGGGAAGGTCCCGTCACGGTCTCAAGAGTGCCACAACCGGCCCAACAGGTGTTCGCGCTCGAATGCGATGTGGCGGCGAATCGTTTCAAAGAAGCCGCGCAGCATGTAGCCGGCCGCTTCGGCGTTGACGTCGTCGGCGCCGCTGCCAAGTTTCAGCAGCGTATCGATCAGTTCCTCCGCGAAGCACTCGTCCTCGCAATGCTCGAACTTCAGCCGGTTCAACGTCGCCTCGAGCGCCCCGGTGTGTCCGGCCTGCGCGACCAGGTGCGGGAAAATCACCTGTTCTTCGTAGCGATGCAGGTTGTGGATCAACGGACCGAGAACCTTCGCCGCATAGATGCATTTCTGCCGGTTGACGTTGGCAGGGAGGCTATCGGCGATCTCTTCGAGTGCGTCACACAGCAACAGCTGTTCCCTGTGAGCTCCTGCCAGCCAGTCGAGCGATATGGTGTTGCGCGGCATGGTGGAGAGAAGGTTATCCACTCTGTCTTGTTCCAGTTGTGCCAGCGTCATGGCGTCTGCTCCCCTTCCCAAATGTAACCAGACTGACTCTTGCTCCGGGAAAGGGCACCCGGCCTTGATCTGTATCAAGGCTGCCTCGTCGTGTATCTGCCAGCAGTGCTGTGATGCCGTAAAGGGATTCGGGTGAAGCCCGCACGGTGCGTAACGACGTTGAGTTGGGGATGCCAACGATGAAATATGGTTTTGAAACCGCGCTTTTGGCCGTGGGCACGTTCTTGGCGTTGCTCGGTACGGCTTTCGCGCATGACAATCTGTTCCAGGCCCACATGTGGGTGCTTTTCGCGGTGCTTCTGGGCGGCACCATCATCATGGTCCGGCGGGTTTCCTTCGCGCCCTACCACGTGCCCGGAAACGGCGCGAAGCAGGGTGAAGGTCCCTACTTCGATGAAGTGATCAAGTATGGCGTCATTGCCACCGTCCTCTGGGGTGTCGTCGGCTTCCTGGTCGGTGTCCTCATTGCTGCGCAGCTCGCCTTCCCGGACCTCAATCTGGAGCCCTGGCTCAATTTTGGCCGCCTGCGCCCGCTGCACACCTCGGCGGTGATTTTCGCCTTCGGCGGCAACGCGCTGATCGCGACCTCGTTCTACGTCGTCCAGCGCACGTCGCGCGCTCGCCTGTTCGGCGGCAATCTCGGCTGGTTCGTGTTCTGGGGCTATCAGCTTTTCATCGTCATGGCCGCAACCGGCTATCTGCTGGGCATCACCCAGAGCCGTGAGTATGCGGAGCCGGAGTGGTACGTCGACCTGTGGTTGACCATCGTCTGGGTCGCCTATCTCATCGTCTTCCTGGGCACGGTGATCAGGCGCAAGGAGCCGCATATCTATGTGGCGAACTGGTTCTACCTCTCCTTCATCGTCACCATTGCCATGTTGCACATCATCAACAACCTGGCGATTCCGGTGTCGTTCCTCGGCGTGAAGAGCTATTCCGCCTTCGCAGGCGTGCAGGACGCGGTGACGCAGTGGTGGTACGGTCACAATGCCGTCGCCTTCTTCCTCACCATCCCCTTCCTGGCGATGATGTACTATTTCGTGCCGAAGCAGGCAGAGCGGCCGGTCTATTCCTACCGCCTGTCCATCGTGCACTTCTGGTCGATCATCTTCCTCTACATCTGGGCCGGCCCGCACCACCTGCACTACACGGCAGTACCCGACTGGGCGCAGACGCTCGGCATGGTGTTCTCGATCGTCCTGTGGATGCCTTCCTGGGGCGGCATGATCAACGGCCTGATGACCCTTTCGGGCGCATGGGACAAGGTCCGCACCGATCCGATCATCCGCATGATGGTCGCGGCCATCGCCTTCTACGGCATGGCGACCTTCGAGGGTCCGATGCTGTCGATCAAGGCCGTCAACTCGCTGTCGCACTATACCGACTGGACCATCGGTCACGTCCATGCGGGCGCGCTCGGCTGGAACGGCATGATCTCGTTCGCTGCCGTCTACTATCTGGCGCCGAAGCTGTGGAACCGCGAGCGGCTCTATTCGGTCAACATGGTCAGCTGGCACTTCTGGCTCGCCACGCTCGGCATCGTGCTCTACGCCGCCGCGATGTGGGTTGCCGGCATCCAGCAGGGTCTGATGTGGCGCGAATATGATGACCAGGGATTCCTCGTTTACTCCTTCGCGGAAACCGTGCTCGCAATGTTCCCCTACTATGTCATCCGGACACTTGGCGGCGTGCTCTACCTGGCCGGTGGCTTGGTGATGGCCTGGAACGTTTACCAGACCATTCGTGGGCGCCTGCGCAACGAAGCCCCCGCGGGCACCCGGCCGGCTGCGGCCCTGCAACCTGCCGAATAAGGAGCGTGTGATCTATGTCTGTATTGAACCACCACTCCAAACTGGAGAGAAACGCAACGCTGCTGCTGGTCGCATCGCTCGCCGTGGTCACGGTCGGCGGCATCGTTGAAATCGCACCGCTCTTCTATCTCGACAACACGATCGAGAAGGTTGAGGGCATGCGCCCTTACTCGCCGCTGGAACTCGCTGGCCGTGACATCTATGTCCGGGAGGGCTGCTATGTCTGCCACAGCCAGATGATCCGGCCGTTCCGCGACGAAGTCGAGCGCTACGGGCACTACTCGCTCGCAGCCGAGAGCATGTACGACCATTCCTTTCAGTGGGGGTCGAAGCGCACCGGGCCGGACCTGGCCCGCGTCGGCGACCGCTACTCCAACGAATGGCACGTGCAGCATCTGATCGAGCCGCGTTCAGTGGTGCCGGAATCGGTTATGCCGAGCTACGCCTTCCTCAAGGAGACGCCGCTGAAGATCACCGATGTCACCATGAACCTGAAGGCCAACCGCGCCGTCGGTGTTCCCTACGATGATGTGATGCTCGAGAACGCGGTGGCCGACCTCAAGGCGCAGGCGGATCCGAACGCGGATACGTCCGGTCTCCTGGAGCGCTATCCGAAGGCCAAGATCGGCGACTTCGACGGTGACCCGCAGAAGCTCACCGAGATGGACGCGCTGGTCGCCTACCTGCAGATGCTCGGCACGCTGGTGGACTTCTCCACCTATGACGATGCCAGCGGCTACCGGTAAGGGAGACGAACCATGGAAACCTACACGGCCATGCGGCACTTCGCCGACGTCTGGGGTCTGCTCGCCATGACGATCTTCTTCGTCGGCGTCATCCTGTTCACCTTCCGGCCCAGCGGACGCAAGGCCGCAGAGAATGCCGCGCAAATCCCTCTCAAGGAGGACTGACACCATGGCTGACAAGCATGGGGCTGAAAAGCACATCGACGACATCACGGGCGTCGAGACCACCGGCCATGAATGGGACGGCATACGCGAACTGAACAACCCGATGCCGCGCTGGTGGATCTGGACATTCTACGCGACCATCGTCTGGGGGGTCGGCTACATGATCGCCTATCCCGCCTGGCCGATGCTGACGGAGGCGACGCGTGGCGTGCTCGGCTATTCCAGCCGCGCCGAGGTGGCGAAGGAGTTGCAGGCGGCCAAGGCTGCGCAGACGGTATTCGTGGATCGGATCGCTGCGACCCCGCTCGACGACATTGTCACCGATCCGGAGTTGTCCCAGTTCGCGATTGCCGGCGGTGCTGCGGCGTTCAAGGTCAACTGCGTGCAGTGCCACGGGTCCGGCGCTGCCGGTTCGGCCGGCTTCCCCAACCTGAACGACGATGACTGGATCTGGGGCGGCAGCCCCGACGAGATCTACAAGACGATCGCCCATGGCATCCGTTTTGAAGGCGACGCCGACACGCATGTTTCCGAAATGCCCGCATTTGGCGACATGCTGCAGACGGGCGAGATCAAGCAGGTGGCTGCCTATGTGGTCAGCCTCACCGGAACTCCGGCTGATACCGGCATGGTCGAGCCTGGCAAGCAGCTCTTTGCCGACAATTGCGCTTCCTGCCATGGCGAGGATGCAAAGGGCATTCGCGAGATGGGCGCGCCCAACCTTGCCGATGCCATCTGGCTGAAGGGGGAGGGCGAAGAGGCGATCGCCAACCAGATCCGCGCACCAAAGCACGGCGTGATGCCGGGCTGGGTGGCACGTCTCGGCGAGCCCACCGTCAAGCAGCTGGCCGTCTATGTGCACTCGCTGGGTGGAGGGGAATAACCTGCTGTCCGGTTACAAATGCTGGATTTCGATCCCGGCCGGGGCGCGAATGCCCCGGTCATTGCTGAGGAAGGCATCGCATCCCGCGACGATTGCGGTTGCGACATGGATCGCATCGGGAAGCTTCAACTTGAGTTCCGCGGCTATCTCCGCGGCCTGAACAATGACGTCATGCGGCGCGATCGTGCACTCCGCGATCGTGAGTTCTGATGCGATGAGCTTGGCTTCCTCGACCTCAGCCATCGGTTCCTGGCTGGTTCGTTACCCATTGAAATGGCTGGACAACACGCGAGATAAACTCCTCGACCGAGGCGGTCGCCAAGAACTCGCGGAATGGTTCGGCCAGTTCTTCGCGACCCGCCAAAAAGCTCTTGATCGCCATAGCGTCGGCGGTCGATATCGCATCGGTGGGCGCGCGTCGAATGTCTTCCCATGCTTCGATACCGTGCCTCGATGAGCCAGGTCCTCGCCGCGTTCCAGGCCGGCGCCGGATGTCGTCAAATAGCGAAACCTGATGACGGATTCCGGATTGCGAGAGCAATGCTGCCAGAAGTTACCAATCGCAGCGGTGGCGCTGCTCGCCCGCAAGGTCAGATTTCCAGAGCCGGACGTATCTTTCACCTGTTCGACAAGGGCGCCAGTGCCATCGATACGGTCCAGATCTTCCGCGCCTTCGAGAACGAGAATCTCATTGTCGGTCAATTCGAGCCATGTCTCGATGCTGTGCAATATCTGATAGGAGTAGCCCCGCATTGGCCCGACGGCTTCCCGGGCCGGGTTGTTTACAAGCGGGTTGAGACTAGCATCATTTTGCATTCGCTGATCTAGGATCAGGGTTCGGTCCATCAGCCCAGCTGTGCTCATGAGAGGTTTATCGCGATAGCTTCGTAAATCTTGCGATGTCGATGCCGAATTGGGACAGCGTTACAAAGTCTCCCCGATGACTTGCGGCCCTGATGTAGCTCCTCTTGGCGCCACAAACTCCGTATTTGGCCGCATCAAGTCGGCAATTGCCTGCAGGGATCTCTTAATATCGACCGCGTTGTCCCGGCGAAGCAGCGTGGTATCGTTAGGCATGCTGACCAGATTGTTGTGATTTCTGACATAGCTTTGAAGATGCATGAGGCTGGTCCGAAGGGCGTTGATTTCCGTCAGTCGTTCCTCGACCAGCAACTTTCGTTGCAAGGCATAGACGTTAATTGATGCCTTTCCTTTCTGGCTGGGCCCATCTTTCAGCATGGCAGGGTGAACGAGCCCTTGCTCGTCGAACGTCAATTGCTCCTCAGGGTCATCGATGCAAGGATGAAGCAGGAGGCGGACCTCTTCCTCAAGCGCAACGTCGTCATCGTGGCTGCGGACACGCTTGCTTTCGTCCGCCAGGGGAAACTGGGTGCCTTTCCCCACAGAGCCCCCTTTCGCTTGGCCAGGTTCCCGGTGCGCCCGGGGCGCGTTGCAATCGCGACACGAGACCAAAAGGTTCTTCCAATCTCCGGCAAGCCAGTAGTAGCCTGGGCGAGACACCAGGAAGAGCGCGCCTCAAGCGTCCGACGATTTGCATCTGCCATGCCGGGTGCAGATGGGCGTCGAGTTCGACGATCAGCACGATGCCTTTGGCGTTCTCAAACGACTTGTCGGTCGGCGTTCTTGATCAAGCAGTAACAAAGCTCGGCAACGTTTGTACGATCATCTGCAAATTCATTGGCAGTGCCGTCACAGCAGACCACTAGGTTCTTTGGCATCCAAACTCCAATTCATGGAAAGAACATTGTGTATAGGAGGTCAGAGCTCCATGATGGTATCGTGATAAAGCTCAGCTTTCAGGGCCTGCGTGGAGAAGAGGGTGCTCTCGCGATTGAGCGCCTGGACCAGTGGTTGGCGAGGAACCTCGGTTTTTCGATCCTCTGAACCGTGCTTGTGTGCCATGGTCGACATCAATGTTTGGAGCCTACCTTGGCTGGTGGCATCTTTCGACTTGTTTTCGAACAGGCTCCAAAGCGACTTTGGGGTCGCATTCATGCTGCCATGATGGCCTACCTTGTAAAGATCGACAGCTTTCAGTTTCTCACGGATGTCTTCCTGATTAAGAGCATACGACCAGTTTTCAATTTGGGCGTCTCCCGGGAAAAGTAGGCTCTTAGAGCCGGTTTTAAAGAGCAGGATCAGGCTCGTATTATTTAGGGCCTCGTCCAGAATGCGTACGATCTGAAGCATCTGGTCTGTCCGCAGCCGTTTTGCCTGGTTAATCAGCCATCTTGCATCGATTGGGAATTGGTCGCGACTTTTCTGGGCGAGATATGTTGGAAACAGCGGTTTGACTTTGCCACCTCTGGGCCGTCCCAAAGCTTTTTCTGCATGCGCCAAGAGGTGCCAGAACTCATCCTCATCCCGGCTACGCTGCTTTGTGATTGTGTTGGACTGATTTACCGTTGGTGGACCAAGCACGTCCACTGTTACGCCGGGAAGGAGTTCCTGCAGCGCCGTTGGCTGCTGGGCATGTGCGTACTCCCGCTTCTTTCCCATCGTCATTAGGTTCTTGATCGCGTCAAGATTCGCGAGGTTGTTTTCTCCCATGAACGACAATTCGTTCCGCAGATCTGTGGAGAGATAGCGGACGCGCCTAACTTCCGAAAGAACTTGAGCCGCTGCAAGTTGCATCTCGGCAAGGGAAGAGACGTGATGCGCAGCCAGAGACGGTTCGCGGCGTCGCGGCCCTGTCGCCTCAGGCGACAGATCGGGATCTTCGGTCCATGGTTGGAGCACGAGTTCAGGGGTGAGGCCAGCGATGATACTTCCTGAAGATGTCTTCTTGTTCCTCGTGGCGAAGCCAGAGATATGATCCCTATGTCGATGGGTCGCCACAACCGCAGTCAGCTTACCGTTTGAACGCTCAGCAATATCCTTTGCTATGAGATCAAGTTGGTTTTTCGGCACGCCCTCAGGCAATCCAGTGGAGCCGAAGTCGATTAATACATGACGCTCCTCCGCGTCATATTGGAAACTAAGGAGGAAGTAGTCGCCAAAGCCGACCTGATAGGAGCGGATAGTGACTCGGCTGGGGGTCATCGCACAGTCTCCTTCACACCGCTTCGTGAAAGATGAAGTGCAGCGAAACTGCCGGTGCGGTCGTGCTTGTCGAAGAACCCCTGTTCCCATAGATACTTCAGTCGTCGGCCCTGACGGGTGACATCTGCTTCGTTATTGAGAAGATGGTTGGCTATTTGATACTTGAGCTGTCCGTATTCGTTGAAGATCAGCGTGCCGCCGCCGAGAATTCGTACCGAACGCCAACCTTCCATCTCATCCGAAAGGGATACATTGAAGTCCTCTTCGAGTTCTTCTACTCTTAGCGTTAGAATCTGGACATGTTCGGCAATCGTCTCCCGTAAAACGAAACCATCCGGCGCGATGCGAACGCTGGGGCGTACCGACTGCACTTCAATGTAGCCAATGTCCCCAATTTCCAACGATCTGCGATTTTCCCAAACAAAACGGAAAACCTCCTCGCTGTCTCGGAGCATCGAGTCGAAATGCGTCCGGCTGTAAATCATTTCCTTGTTACAGCGGAGCCAGCTGCCATCCGCGTCAGCGTGAGTGCTTGGCCTAATCCCGAAATCCCCAAAATTGGCCAGCAGCGCGCTTCGATAGCCGTATTTGTCGTCGGGAACGACCTCGCGGTCCACAGTGAGAAGCGCGGACAAATAGTCCGAAAAAAGTAGATCTACGGGCGGGCAATAGTCGATTGCGCGGATTGCCATCGTCAACAAGTGATCTGCTGCCCGAGCGCCTTCCTCCACGACAAGCGAACGATCTTTCTTACCGTCAGCAATGGTTCCGATGCGGTTCAATCTACTAACCCAGATGTCTAGGAAGGACTTGAGCATCGCTGCAAGGAGAAGCTCGCCCCGGGCATGGACCTCCAAGTATTCCGGATCATCCATATAGTTTGTCCCAGGCTTGAGCTCGATCGAATGTCGAAGGGATTTTCCGCGAACCCCACTTAGCTCCTGCCCCATTTCCTTGGCCAGGCCGAATAGGACTGACTGAAATAGCCGCGCTTTGGTGAGAAGTTTCTGATCGATAAGCTGATGCTTTGGCTTGCCGTCAAGCACAGCCGCAACAACATCCGGAAGGGAGAAAACCGAAAGCAGGGCAATCACATCCGAGAAGCCCTCATGAAACGCACCTTGATCAGGCGAAGAGGGTTCGAGATACCGGGCACGCAGGCCGTCTAAGATTGCATGGGTCGTTTCGTGCGCAACGACATCGTGAGATAGGCTGGAGTAAATGGTTCTGGTCGCACCATTTTTGTCGGGCCGGCTTTCGAAATATCCAAAGAAGAGGGATCGATCTTCACGTGAATAGAAAGCGTTCGGTTCCGCGAAGGCATGCGGTAGAATATTGAGCTGATGCCCTTCGCAGCCCCATTTGATGCGCCTGCCGAGTGCAAACTCGAAGCGCGCAAGAATTCGCATCGCAATCGCATACGCGTTTTGAGCATGAAATCTTGGATCTGAAAGAAGCTTCGAATCCGGCGCTTTGTCGAACGGGTCGAGGTAATCGCCTTCCAGGCCGGACGGCAACTCCGCCGGCGCATAAAGTGCGTTCGCAGTAACGTCGTAGTCGACAACGGCGACACGGTAGCCGCGAGGACCGGGAAGAAGTTCTTCGGCGGGCAAATCGACTGATGCTCTGACGATCTTACCTTCGGCAGTAACAGACGGATCTTGGGCGATAATAGAAAGCTTTCGTGTGCTCCGAAGGCTGTGCCGAGTTCCTCTACGTTACGCATCAAATGGTCCCCCTGGTTATGTCAGTACTATGTTTGGAAACAGCAAGAATGCAACGATACGTGGAGAACGGGGCAGTATTTGTCGCTGACGTCTAAATTTGATCCGCTCAGGGTTCGGCCGGAAGGACGAGAAGCAGCCTTCCCAAAATCAGGCGCGGTCGCGATGTGAAAAAATCGGAATGGCGCCAGCCCGCGGACCCTATTGGCTGGCTTTGGGGATGGAAAATTGAATTTCGTTATGACTTATCGGGGGCGGAGAGGTGGTCTGAGCTCCGGCTAGCGGAAGCCAAAGTCGGGCCGGAACCGCGTTGCACTCGAGCATTTTGCCTTGCTGGCCGTGGACGATATCGTCTGAGCGCCACCGACCAGTCACCTGGTAACCGTTATCGTCGCTGCGAAAGATAGTCCCGACCGAGCGCCGCTATCGCCGTACTTTTGCAAGATGCCGCGGTTCGACTATGCTTGATGACCGAGCAACTTGAAGGCAATGCTCAACCAGGGGGAGCCTGTGGTAAGCCGATCCAGGCGAGGTAGCGGCCGACCGACGCTTGCGGATGTCGCAAGCCGTGCCGGCGTGGGCACGATCACGGTGTCCCGCGCATTGCGCGAGCCGGAGCGCGTCTCCAGCGCGCTGCGCGAGCGGATCGACGCCGCGATCGACGCCCTCGGCTACGTTCTCAATCCGAATGCGCGCGCCCTTGCCTCCGCTGGCGCCGACGTCATCGGTGTCCTCATTCCCTCGCTCACCAACAGCGTCTTTGCCGAGGTGCTGCGCGGTATCCATGACGGACTGGGCGACAGCACCATGCAGATCCAGTTCGGCAACACACACTATTCGGCGGACGAAGAGGAACGGCTGCTGAAGGTTTTTATCGGGCAACACCCCTCCGCCCTCATCGTTTCCGGCATCGACCAGTCGCCCGCCGCCCGACGCCTTCTCGAAACCGCAGGCTGCCCTATCGTTCAGATCATGGAAACCGGCCCCAACCCGATCGATATGATGGTCGGCTTTTCGCACTTCGAAGGCGGCCGCGCAGTGACGGACCACCTGCTTGGGGCCGGATGCCGACGCATCGGCTTTCTTGGCGCGCGCATGGATCCGCGTACGAAACGGCGCCTGGCGGGCTATCGGGCGCTGTTACAGGCAAATGGTGTATACGACGAGGCGCTCGTGACGATCACACCCTCGCCGTCGAGCGTGTCGATGGGTGCTTATCTGTTTTGCCAGGCGTTGAGCAAGACGCCAGACCTGGATGCGATCGTTTGCAATAACGATGACCTGGCGCTCGGCGTGTTGTTTGAGTGCCACCGGACAAAAATACCCGTACCCGAACGCATGTGCATCGCCGGATTCAATGATCTTGAGATGATGGCCATTGCCTATCCGTCGATCACCAGCGTTCGTACGCCACGTTATGAAATCGGACGGCGGGCGATCGCCATGGTCCGCGCAGCCCTTGACGGCGAGCGTCCCGAGCCTTCCGTTGTCGACCTTGGATTCGAACTGAAAATCCGCGAAAGCACCACCCGGGCACGAGCGACGAAGTGACCGGAGGCGACGCATCACGCCCGCTTTACAACTCAAATTGGTAGCGCTACCATCATTTGGTGGCGTCGAGGGAGGAGCTCCGAGCGCCACCGGAATAGCGCATCGCGATGAACTGTCGGGATGGTTCTGGAAGCAGGCCATTGACTGCTGAGCACGCTCGATCTTCTCCGGTTTGTCCATTTCGATTCCGCATCCCGCACCGCAACTACTGGGAGGGAATTCGATGCAAAAGTCTTTCCTCGGTGGCCTTCTCGCCACTGCTGCGATTGTCCTCGCTTCCACGACCGCACTCGCCGATCCGGAAGTCGTCAGCGGCCCCGCTGCCGAACCGGAGTGCTTCGCGCCATGGACTGCGGAGACGAAGTTCTTCAAATTCCCGAAAAAGGAAGGTCCTTATCGGATCGCGCTTGCGAACGGCTTCATCGCCAACACCTGGCGCATCCAGATGGTCCAGACGGCGAAGGCCTATGCGGCACAGCCTGACGTCGCCGCCAAGCTCAAGGAATTCAAGGTCGTCTCAACCGGCGAAGATGTCCCGGCGCAAATATCCGCCATCAACAACTTCATCGATTCCGGCTTTGACGCGATCGTTGTCAACGCACAAAACCCCACAGCCTTCGGCCCGGTGATCAAGCGCGCCAAGGAGGCCGGCGTCGTGCTCGTCGCCTTCGACAACATTCTCAACACCGAGGACGCCATCAACGTCAACGTCGACCAGAAGGGTCTCGGCATCCTCTGGGCCAACTGGCTGGCAAAGCACCTGCCGGATGGCGGCAAGCTCCTCGAGGTCCGCGGCGTCGCTGGCACATCTGTCGACACCGACCGTCACAACGGCCTTCATGAAACGCTTGATGCCACCGGCAAGAAATGGGACGTCGTCGAAGCCGTCGGCAAGTGGGACGACCCGACGGCACAGAAGGCAACGGCCGATGCGATTGCCGTGCACAAGAAGTTCGACGGCATCACCGCGCAGGGCGGCGACACCGGCGTCGTGCAGGCGATGATCGACGCGGGCCATCCCTTCGTGCCCTTCGGCGGTGAGACGGAAAACGGCTTCCGCAAGTTCTGCGCCAAGTATGCGGGCGAAGGCCTGAAATGCTCATCCGCCGGCACCGGCCCCGCCCAGGTGGCGGTCGCGATCAAGACGGCGATTGCAGCCCTTGAGGGCCAGGTGGTGCCGCAATCGATCAAGCTGCCGCTCGCCATTGTCGAGGACCCGAACTTCAAGGCAGGCCAGGACTTCTATCCCGACCAGTCCGATAACTTCTTCGTCGGCAATTCCTTCCCCTCGTGCGGGATCAACTTCAACGCGCAGGAAATCATGGGGCAGACGAAGGAAAACCAGTAAGGCGGTCCATGCTCTCCCTGGGCGATGTCGCGGCCAGTGCCCGCGGCATCCCGAAAAGCACGGCGCCGGGACCGTGAGTGGAGCGGTATCGGCCACGGTCCTCGAAACACTCCCGCGTGAAGCTGCCGGCTTGGCGGCGAGAGCGCGGATCGAGGGATACATGACGGCAACGCAGTTACAGGCCGCGAGTCCGCTTTTCCGGATGGAGGGCATCTGCAAGCGCTACGGCGGGGTCCGCGCCCTGGAGGACGCATCGCTTGCGGTCGAGGCCGGTCGCATTCACGCGATCCTCGGCGAAAATGGGGCGGGAAAGTCGACACTGATCAAGATCATGGCCGGCGTCGTCGCTCCGGACGAAGGCCGCATGCTTCTTGAGGATCGCGAGGTGGCGTTTCGGTCGCCCGCCCAGGCGGCCGGCGCCGGGATCGCCTGCGTGTTCCAGGAACTGTCGCTGATCCCCGACCTCAGCGTCGCCGACAACATCTCGATTTCCAACCCGCCGCATCGGTTTGGACTGATCGACCGCGCCGCGCAAAGGCGGCTGGCGGAAGAGGCGCTTGCGCGGGCCGGCGCCGAAGACATTCACCCCCGCGCGCTCGTGCGCGACCTGCCTTTGTCGCGCCGCCAGATGGTGGAGATCGCCAAGGCGCTCGCCTGGAAGCCGCGCATATTGATCCTCGACGAGGCCACGTCGGCGCTGACGGCCGGCGACGTGGCCAAGGTGTTCGCCGTGCTCAGGCGCCTGTGTTCCGAGGGGCTGGCGCTGCTCTACATCTCCCATCGCATGCACGAGATCACCGAGATTGCCGACGATTGCACCGTGTTTCGCAACGGCCGCAACGTCGCAAGCTTTGCTGCCGGAACCCGCTCTGGCAACGAGGTGGTTGAAATGATGATCGGCCGCGAGGTCAGCAGCGTTTTTCCGCCCAAGCCGCAACGGCGCCGCGAGGCCCGCCCGGTGCTCGCCTGCAACATGTTCAGTTGGTCCGACCGGTTGCATGACATCACCCTCGAGGTCTGCCCAGGTGAGGTCGTCGGGCTCGGCGGGCTGGACGGCCAGGGTCAGCGCGAATTGCTGCTCGGACTGTTCGGCGTCCTCAGGGGCACGACGGGCACAGTCAGCATCGATGGCGTGGCGGCATCGATCGCAGGTCCCGGGACCGCGCGCGCGGGCAGGATCGGGATGGCCTTGATCCCGGAGGATCGCAAAACAGAGGGGCTCATGCAGCCGATGACGGTGCGCGAGAATCTCTCCTTCGCGGCGCTCGACCGGCTGTCGGCGCGCGGCGTCATCAATCGCGACAAGGAGGAGCGTGACATTGACGAGATGGTCCGGCTGCTGGCCATCAAGACCGCTGGCCTCGACATCCCCGTCGGCTCGCTGTCCGGCGGCAACCAGCAGAAGGTCGTCATCGCCAAGTGGCTGATGCGCCGGCCGCGGATCATCCTGCTGAACGACCCGACGCGCGGCATCGACGTCGGCACTAAGCAGGAGATGTATCAGTTGCTGCGCCGGCTCGCTGACGCGGAAGCGGCCATCCTCTTCTATTCGACCGACTATGACGAGTTGGTCGGCTGTTGCAACCGGGTTCTGGTTCTCTATGACGGACGCATCGTGCGCGAACTCGAAGGCGCAGGCATCACCGAGCACGCCCTTGTCGCAAGTGCGCTCCACGTCGACGCGCAGCCGGAGGCCGTGGCATGAGCGAATGGCGCTATTGGCTGAACGAGCAGCGTGGCACTTTGATGGGCCTCGCCATCTTTCTCCTGATGTTCTGCGTCTACATCACCAACCACCCGGCGGGCCTGACCGTCAATGTCGCGCAGACGGCCGCCAACAAGGGCGTCTTGCTCGCCTTTATCGCCATGGCCCAGGCCATGGTGGTGATCACAGCCGGCATCGACCTGTCCGTCGGCATGATCTTCGTGCTGACGAACTGCATCGCCTCGTGGATCGTCGTCGGCACGCCGATGCAGACGGCGCTCGGCGTTGCAGGCGTGCTGCTCGCCGGAACGATTTGCGGCGCGATCAATGGCCTGCTCGTCGTCTACGGCCGGCTGCAGCCGATCGTGGCGACGATCGCGACTGGCGCGATCTATTTCGGCCTGGCGCTGCTGCTGCGGCCTTTTCCCGGCGGCTCGGTGAACGAGGACCTCGCCGACGCGCTGACCGGGCGGCTGTTCGGCACAATCCCCTCCAGCCTCGTTGCGCTCCTTGGCGTCGTCCTTCTTGTCTGGCTGCCCTTCCGGCGTTCCGAGATTGGGCGTGCCGCCTATGCCGCGGGCTCTTCCGAGGCGGCCGCATTCATGTCGGGCGTCCCCATTCGGCGCGCGAAGCTTGTCGCCTACACGCTCGCCGGCCTGCTTGCAGGCATGGGCGGGCTGTTCCTGACCTTTTTCACCTACACGGGAGAAGCGGCCTATGCGAGCGGCAGCGGCTACACGCTCTGGTCGATCGCTGCCGTCGTTCTGGGCGGCGTCTCGCTCTATGGTGGGCGCGGCAGCGCGGTCGGCGCGATCTTCGGCGCGTTTGCGGCGCGCACCACCGGCGACATGCTGTTCGTCTTCGACGTCGACCCGCTCTGGCAACCGCTCTTGCAGGGGATGGTGCTGCTGATCGCGATCAGCATCGGTGCCCTTGGGCTTCTGCGCGTACGCAACCGACTGGACTGGTTCCAATGACAGATGCAACGGAAAACAGAATGTCCTTCCGCACCCGGCTTACCGCCCCGTTCCGCCATGTCGATCGGCCGGTACTCACCGCCTTCGGCTGCATCCTGCTCCTGCTCCTTCTCGGCAGCCTCTATTCGAGCAATTTCCTCTCCCTTGAATACCTGCTGCAGCAATTGAAGGTCGCCTCATTCCTCGGCGTTATCGCAGCCGGTATGATGCTGGTAATCCTGCTCGGCCAGATCGACCTTTCTGTACCTTGGGTGATGACCATGGGTGCAATGATGGCCTGTGCGGCCGCAGGGTTCGGCACCAGCGGCACGATCCTCGCCATTCCCTTCGGAATTTTCTGCGGGACGGTCTTCGGCCTGCTCAACGGCTTCGGCGTCGCCTACATGCGCATCCCCTCGATGATCGTCACGCTCGCGACAAACGTCGTCGCCCAGGGGCTGATGGTCCTCTACACCGGCGGCTTCTCGCCTCAGGACTCGGCGCCGACGGCAATGCGCTGGCTCGCAACCGGCTTCATCATTCCGGGTGTGCCGAACGCCATCCTCGTCTGGGCGGCGGTCAGTGCCGCGATGGTGTTCCTGCTGACGCGCACGACCTTCGGACGCTCCGTCTACGGCATCGGCAATAGCGAGCGGGCCGCCTACCTCTCCGGGATCGATACCCGCCGCGTCATCATGATCGCCTTTGCGGTTTCCGGCGCACTGAGCGCATTCGGCGGCGTTCTCTTGGCGGGTTACGCCTCCAAGGCCGCACAGGCCATGGGCGATGCCTACCTGCTGCCCTCGATCGCAGCCGTGGTGCTCGGCGGCACCTCGATCCTGGGTGGCCGGGGCTCCTACCTCGGCACCGTAGCCGGCGTAATCCTGATCACGTTGCTGCAATCGATCCTGTCCGTGATGCAGATGCCAGAAGCCGGGCGCCAAATCGTCTATGGCATCGTCATCGTCGCCATGCTGCTGCTCTATGGCCGCGGTCCGGCAAACCAGTGATAGGTCGTAGCATCGGTGCCCATTAATCGATATTGCCCACTGACGCCGCCCGGGGAGGTTGAACAGAATCCCTGATGGTGACCGCGGAGAACAAGACCATGTCGCCGGCGGCGTTCCCGCCCCGCCGATGAAGCGGCTGACGGCGTTCGATCGCTTCAAGGCATGAATTTTTGGCTAGCTAAATGCATCCGATGAATGGCTGATCATCGGCGACTGTGCAAGGTCGCGGGCCGACGATCATTGCCGTTCATTAGATTGACCGCAACTTGAATGATTCCTCTCGTGAGACTATATTCAGCCTCACATGGATGGGAGATTGTCATGCTCGCGTTTTCAAATGTTGCCAATGTCCTCGGCCTTTCTGCCAAGGTAGCGCAGCAGTCGCCGATCGGCCTTGTAATGCAGATTGAGCATGGTTTGCCGGTAGGTGCGGTCGAGCGGATCGCTAGGCTTGTTGCGCCGAATGATACCCAGTTCAAGTACAGGCTGGTACCGAAAGCAACTTACGAGCGCAGAAAAAGCACGAAGACCCTGTCTCCTGAAGAGGGGACGCGGCTGGCGCGGCTGGCCCGCATCTGGAGCCTGGCCTTAGAGGTTTGGAAGGACGAGGAGGAAGCCCGGTCGTTCCTGTTCCGTGCGCATCCGATGATCGAGGACAAGCGGCCAGTCGACGTCATCATCCAGAGCGAGTTCGGTGCGGAAATGGTCGTGGACATCCTGAACAGCTTGAAATACGGCAGCGCCGCGTGACGGCACAAGTTCTGGACCGGACGCTCACCTGTTACCGGATCGGCGATCCGGCAGGCACATATCCGATTTTCGATGCGACCGGCTCGACGATTGCTCCTGGTCGGTGGAACACGCCCGCAAGCCCGGTCATCTATAGCTCGGAGCACTATTCGACAGCGCTGCTGGAAAAACTGGTGCATGGCAGTGGGCGATTGCCGCCGAACCAGCACTTTGTGGAGATTACTGTGCCACGGGGGACAAGCTACGAGGTGTTTTCGCAGCCGGCATTGCCCGGTTGGGACTCGATGCCGGCGGCGGTCAGCAAGGCCTTCGGGGAAGCCTGGTGCCTCGAGCGGCGTAGTGCCATCCTGCTGGTGCCCAGCGTCGTCGCCAGGCTGGACAACAATATTCTCATCAATCCTGCTCACCCCGAGTTCTCCGACATTGCACAGAGCCTGCACCAGCTGGTGTTCTGGGACCGCCGGCTGTTCGGGATCTGACGCGGACGCAAGCCGGCGAGAGGCGAGGGGGCTACAGCCCCGCCGCCTTGGTGAGGTTGACGCGGAAGCGATCGCGGCGGCGCTGGTAGCCGCGGGTCATCTCCGCCGAGGCATGGCCGAGCTGCTTCTGGACGTGGCGCTCGTCGACCTCCGCCGCGGAGGCGAGGCCGGCGCGCAGCAATGGCCGGCCAATTTCTGGCTGCGTTCCGCCTCGGACAGCTCGCCGCGGACGCCGGCGGCCAGCGCCGTCTTCTTGACGAGGCGGGCCACCTCCTGGTCATGCAAACGGTCGGGGCCGACATTTTTGCCCTGGCCCGTGACACGACGGAACAGCCACTGGCGAGCCTGGCGAAGCGGATCCGCCGTCTTGTGGAACGCCTGCGTCCCGATGAACTTGCATGCCTGATCTCCTGAGAGCTGCCAATTCGCGACGATCGCCGCCAGATCGATACTGTCGCCTTCGTAACTATTGAAATCTAGGTCGTGTCGCGACCTGTGGATGCGACCGTAGAGCCATCCGGATGCTCTGATCTTATGCAGGTGGTGACAATAATCTTGTGAAAGATCCCGTAGTAAGGCACAATTTGTGCATGCACCCTGAAGTGCGGAACTATCGCTAATTCGGCCATCTCGCGCCGAATGGCAGTTCGCGTGGGAGGGCGGCGTCGATGGACCAGGGGTTCTTCCTTCTGTTCGCTGCGGTGGCCGTGATCACGGCCCTGACGGTTGTTCTGGCGCGCAATCCGGTCCATAGCGCACTCGCGCTGATGGCGTGTTTTCTGCAGGTCTCCGCAATCTTCGTGCTGCTCGAGGCGCCGCTGCTCGCGGTCATCCAGATCTTCGTCTATGTCGGCGCGATTATGGTCCTGTTCCTGTTCGTGATCATGATGGTCGACGTGCGCGAGGCGGTGTTGCAGCGGTTCCTGCCGGGCGGCAACTTGCCGGCGCTGGTGGTTCTCGTGCTGCTCGGCGTCGAAATGGTCGTGCTGGTGTTCTGGAGCGAGCGCTTTTCGGTCGCCGAACCCGTAGTCGCGAGTGGCGGCGACCAGATCAGACAGCTCAGCACTACGCTTTTCGCCGACTACCTGCTGCCGTTCGAAGCGGCCTCCGTCATCCTGCTGGTGGCGTTGGTCGGTGCCATCGTGCTGGCGCGGAAGGAACCGGGATGATGGTTCCGCTCTCCTGGTATGTTCTGCTCGGGGTGGTCCTGTTTGTGATCGGGGCGGCCGGGGTCTTGCTCAGGCGCAATGTCCTGGTCGTGCTGATGTCGCTGGAGCTCCTGCTCAACTCCGTCAACATCAACTTCATCGCCTTCGGGCGTCAATATGACGATTTCCGCGGGCAGATCTTTGCGATCTTCGTCATCGCCATCACCGCCGCGGAAGTCGCCGTCGCCCTCGGCATCCTGGTCGCCCTCGTGAGGAACAAGCACACCCTCAAGGTCGACGACGTGACCATCATGAAAGGATAGCGGCTTGGACCCGGCGATCTCGATCCGGCCGCTGCTTGCCGTCGCCGTTCCCGGTCTGGCGGCGCTTGCCGTCCTCCTTCTGCACGACCGCGAGCGGCTGCGCGATCTCATCTCGCCGCTCGCCGCCGTCGTTCTGTTCGCGATCGTTGCCTCGATGGCCCCGACGGTGCTTTCCGGCGGCACCGTCGAGTTGCGCCTGTTCGAGATCCTGCCGGGGATCGACTTCGCCTTCCGAGCCGATGCGCTCGGCATGGTGTTCGCCACCGTTTCTTCGCTGCTGTGGATCCTCGCGGCGATCTATTCGATCGGCTACATGCGGCACCTCAACGAACACGCGCAGACCCGGTTCTTCGCCTGCTTCGCCACCAGCCTCGCGGCTGCCGTCGGCGGTGCCTTTTCCGCCAACCTGTTCACGCTGGTGATCTTCTACGAGGTGCTCAGCCTCGTGACCTACCCACTCGTCTATCACCATGAAGACGAGGAGGCGTGGAGGGGCAGCCGCAAGTACCTCGTCTATCTGATGGGCGCCTCGAAGAGCGCGCTCCTCGCCGCGCTGGCATTGACCTACCAGATCGCGGGATCGCTCGACTTCGTGCCGGGCGGGCTTCTGGCCAACGCCAATGCCGCGCCGGCGCTGCTGACGGTCGTTTATTTCTGCTACCTGTTCGGCTTCGCCAAGGCGGCGGTGATGCCGATGCACGCCTGGCTGCCGGCTGCCATGGTGGCGCCGACGCCGGTCAGCGCGCTGCTGCATGCGGTGGCCGTCGTCAAGATGGGCGTGTTCTGCGTCCTGCGGATGGTGTTCGACGTCTTCGGCGTCGCGCTGGTGGCGAAACTTGGACTGGGCATCGCCACGGCCTATCTGGTTTCGTTCACGATCCTGATGGCGTCGGTCTATGCGCTGACGCGGGACGACCTGAAGGCTAGGCTCGCCTATTCGACGGTCAGCCAGCTCTCCTACATCGTGCTCGGCGCGGTGCTGCTGTCGCCGGTCGCCATGGTCGGCGGGATCATCCACATCGCCGCGCACGCCTTCTCCAAGATCACGCTCTTCTTCTGCGCCGGCTCGATCTACTGCGCCTCGGGAAAACGCAACATCAGCGACATGGCCGGCATCGGCCGCAGGCTGCCCTGGACGATGGGCGCCTTTTTCGTCGCTTCGCTGAGCATGATCGGGATCCCGCCGACCGCGGGCTTCGTCAGCAAGTGGTACCTGGTGCAGGGCTCGGCGGAGGCGGGACAGATCGCATTCCTGGCCGTGCTGCTGGTGAGCTCGGTCCTGAACGCCGCCTATTTCCTGCCGGTCAGCTATACCGCCTTCTTCGTACCGGCGGCCGACGATGGCCAAGCGCCGGTCCGCGAGATCCCACTGGTCGCGGTCCCGCTGGTCGCGACCGCCGCCCTGTCGGTGCTGATGGGCATCTTCCCCGGCTATTTCCTTACCCTGGCGGACGGAGTGGTGCGATGATCCGGCGCGTCGTCGATTTCTTCGGGGACGAGACCTATGCCAGGCAGCGCCGGACGCTGCTCTACCTGGTGCTCGTGCTGATCGTCCTCGCCGACTTCGTGGTTCCCCGCGAACACGCCGAATACCTGTGGGAGCGGCTGCCGGGCTGGTCGGCCGCCTACGGCTTTTTTTCCTGCGTGGCTCTGATCTTCGTTTCCAAGTTTCTCGGCCATCGGGCCGGGCTGATGCGGCGCGAGGACTATTATGACTGACTTCGTCCATCCGGGCCTGCTCCTCATCCTCGGCGCCCTGCCGATCCCGTTCCTGAAGGGGGCGATCCGCAAGGCCTACCTGCTGCTGGTCCCGGCGCTGGCGATCGTCGCCGTGTTGGCCATGCAGCCGGGCAGCTACGGCGCGGCGAACATCCTCGGGCAGGACATCCTGATCGCCAAGATCGACAAGCTGAGCATCGTCTTCGCCACCGTCTTCACCCTCATGGCGCTGATCGGCATGGTCTATGCGCTGCACGTGACGGAGGCCGGCCAGCACGTGGCGGCGTTCGTCTATGTCGGCTGCGCGCTCGGCGTGGTGTTCGCCGGCGACTACCTGACCCTCTATCTGTTCTGGGAGGGCATGGCATTCGCCTCCGCTTACCTGGTCTTCGCGCAGGGCGGCGGGCCGGCGATCCGCGCCGGGTTCCGCTACCTGATGGTCCATGTCACCGGCGGGCTCGTGCTGTTCGGCGGCATCATCCTGCACGGGCTCGGCACCGGATCGATGCTGTTCGGCCCGATCGAGGCGCCGATGGGTGCCGGTGCCTACCTGATCCTGGCCGGCTTCCTGCTCAACGCGGCCGTGCCGCCGCTCAACGCCTGGCTGACCGACGCTTACCCCGAGGCGACCGTCACAGGCGCCGTTTTCATGAGCGCGTTTACCACCAAGACCGCCGTCTACGTGCTGGCGCGGGCGTATCCGGGCACCGAACTGCTGGTCTGGCTCGGTACGGTGATGGCGATCTATGGCGTCATCTATGCGGTGCTGGAAAACGACTGCCGGCGGCTGCTCGCCTACCACATCGTCAGCCAGGTGGGCTACATGGTGGCGGGCATCGGCATCGGCACCGAGCTGGCGGTGAACGGGGCCGCCAGCCACGCCTTTGCGCACATCCTCTACAAGGCGCTGCTGTTCATGGGGGCGGGGGCGGTGATCTACGTCACCGGCCGTCGCAAGCTCACAGAGCTCGGCGGGCTCTACAAGGCCATGCCGCTGACGGTGGCGCTCTACATGGTCGGCGCGCTTGCGATCTCGGCCTTTCCGTTCTTCTCCGGCTTCGTCACCAAGTCGATGGTGATCGCCGCCGCCGGGGCCGATCACCGGGCGCTGGTGATGCTGGCGCTGACGATGGCCTCGTCGGGGACGTTCCTGCACACCGGCCTCAAGCTTCCCTACTACATGTTCTTCGGCACCGACCGGAAAATTCAGGCGCGTGAGCCGCCGCGCAACATGCTGGTGGCGATGGGCATGGCGGCAGCGCTCTGCATCGCCATCGGCGTGTTCCCGCAGCCGCTCTATGCGCTTCTGCCCTATCCGGTCGACTTCCAGCCCTATACCGGCCAGCACGTCACCGAGAGTCTCGGCCTGCTGATGTTCACCGCGCTCGGGTTCGTGCTGTTCCTCAAGGCGCTCGACCCCGAGAACACCATCAGCCTCGACACCGACTGGTTCTACCGCAAGGGTGCCCGCGCCTTCATGTGGCTCGCCGAGCGGCCGCTGGCGCGCTACGAGCAGGCGGTGAGCAACGTCTCCGAGACCGTGGTGTTGCCCCTCATGCACGGGGCTGCACGCACCGGGCTGCGGATCGATCTGGCCGGCGTGGACGGCGTCGTCAACGGCGTCGCCCGCTCGATCCTGCGTAGCGGCGGGGCGCTGCGGCGGCTGCAGACCGGCGTCGTCACCCACTACGCGCTGGCGATGATCGCCGGCGTCATCACTGCCGTCGTCGTCTTCGCCGTGGTGTGGCGGTAGGGGGCGCGATGGGAGTCCCGCTGCTCAGCCTCATCGTCCTAACCCCCGCCGTCGGGGCGTTTCTCCTGATGTTCCTGCGCAGCGACGATGCGGTGCGATGGACGGCACTCGCTGTCACGGTCCTCGATCTCGCACTCTGCATCGCCATGCTCGCCGGCTTCGACACCACCACGCCCGCGATGCAGTTCGTCGAACGGCACCCCTGGGTGCCGGCGCTCGGGATCACCTTTTCGCTCGGCATCGACGGCATCAGCGCGCTCTTCGTGTTTTTGACGGCGCTGCTGGGCACGGTCTGTGTGCTCGCCTCCTGGGCCGCGATCGACCGCAGGGTGAAGGCGTTCATGATCAGCCTGCTCCTCATGCAGGCGCTGATGCTGGGGGTGTTCTGCGCGCTCGACCTGTTTTTGTTCTACGTCTGCTGGGAGGCGATGCTGATCCCGATGTACCTGATCATCGGCGTCTGGGGCGGCGAGGGCCGCGTCTATGCGGCCTTCAAGTTCTTCCTCTACACGCTGGCGGGCAGTCTCGTGTTCCTGGTCGGTGTCATCGTCCTCTATCTCCAGGGCGGCAAGACCTTCGACATCCTCGCCCTGACGGCGCAGCACCTGCCGTTCGCGGTGCAGTCCTGGCTGTTCTTCGCCTTCCTGATCGCCTTTGCCGTCAAGGTGCCGATGGTGCCGGTGCATACCTGGCTGCCGGACGCCCATGTGCAGGCGCCGACGGCCGGCAGCATCATCCTCGCCGGCGTGCTCCTGAAGATGGGCGCCTATGGGTTCCTGCGGTTCTCGCTGCCGATGCTGCCGGAGGCGTCGCTGCATTATCAGACGCTGATGCTGGCGCTGTCGGCGCTCGCGATCGTCTATGGCGGCTTGCTGGCGCTGGCGCAGGACGACCTGAAGAAGCTGGTGGCCTATTCCAGCATCAGCCACATGGGCTTCGTGACACTGGGGATCTTCGCGCTGAATCTTCGCGGGCTGCAGGGCGGCATACTGCAGATGTTCAATCATGGCATGACGACGGGCGCGCTGTTCCTGTTCGTCGGCCTGATCTACGAGCGGACGCATACGCGCAGCATCGCCGACTATGGCGGGCTGATGAAGCTGGCGCCGATCTATACTACGTTCCTCGCGCTGTTCACCCTATCGTCGATGGCGCTGCCGGGGACGAACTCGTTTATCGGCGAACTGCTGGTGCTGTCGGGCGGGTTTGCGGCCAACCTGGCGCTTGGCGCCGTGGCCGTCTTGGGGGCACTGCTGGGGGCTGCCTACCTGCTTGGCATGTATGGCAGGGTCGCGCTTGGCCCGGCGACCGCCCGCGCCGGGTACAAGATTTACGACGTGAACGCCCGCGAGATCGCGGCGATCCTGCCGCTGGCCGTCTTCGTGTTGTGGGTCGGGCTCTATCCGAAACCCTTTCTCGCCATCATCGATGCCTCGGTGAGGCACCTGCTGGTGCAGGTGCATGGTGAAGGGGGCGGCCAATGAACGCCGCGGCGCTGTACCAGTCGGCGCTCGCGAGCCTCCCGGAGATCGTCGTGGTAACCGGGGCCTGCATCCTCTTGATCCTCGGACAGCTGGTGCGAAAGGGCCGGGAGGATTTCCTGCTCTGGGCCTCCGTCGCGGTGGTGGCGATTGCCGCCCTTCTGACACTGATACCGGCGGGCGAGGTCCGGTCGGCCTATGCCGGCATGTTCGTTGCCGACCGCTTCTCGGTCTTCTTCAAGCTCATCTTCTACCTGGCCACCGTCCTGACGTTCCTGCTGTCGCGCAAATACGCCGACATCGAAGGGATCGGCAGCAGCGAATACTATGTCCTGCTGCTCTTCACCCTTTCGGGGATGATGATCATGGCCTCCGCGACCGACCTGCTGTCGATCTATGTGGGCCTCGAACTGACGGTGCTCTGTACCTATGTCCTGACCGGCTTCCTGCGGCGGGAGCGGCGCTCGAACGAGGCGGCACTGAAATATGTGATCCTCGGCGCCGTCTCGACCGGCATTTTCCTCTACGGCGTCTCGCTGGTCTACGGGCTCACCGGCACCACGCAACTGGATGCGATGGCTGCGGCAGCGACCGGCGAGCCGCTCGATCCCGGCCTGCTGCTGGCGGTGGTCTTCATCGTCGCCGGCCTGGTCTTCAAGGTCGGCGCGGTGCCGTTCCATATGTGGCTGCCGGATGTCTATGAAGGCGCGCCGACGACGATCACTGCCTTCATGTCTGTAGGACCGAAGGCCGCCGGCTTCGCGGTGATCCTGCGGGTGTTCCTCAACCCGCTGGTCGCGACCTCGAACGCCTGGATCGTCGTCGCCGTCATTGCCGTGGTGACGATGGCGCTCGGCAGTTTCGTGGCGCTGGTACAGGACAACTTCAAGCGCCTGCTGGCCTATTCCAGCATCGCCCATGCCGGCTTCGCCCTGTTCGGCGTCGTCGCCGGCGGCGCGGAGGGGATCGCCAGCGTCATGCTCTACCTCCTGATCTACGCCTTCATGAATCTCGGCATTTTCGGCGCTGTCATCATGATGCGCAGCGGCGATTTCTCGGGCGAGGTCATCGAGGACTATGCCGGCTTCTCCAGGCCGCATCCGGTGCTGGCGCTGCTGATGCTGCTCTACCTCTTTTCGCTGGCCGGCATTCCGCCGACGGCCGGGTTCTTCGCCAAGTTCTACGTGCTGGTGGCGCTTGTCGAGCGGGGCTTCGTCGTGCTGGCGGTGATCGCCGTGCTGCTCAGCGCCGTCGCCGCCTACTTCTACATCCGCATCGTCATGCTGATCTACATGCGCGAGCCGAAGCGGGCGTTCGAGCCGGCGCTGACGCCGATGGTCAGCGCCACGCTCGCGATCACCGCCGCCGGCACGTTCGGTATCGGCCTGTTTCCGGCCTGGTTCCTGCGGTTAGCTCAACAATCGGTGTTCGGCGGTTGATTTGCAATGATTCGCTCGACGGAATAGACTGCCAGTTCAAAGGATTACCCAAGTCGCTCCCCGGGGGCGACGGCGTTATGGCCCCGGTGGCGTTCGGCTTGAGCAAGCCCCTTTCGAGGGTGGCCGATATGACTGCGATGGAGTTCCTGCCGGTTCTTTTCATGGTTGCCGGAATCGTGCTGGTGGCCGCGGCGACGATGTTCGTCTCCTCGCTGCTGCGCCCGTCCAATCCCTACCGAGAAAAGAACGCGCCCTATGAATGCGGCATGGATGCCGCGGGCGAGGCCGCCGGCGGCCGCTTCCGGGTGCCGTTCTTCATCCTCGCGATCCTGCTGGTGGTGTTCGACGTCGAGGCGATGTTCCTCTTTCCCTGGGCCGTCGTCCTGAAGGAGATCGGGCCGGTCGGCTATGTCGAGATGTTCGTCTTCATGCTGCTGCTGCTCGTGGGCTTCGCCTACGCCTGGCTGAAGGGAGCGCTGGAATGGGAGGAGTAGGCAACACCATCCGCGACAGCGTCCTGTTCACCACGGCCGACAACGTCATCAACTGGAGCCGGAGTTCGGCCTTGTGGCCGGAAACCTTCGGCATTGCCTGCTGCGCCATCGAGATGATCTCGGCCGGTTGCGCGCGCTACGATCTCGACCGGTTCGGCGTGGTGTTCCGCCCGTCGCCGCGACAGTCCGATGTGATGATCATCGCCGGCACGGTGACGCGGAAATTCGCCCCCGTCGTGCGCCGGCTCTACGACCAGATGCCCGAGCCGCGCTGGGTGATCGCAATGGGCACCTGCGCGATTTCCGGCGGCGTCTACAACACCTACGCCGTGGTGCAGGGGTCGGAGACCTTCGTGCCCGTCGACGTGCATGTGCCCGGCTGCCCGCCGCGGCCAGAGGCGCTGATGCACGGCTTCCTGCTGCTTCAAGAGAAGATCAAGAGGTCCCGCGCACTGGCCGGGACGCCTCTGGATCGGATCGTCGCATCATGAGAGGGGGCCCGCCGCTTGACCGCACCCCGATCATGGAGCGCTTCGGTGCAGCGATCGAGGATCTCGGCGCCGCGCACGGCATCGATGTCTTTGCCGTTCCACCCGAAACGATCGTCGGGTTCTGCCGGTTCCTGAAGGAGCATCCGGCGTTGCGGTTCAATTTCCTCTCGGACATCTGCGGGGTCGATCACTATCCCGAAACGCCGCGGTTCGAGGCGGTCTACCACCTCTATTCGCTGCCGAACAAGTGGCGGGTCCGCATCAAGTGCCGGCTCGGCGATCCGCCGCAGGTTCCCTCGGTCACCGGGGTCTGGCGGACCGCCAACTGGCACGAGCGCGAGGCCTGGGACATGTACGGGATCTGCTTCGAGGGCCACCCAGACCTGCGCCGCATCTACATGTGGGAGGGCTTCGAAGGATTTCCGCAGCGCAAGGATTTTCCGTTGCGCGGCTACAGGGACAAGCTGAACCCCTTTGGCGCCGAGGGGCCGCCGCCGACGCAGCCCGACCTCGCCACCAGAGAGATTCCTGAAGGGAGCCAGTTGACGCCGGAGCGAGGAAAATGACCGAAGTCACCGAGTTCGAAAGGCCTGAAGGCGAAGCGCTCAATACCAGGGAAGTGCTTCTCAATCTCGGCCCGCAGCACCCCAGCACCCATGGGGTCCTCCGGCTCGTGCTCGAACTGGACGGCGAGTTTGTCGAGCGCGTCGACCCGCATATCGGCTACCTTCACCGCGGCACCGAGAAACTGGCGGAGAGTTTCACCTATACCCAGATCTTCCCGCTGACGGACCGGCTCGACTATCTCTGCCCGCCCTCGAACAACCTGGCGTTTGCGCTGGCGGTGGAAAAACTCCTCGGCATTGAGGCGCCGATCCGGGCGCAGTATATCCGCGTGCTGATGGCCGAGCTGGCGCGGATTTCCGGCCATCTGCTGATCACCGGCGCGCTGCCGATGGACCTCGGCGCCATGACCGCGCTGCTCTATGTCATGCGCGAGCGCGAGATGATCATGGACCTCCTGGAAATGATCACCGGCGCGCGCATGCACACCTCCTTCTGCAGGGTCGGCGGGGTGCGCGAGGACCTGCCCGACGGCTTCCTGCCCAAGATCCGGGAGTTCTGCGAGATCTTCCCGAACCGGATCCGCGACTATGAGCAATTGCTCGAAACCAACCGGGTGTTCCTGAAGCGCACGCGAGGCGTAGGCATCATCTCCGGCGAGGACGCCATCGACCTCGGCTTGAGCGGCCCGAACCTGCGTGCCTCCGGCGTCGACTGGGACATCCGCCGCGACGAGCCCTACGAAATCTACGACCGGCTCGATTTCAAGGTCATCACCCGCGACGAGGGCGATTGCTATGCGCGCTGGCGGTGCCGGGTCGACGAGATGCGCGAAAGCATCCGCATCATCGAGCAGTGCCTCTACCAGATGCCCGAAGGGCCTTTCCAGATCGACATGCCGACGATCGCGTTCCCGGTGGACAAGGAACGCGTGCACTGCTCGATGGAGGCGCTGATCCAGCACTTCGACCTGTCGGCCTACGGCTTCGACGTTCCCAAGGGCGAGGTCTATTCTGCGATCGAGGCGCCGAAGGGCGAACTGGGGTTCTACATCATCAGCGACGGCTCGCCGAAGCCGTTCCGCATGAAGGTGCGGGCCCCGTCCTTCGTGAATCTGCAGGGGCTGTTCGGGGTGAGCAATGCCCGCTACCTGGCCGACATGATCGCCGTGCTCGGCAGCCTCGACCCGGTGATGGCGGAGGTGGACAAGTAGAGGAGGCTTGGACGCGATGGGCATGCGCGAACAGATCGAGACGGCTGCGGCCCGGTATCCCGACCGGCGCTCGGCGATCATGCCGGCGCTGCTGATCGCGCAGAAGGAGCATGGCCATCTGCCCGGCCCGGTGCTGGAAGAGGTCGCCGACATCCTCGGCGTCGAGCGGATCTGGGTCTACGAACTGGCGACCTTCTACACGCTCTTCCATACCGAGCCGGTCGGCCGGTTCCACCTGCAACTCTGTGACAACATTTCGTGCATGCTGTGCGGCGCCGAGCGCCTGCTGCAGCACATGGAAACGGTGCTGGGGATCAGCAAGGGCGAGACCACCCCGGACGGGCTGTTCACGCTCTCGACCGTCGAATGCCTCGGGGCCTGCGAGATGGCGCCGGTGATGCAGGTCGGCGACGACTACCACGGCAACCTCGATGTCGCGCGGCTGGACGCGCTGCTGGACAGCCTTCGGGCTTCGGCGCGGCGGGTCGAGGCTGTCGCGCACGCCGCTGCGCCGTCGCCGGGAGAATAGCGCCATGTTCGAGCCGGTTCTCCTCAAGAACATCGACCTGCCGGACGGTCATCGGCTGTCGACCTACGAGGCCGGCGGCGGCTACCGGGCGCTGGCGAAGGTTTTGCGCGAATATACGCCCGACGCGGTCGTCGAGCTCGTCAAGCAATCCAACCTGCGCGGCCGCGGCGGCGCCGGCTTCCCGACCGGCATGAAGTGGAGCTTCGTGCCGAAGCGGGCCGACAAGGAAAAATACCTGTGCTGCAACGCCGACGAGGGCGAGCCCGGCACCTTCAAGGACCGGATCATCATGGAGCGCGACCCGCACCAGCTCGTCGAGGGGCTGGCGGTCAGCGCCTATGCGATCGGGGCGAGGACCGCCTATGTCTATGTCCGCGGCGAATATGTCACCGCGATCCGCCGCCTCGAGCAGGCGATCGCCGAGGCGCACGCGAAGGGCTATCTCGGAACAGGCATTCTCGGCACGGACTTCGATTTCACGATCCACATCCATTGCGGCGCCGGCGCCTATATCTGCGGCGAGGAGACGGCGATGCTGGAGTCGCTCGAGGGCAGACGGGCGCAGCCGCGGCTGAAGCCGCCGTTCCCGGCCGTCGCCGGCCTCTATGCCAGTCCGACGGTGATCAACAATGTCGAGACGCTCGCTTGCGTGCCGCATATCGTGATGCGGGGGGCGGAGTGGTTCCGCGACATCGGCCCGGACAAGAGCCCCGGCCCGAAGCTCTATTGTGTCAGCGGGCAGGTGCGCAGGCCCGGCCTGTATGAACTGCCGATGGGCATACCCTTGCGCGAGCTGGTGGAGGAGCACGCCGGCGGCGCGCTACCGGGGCGCAGAATCAAGGCGGTGATCCCGGGCGGGGTCTCGGCGCCGGTGATCCCGGCGAGCGGGCTGGAGGTCGGGATGGATTTCGACTCTCTGGTTGCCGTCGGCTCCATGCTCGGCTCGGCCGGCGTCGTCGTGATCGATGACACGACCTGCATGGTCAAGGTCGCCACCCGCATCGTCGAGTTCTTCCACCACGAGTCCTGCGGCAAGTGCACGCCGTGCCGGGAGGGCCTGAACTGGGCCGTGAAGGTGATGCGCCGGATCGAGGCCGGGGAGGGGGCGCCCGGCGATCTGGAGCAGCTGGAGATGCTCTGCAAGGGCATTTTCGGCAATACGTTCTGTGCCCTTGGCGACGGGGCGGCGATGGGTTTGCGGGCGGCGCTGAAGCATTTTCGCGAGGAATTCGTCGCCCATATCGAAGAACGGCGGTGCCCGTTCCACTGAAGGCGTGCTGATGCATGTCTCCCGAAAGTGTGCAGCGGTTTCGGGACAAAGACATGCACAAAAAATTGAAGCAGAAGACTGCGAGGAACCATGGCTAGCATCACGATCGATGGGCAGACGCTGGATGTCGAGGCCGGCTCCACGGTGCTGCAGGCCGCCGAGCGCCTGGGCATCGCGATTCCGACCTTCTGCTACATGAAGCGGCTGCCGGCGCTGGCCTCGTGCCGCATGTGCCTGGTGGAGATCGAGGGGCAGCGGCGGCTGCAGCCGGCCTGTGCGACGGTCGTCACGGACGGCATGGCGGTGCGGACCAACACGTCGCTGATCGAGGAGACGCGCTCGTCGATGCTCGACATGCTGCTCGCCAACCACCCGCTCGACTGCCCGATCTGCGACAAGGGCGGCGAGTGCGAGCTTCAGGACATGGTGATGGCCTACGGGCCGCGCGAAAGCCGCTTCCGCGACGCCAAGCGCGTGTTCCACTCGAAGGACATCCGCCTCAGCCCGGTCATCATCATGAACGTCAACCGCTGCATCCAGTGCCAGCGCTGCGTGCGGATGTGCGAGGAGGTTGTTGGCGCGGTTGCTCTTGGCACCGTCGAAAAGGGCATGGATACCGCCGTCACCGGCTTCGAAGGCAGCCTCGCCAGTTGCGACCAGTGCGGCAACTGCGTCGAGGTCTGCCCGGTCGGCGCGCTGATGAGCTTCCCCTATCGCTACAAGGCACGGCCCTGGGACCTCGCCGAGACCGACACGGTTTGCCCGCATTGCGGCACCGGCTGCCAGCTGACCGTCGGCGCGCGCAAGGGCGAGTTCATGCGGGTCCGCTCCAAGCAGGAGCACGGCGTCAACCGCGAAACGCTTTGCGTGCGCGGCCGCTTCGGCCTCGACTTCATCGAGAGTTCGGATCGCATCAAGCGGCCGATGATCCGCCGTGACGGTACACTGGTCCCGGTCTCCTGGGAGGAAGCCGGCGACTACCTTCGGCAGCGGCTCTCCGCGGTCGCGAGCAAGACCGCCGGCGGGCTGGCCTCGCCGCGCCTGCCCAACGAGGTGCTCTATCAGTTCCAGAAGCTGATGCGGACGGTGTTTTCCACCAACAGCATCGACTGCTCGTCGCGCTGGTCGACGCCGGTCGACGTTGTGGCTCCGCTGCTGGCCGGCACCTACACCCGCGCGCCGCTCGAAGAGGTGCTCGCCAACGACTGCGTACTGGTCGTCGGCAGCAACGTCACCGAGGAGAACCCGGTCACCGAATACCTGCTGCGCGACGCCGCGCGACGGCGAGGCACCCGGTTGCTGATGCTCTCGGCGCGGCCATCCCGCCTGGATGCCGACGCCGGCGCGGTCGTTCGCGCATCCCCCGGCGGCGAGGCGGCGAGCGTCGGCGCGGTGGTGGCCAGTCTCGTCGCGACGGCCGGTCAGGCATTGCCGGGCGACGTCCTCGCAGCCGTCGGCACGACTGCAGGCGGGCTGGCGGCCGCCGGCAGTGACGACACAGACCGCCTGGCCACGGCGCTAATGAAAAGCCAGAGCGTCACCCTACTCGTCAGCGTCGATCTGCTGAGATCGCCCGAAGCGCGCGTGACGCTGCAACAACTCAACAACCTGCTGCAGGTTCTCCGCCGGCTCGACAAGGCGCCGGCAATGCAGTTCCTCTTCGACCGCGCAAACCAGCTGGGCTCTTGGGACATGGGGGTTCTGCCGGCGGCGCTGCCGGGGCTGCGGCCGGTCGAGGATGCTGCGCCGCGCGCAGCCTTCGGCGTGGCCTGGGGCGCCGAGATCCCGTCCGAACCGGGTGCCGATTTCGGTGCGATGCTGGACCTTTGCGACAAAAGGCAAATGGGCACGTTCTACATCGTCGGCAGCGACCCGCTGATGTCCTATCCAGAACGAACTTTCGTGCAGCGGGCGCTCGGGTCCGCGGATTTGCTGATCGTGCAGGACGCCTTCCTCACGGAGACGGCCGGCCTGGCCGATGTCGTCCTGCCGGCGGCAGGTTACGGCGAGGAGGCCGGCACATTCACCAACAACGAGGGCCGGATCCAGACGGTGCGCAAGTTCCGCGAACTGCCCTTCGCGGCGCGGGACAATCTGGCGATCTTCGACTTCGTCGCGGCGGTCCGCGGTCAGGCGCTGCAACCCTCAGAGACCGGCGGAATCCTCGACGAGATTGCCCGGCTGGTGCCCGCCTACCAGGGGCTCGCACAGGACCAGCTTAACCCCGACGGCGCGTTTACCCGAGCGACCTCAACGCCGCCGCTCGGCACATTCTACCCCCCTCCGCCTGCGGCCGCGGCAACCGACCGGCTCATGCTGATCACCGGCAACGGCCTGTTCCACAACGGCTATCTTACCGAGCACTCGGAAATCCTGAACACGGTTGCCGACGATCCCTATGTCGAGATGGCTGTGCAAGACGTCGCGCACCGGCGCCTTTCGGAGGGCGACCAGGTGGTTGTGCGCTCCGCCCAGGGCGAACTGGCGGCGAAGCTCAAGGTCAACCGGCACTTCCCAAATGGCCTCGTGTTCATTCCTGAAAACTACCGGGCGCTGCGGCTGAACAGCCTGATGCGGCGAGGCGAGTATCCATGCCCGGTGGAGGTCGAAAGGGCTGCGTCCCTCGCCGTGGGGACTGCCCCGACCGCAGGCATCGGAGGGGATTCCGACAATTTCGGCCAGGGCACTGCCGCCGGCTCGCCTTGAAAGGTGCGCGCTCGTCAGTGGTAGTGGGTGCCGGAAATGTAATCGTGCAGGTCCTGCTCGGTGCGCGTGGCTTCCTCGAGCCTGTGCTTGACCACGTCGCCGACGCTGACAATGCCGGCAAGGGCGTCACCATCCATGACAAGCACGTGACGCGTGCGCCGCTCGGTCATGATGGCCATCGCTACCGGCAGCACATCATGTGCCGAACAGGTCGGTACGCTGAGGTTCATGATGTCGGCAATCCGCATCAAGGGCGCCTCGGTTCCGTATTTCGCGACGGCGTTGCAGCAGTCACGTTCCGATACCGTTCCCAAGCATTCTCCCGGGGAGCGGCCGACGATCACGAAGCCGATGTTGTTGTCCCGAAACAGCCGCAGGACCTCCAGCATCGTATGATCCGGCGTGACCGAGATGACCTCGGGCGACTTGCCCTTCAAGATCTGGTAGACCAGCATCTGAGCCTCCTGTCTGCGCGACGGCCCCGCGGCCGCGCTGTCATGTCCGTCTGATATTCCGCCACCAGTTGTAGCCGCGTGGCTCGCTCGCCTCGACCCGGACCTCCTGCTCAGTGTTCAGGCGTGCGGCGACCACGCCGCCGCCGGTCTCCGCCTTACCCGGCTTGGCGAGCAGGTCGTCGCGCCCGATGACGAGGTCACGGGAGGAGAAGCTGGAGAATTCGTACTGCTGGCCGAGCGCGATTGCGTCCGCCGGGCAGGCATCCTCGCAAAGCCCGCAGAACAGGCAGCGGGCCGTGTCGATCTCGAATTTTGCCGGATGACGCTTGCCGTTCTCGTCCTCGTAGGGGACGACCTCGATGCAGTCGCAGGGACAGATCTTCGCGCAGAGTTCGCAAGCCACGCACTTGATCTCGCCTTCTTCGTCCCGCTTCAGAAAGTGATGACCGCGATAGCGCGAATAGGGCAGCCATTTCTCCTTGTCCGGATACTGCATGGTCACCGGTTTTGAGAACATGTAGCCGAAGGTCAGGGCTAGGCCGCCCGCCAAGTCGGCGAAGAACGCCCAGCCGATCCAAGATCCAGCTCTGTCCAGTGCACGCGACATCGCCGCCCCGCTGTGGAGCCGCTGCGGCTCCTATGAGATGACAACACCTGTGATAATTATGTTCGCCAACGACAGGGGAAGCAAGACTTTCCAGCCGATCGCCATCAACTGGTCGTAGCGGTAGCGGGGGAAGGTGAAGCGAAACAACATGAACAGGTAGACGAAGAACGCAACTTTCAGCATGAACCACAGGAGTGGCGGCAACGGGATCAGCACGCCGTTCCAGCCGCCGAAGAACAGGATCACCACCAGGACCGATACCAGCACCATTATGACGTATTCGCTGACCATGAAGAAGGCAAAACGGATGCCGCTGTATTCGGTATGGAACCCCGCCCCCAGATCGCCTTCGGCCTCCGCCAGGTCGAAGGGGATGCGTTGCGCCTCGGCCAGCCCCGCCACGAAGAACACCAGGAAGCCGACCGGCTGGTAGACGATGTTCCAGACGCCGGCCTGCGCCCGCACGATCTCGAGCAGGCTCATCGACTGCGCCATCATCACCACACCGATGACCGCGAACCCCATCGGGATCTCGTAGCTGATCATCTGCGCGCAGGTCCTGAGGCTGCCGAGGACGGCATATTTGCTGTTGGCGGCCCAGCCGCCGAAGATCACGCCGTAGACCTCGATGCCGATCACCGCGAAGACGAAGAGCAGCGCCACGTTCATGTTCGAGGCGTAGAGCGAGATATCGTGGCCGAGCACAGAGATGTCTTCGCCGAACGGGATGGCAACGAACACCACGAAGGGCGGGGCGAGCGCCAGGATCGGCGCGAGCTTGAACAGGAAGCGGTCCGCCTCGGCCGGGATGTGGTCCTCCTTGGTCAGGAGCTTTATGCCGTCTGCCACCGGCTGTAGCAGCCCGTGCCAGCCCACCCGCATCGGCCCCATCCGCTGCTGGATATGCCCGGCGATCTTGCGTTCCAGCCAGGTCAGCGGCAACGGCAGCAGCAAAAGGATCGCGATCAGCAGCGCGACCTTGAAGGCGATCAGGCCAAGGGCGAGGGCAAGGTCCATGATCCCGGCTACTCGTGCAACGGGTTGAAACGTGAGACCTATCAGTACTGCACGGTACAACGGCGGTGCAGCACATGCAAATGCCATCACAACCATGTCTCGCTCGATGGGGCCTGCTGCAGCCACGTTCCTTCGAGCCTTGTCGGCTTCAGGACCTATCTTTCGCGCTCTCGGCGATGCAGAATCTGAGCGCGGAAACCGAGGTAGAGACCGCTTCCTCTGCATCAAGAGAATAGTCCTCGTTTTCGATCGAGATGACATCGTCGTAACCGACAGCGCGCAGCGCTCGAACGATTTCAAGCCAGGCCCTGACGGGAGTGCCGTGACCGAGCGAAACGTAGTTCCAGAAACGGACGCGGACAGGGATGACAGGCTTGGTGTCCAGCAATCCGTTGATGCGTGACTGTGGCTCTACCCGCGTATCCTTGCCGTGCACGTGGTAGATGCTGGATCCCAATTCACGGATGGCGGAAACCGGATCACCACCCATCCAGATGAGGTGCGACGGGTCGAAGTTCACGCCGATTGTGGGGCCGACGTCCTCGCGCAGTCGAAAGAAACTCTCTGAATTGTAGACGGCCTGCCGCCCATGTTGCTCGACGCAGATGCGTAGACCCTTTTTCGCGGCCGCGGGTGCAAATGCCCGCCACCATGGCAGGATTCGCTCCTTCCATTGCCATTCCAGGATCTCCATGGCCTCAGGCGGCCATGATGATGTGATCCAGTTGGGATGGTTGTCGCCGGGACCAGCAGGAAGGCCCGACATCATCACCACGCGCCCGACGCCGAGCAGTGCCGCAAGTTCCACCGTGTCGTAGGCCAGTTGGCTGTCGCTCGAGCCGGTTTCTCCGGGATGCAACTGGTTTCCCGAACAGTTCAACGCCGAGATTTCGAGGCCACGATCCCTCACCTTGCCGAGTAGTTGATCGCGCGCTGCAGCACTGGCGAGCAGTTCGGCGATGTTGACGTGTGGCGCGCTCGACCATCCGCCCATGCCGAACTCGACATTCGTGATGCCAAGCTCGGCGGTCTGGTCGAGGCATTCTTCGGTCAGAATGTGTCCGAAACCATCGGTATTGAAGCCGATTTTCATCTCGTTCCTCCCCTGTGGAAGCTGCTCAGGCTGGCGCGTGCTCGACGCGCGTCGCAGCACGCGTGTCGGCTGACCGCTGGATCGCGTCCAGAATTTCCGCCACGCGCACCCCATCGAGCAGCGTGCCGCTTGCGATCGGCTTTCCTTCCGCGATCGCGGTCAGAAAGTCGTGGATCATGAAACCGAAGATTTCGGCGTATCCGACACCGACGCCGTCAAAGGGGACGGGAAGCATGCGTCTGAGATTCGGTGAGGACGGCCGGTTCGCGACGATAGCGAATGGCGTCTGCCCCGAGCCGTCGAAGCGTGCGATTTCATACTGGTTGAGGAATTTCGTCGAGAATTTCGCGCTTGCCTTCGTCCCGAAGACTTCGAACGACAGCGTGTTGCCCATGCCGATCGCCACGCGGCTCGAGGAAAACAGACCCTGCGCGCCGCTGCGAAAGCGCAGAAGGGCGGACATCACATCGTCGTTGTCGACGGTCTTTTTCTCGGTACTCAGTTCCACTCTGTCATGCCCGACCGTCGGGCCGGCGGCGACGAAGCGCTCCTTGATCGAGATGTTCGAGATCGCGCCGACGATTTCGTCGACTTCGCCGCAGAGGTAGCGTGCCGTGTCGATCGCGTGGGTTCCGATGTCCACCAGTGCGCCCGATCCAGCCCGATCCCTTTCGTAGCGCCAGGAATGCGGCAGGTGTGGATCGGCGGCATATTCACACTGGAACTGCACGAGAATGCCGACTATCTCGCCCATCTCTCCGGCGACAATCCTGTTGCGGATCTCGGTCACGGCGGGAATGCGGCGATAATTGAAGACCGTTGCCGCGCAGACATCTGTTCCCTTTGCCGCCTCATAAAGACGACGCGCGTCGGCGGCATTCAAAGCCAGCGGCTTTTCGCAAAGAACGTGTTTTTCGGCCTGCAGCGCGGCTGCCATTGCGTCGACGTGAAGGAAGTTCGGAAGGGCTATGCTGACGATGCCGATGTCGGGGTTGTCCATGACCGCTTTCCAGTCGGTGGCGGTAGCCTCAAACCCGTAGGTTGCTGCGAGTGTCAGGGCAAGTTCCTCATTGGGGTCCGCCACGACGGCAAGACGTAGTCCCTGCAGCCGATCCGCGAACCGAGGACAATGAGTGCGGTAGCCGAAGGCGTGCGCTGCGCCGATCATGCCCGCACCAGCGATCCCGATTCCGTGCCGCTTCATGAAACCCTCCCATAAGCCGCTCGCGCACTCGCAGACTGAAGCCGGCGCTGTGCTGCGATGCTGCGCAGCTTGCGATATTACGCCATCTTTTGGGTTCGACCTCCCTGATCGTCACAGAGGCTCGATCAGAGGGCGCGCTGAGGACGTTGAGGGGCTCTTCGCTGCCGCCAGGCGATCCTTTTCTCGGCGACAAACGAAATTGGGTCGTCGCGGTGAGCGTCGTTTTCGATGGAGTTTCTTTTGAATGGAGCGCCGTCCACCGTCTATCCAAACTAATACAACCACTCTGTATAACCCTCCCGTTGTGGTAAGATTACTTTTACGAGCTAGGCCGGATCGAGGAGATGCCGGAAAACGTTTCGACTTGTCGCAGATTGGGTCGCATCGGTGTCGAGGTGGCGCCTCCGCCATGCCGGATAGGGTAAGGCCCTCTACGAAAAGGCCATTGGACAACAGCTCGGAACGGGAGGTGTGCAATGGTTCGCAGACTGCTTCTCACCTTGGCCATAACGGCATCCGCCATGGCAATCGGCGGCACGGCGTGGGCGGACATCACAATCCTCGTGCCGTCGGGCAGCGAGGGCGACGGGCTTAGAGCTGCCGCCACCGACTACTCGAAGATGAAGGGCTCGAAGGTCGAAATCGTACAGGCGCCCTACGCCAACGTTTTCGAGAAGGCAGCGAATGCCGGCCAGACAAAATCGGGAGCGTTCGACATCGTGCTGATGGACGATCCGTGGATCCCGTTCTTCGCCGAAAACGGCCATCTCGAGGACCTCAGTCCATATTTCGCCAAGCTCGGTGTGCCTGGTCCCGACAACGATTTCCTGGCGAAGTCGCTGGCGGTCTGCCGCAACCCGTACAACACTGGGCCATTCGTGTGCATTCCCTATGTCGGCAATGCACAGATGTTCTTCTATGACGGCGCCAAGTTCGCCGAGGCCGGCGTCTCCGGCGCGCCCGCAACGTGGGACGATGTCTACAAGGCAGCCAAGGCGATCACCGACGCCGGCGGAGGACGGTTCTACGGCTACGTGTTCCGCGGCGGGCAGGGCAACAATGTGGTCGCCGATTTCATGCCGATCCTTTGGTCGTACGGCGCCAATCTCTTCAATGCCGACCGTAGCAAGGTGACGCTTGACACCAAGGAAGCCAAGGACGCGATGACGATGTTCATGACACTCAAGGGGATCTCCCCGAAGGGCGTCGAGAGCTTCGGCCCCGAGGACGTCGGTCGCGCCATGACGTCGGGCATTGCTGCTTCATCGATCAACTGGCCAAACTGGGTTGCCACGTTCGAAGACCCAAGCCAGAGCCAGGTGGTCGGCAAGGTCTCCTACGCGCCGATGCCGGCCGGCACGCATGCCGGCTCATCGGAGATTGGCCACTGGACGATGGGCGTGATGTCGGCTTCGAAGAACAAGCAGGAAGCCTTCGATTTCATGGTCTGGGCGACATCGCCGGAGCAGATCAAGATTTCCGCCACGCGCGGCAATCCGCCGGTCCGCTTCTCCGTGTTCACCGATCCTGAACTCACGTCGCAGCCGCAGTTCCGGCACTATCCGACGCTGATGCAGGCGATCAACTTCTCGACACCGCGGCCGCGCCATCCCAAGTGGCCCGAGATCGAGAACGCTCTCGGCATCGAACTTTCCAAGGCGGTCGCCGGGACAGAGAGCCCGGACCAGGCGCTCGCCAACGCCCAGACAGCGATTCAGAAGATCACCGGCATCGGCCAATAGAGCGCTGTCAGGTTCCCGATCAACCGGGAAGCGGGTTGCTCCCGCTTCCCCGCTGATGGCGACGCGTCGAGGCGTCGCTGTGCTCACAGAGGGTATGGCCCGACATGCGAGACGGGAGGAATGATCTGAGGATGACCAGAACGCCCAGCGTTGGTGCGGCCCTTGAGCGCTGGCGCGAGCGACACTTGCGCATTCTCATGCTGGCGCCGACGCTCTTGATCCTCGCCGGGCTGACGCTCTTTCCGACCATCTACATGTTTACCGCAGCGGTGCAGAAGGTCAGTCCGGATCCGGATGTGCCGCGCGAGTTCATCGGGCTTGGCAATTTCACGCGCATGCTCTCCGACCCGGAACTCCACCTGGCGATCAAGAACACGGTGGTCTTCACCAGCGTGGCGGTGACGCTGGAATTCTTGCTGGGCCTTGGCCTGGCGTTGCTTTTCGACAAGTATATCCACCGGCTGACCTTCCTCAAGACGGTCCTGCTAGTGCCTATGATGATCCCGCCGATCGCCGTCGCGCTGACGTGGAAGCTCATCTACCAGCCGCAGTTTGGCGTCCTCAACGAATTGATGTTTCGCCTCGGATTGCCTTCCCAGGCCTGGGCGGGCGATGTCAGCCTCGCCATGGCAACCATCATCGCGGCAGACGTTTGGGAGTGGACACCATTCATCTTTCTGCTGATGTTGGCCGGCCTGGCAAGCCTGCCAAGCGAACCCTATGAGGCGGCACAGGTCGATGGCGCATCCGCCTGGCGGCAGTTCTGGGACCTCACCATTCCCTTCCTGAAGCCGGTCATCGCCATCGCGTTGCTTCTACGCATCATGGATGCGCTCCGGCTGTTCGATCTGGTGTTCATTCTCACCGTCGGCGGGCCGGCGGGGGCGACCGAAACACTCAGCCTCTACATCTTCAAGATCGCCTTCACATTCGTCGACATTGGCTATGCCGCAGCAGTGTCGCTGGTGGTGCTGTTCGTGACGGTCGGATTCAGCACTTGGTTCATAAAGCGCCTACGACTGGTCGATTGAGGAGACGCTGGATGGAAACGCGACCACGGTATCGCACCATTGGCGGGATACTCCCGATGCTGGCCTATTTGGCAATGGCCTTGGCGCTGTTCATCACCGTCTTCCCCGTCTATTGGCTTGCCCAGAACTCGATCAAGCTCGACATCGACATTTTCGCCGTGCCGCCGGTGTGGTTCAATTTTTCACCGACCCTCAAGCACTATGAGGCGGCCTTCATAGGGCAGCCATTTCTGATTTACGCATTCAACAGCCTGATCATCGCGATGGCGACGACGATCGTCTCGCTGATCTTCGGCACCATGGCCGGCTACGCCCTGGCTCGCTTCCAGTATCCTGGGCGCTGGCGCTACCAGATCTCGTTCTGGATGCTGTCGACACGCATGATGCCGCCGATCGTGACGATCATCCCGCTGTTCATCTTCTTCAATTTTTTCAACTTATTGAACACCAAGTTCGCCGTCGTCGTGGCCTACACTGCCTTCAACCTTCCTTTCGTGACCTGGATGATGAAGAGCTATTTTCAGGATCTTCCACCGGAACTGGAGGAGGCCGCGATGGTCGATGGAGACACGCGCTGGGGCGCCTTTCTTCGGATTGCCCTTCCGCTGGCGCGGCCGGGCATAGCTGCGACGGCGATCTTCAGCCTGATCCTTTCCTGGAACGAGTTCCTGCTTGCGCTGATCCTGACCCAGACGGAGCGATCGATGACGCTGCCGGTCGGCATTTCCGGCCGGGTGACCCAATACACCACGCATTGGGGCGAGATCAGCGCCGCCGGCTTCCTCGCCAGCGTCCCGATCATCGTCTTTGCGCTGCTCGTCCAGAAGCATCTCGTGCGGGGGCTGTCCCTCGGCGCGGTGAAGGGGTGACATCATGGCGTCCGTCACCTTCAAGAACGTCTACAAGAAATTCGGTGAATTCGTCGCGGTGGCTGACTTCAACGTCGAGATCAGGGACAAGGAGTTTCTCGTTCTGCTCGGACCTTCCGGTTGCGGCAAGACGACGACGATGCGGATGATCGCCGGTCTCGAGGAAGCCACCTCGGGCGACATCTACATCGGTACGGATCGCGTCAACGGCCTCCTGCCCAAGTATCGCGACGTCGCGATGGTCTTCCAGTCCTATGCCTTGTATCCGCACCTGACCGTAGAGGACAACATCGGCTACCCGCTCAAGATCCGCAAAATACCACTGGCTGAGCGCAAGCGACGCATAGCCGAGGTCGCACGGCGGGTGGAACTCGATTCGATGTTGTCCCGCCTGCCGAAGGAGCTCTCCGGCGGCCAGCGCCAGCGCGTGGCGCTGGCCCGCGCCATCGTCCGCACCCCGCGCGTGTTTCTCATGGACGAGCCGCTGTCCAACCTCGATGCCAAGCTCCGCACCCAGATGCGCGCGGAACTGAAGCACCTTCAACATGAACTGCAGGTCACGACGATCTATGTCACCCATGACCAGATCGAGGCGATGACGCTGGCCCACCGCGTGGCCGTGATGAACAAGGGAATGATCGAGCAACTGGGAACGCCGAGGGAAATCTACAACAATCCGCGTACGCTTTTCGTTGCTGGCTTCATCGGCTCGCCGCCGATGAACCTCATACCGGGGGAGGTGAGGGACGGGGTGTTCTCCAGTGGCGGCTTGCAAGTGGCGGGTGTCGGGCGCGCAAACATCTCCCCCGCCGTGCTCGGGGTCCGTCCGGAGGATGCCCATGCGGTCGAGGTCGACGAAGCCGACGTCAATCTGGTTGCGCCGATCTTTGCGGTCGAACTCACCGGCGAGAACACGCTTGTCAGCGTGCGGTTGGGCGGCCAACTCATGACCTTGCGCGCCGACAAGAACTTCGCCGGCCAGATCGACCAACAGATCGGGGTCAAGATCGCGACCGATCGCGTATTTCTGTTCGATGGAGAGACGCAGGATCGTGCTGACTTTTGACAAGTGGACGGCAGTGATGGTGGTCATGGTCGGCTTCGGCGCGACAGCTGCCGATGTCGGCCCGATTGCCGGCAATCCGTTGATCGAAATTCCGGCCGGTGCATTTGTCTTTGGACGTAACGATGGTCTTGAAAACGAACACCCGCGCCAACGGATCGAAGGGCAGGGGTTTGCAATCAACCGCACCGAGATCACCAATGGGCAATACCGACGCTTCGTCGGTGCGACGGGCCGCCGCCCGGCCTTCTACGCAAGCCACCCGCTCCTGGGGCTTGATAACCGCCCGGTCGTCGGTGTGAGTTGGGCGGATGCGAACGCCTTCTGCCGCTACTATGGTTTGGCGCTGCCGTCGGAGCAGCAATATGAGAGGGCCGCGCGGGGAACGGCAGGTGCCGCATTCCCGTGGGGCGCGGCCGCACCGGACGCTACGAAGGCAAACGCCGGCGCGAAAATCTGCTGCTCCGGCGACGAAAGCGACGGCTATTCGATGACGGCGCCGGCAGAGTCCTTTGCCGAGGGCGCAAGCGAGGAGGGGGTGCTCAATCTTGTCGGCAATGTCTGGGAATGGACCAGCGGTGTCTATGCGCCATATGGGTCGGCGGCAACAGCGACCAGCGCCGGGACATATCGCGTGCTGCGCGGCGGCTCCTGGAACAGCGATCCGAAACACCTGACGACGACCTATCGCCTGGCCTATGATCCAGAATTCCGTTTTTCCGCCAATGGTGGCTTCCGATGCGTCCGCTCCGCGCCCTGACAATCGTCACGGGATTTTTGCTTCTGGTCGCTGGCGCCGGCGCCGAGCCGAAAGTTGCTCCCGGCTATCGGTTCGAGACGGTCAGCGTGCCAGGCGCCGTCTTCGGCGGCTTGTCGCGCGACGGCGATGCGCTGCTCTTGACCGATCTCGCCAGCGGCCGGCTCTACCGACGCGGCCCGGACGGCGGGCTTGAGGCATTCGGACCTGTTCTTCCCCACGGCCTCGACGTGATCGGCGACCCGACCGGTCCCTATAGGGTTGTGCGCGCCGGCCGTTCTCTCATCGTTGCCCAGGGGTGGACGCCGGTCAATTCCGGCGAGAGCCCGCTTGACCATGCACTCATCGCGATCGACGCAGCGGATCAAGCCCGTGTCGTCAGTAGCGATTTCTGGAATCCGTTCGACCTCGTGGTCTCCGGTGAATCCTACTACGTGATCGACTCCGCAAAAAACAGCGTCGAACGCGTGTCGGCGGATGGCCGGAAAGAAACGCTCTTATCGTTCCGACGCATGGAAGCGGCGGCTACGACGCTGCGCAGCCTTTCACCGACCGAGTTTTCCAAGGACGAGAGCTATGAAGTCGACGCCGTTCCGACCGGAATTGCCCTTCGCGACGGCCGCCTATATGTGACACTGTTCGGCGGCTTTCCATTCCTTGCGGGCGCCGGGAAGGTCGTGTCGACACCCGAGGCCGGCGGGACGTCAAAGCCGCAGCTTGCAGTCGAAGGGCTCAATGCACCCGTGAGTATTGCTTTCGATAGTGATGGAGGGATGCTTGTTCTCGAACACGGGATCTATGACCAGAAAGAGGGATTCCAGAAGGGTAGCGGGCGATTGCTCAAGCTCGGTAAGACGCCGCTCCCCCGGGAGGTCATCCTCGACGGTCTGACGCGACCGGTGTCCGTCCTCGCCTGGGACGCGCGGCGGCTTGTGATTTCCGAGCTCGGCGGCAACCTTTACTTTCTGACACGTCTATTGGCTCGCTGATGCACTGACGCTGCGGCCGTTCAACGGTCCATTGGAATCTTGATCTTCCAAGAAATCATCATCCTGATGTCGTGGATCCTTACGATTTGCAATCGCTTTAGCGATTTATGGCGGGCCGGGAAGAGCCTTTTAAGCGGTAACCGATGCCACGCCCTCCAGTTCCATGGCATGAGTTATAGCGGTCCTTCCTATCGCTCGCCCTAGCCACCTTTCGTGAGCAATAAAAAACAATTCTATCGATCAGAAGCCTGGAGGTGTGCGGGTAGGACGCGAGCCGGTACTCTGTCGGTGTCGAAGCATTAAGACGAAGCGGGCGATTGGCCGGCACGTCGAGCGCAGACCGAGTCCACGCCTGCCTGCACCACAAGATAGACCGTAAAGCCGGTACGCCGGGCAAACTCCGTCATGCCGGGCCGAATTAACTGGGACTGCAGTTCCAGCCGCTCCTGCCGATCCTGCCGCTTGGCCAGCAGGGTCCCTACGGTATCTGCCGGCATCCGACCTCTAGCCCCGGGACTTGGGCGCCGGATGCCCTCTGGTGCCCTTCACGATGCGGCCAATGCGGGAGCGTTCTTCTGATGGCCATGATGTTCGTGCCTTCCAAGGGCGCGTCAGCCACAATTCTGTTGAAGACCCCGACAGTGCGGATCTGGCTCTGGGCGCTGAAGCGCTGGCTGAGGTCGTCGCCAGCTTGAAATCGAAAAGTCATCGGAGTCTTACGCGGCGAACCTGATGTCACCGGGATAACCCTTCTGGGTTTTCCGGACTGCTGATTGGCGTTCGCACGATCGTCGTCATGACTGTCGGGCAACCCGTCATGAAACTCAGGACACCGTCTCTAACGATCTGCTCGAGATCGGTGGGCGTCGGCGTTGCGTAGATGAAACGGCGGATCGCAAGGTAGAATATGCGGCCATGCAGGCCCCAGAAGAGCTCTGTTTCACGTTCTGACAAAGAGACTTCATCGCAGGACGGCAGACCAAGTTCGTGCCGCAGTTCCCGGCAGGCCGGTTCGACGATCTGCAGCCGGACGATGTCCAGGTAGCGGGTTGTGATGTCGAACGTCTTCAGGCCGGAGAAGACGAAGATCCGGACCCAGTCATAGTGAAAAACCCGTTCAACATATTGCAGGTAGAATTCCGTCAGCCGCGCCTCAAGTGATCGACTGCGGTCTGAGATGAGCCCTGCCCAGTTCGCGTCCCAGCGGCTGAGGTAGATATGTTCGTAGACACGCTCAATCAGGGCTTCCTTGCTGGGGAAATGGCGATAGATCGCCGAATGGGTGATGCCCATGCGCTTGGCGAGCTCCCGGGTCTGGCCCTCGAAGCCATGTTCAGCGAAGAAGCGGACAGCCTCTTCCAGAATGACCTGCTCACGCTCGTTCGCACGCATGTAGTGCTTGGGTCTGTTGGCCCCCGACTTCCTGCCGTCTTTTCCAGATGTCTGCTGTTTCGTCATCTGACCTGCCCAAAAACGTGCCGACCTACGAATGCAACCGCACGACTCTTTCTAACCCGGGCAATGTTCAACTGCAATTGAGACCATCTGGTAATTTTTCTTGACGCCTCAATGCGACGTGTGGTTATTGTAACCAACTGGTCACAAATTAGCGTGGTCATCGTGGGGGGGAAATTGAAGGCGAGGGCATTCGACTATGTGCGACCGCAATCCGTCGGGGATGCCATGAAGGCGTTCGCCGCGGCAGACGGTGATGCCGTGTTTGTCGCTGGCGGGCAAAGCCTTGTACCCGCGCTGGCTCTGCGCTTGCAGGGGCCGGCACTTCTTGTCGATATCGGTCGGCTCAAGGAGTTGGAGGGGCTCTCGCTTGAGCAGGGCTTTTTGCGTATCGGTGCGGCAACGAGGCATTGTGAAATCCTGACGTCTGACCTTGTGCGGACGCATGCGCCGCTGCTCGCGGAGGCTGCCCCTCACGTCGCCCATCCGGCTATCCGCAACAGGGGGACTTTTGGCGGCAGTCTGGCGCTCGCTGACCCTGCAGCGGAGTTTCCAGCAATGGTGCTTGCACTTGATGCGCTCATCGAGATCGCGTCACCTGAGGGCGTGCGCCGCGTGGCTGCGGAGAATTTCTTCATCGACCTCTATGAAACCGCCCTTCAGCCGGGTGAGGTGATCGTCGCGGTTCATATTCCGGTGTCGAGCGGCGACACGCGTGCAGTCTTCGACGAACTGGCGAGGCGCAGGGGCGACTATGCCATCGTCGGCGCCGGCGTGAACGCGCGCTTCGATGGCTCGACGGTCGAGCATATGCGTATCGCCTTCCTTGCAGTCGGCTCCACCCCGATACGCGCGCGTTCGGCGGAGCAGGCCTTGCTCGGCCGCTCCATTGATGCCGACACTATTTGCAAGGCTCAGGATGCCCTCGAGAGCGACCTGGATCCAGCCGACGACGACCAGATTCCGGCGTCGATGCGCCGGCATCTGGCGCGCGTGTTGCTCGGGCGCCTCCTGGATCGGTTGGAGGCAATCGGATGAAAGTTCCGGTCTCTCTCGAAATAAATGGGGAAACGGTCGAGCGCCTCGTCGCTCCGAGGATGACGCTTGCCGACTTCCTTCGGCAGGAGATCGAACTGACTGGTACCCATGCCGGTTGCGAAATGGGGGTTTGCGGCGCTTGCCTCGTCCTGCTGGACGATGTGCCGGTGCACGCCTGCCTGATGTTCGCCGTTCAGGCGGATGGAAGTGCGGTCGAGACGATCGAGGGGCTTACGACGCGCCAAGCGATCGCCGATCTCCAGGGGAATTTTCACGAACGAAACGCCCTCCAATGCGGCTTCTGCACGCCCGGAATGCTCATGAGCGCCTATGGACTTTTGTCAGCCGGAGGGGTGCCTAGCCGGGACGAGATTCGCGATGCCCTGTCCGGAAACTATTGTCGTTGCACCGGGTACGAGGCGATCGTCGATGCCATTGAGACGACGGCCAAGCAGCGATGCGCAACGCCGGCGGAGGAACGGTCATGAGCGCCCCCTTCTCCCTCGATCGGCCCAACTCCTATATTGGCCGATCCGTCTCGCGGCCCAACGCCAAGCGCCTGCTCGAAGGCAAGGGCCGCTATGTCACGGACTTGTCTCTTCCGCGCATGCTGCATGCGGCGTTTGTCCGCAGCCCCTACGCCCACGGACGTATCCTGTCGCTCGATACGGCGGAAGCGGCAACACTGGCAGGGGTCCGCGCCGTGCTGACGGGCGCAGACCTCGCGAAGATCTGTACCCCCTGGGTCGGTACGCTCGAGCACTTCAAGAATATGAAGTCGCTTCCCCAGCTTCCGCTCGCGGTTGAAAAGGTTCTCTGGTCGGGGCATCCCGTCGTCATCATCGTCGCAGATAGCCGCGCCATTGCCGAAGACGCAGCCGAACTGGTGATGATGGAAGTCGAGGAGTTGCCGGCGGTCTCCGATCCATTCGAGGCGCTTTCGAAATGCGCCGAACTGATTTCCCCGGAGCTCGGCGACAATCTTTGCTTCAGCAGCCAGATCGACAGCGGCGGCGTGGATGACGCGTTTGAAGCCGCGGCAGTTGAAGTCGGGCAGGACTTCATCTTTGGAAGGCATACGGCCGTCACGCTCGAACCGCGCGCGATCGTCGCCGACTACGACTCAAGCGAGAACAGGCTGACCGCCCATCATGCTACCCAGACGCCTTACCAGTTCCAGGACGTCTACGCCCGGCATTACGGCATTCCGGACGGCAACGTCCGTGTCATCGCCCCTGACATCGGCGGATCCTTCGGGATGAAGCTGCATGTTTATCACGAGGAAATGGCCGTCGTCGGAGCGTCCGTTCTGCTTGGTCGACCAGTGAAGTACGTCGCCGATCGGATGGAGGCCTTTACGTCGGACATCCATGCCCGCGACCATCGCGTGCATGCCCGGCTCGCCGTCGCCGCCGACGGGAAAATCACCGCCATGGACGTCGACGACATCACCGCCGTCGGCGCCTTTTCAAGCTATCCGCGCACCAGTGTCGTGGAGGGCAACCAGGTGGTCCGCCTCATGGGCGCCCCTTATGATTTTTCTTCCTACCGTGCTCAACTGTCCGTGGTCTTCCAGAACAAGGTGCAAACCAGTCAATACAGGGCCGTCGGCCATCCGATTGCCTGCGCGGTCACCGAGTGTCTTGTGGATTCGGCTGCGCGCCGGCTGGGACTGGATCCTTTCGACATTCGGGCGCGCAATCTCATTCCGGACGACAGCTATCCGCGTCAGTCGCCGACGGGCTACCAGTTCGAGCAGCTCTCGCACGAGGTCTGCCTGTCACGGCTGAAGACGCTCATGGACTACGACGAACTTCGCCGCGCCCAGGCGAAGCTGCGGGAACGGGGTGTTCTGCGCGGCATCGGGATTGCGCTCTTTGTCGAGATCACGAATCCGGGGCCGGCCTTCTATGGAGTGGGCGGTGCCAGAATCTCGGCGCAGGACGGCGCGATCATCAAGCTGACGCCTTCCGGTGACGTACATTGTGCGATCTCCGTGACGGAGCAAGGGCAGGGAACGGAAACGATCATCGGCCAGATCGTTGCCGATCAGCTCGGCGTTGCGCGGGAAACGGTGCGGGTGATGACCGGCGATACCGACACGACGCCGCATGGCGGCGCCACCTGGGCCTGTCGGGGAGCGGGCATTGGCGGTGAAACCGCGCTGCAAGCCGCACGCAGGCTCAAGGCCAATCTGCTTTCCATCGCAGCCATCATATTGCAGGGCAACGCTTTGAGCCTCGATATTCGCGACGGCTGGATCGTCAATGCGGACGACGGCCAACAACGGTTCAGCCTCCCGGAACTCGCGCGCATTGCTTTTTTCCGCTCCGATACATTGCCGGCTGGAACGCAGGCGCAGCTTTCCGTAGCGCATCATTTTGCACCGCAAGGCTATCCATTCGCCTTCACGAACGGTGCGCAGGGTTGCCTCGTGGAGGTGGATGCCGAGACCGGCTTCGTGAAGGTTCTCAAGCATTGGGTCGTCGAGGACTGTGGACGCATCATCAACCCCCTCCTCGTGGACGAACAGATCCGCGGTGGCGTGGTGCAGGGGCTCGGCGCGGCCTTCTTCGAGGAGTGTCTCTACAACCAGGACGGACAGCTGACCAATGGCTCGCTGGCCGACTATCTCGTGCCGATGGCCTGTGAAATGCCGGATATCGTGATTGCCCATGTGGAAACACCCACCAGAGACACGGAACTGGGCGCCAAGGGCTGTGGCGAGGCAGGCACCGCCGCCGCATCCGCAGCGGCCATGAATGCCGTTAACGACGCACTCGCGGGCCGCGGGGCAGAGATTGCGCAGATACCGATGACACCGGCGCGGGTTCTGAGGGCGCTTGGTGCAATCTGAATGAAATCCGAAGTCAGGGAGGAGAATAGGATGACGAAGGGTATTGAAAGGCTGGGGGCGTTGCCACTCACCCGCCGGGCGGCACTCGTTGGACTGGCAGGTGGTGTCAGCGCGCTTTCCATGCCATGGATAGCGCGGGCGCAGGAAGAGGCAATCCGTATCGGATTTCCCACGCCGCTCACCGGGCCATTCGCAGCGGAAGCTAACGATCAGGTTCGCAGCGCCGAGCTGGCGGTCAAGCTTGCCAACGAGAAGGGTGGCATTGCCGGCCGGAAGGTCGAGCTGCTCGTGCGCGACGACAAGCTCAACGCCGGCGAAGCCGCTACGCGCACGCTGGAGCTGATCGAGAAGGACAAGGTGCATGCGATCGTCGGTGCCTTGTCCAGCGCCGTGCAACTCGCGGTAAACGAGGTGACCCGCGCCCGCAACATGCTCTATATCTCGATTAGCCAGTCCGACACGATCAACGAGGTGAAGGACTTCAGTCCGTACACCTTCCATGAGGCGCTGAACCCGCACATGACGACCGCCGTCGTGGCAAAGCACACTTTCCAGAAAGGCTCCAAGGTCGCCTATCTGGTTGCGGACTACGCCTATGGACATGAGATGCTGCGTGGCTTCAAGCGTGCGGCAGAAGCCATCGGCGCTGAAACGGTCGGTGAAATCCTGCATCCGTTCGGCGCCCCCGACTACTCCACCTTCATTCCAAGCATCCTGTCGATGCGCCCGGACATCCTCTGCATCTGCAACTTCGGCCGCGACCAGGCGAACTCGCTCAAGCAGGCGGTTGATTTCGGCGTGAAGGATCAGATGAAGATCGTCGTGCCTGTCCTGCTGCACAATCAGCGGATTGCGGTCGACGCTGAGGTGTTCGAGGGCGTCGTCGGCGGTGCGAACTATTACTGGGGCCAGGAAGAGACCGTTCCGTCGGCGAAGGCTTTCAACGACGCGTTCCGAAACGCCTATGACGGAGCCGTGCCGACCGACTATGGCGCCTATGGCTACACAAGCGTCGCCTCGCTGTTGATGGCGATCGAGGCGGCGGGCGGGACCGACACCCAAAAGGTGATCGCCGCGTTGGAAGCGCTGAAATACGACGTTGCCAAGGGCGAGCAATACTATCGCCAGTGCGATCACCAGTCGGTCCAGTCGGTCCTCGTCCTCGAAGCCAAGGCCAAAGCCGACATGATGAGCGACGTTGACCTCTTCAAAATCGTGGCCAACGAGCCGGCTGCCGAGAGCATCCTTCGGAGCTGTTCCGAGCTCGGTTTTTCAAACTGACATCGAGAGGCGGATGAGGACATGACAGTCGAACTGATCGCCATGCAGCTGTTTTCGGGCCTTGCCCTTGGCGCGATCCTTATCATGGTTGCGCTGGGGCTCTCGATCATCTTCGGCATGCTGGGTATCGTGAACTTCGCGCACGGTGCCCTCTTCATGGTGGGGGCCTATGCCGGGCTCTATGTGGCGGGCCTGTCGGGGAGCTTCTGGTGGGGGCTCTTGATCGCACCCATTCTGATTGGCGCTTTCGGCATGCTCATCGAGCGCTTCCTCATCCGCCCGCTTTACGGCCGTTCGCCCGACGATCCACTGCTGTTGACCTTCGGGCTCGGCTACGTGCTGGTGGAGGCCGTGCGCATCTTCTTCGGCACGGACGGTATCCCGTTCTCGACGCCCGCCCAGCTTCGCGGCGTCGTGGATCTCGGCATCGGCTTTTTCCCGGTCTATCGCCTCTTCGTCGTTGGCGTCGTCGTGCTCGTGCTATTGCTGCTCTGGCTCGGTCTCGAAAAGACGAAATTCGGCCTGATCGTGCGTGCGGGCTCCGCCGATCCATTGATCATGCGTGTGCTGGGCGTCGATATCGGCAGGTTATGGCTGATCGTTTTCGGCATTGGCGTCGGCATCACCGCGTTAGGCGGGGTGCTTGCCGCGCCGATGCGCAACGTCAGCCCGGAAATGGGATCGCTCGTGCTGGCGGAAGCCTTCGTGGTGACGGTCATCGGGGGAATGGGATCGCTTGCGGGCGCCGTCATTGCGGGCCTCGTCGTCGGGGTTGCCGTCAGCATGACATCACTCTTCGCACCGGAAATGGCGACCATCGTGATGTTCGCGCTGATGGCGCTGGTCCTGCTCGTCAAGCCGAATGGCCTCTACGGCCGCGCCGCGCCCGGCCTTTGAGGAGAAATCGACATGACCGTCGCACAAAACACCACACCCGCATCCGATGGGACCGCGCGTCCCTCGATACAGACCTCGAACTTTTCTCGCTGGCGCGTGCCGCTTTCCATCCTGGCGTTATGCGTCCTGCCCTGGATCCTGCCGTCGCAAGCGCTGGCGGTCAACGTCCTCATCTATGGCCTCGTGGCCGTCGGTTATAACCTGCTCTTCGGCTATACCGGGCTTCTCTCTTTTGGCCATGCCGCCTTCTTCGGCGTCGGAGCCTACGTTACGGGCATCGCCATCGGCGCGTTCGGCATGCATTGGTTCGTCGCGATGGTGACGGGCGTTCTTGCCGCGGGCGTTCTCGCCATCGTGATGGGCGCGCTGGCAATCCGGACCCGGGGGATCTATTTCTCCATGGTAACGCTCGCTCTTTCGCAGCTCGTCTACTACACCGCGTTGCAGGCGTCTTCCTGGACGGGCGGAGAGAACGGATTGCGCGGCTTTACCGTCAGCACCCTGAATTTCGCCGGTCTCTCGGTCGATTTCCTCAATCCGATCACCAAGTACTATGCAATCATGGTCGTCGTGGCGCTGGCACTTTGGTTCGTGTCACGTGTGCTGAATTCCCCCTTCGGCGCCGTGATCGAGGCGATCCGCGAGAACGAGACGCGGGCGCGCGCCTGCGGCTACAACGTCGAGCGGGCAAAGCTTCTCTCCTTCGTCCTATCCGGACTGCTTTGCGGTCTCGCCGGTACACTGTCGGCCATGCACCTATCGATCGTGCCACTCGATTCGCTGCACTATCACACCTCTGGTCTGATCGTGATGATGACGCTGCTCGGCGGCGCCGGAAGCTTCTTCGGGCCCTTCGTCGGTGCCCTAGCCTTCCTGTCCATGGAAGATATCTTTTCCCTTTGGACCTCCCATTGGCAGATCATCGTCGGCATCATCTTTATCCTCTTCGTCCTCTATCTGCCGAAAGGCATCTGGGGAACCTTCGTCTCCTGGAGGGCAGGCCGATGACCACACCAATCATGAGCGTGACAGATATCGGCAAACACTTCGGGGGCCTGGTGGCACTCAAGGGTATAACGGCCGACTTCCGCGAAGGTCAGATCACCGCGATTATCGGTCCGAACGGTGCCGGCAAGAGTACCTTCTTCAACATACTCTCCGGTGCCCTGAAGCCGTCGACCGGAACGCTCAAGTTCCGTGGAACCGATATGGCTGGCGTTGCCCAGCATGACTATGTCCATCGCGGCATTGCGCGATCCTACCAGATCACCAACATTTTCCCGAACCTTTCCGTTCTGGAGAACGTTCGTGTTGCAGCACAGGCGTTCCGGTCGCGCTTCAACATCTGGACCGATCGCGGCACACTCCACGACGTCGAAGAAAGGGCGCAGAGGACGCTCGTGTCCGTCGGACTTTCTGCCAAGTCCGACACGCTCGCCAAGTTTCTTGCGCATGGGCAGCAGAGGGCGCTGGAGATCGCGATATCGCTGGTTGCCGAGCCAGCGCTTCTCCTCCTCGATGAGCCGACGGCTGGTATGGGACCGGAAGAAACCCGAGAGATGGTGACGCTAATCGAGAAGCTCGCCGCCGAACGGACAATCCTTCTCGTCGAGCACAAGATGAAGATGATCCTCGGTCTCAGCGACCGCGTGCTCGTGCTGCATCACGGCCAGCTGTTGGCCGACGGAACACCGAAGGAAATCCAGGCGAACGCCGAAGTTCGCCGCGTATACCTGGGACAGAACGATGGCTATGCTTGAACTCGACGGCCTCAACGGCTGGTATGGCGCAAGCCATGTACTCCACAACGTTTCGTTTTCGGTAGAGCAGGGCGAAATCGTCGCGCTTGTCGGGCGCAACGGCGCCGGAAAGACGAGCATCATACGGTCGATCATGGGATTGATGCCGCGTACGACCGGTACGGTGCGGTTTGATGGTAAGAATATCGAGGCGATGAAGGCGCACCAGCGCTATGCGATGGGTCTCGCCTATGTACCGGAGGAGCGTCGCATCGTCCGCGGCCTCACCGTTCTCGAGAATCTCCAGCTCGGCCTCGTCGCCGATCGCAAGGTGATCGACGAGGCGAGGGCGATCGAGGAGATCGCGCAAAGTTTCCCCCGCCTGCAGGAACGCCTCAACCAGGAGGGCGTCACGATGTCTGGTGGTGAACAGCAGATGCTGGCGATTGCGCGTGCGATGATCGCGCGGCCGAAGATGATCCTACTCGATGAACCCTCGGAAGGCATCATGCCCGTTCTCGTCGAGGAGATGGGTGCGTTGTTCCGCCGGTTGCGCGAACAGGGAACGACCCTGTTGCTGGTGGAGCAGAACGTTGAATGGGCGCTCAACCTGGCGGATCGAGCGGTGATCGTTGACCAAGGCGAAGTCGTCTACCGGAGCGATGCGGCGACGCTGCTGGCCGACAAGGATATTCAGGAGCGGTACTGCGCGGTCTAGCCGGAGCATTTTCGCTCCGGTCTCAATACGAAATGAAACAGTTTGCAAGCCCGCCGGTTTTCACCGTAACGGGCGGGAGGAAGCTATGGAAATTGCTGGCCAATATCATCTGGGTGCACCTCGTGCGCAGATCTGGGAAAGACTGTTCGATCCGGAGGTCCTTCGCGTGTGCATACCCGGTTGCAAAGAACTGACGCAAGCCGGGGAGAATAGCTTCGATGCGAAGGTGCAGCTGAAGATCGGCCCCGTATCGGCAACCTTTGCGGCGACCGTCGAGATCGTCGATATCGACGCCCCGATGAGCTGCCGGATCGTCGGCAAGGGAAATGGCGGCATTGCAGGGTTTGCCAAGGGCGACTGCGTCGTCAACCTCGAAGAGGTGGGCGCGGCCACTGTTCTTACCTATAAAGCCAACGCGGAGATCGGCGGCAAGCTTGCCGCGCTCGGTGGCCGACTGATCCAGGCAACCTCCCGCAAGCTTGCTGACCAGTTCTTCGAAACGTTTTCCAACGGTATCGTAGAGTTGTGAGCGCGCGCCGAGATCCCTGCTGATACGGCGCCCCCGCGGTCAAGGCTGATGCCGCGGGCGCGCGCCGCCCTCGGCAAACGGACGTCGATTGTCCATGCCAAGCCTTCCTTGGGGGTATCACACGCTGACGCTGTCATGAACCTGCCGAAAGGGGATATCTCAAAATCTGCATTGGGTAGATGCACGCAAGACCTCGTTCATTCAGATCTGCTACGTGGCTGGTGGTGTTGGTCCGGCGCTTATGTGACGTTGATTGATGCCAGATTAACTGGATCTGTTGGCTGGTAATCGGCAGTCATGATTCGACTGCAGTTAGTTGCAAGCGCCACCGCTCGAATGCAGGCACGTGCGCCAGTCATAAGCGCAGGCAGTTTGGCATCGCCTTCAATAATATTTGAGAATTGGCGATCTTGTTGCTGTCATGAACTCATGCTGGCAGGCTTCGTACAAGTGCAGAACGGCCGGATTGTCTTGCATGAAGTTTGCCATCCCGAAATATACTTGCACCGATGCCAGATCGTCGAGGTCAATGCTGCGGGCGCGGGTGTCTCCGGGGTGCACGCTCCATGCAGGGAGGATGCCGAAACCGAACTCCTCTTCGATGCAGCGCTTCACGCTCGTGCTGCTGGAAACCGAAATGGGTGAGGCAATATCTATGCCTTTGAGCTTGAGAAAATCAAGGGCAAGGTTACGTAGGGTCTGCCCGGGCTCATGCGTTACGAAAGGGCGCCCCCTGATCCATTCGACGACATCTTCCCGCGATGCTGGAGCACCCCAAGACGCCGGGTAAACCAAGCTGAGCTTGTAGCTGCCGAGAAGCCGCTGAGACAGGATGGGATCGCCGAAGTACCGCTCGGAGATGAGCACGTCGACATCGCCGTTTCTGACGAGGTCGGAGAGGGCGGTATCACGCTCGTAAAACGCCAGTTCGTAGTCCGGGTATTTTGTCCGGAACTGCGAAATTATGTTCGGAAACATATGGAGGAAGAACCCTTGGGGTACACCGATCCGGATGACTGCGCGTTGCTTGTCGATCAAGGTCTTGATCCGCTCGAGCATGACATCGAGCTCCGGATTTAGTATATTAAATAATATAGTTCCCTTCGGCGTTAGTGTAATTCGCTTCGCGCCTTGTTCGGAAACAATAAGCTTACTTTTAAGTATTTGTTCAAGCCTGCGGATATGGTTTGCTACCGACTGGTAGCTCAGGTTCAGTTCGCGCGAAGCCGCCGAGAAAGAACCGTGTTTCGCGAGATGATAGAAGGTCTGGACCAGTGTCAGGCTTGGCTTAGCCATTTTGCTCCTATCCGCATATGTACTGGGCCACCTGCACGGTTACTGGATGCCGCGCCGGTGCAACCGAAGAGCTGCCTGCCTGAGGATGGATACTCGCTTACCGCCTCTGCAGACTACAAAATTTCGCAGAAGCGTGTTCCAGTTTCTTGTATCGACATGCCCGCGACGCCTATGCCAGCTTTAACCTCACTGTGCAATCGCGGATACGGGTTTTGAAATGAATGGTGCGGCAGCCCTCGTAAAAATGCTCTCTGACTATGGCGTCGAGGTTATTTTCGGCGTTCCCGGAGATACGAACGTCGCCCTCTACGGCGCGCTCAAGTCCGTGGAAGGCGCGCCGCGCCATGTGCTGTGCCGCGACGAGCGCTCGGCCCTTTTCATGGCCGATTGCTATGCGCGGATTTCGGGCAAGCCGGCTGTCGCGGAAGTACCGAGCGGTGCTGGGGCCATGTATGCGCTGCCTGGCGTGGCGGAGGCCAACAAGTCGTCCGTACCGGTGATCCTGCTGGTCAACGACATTCCCCGCGCCGGCGTGGGGAGGGGCACCCTGACGGAACTGCCGATCGCGGAGCTCTTCCGTCCCGTCGCCAAGCATGTCGAGACCCTCCCGTCCGTCGCCAAGCTGCCCGAAATCGTCCGGCGCGCTTTCCGTCACGCCACCGCGGGCTGCCCTGGTGCAGCCGTGCTCGCCTTGCCCGAGGACATACTCTACGAGGAGATGCCGGAGGCGAACGTTTCCCTGCATGTCGAACCTCAGTGCCGCGTTGCACCTTCCTATCGCGTTCAGCCGCAGCCCGACGCCATGGCGGCAGCGATGACCGCGCTGCTGGGCGCGCGCAAGCCGCTGATCGTTGCCGGCGGGGGCCTGAACCGCTCCGGCGCCTCCCTCGCGCTGACAGCCTTTGCCGAACGCATGCATATTCCGGTCGTTACAACGATCACAGGTCAAGGTGCCGTTCGCGACGACCACGACCTCAGCATCGGCATTATCGGCGACAACGGGTTCCACCCGCACGCCTTGTGGGCGCTGGAGAATGCCGATCTCGTCGTCTACGTTGGCTGCCGCATGGGCTCCGTCGCCACCATGAACTGGCAGCGCCCGGCCCAGGATACCCGATGCAAAATTGTACAGATCGATTTGGCCTCCGAAACCATTGCCAACACCTATGAGGTCGACTTCCCCATCTCCGGCGATGCCCGCGCGGTGCTCGAGGCCATGCTCAATGCGGTTGGTCCGCAATATCGTCCGCAACTGTCCTCCTGGGTTGATGACATCAACGAGCGCCGCAAGGAGTTCTGGGATCACGTCGCCTCGATGGTCGCGCAAGAGAGTGTACCCATCCGGCCGGAATTTGTCATAGAGACGCTCAACCGGCATCTGCCGACGCCCTGCAACGTCATTTCCGATGCCGGCACGCCCACACCCTATTCCACCCGCTTCCTGAAGTTCCGGGACAACCAGTCGCGGCTCGTCATCCCCCGCTTCTTCGGCGGACTGGGCTATGCGATTCCGGCTGTGATCGGTGCCTACTACGCTGCGCCGGAAGTTCGCCCCGTCGGCCTGTTTGGCGACGGCTCGCTCGGGATGTCGGCCGGCGAACTGGAGACCCTGTCCCGGCTGAACATTCCGGCGGTGTTGGTTCACTTCAACAATGCCTGCTTCGGCTGGATCAAGGCGCTGCAGCGTGTGACGGGCACGGGGCAAGCGAATGACGGCACATTCAGCGTCGATTTCAATGCCTACAGTATGGACAAGCTTGCCGCGGTCTATGGCATCCGTTCGTTCAGGGTCGAGACCCCCGAGGAGTTCGAAAGCGCTGTGGTCGAAGCCTTCAGCCATGACGGCCCATGCTTCATCGATGTTGTTGTCGAATCCATCGCGAATCGCCTACCCCCCGTCTATTCATGGCTGAAGAAAACAGGTGTGAACCCCGTCGCACTTGAAGAAATGGCCTCGGTATAGCCGGCGCAACAGCGGATCGAACAATATGTATGCTTGGGATTTCCAGTTCCTCTGGAGCTATCGATATCTGCTTGCCGAAGGCATCGGCGTCACGATCGGTTTTACGATCGCTGTCGTCATCCTAGGTATCATCGCCGGCCTGGTCATGGGGCTGATGATGCTGTCGCGGTTCGCGGTGCTCCGGTTCATTGCAGCCACCTATGTGGAACTGTTCCGCTGCACACCGTTGCTGGTCCAACTGATCTGGATCTACTACGCGCTGCCGATCCTGTCGGGGATTGAACTGTCCGGCATATCCGCCGGATTGCTTGCCCTCTCTCTATACGGCGGCGCGTTCTACGCCGAGATCATCCGCGGTGGCGTGGTATCGATCGATGTCGGCCAGAGCGAGGCCGGCATGGCCTTGGGTATGACGCCCTTCCAGATCATGAAGAAGGTGGTCCTGCCGCAGGCGCTCAAGCGTATGGCGCCGCCGATGCTGAACCAGTCGATTATCCAGCTCAAGAACACGTCCCTGATCTCGATCATCGCCGTGCCGGACTTGCTCTATCAGGGTCAGATCATCGCCCATGACAGTTACAAGCCGCTTGAAGTGTACACCGCCGTTGCGCTCGCATATCTGGCGATCCTCTTCCCTTTGACGGCGTTGGCGCGCTACGGCGAAAAAAAGCTTTCAGTGAGGGATTGAGCCATGGCCAGCGAACCAAAGATCGAAGTCAGCGGCCTGCGCAAGAGTTTCGGTCCCCTTCATGTCCTGCGTGACATCAACCTTACGGTTGAGTCCGGCGGCGTGGTCGCCCTGATCGGCCCGTCGGGGTCGGGCAAGTCGACGCTGCTGCGTTGCCTCAACCTGCTGGTGACGCCCGACCAGGGCAGCATCCGCATCGGCCAGAACCGTTTTTCGTTCAGTCCGGGCACGGCCCAGCCCTCCAAGTACAAGCTGGCAGGTTTCCGTGCCAATACCGGGATGGTGTTCCAGCACTTCAATCTGTTTCCGCATCTGACCGTTCTCGGAAACGTCGTCGAAGCCCCGATGACTGTGCGTAAGATGCCTAGGGCGGAGGCGGACGCCCTCGGCATGGAGCTGCTGTCGAAGGTGGGATTGCCGGACAAGGCGAAGGAGTTCCCCAGCCGGCTCTCCGGAGGCCAGAAGCAGCGCGTTGCGATCGCCCGCGCCCTGGCTATGCAGCCGGAGGTCATGCTCTTCGACGAGGCGACCTCCGCACTCGACCCCGAACTCGTCGGCGAGGTGCTGTCGGTGATGCGCTCGCTGGCGCGCGATGGCATGACCATGGTGATCGTTACCCATGAGATGGCCTTCGCCCGGGAAGTTGCGGACAAGGTCATCTTCATGCGTGACGGCGTGATCGTGGAGGAAGGCCCGGCGAACCTCGTCATCGACCAGCCGCAGAACCCCGCGACGCGCGCCTTCCTGGCCCATTTCCATCGAAAGGAAGTTGGATAGTCTGGTGCATCACAGAATGCAGGACTGCCCGCTGGGAGTGGGGTCGTCTGCATGCGGCCTGCCGGCCGCACAACCATCCGAAACAATAAAGTGGGAGCAAGTAGGAGCATGACTATGACCAATCGACGTGACCTGTTGACGGCAGGGCTTGCCTTGTCGGCGATCGCGATTCCGGCGCCCGCCGCCTCTGCCCAGGATACGGGCAGGGAGGCTGTCATGGATCGCATCGCCCGGACGAAGGAGCTTCGCCTGGGCGCCGTGGCCGGCGGTGCGCCGTTCACCTACAAGAACCTTTCCAGCGGGGAGTGGAGGGGCTTCTGCGTCGACTTCGCCAAGGACATCGCCGCGACCTTCGACGCGCAGCTGAAAATCGTGGAGACGACCTGGGGCAATGCCGTCCTGGACCTGGAGGCCGACAAAATCGACCTTTTCTTCGGCATGTCGCCGACGCCAAAGCGCGCGATCGTGGTGGACTTCTGCAGTTCGCTATTCATGAGCGCCTTCGCCATGATCCGCAAGAAGGGTTTCGAAGGAACAAACTGGGCCGAGCTAAACAATGCCTCAGTGACGATCGCCGTCGATGTCGGTTCGTCCCATGACCAGATCGTCACCCGCCTCTGCCCGAATGCCAATGTCATGCGTTTCAAGTCGGTCGACGAGGGCGTCGCTGCTGTCCAGGCAGGCCGTGCTGACTGCCAGATCGTGGACGTATTCCTTGCGCTGACGATGGTGCAGAAGAACCCGCAGCTTGGCCCGCTCACCGTTCCGCAACCCGCCTATGGCGCGTCCACCAACGGCGGCTTCCGCCGTGAAGACAGAGCAACCTGGCGAGACTTCGTCAATGTCTGGATCAACTACCAGAAGAACATCGGTGGGATCCGCGAGATGGTCATCAAGAATATGGAAGCGATCGGCGTGTCCGCCTCGACCATTCCGGAAGGCCTCGACCTCTAGTCGGTCAATGTCGGCGGCCGCATCCTTGCGGCCGTCGATGCGTTCGCAACGTAGGAACCCTTGGCATGATCGAGCGTCATAGGCCGGCAGAACTGCCCCCGCATGTCACCGATGAAGAGAAGACCGAGCTCGTACGAGGCCGCCGGCTCTTGGAAGTGATGATCGACCTCGTCAAGACGGCGCGTCCCGTCGCGCAGGATGTGCCGTCGGGGGAGGACACCCATTATGAATGACATCGGCACTCTAACGATTCCGGAGCTGAGAGGCGCCATATCAGGTGGTCGCCTTTCGGCCGTTGATGCGACTCGGCACTACCTTGATCGGATCGAAGCGAGCCAGGCGACCCTGTCCGCCTATACATCCATCGATACAGACGGCGCACTCGCCCAAGCCCGTGCCATCGACGACAAGGTCAACAAGGGCGAATTGCTGGGCCCGCTCGCGGGGGTACCTTTGTCGGTCAAGGATATCATAGACGTCAGGGGAATTGCGACGACGAGCGGTTCGCATTCCGCTCTCGGAAAAGTGCCGGCACAAGACGCCGACGTTGTCGCCCATCTACGCGCTTCCGATGCCATTGTCGTCGGGAAGGCCAACTGCCACGAATTCGCGTTCGGCGGCCCTTCCTTCGACCTTCCCTTTCCGCCAGCCCGGAACCCCTGGAATCCAGAATACTTTCCCGGCGGGTCGTCCAGCGGTTCAGGTGTGTCAGTTGCTGCGGGTCTCTGCTTGGCCTCGATCGGCACCGACACTGCAGGGTCTATCCGCTTGCCCAGCGGTCACTGCGGCGTCGTCGGATTGAAGCCCGGTTATGACGCCATTTCCAAGCGCGGCGTTCGTCCACTGAGCATAACCATGGATCACGTCGGACCGATGGCCCGAAATGCGCAGGACTGCCGCGCGGTCTATGAATGCGTTGCCGAGCAGACCTTTGATGCCACAGGTGCCAGCGCCAGATACAGAAGAGGCGACATCGGCGGGGTCCGCCTTGGGATGGCCGTAGCCGAATGGGGCTTGGAAGGCCGTATCAACGCCGAGGTGAGTGCGGCTTACGACGGTGTCGGCGCGCTGGTCGAGGGCGGCGGCGGTCGCGTTGAACAGGTCCGCCTCCCTTCGCTGGAGCTCGTCCATGCCGCCGCGTCCGTCGCCATGATGGCCGAGGTTGCCGCGAACCACTCAGAAGCCGTTCGTGAGCGCTACCAAGACTATGGCACCGTTTTCCGCACCAGGACGCTGGCCGGGGAAGCCGTCCGGGTGGATGACTACTTGGCAGCCATCTCCCTGCGCGATGAGCTTTACCACGCAACGACAAAACTCTTCGACCGGGTCGAGTTCGTGGCGTTGCCCGTTTCCCTGAACCCGCCGGGCAAGCTGGCCGCAGTCGACCGCTTTTATTTCATGGGAGACCTGAACATCAACATTCTGGCCAATTTCCTGCATCTTCCTTCGGTGACGCTGCCGTGCGGCCTTTCGAAGGAAGGCCTGCCGATCGGGTTGCAGATCCTCGGCCGCAGGGGAAGCGAAGCCGCTCTGCTCGATATCGCAGAGGGACTCGAACGGCATATCGGTTTTGAACTGCTGCCCTGCGCTTCGATGAGGCCGGGCAGCGTATCTGCAGCAACCGCCTAGAGCACATCTTTAGCAAGTCTACCAACCCCGCACATCCAGCTTCGTGCGGGTAGCGGATTTGCGCGCATTTTTTGGAGAAGCCAGTGAAGGCTTACATACAAAGAATGAGGCCCTTCTTCTACATGCCCCACCATGTGCTGACCGAGGATGTGCTGGAGGAGAAGATCCCCAACCGTAACGGCCATGTCGTCGTGCCGGACGGGCTGGGCTAGGCATTCGGGTGAGTGAATGCACGATACGGCAGACTGCCCGTGTCCTCTCAGAATTGTAATTCGCGGAATGATGATGACCAAACATATAGCAGTTATTGGCAGCGGAATCGTTGGGACCTGTGTTGCCGCGGCGCTGGCAGCCGAGAAGCATCGCGTCACCCTGATCGAGCCCGGGCCTGTTGGCGGTGAGCAAGCGGCAAGTTTCGGAAATGGTGCGTGGATAAGTCCGGGTTCTGTGATTCCCATGTCGGTGCCCGGTACCTGGAAGAAGGTGCCCGGCTACCTTCTCGATTCGAACGGCCCGTTGACGATCCGGTGGCGTCATTTTCCGGCCATGCTGCCATGGTTGCTTCGCTTCATCTGGGCCGGATTCACCGAAGCCAAGGTTGAGCGCACCGCAAGGATATTGGCATCGCTGCTAACGGATGCACCGTCGCGACATAGCCGCCTTGCCGAAGAGATCGGTCGACCGGAGATGATCGTGTCAAGCGGGCTGCTTTATGCTTATCCGGACCGTCATGCGTTTGGGCGTGATGAGCTTTCTTGGCGCCTGAGGAAACAAAATGGTGTGCAGTGGACGGAACTCGAGGGGGCCGCGCTGCATGAACTCGAGCCGTCGCTCGGCGCCCAGTATGGTTTCGGTGCCTTTGTTTCCAGTGGTGCGCATTGCATTGACCCTGGCGTATATGTTGAGGCGATCAAGGATCATATGCTCGCGATGGGCGGGCAACTTGTGCCTGCAGTCGCGACCGGCTTCACTGTTTTGGGAGGACGGCTGAAGGCAATAGAAACCGATGCCGGTCCAATCGCGTGTGATGCAGCGGTGGTCTGTGCCGGCATCCATTCACGCATGCTGGCACGTGCTTGCGGGGATAATGTCCCATTGCGCAGCGAGCGGGGCTATCATGTCGTCGCGCAGTCCTTGCGTGCAGGTCCCTCCATCCCAGTCATGACGAGCGACAGCAAGTCCGCCAACACGCCAACTCGCGCAGGCTTGCGGATCGCGGGCCAGGTGGAGATCGCCACGGTCGAAGCGTCACCCAACTGGCGTCGCGCCGACGTGTTGCTGGAACAGGCGGCCGCGACCTATCCGTCGGTGCGCGACAATCTCAAGGATCGCACGGTGTCACGGTGGATGGGGCATCGTCCCTCGACCCCGGACGGCTTGCCCGTAATAGACCTGTCTTCTCTGTCGGCGGACATTGTCTATGCCTTCGGCCACGGGCATATAGGCTTGGCATCCGCACCGATGACAGCGTGTCTCGTGGCCGACCTCGTGGCTGGGCGTAGTCCAATCGTAAGCCTTGCACCTTTTGCCCTAGGCCGCTTTGCCAGATGGCGGTAGCCACAAACGAGCATGCGCCTACAGCAAGTTGCAATGGCTGCGCTCGGGCTCGATGCTTCATTTCCACCGCCGGTCGGTAGCGGTGAACGTGATGATCTGTGGCGATTTGCATCAGTCCGGTCGGCGCCGCGAGGACAACCGATAACGATGGCGAGTTCCATAAGATAGATGTTGAAATGCGTCACTGTCGCCGCAAAGTTAGATTGTCCTAGATCTGCAAAGTAAGAATGTCACACTCTCCGCGTTTGATGACGTGGGAGATTGCGGATGGGATTGATAGCGATGAGCGAGCGTGATCTGCAGCGGATCGAGGTTTTGTCGAAGGTGATCGCCGGCCGGATGACGCTGGCGACGGCAGCGCATGTTCTCAACCTGAGCACGGGCCAGGTCCGGCGGCAATTGGAGCGGATCAGCATTGGCGGTGCGGCGTGGATTCGGCACAAGGCGGTCGGTCGGCCGTCGAACAACCGGATCAGTGACTGTGTTCGGCATTACGCCGTGGCGCTGGTGCGCGAACGGTATGCGGATTTCGGTCCGACGCTGGCGGCCGAGAAGCTTGCTGCGCGCGATGGATTGCATGTGTCGCGCGAGACATCGCGCAGCTGGATGTCCGGGGGCCGGCCTTTGGCTGTCGCGCCAGCAGCGGCGGACGCTCCATCAACCGCGGCTGCGCCGTGAGGCCTGTGGCGAGTTGGTGCAGATCGATGTGTCGGCAAGACGCGGCTGTTGAAGTCGATCGTGGATGGCCTACACTCTAACCATCCATCGATATCTGCGACCGCACTTCTTGCCCGCGTTTAGGCCCTCGCGCGTTCTGGTGTTTTAGTCAGTTCCGACCGACCCGTTCCCGCGCTCCATTGGCTCGTGGCACGGTATCGATTACGAGTACTTCGCCGGAGGCGCGGGCGACGCCATGCGTATGAATTTGTCGATCCACGTCGAACGGCTCTGATCGTGATCGATATGGTCCCGTTTTTCGTTGAGGAAAGCGGCTATTGGAGAGGGATACTGCCCAACATCATTCGTCTTGCAGGCGCTCTTCGGTTGTTCCCGGCTCCGATCAACCTCATCCAGACCCTCATACGGGAATTCTTTGGCAATGAGGTAGCGGAAGTATTTCGGACGTCAGGCGGGGCTGGCCCGATAATCGGAGAGAGTGTGGGCTGGCCTATCTCCGCAGACACAGGAACTGTATTTCGAGAAGTCCACCTACAGCGCGTTTTTTCCTGGCTCTTCGCACCTGCCTGCGCCGATGTCAGTCAAAGCGTGGCCGGATCACGGCCACAGAGGTGCTCCAGCCCGCTCCCGGCTTCGGCAGGGCAGGGACAAAGACGAGTATTGACCTGAAAAGGCGTAGGCAAGCGCCATATTCGAGCTTGTGGGCTTCGACGAAGCTGGCAGTGCCCCATGGAGCCTGCTGCCGATAATCGACCGATCAGGGTAGATATCTAAAGACTAGATCCAAATCCAGCGTCACCCCCCCCATTCGGCCTTGGCCCTCTCGACCACGTCCCCCGCGACAATATTTGTAACGGGGATGGACAAAAAGCAGTTGCACGCAGCAGGGCCGCCGAGAAATAGTCAGGCACCACTCCATCATTCGTGCATTTTCGACGAAAAATGCGAGATATAAGTCAAGGCCATTGACAAATCCTCGTAGGGAACCCTACCATTAGGTAAGCGCTGACCTTGGAATGGAAGCTGAGTTTGAGCGGCATGCTTCTTGCCGCAAGCAGCAAACAGGAGCGCCGCCCAAACGAATGCGAGAAACGGCCGACTATGTTGGACGCAAACAGGGGGGTATTAGTGCTATGAATCCGATTTCACGTCGATTTTTCCTTGGTGTTTCATCTGCAGCTTTGGCGGCAACGGCGGCCGGTTTCTCGCCGGCGCTCGCTGCGGCACCCGCGGGTGAGGCCCCAATGTTGAAGGCGCTGGTTGACGCTGGCAAGCTGCCGCCATTGGCCGAGCGGCTGCCCGAAAACCCAATGGTCGTGACCCCGCTGACCGAAATCGGCAAGTATGGCGGCACTTGGCGAAGCGCTATTGTCGGCGGTGGTTCGCTCTCGATGCTTTTCCGATACCAGGCCTATGAACCATTGGTGCGTTACAATCCGGAATGGAGCGGTATCGTCCCGAACGTCGCTGAAGCCTACGAAGCTAATGAGGCTGGGACCGAGTTCACCTTCACACTGCGCAAGGGCATGAAGTGGTCGGATGGCCATCCTTTTACCACTGAGGACGTCATGTTCTGGTATGAGGACGTATTCATGAATCCGGATATCGAAGTAACCAACCAGGATCACCTGATCGTTGGCGACGACAAAGCCATTTTCAGCAAGATCGACGACCAGAGGTTCAAGGTCTCTTTCAAAAGCCCGAATGGGCTGTTTCTGCTATTGCTGGCTTGGGCCGACAGCGATCAGACCGCCCGGTTTCCCAAGCACTATCTCAGCCAATTTCTGCCCAAGTATAATCCTGATGCCGACAAGCTCGCAGCCGCCCAGGGAATGTCTGGCTGGGTGCAGTTGTTCCAGAAGAAGTCCGGCGCGGCGCTTGAAGATGACTTCTTCCTCAACAGCGAGATTCCGGTCGTCCACCCATGGAAGATGAAGGTTGCACCAGGCGAGAGCACGGAGAACGCGGTTGCCGAGCGAAATCCATTCTATTTCAAGGTCGACACCGCCGGTAACCAGCTGCCGTACCTCGATGCGATCAATTACGCGCTCGTCGCCGATGCCCAGGTGCTACTCCTGAAGGCGCTCCAAGGCGATATCGATATGATAGATCAGTACATCGGCACGACAACCAACAAGTCGGTGTTGTACGATGGGCAGGCCAAGGGTGACTACAATTTCTACACGATGATCCCGACCGAACCGAACGACATGGTGATCTGCCTCAACATGACCCACCCTGATAAGGTCAAGGCAGAGCTCTATTCGAACAAGGACTTCCGGACCGGATTGTCTATGGCGATCGACCGCCAAGCGTTGATCGAATCCGTGTTCGTCGGCATCGGCGTCCCATCACACGCGGCGATCCGCAAGGGCGATCCGCTCTACAATGAGAGGCTGGCGACGCAATTTACTGAGTTCGATCTTGCCAAGGCCAACGAGGCGCTCGATAAGGTCGTGCCTAAGAAAGACAGCGAAGGCTATCGCCTCGATGCGTCCGGTCGTCGCGTGACGATCGTGTTCGAGACCGACCAGAATCGCCAAGCGATCGTCGACATGCTTCAGCTCGCCATGCCGATGCTGAAGGCGGCCGGCATTGACGGCCAGTTGCGCCTGATGGATCGCTCGCTGTGGGAAGTCCGCATCCGCCAGAACATGGACTACGACGCTACCACGAACCGCTTCGGCGGCGGCGGTGGCCTCGCTGCCCTCCTCGATCCGCGCTATTTCGTGCCATTCAACGACAACGCCTTCTACGCTCCGGGCTGGCAGATTTGGTACGGCGACAAGAATGCGGCCAATGCGGTCGAGCCACCACAGCAGGTGCAGGACGCGCTGAAGCTCTATGACGCGATGAAGAGCACGGTCGACGATGCCGAGCGAGTGGAGCTTTTCAAACAGATACTCGAAATCGCAGCAGACCAGTTCTATTCGATCGGCATCAAGACTCCCAACGAGGGGTTTGGAATCCGCAAGAACAACATGCGGAACATCCCGGACAAGATTCTAAACTCCTTCGGCTACCCCGCGCCCGCGCCGACCAATCCGGAGCAGTATTTCAAGGCATAATCGCAAGCAGGCTGCCATTCGCATCAAACGGCTGACAGCCTTCTCACCGCGACCCCGCCCGCATGGGAGAGGCATGTCCACGATGCCGAGAACAGGTCCGCAACTTCCGGCAGTAGCTCAATTCTTTGATCTGGAACCGCAGATGAACGAGACATTCAGGGCAACGGGCGGTTTGCGCTCGTCCACATGGTACGAGACGGCGACGCGCTGGACGCAGCTGACACTGGTCGAGGATGACCCGCAGACCTACGATCTCGAATTCTGGCTCAGGATTTTCGACGAGACCCAATCCAATTCTGCCTGCCTCTCCGCCGGAGGCTATGTCGCTTACTATCCCAGCAAGATTCCGCTGCATCACGTCAGTCGTTTCATCGGCGGCCGCGATCCCTTCGGAGAGTTGGTGGCGGGCGCCAGGGCGCGGAACATGCATGTCGTAGCCCGCGTCGATCCGCATGCGGTACATGCCGATGTGGCGGCAGCGCATCCGGAATGGATTTCGGTTACCGCCGAGGGCGCGCTCAGGAAACACTGGTCATTTCCCGGCGCCTATATCACCTGCGCCTGGGGTGACTACAATCGCAGCTTCATGAGCCAAGTGATCCGGGAGGTCGCGGCGAATTACGATATTGACGCGGTGTTCGCCAACCGCTGGGCGGGACATGGCGTTTGCTACTGCGCCCATTGCAGCAGCGATTTCAAAGCCAAGACTGGCTACGAATTGCCGCGTGAACGCGACCCGCACGATCCTGTTTGGCAGGCCTGGCTCGGCTGGTCGCGCCGAACGCTTACCGACCTTATCAACCACTGGAATGGCGTCGTCGCCAGCGAGCGGCCCCATGGGCGCTTCATCCCCAATATCGGCAATTCGTCGATGCTGGATTTCGACCTTGACGAGGTCGAAAGTTACTGTCCGATCCTGTTTGTTGACCATCAAGGACGAAGGGGCGTCATCCCGATCTGGTCGGCGGGGCGTGATGGCAAACGCATGCGTGGTGCTATGGGCGACCGACCGATTGGTCTGATTACCTCGACCTCAGTCGAGGAAAAATGGCGCTGGAAGGATTCCGTGCAATCGCCGGAAGAGATCCGGATGTGGATGATTGACGGGATGGCGCATGGGTTGCGACCCTGGTTCACCAAGTTCAACGGCAAGGTGCCGGACAGCCGCTGGGTGGCGCCGATTGCCGAAAGCTTTCGGTTGCACGCCAAGCTCGAGAAGGATCTAGGCTCGCTGCATCCAACGGCCGAAATCGCTATGCTCGATCCGAGTACGACACTGCGAAGCTGGCATCCCGACGATCGCGAGGACGCGGAGGGACACGAGCTTGGCCTATATCATGCATTGATCGAGGCGCGGCTTCCGTTCGACCTTCATTCCGACCTTGACCTCAGCGATGCGGCTCTTGATCGCTACAAGCTTATCGTGGTGGCTAATGCATGCTTCCTGTCGTTGGAGCAGTGCGAGAGCCTGACGCGTTACGTGCAGCGAGGCGGAAGCCTGGTCGCTAGCTTCGAGACCTCGCTCTATGACGAGTGGGGAACGCGACGGTCGGATTTCGGGCTGGCAGAACTGTTCGGGGCGAGCGTAGTCGGCGAGACCCTTGGACCGCTTAAGAACACCTATATGGCGCTCAGCGGCGAGGAGCATGCACTGCAGCGGGGTTTTGGTGACGCGCAACGCATCATGGCAGGCACACGGCAGATCGCGGTGCAACTCCATGATGGGGCTGGCGCAAAGGTTCCGTTCCGGTTCATCCCTGCGTTCCCGGATTTACCGATGGAAGAAATCTATCCGCGCGAGGCGGCCTCGGACCCGGCCGTGATCACGCGGCAGTTTGAGGGTGGCGGGCGGGTCGTGTATTTTCCCTGGAACCTCGGCGAGATATTTTGGGACGTGCTCAACCTCGACCATTCGATCCTGTTCAAGAATTCGGTGCGCTGGGCGCTCGGCAGGCAACCACGCGTCGAGATCGAAGGTCAGGGCGTGCTCGACATAGCTACGCTCGAGGGCGATGGGAAGCTTTGTCTTCACCTTGTCAACCTCACCAACCCGATGATGATGAAGGGACCGGTCCGGGAAATCATCGCGGTCGGCAGGCAGCTGGTTTCCGTAGCATTGGCGGACGGGGTGGGAGCCGCATCGGTGCGGCTCCTGGTTTCGGAAGCCGTGCCAACTACGCGCATTGAAGGCGGTCGACTCGAAATCGAGGTGCCGGGGATTGCTGCGAGCGAAGTCGTTCTGATTGATTTTGGCAGCTGACCGAATGTTGAAATTTATCCTCAAACGGCTGCTTTACATGATCCCGACCCTGATCGGGATGTCGATGATCTCGTTCTTCATCATCCAGCTGCCACCGGGGGATTTTCTGACATCGTTGATATCGGCCATGGCCGATTCAGGGCAGGGACCGGACCCGGCGACGATTGCGAAGCTAACGGCTACTTATGGGCTCGATCAACCATTCATCGTCCAATACTGGAAATGGGTATCGGGCATTCTGTTGCGCGGCGATTTCGGCTGGTCCTTCGACTGGGGGCAGCCGGTGAGCAAGCTAATCTGGGAGCGGCTTGGCACCACGCTGCTGGTTTCGCTGCTCAGCCTGATCTTGATCTGGGCGATCGCGCTACCGATCGGCATCTATTCCGCGGTCCGCCGCTATTCGATCGGCGACCATCTGTTCACGCTGCTGGGTTTTGTTGGGCTCGCTATCCCGACTTTCATTATGGCGCTTGTCCTGATGTACGTCTCCTACCAGTATCTCGGCCAGAATGTCGGCGGGCTGTTTTCCGAAGAGTATCAGGGCGCGCCATGGAGCTGGGGCAAGTTTTGGGACCTCTGCCTACATCTCTGGATACCCGTAGTCGTCATCGCCACGAACAGCACTGCGGCGTTGATCCGGGTGATGCGGGCCAATCTGTCCGATGAGCTGAACAAGCCATATGTCGTGACGGCGCGCGCTAAGGGTCTCAGCGAGTTTACGCTTATCATGCGCTATCCTGTGCGGCTTGCGCTGAACCCCTTTATCTCGACGATCGGGTGGGTTCTGCCGGCACTGATCTCGGGTGTGACCATTACGGCGATTGTCCTCAACCTGCCGATGGCCGGGCCGCTGCTGCTGCGTGCCCTTGTGAGCCAGGACATGTATCTCGCAGGTGCATTCATTCTTCTAATGAGCGTCCTCACGCTCGTCGGCATGCTGATCTCCGACGTCCTTCTTGCCGTACTCGACCCGCGGATACGACTGCAATGACCGCTCATCCCGATCACGAGGAACTGCAAATGCTGGGCGACGGTACACTTGTGGAACCCGTAGAATCCGAAACGCAGTTAGTCATGGCTGCTGGCGTGAAGTCGGCCGTGGCTGGCCAATGGACGCTGCTGCTTTGGAGATTCCGGCGCCAAAGAGTGGCGATGGCGTCAATGATCGTCATCGTACTGTTCTACCTGGTCGCGATTTTTGCCGAGTTCCTTGCGCCATATGGCCCGGACATGACTAGGCCGCAATACACCTACGCGCCGCCGCAGGGCATCAATATGTTCGTTGTCGACGCAAGCGGTTCCTGGCAATTCAAGTTGCATGCGGCCGGCTACAAGATCACGGTGGACGAGCAGGCGATGCGGCGCACATTCGAAGTCGACCCGGAGAAGATCATCCCTCTTGGTTTTTTGGTCGCTGGCGAGACCTATCGACTCTGGGGCCTGTTCGAGACCAATGTGCATTTCCTTGGACCGACCGATCCGACCCAGACAGTGTATTTCCTGGGCAGCGACCGAATCGGGCGGGATCTTTTCAGTCGCCTGATCTACGGCACGCGCATCTCGCTTTCGATCGGACTGGTTGGGGTGGTCATCAGCCTCGTGCTGGGTATCTTTCTCGGCGGCGTCTCCGGCTATTACGGCGGCGCAATCGACACAGTTATCCAGAGAGTGGTCGAAATCGTCAGCGCCATGCCAACCATACCGTTGTGGATGGGACTGGCTGCTGCCATACCGCTGTCGTGGTCGCCGGCGCTCGTCTATTTCACCGTCACGGCTATCGTGTCCCTGCTCGGTTGGACGTCGTTGGCGCGCGAAGTGCGCGGGCGATTCTTCGCGCTTCGGGAAGAGGATTTCGTCACTGCGGCGCGCCTGGATGGCTCAAGTGAGATGCGGTTGATCTTTCGGCACATGTTGCCGTCGATCACCTCGCATTTGCTCGCGATGGTGACCCTTGCGATACCGGCGATGATCATCGCGGAAACTTCGCTCTCCTTCCTGGGTATAGGATTGAAACCGCCTGTGGTGAGTTGGGGCGTGCTCTTGCAGGATGCGCAGAACATTCGCGCCATCGCCAATGCGCCTTGGCTGCTGATCTGGCCGGCTCTGGCGGTGATGGTTTCCGTTCTATCGTTCAACTTCCTCGGCGATGGCCTGCGTGACGCGGCGGACCCCTATGGCAACTGACTCCACACCTGTCACAAACGCTTCGATCCTCGATGTGCGCAACCTCACTGTCGAGTTCGCGGTACGCGCAGGCATTTTCACCGCCGTGCGCGATGTGAGTTTTACGCTGCAAAGGGGCAGGACGCTTTGCCTTGTCGGCGAAAGCGGTTCCGGCAAGAGCGTTACTGCACGCGCCATGATGCAATTAATCGATGCGCCGGGCCGCATTGTTTCCGGTGGCATTCACCTCAATGGCGTTGCGGGCTCCGCCGATATCGCCAAGCTCAATCCACGCGGTGAAGCAATTCGCGCCATTCGCGGTCGCCGCATCGGCATGATCTTCCAGGAGCCGATGAGTTCGCTGTCGCCGGTCCACACCATCGGTGCGCAAATCGTAGAGGTACTGCAACTGCACCTCGAAATGGGGCGACAGGAAGCCAGGAACCGAACAATCGAGTTGCTAAGGCAGGTTGAAATTCCAGATCCGGAGCACAACATCGACCGCTACACGTTCGAGTTCTCCGGCGGCATGCGGCAACGAGCCATGATCGCAATGGCGCTTGCCTGTAATCCGGAAGTACTGATCGCGGATGAACCAACGACCGCGCTCGACGTCACGACGCAGGCCGAAGTGCTGGATCTGATCTCCCGCATGCAGCGGGAACTTGGCATGGCGACGTTGTTGATTACCCACGATATGGGCGTTGTCGCGGAGGTCGCAGACGACGTGGCCGTGATGCATCGCGGACGGATCGCCGAGGCCGGGACAGTCGACGAAGTGTTCCACGGTGCGCAGCATCCCTACACCAAGCGGCTCCTGAGTTCGGTGCTCAAACTCGAGCGGACGTCGCAGCTGAAAACGGTACCGACTGTCGGTACGTCTATCCCGATCCTTTCCGTGCGCAATCTTAGCAAGACGTATCAACCCCGTCAGGGACTGTTCCACAGCCGAATGACGGGTGAAGTCAAGGCAGTCGACGATGTCAGCTTCGATCTGATGTCCGGAGAAAGCCTGGGCATCGTCGGAGAGAGCGGTTCTGGCAAGACGACGCTGGGGCGTTTGATACTTAGGGTGACGGAGCCCACCTCCGGCGCCGTGACTTATCAACCGAAGTCAGGCGAATGCATCGATGTTCGAGGCCTTGATAAGCGGGCCCTTCGCCGCGTGCACCAGGACATAAGGTTGATCTTTCAGGACCCGTTCGCCTCACTCAATCCGCGTATGACCGTGAAGCAGATCGTCGGGGACCCATTGGTGGTCAACAAGATAGCTTCCGGTGAAGCCATGGAAGCGCGGGTCGCGGAAATGCTGGCGATGGTGGGGCTCGATCCGCTGGCGATGGAACGCTATCCACATGCGTTCTCTGGCGGTCAGCGTCAGCGCGTCGGAATCGCGCGGGCGCTGGCCCTAAACCCGCGCATCGTGATCGCTGACGAAGCTACCTCGGCTCTGGACGTGTCGATCCGAAGCCAGATACTCGACCTGCTACTCGAATTGCAGCAGAGGCTTGGACTAAGCTTCCTGTTCATCAGCCACGACATCAGCGTCGTGCGCTATTTTTGCGACCGGGTGGCCGTCATGCGCCGCGGCCAGATCGTCGAGATTGGCACTGCGGAGACAATATGCACGACGCCCTCGCATCCTTACACCCAGGCATTGATTTCAGCTGTTCCGCATCCTGATCCTCGACATAAGCGGATGAGTGCTCGGATACGCTTCGACGCCCCACACAACTGACGAAAGGATTTGGACGATGGCGAAAGCAGCATTTCTTGGCCTCGGCGTGATGGGTTATCCCATGGCGAGGCATCTCCGCGCCAATGGACATGAGGTGACCGTCTATAATCGGACCACGACCAAGGCGGAAAAATGGGTGGCAGAACATGGTGGCAAGTTCGCCATGACGCCTGCGGAAGCTGCTGCGGGCCAGGATGTGGTGTTCGCCTGTGTCGGCAACGACAATGATCTCCGCGCGGTTACCCTGGGCGAACAGGGGGCGTTCAAGAGCGTTCGAAAGGGGGCGATCTTTGTCGACCACACCACGGCCTCGGCCGAGATAGCGCGCGAACTTGCCGCCGCCGCCAAAGCTGCGGATTTTGGGTTTCTTGACGCGCCGGTCTCCGGCGGGCAGGCGGGCGCCGAAAATGGCCAACTCACGGTCATGGTTGGTGGCGAGCGGGCGGTCTTCGATGCTGCGCAGCCTGTGATCATGAGCTTCGCCAAAGCGGCCCGACTGCTTGGTCCATCCGGAGCGGGTCAATTGGCGAAGATGATGAACCAGATCTGCATTGCGGGTGTCGTACAGGGACTGGCGGAGGCCGTGCATTTCGGTAAGAAGGCTGGCATGGATATCGAAGCCGTCATCGAAGTGATCTCGAAAGGTGCGGCGCAGTCGTGGCAGATGGAGAACCGTTACAAGACCATGAATGCTGGCAGATTCGATTTTGGATTTGCGGTCGACTGGATGCGCAAGGATCTCGCCATTGTGCTGGAGGAAGCTCGTGCAAATGGTTCGAGGCTGCCTTTGACTGCGCTCGTCGATCAATTGTACGCCGAGGTTCAGGCGATGGGCGGGAGTCGCTGGGATACGTCGAGCCTGCTGGCCCGCCTGGAGCGCTAGCTCCGTCAGTTGCCGGTGCGGAAGATGATGGCTGATTTCAACTCATGACAAAAACACAGATCCCACCTGTAGCAAGGCAGCTTTCTGTCCGTTCGATCATGGAAGCGATCATGCGCGAGGGCGCCACCTCGCGCGCGAATATGGCCAAGCTAACCGGTCTGTCCCGGCAGACGACCACGCAAGTCGTTCTGGAGCTAGAGCGCGAAGGTTGGTTGCAGGTGTGCGGCAAGATGCAGGGGCCGGTGGGCCGCAGCGCGCCGACCTATGAAATCAATCCGAATGCCGCCTTCGTGCTTGGCATTCGCCTCGGCGGCACACGTGTACAGATGGCGCTCGCCAATCTCGGCGGCCATGTGGTTGCCGAGGTTGCCGAGGCGACGGATGGCCGTGGCGGGCATCAGGTGGTGCTTCAAGTCGGCCGACTGTTCCGATCGCTTCTGACCTCCTCCAATATAGATCGGTCGCGGATCCGTCTTGGCGTGATGGGCAGCCCAGGTGTTGTCGATCCGAAGTCCGGCATCATCGAAATCGCGTCGAGCATCCAGCATCTCAACGACATCAATGTGGTCGATGAGCTTCAACGTGAGCTGGAACTTGAACTCACGATCGACAATGGCGTGAATCTCGGAGCGCGGGGCGAGTACTGGCAGGGGGTAGCGCGGGGCGTTCGGCACTTTGCTTACATTGCATTGGGCACCGGTGTCGGCATGGGTATCATGGCGGACGGCCAATTGCTGCGCGGAGCGCGTGGCGCCGCCGGCGAAATAGCCTACCTGCCGCTTGGAGGCGACCCTTTCGATCCCGCCGGCTTCGAGAATGGGACTTTCGAGACTGCGGTCAGCAGTATAGCTATCATTCGGCGCTACAGGGGCTACGGCGGGGACAAAAGTGCCAGCGTGCCACAGATTTTCGCTTCCCTCACCTCAGGCGACAAGGCTGCTGAGGCGGCAATCGAAGAAACGGCGAGGCTCCTGGTACTTGCCATCAGCGCCGTTCAGGCGGTGACGGACCCCGAAATGATCGTGCTTGGCGGCAGTATCGGCATGCGGGTCGAATTGGTCGAGCGTGTGCGTGCGCTTCTACCGCGATCGGTGCCGCGTCACGTGCCTGTGGAGGCCAGCGTCCTTGGCAATCGCGCGACGCTGGTCGGAGCCTTGGGGGAGGGGCTCAATCAGTTGCACGGGGACCTGTTTGGTGTCAGCTCCATTCGGAGCGAATTCTCGCTGATCGATCTCGCCGTTGACGTGCCAAGTGCTTGAGGGAAAATGCCTGAAACGACCTGGGCTCATAGGCCGATGTCATCGCTTCTTGTCATAGCTTCGGCCCGTTTGCCGCGCCATTTCGCATAGCCGTATTGTCTGCAATTGACCTCGCCCCGGCTGTGCGGGGTGCAACTGCCTAGCATCACCTCGCCCGCCAACTTCCCGTCTGCCAACATGCCCGCGAAGCGATAAACGATAATCGTTGCCTCATACTCGGCCTCGAAAACAAGGTGAATTGTTGCTCCCCGAACTTCGCCCTTTACCGGTCCACTGAATGCCTCAGAGTCTTGGTAACCGGTAATTCCAGCTGTGCTCGACACCAGCGAGACGCGGTGGGTCCTCGAATGGGTGGCAAACTGCACCTCGAATTCCCAACTACCAGACAGGTCATCTGGCAATTGCGCTTCGTAACATTCGATGACGGGCTTCAACAAGGCTGTGGCTATGGCGGTTCCGACGATTTCACCCTCTCCAGGTTGAAGGTTGACCATTTCCAGCCTGATTCTCCCCGGCCCAGCCGAGACATCGTCCAGCATGATGCGTGGCTGGCCGTCGAGCAATCTGCGCCGAAGTTCCAGACCGTGCAGCGCCCCAGCCCAGGTCAGTTGCAGCAGCGGGGCGTCCTCGCCTTCGTCAGGCGCGATCTGTTGCAGCGTTGCTCCCGGCACGGACGCGATCGCCGCCGCGATTGCCTCGAAGCTGCTTTGCCAGAGGTTTCGTTCGGCGGCCTCGTCACGGGTGAACCAGGCTTCGAGTGCAGCGACCAGGCCAACGATCTCTTCCTTGCCAACCTTCATCGGCCTGCCGAAGGCACGGTGTGGCGGCGAATTGGCCCAAGCGGCGTCAATCAGCTGCTTGCGGCCCAGTAGCAGGCCGCTCGTCTGCGGACCTCGCAGCAGTTTGCCGCCGCTGTAAACGACAAGGTCAGCGCCACGCGCCAACCATGCGTCGGGTCGGCGGATCGGCAGCGAAGCCGCATCCACCAGCAGCGGTATCCTGTGGCGATGTCCGAACTCGACGAGTTGCTCCAACGACACCGTGGCTGTGCTGTAGCGGGACGCCAAGAAGGCAATCATGGCGATCTTCGATGTGTCGATTGCCGCCAGGTCGGCAACGGAATCGATCTCGACGATTTCGGCTCGTGTCATGCGTATCGCCTGATCGTAGGGAAACCTGTGACCCTTAAGCATCATTACTTGCGATCGGCGTGGCAGTTCGTGCGGAAGGCGCAGCATTCTCACTGGATCATTGCCGGCTAGCGCGGCGGCGGTGGCGATGGCGATCGCTGCGGCGCTGCCTGCCGTAACTAGTCCATCCTCAGCGCCTGTAAGTGACGCTATGCGCAGCCTGGCTCGTTCCATTAACTCGTCGATGTTGACGAACTGGCGCGATGCTGCCTCCATCGCTGCGCGAACCTGCGGCAAAATCAGGCTTCCGCCATGTACCGAGCGCGTGCCGCAACAATTGATGAAAGGCTTTACGCCTAGCAGTCGATAAGGGTCTGTCATCATATGTCCGAAACATCTGAATAACTTGGGTGCACTGTCTCGCAGATCGGTCGAGAAATAAACACGGAGTTTCCCATGACGGACACGTTTATTGCGGGAAAGCCGGACGCTCCTGTCAGCATGACCAACGAGCGCAAAGAGCGGGATTATCTCCACAGAATTACCCCCCAAACGCTCAACCATTGAACATAGTGCACTCAGCTGATGCACATGGCGGTTTCCCATTGCCGCCACAACAGCTGTTCCCCTCTCGAGGATGGGCAGCGCCATGGCGTAGCCGGCTTGAGGGTTGGTCGCGGGCGGCCGACGGTTCAAATGCAAAAGTTGGAATTGATAGCCGGCCTAGTGAGAGACCTAGCGATAACAGATCTAGTGATAATTCAATCGGTTCTGCGAAATCAACTCGAGACCTGATTGATTAATTGATGGAGAAGCATCGTGGCTGAAGACCGCATAATGTATAGAAAGACTATCTCAGTTCGAGTGCGATTTTCGCGGTGCGCCTTACATAATCTACAAGAGGGGCATCACTAATGTATTAACTGGTTTCCTAAGTGATAGAGTAAGTACTGCGGATCTGGAGGCGTGGGAGGATGCTATAAAATTGCGAGAAGATATTTATCATGATCCAGGCGACGCGGAATGTATATTTAGTGTAATTGAAGCATTAGCTAGTTCCGACCTGAATGTTCCAATTACAATATCCTCTGTTCGTAATTTGCTCGATGCGCCCTAAACGATTGGCAGGTTTGGACTGCAGCGTCGACTTTTGCCGCAATGATGCGCGCCGGATGTCATTGGGCGCGCATGCGCGATTATGCGGTTGCGATCGTGCGCGAACGTTATGCGGATTTTGGACCGACCTTGGCGGCCGAGAAGCTGGCCGAACATGATGGGCTGACG